>JAHHSG010000016.1 GCA_020025305.1 Oscillospiraceae bacterium
TACTGGGAAGTTCACGAACCAGTCCGAATAAAATATTCGATTTCATAAATGCGACGTTTATTATAACAAATTGTGACCATAAAGGAAAGAGTAAAATTTCAATAGCGGAAAATTGACACAAAAAGACGATTTGCAGCTCTTAGCATAGAGGCAGGCGAATGAACACAGGCAGGGATACCGTCCGCCTTACTGCGAAAAGTTGCCGGGGATCATGTCCTTCTCCCTGAGAGCCTTTACCACAGGCGCTTCGGCTCCTTTTCAGATGGCAGCACTGCCCTGCGATTTGTCAATAAAACTAACTCTGGAGAAGCTTGTTTTGTTGGTAGCTTTGTAAGTGGCGTCCGGTTGTTTTTTGTGATAAAATGGTAAAAAGAAAATATTTGGGAAGGATCCTGTCTTATATGCAGGATCTTTCTTGCTGCTTTGGAGGCGAAAGGATGAACGAAAAGAAAATGCTGATGACGGAGGGAACGATCTGGAAGATTCTGGTTCGCTTTGCCTTTCCCCTGTTTTTGGGCGGGTTGTTTCAGCAGCTCTATAATACGGTGGATTCCTGGGTGGTTGGTCAATTTTGCGGCGACAATGCGCTGGCAGCCGTCAGCTCCTCCGGTAGTCTGGTTTTTCTGCTGGTGGGCTTTTTTCAGGGTGTTTTCATGGGCGGCAGCGTGGTCATTTCCAGCCGCTACGGTGCCGGAAACAGAGAAGGGGTGGACAAAGCCATCCACACCATTGTTGTTTTTTCATTAGGAATCGGTGTAATTCTATCCATAGCAGGTGTGATTTTCACTCCCGCCATTCTTCACTGGATGGGTACCCCTGCCAATGTGATGCCGGAATCGGTGCTGTACTTCCGCATTTTCTGCTCCGGGCTGCTGGCACTGGTGCTCTACAATACGGCTACTGGTATTTTTCAGGCATTGGGAGACAGCCGGCATCCTCTCTATTATTTGGTGATCGCCTCGATCTCTAATGTGATATTGGACTTTCTCTTTGTGGGCGTCTTCGCTTGGGGCGTAGCCGGTGCAGCGCTGGCTACGGTGCTGGGACAGATGCTCAGTGCAGTGCTGGCCTTTGCTCATTTGATGAGCGGGAAATTTGTGGTCCAAATCCGGCTCAACAAGCTGCGGCCCGATCAAAAGATTCTGGTTCAAATTTTTCGCCAAGGGTTCCCGAGCGGTATCCAGAACAGCGTCATTGCCATTGCCAACGTGGTGGTGCAGAGCAAGATCAATGTATTCGGTGACTTAGCTATGGCCGGCTGTGGCAGCTATGCCAAGGTGGAAGGCTTTGTGTTCCTCCCCATTATGAGTCTTACCATGGCGATGACCACATGCATCAGTCAGAACATAGGCGCAGGGAAGCCAGATCGGGCTCGCTCCTGTGCCCGTCAGGGCACTCTGATCACCGTGGTGCTGGCCGAACTGGTGGGTATAGTGGTTTTCCTTTTTGCTCCGCAGCTCATCGCCCTATTTAGCGACACCCCTGCTGTCATTGCATTCGGCACGAGGCAGGCCCGTGTGGAAACGCTTTTCTACTGCCTGCTGGCGCTCTCCCACGGCTGTGCCGCTACCCTTCGCGGCGCGGGCCGTCCCATCGTCCCTATGGTCATCATGCTGGCGGTATGGTGCGTATTCCGTATCCTTTATATCACGGTAGTGCTGTGGTTTATCCCGGATATTCTCGTGCTATTTACGGCCTATCCCCTGACCTGGGCGATCAGCTCCTTGCTGTTCCTTGTGGAATTGAAACGAAAGGACTGGACAAAACATATAGGACTCTGATGTCAATCTTTGGACAAGTCGGCACGTATCATATAGGATATGTGCCGACTTTTGCCTGTAGTCACTTTCCCGAATTTTAGCATATTTGCCTTTGGTGGTCATTCCCTGAAGCCCTTGCTTTTTTAGGTTGGAACGGGGCGCACACAATGGAGGCACCCTTTTTGCGAGGCCGAAAAAATGAAATAGTTACAAACACTGCCTATATTTTCATCTTGAGGTGTGATATATTCATGCTAAAGTTCCAAATGTCAAATTGGCTGGAATGCGCTCTCAAAACGGACGTTCATTGCAGCTGTTACTGCAATAAGACTTTATGTAAAGACAAGGTGGGGATTTCATATGCGCAACAACAAAACTTGCATTTTAGTGGCGGACGATGAAAAGGAAATTTGCGATATTCTCCATTTGCTGCTGACCGGCGACGGCTACGAGGTGGTTGTTGCAGCCAATGGCAGCGAAGCGGTACGCCTGTCGGCAGAGGATATTGATTTATATATTCTGGATGTAAACATGCCGGAAATCTCCGGGTTTATGGCCGGAGCGGAGATTCGCAGGCAATATGATGCCCCTATTATTTTCCTCACGGCCTATTCCAGTGAATCGGATAAGGTGATGGGTTTTTCTGTTGGGGCAGATGATTATCTTGTCAAGCCCTTTTCCAATGTGGAACTGCTGATGCGCGTGAAGGCGATTCTTCGCAGAGGTGCGCGCAAGGGGATGGATGTGGAAGATGGCGGCAATTCCAAGCAATTGCAGCTGCAGGATCTGGTGCTGGATCTGGACAGCCAATCCGTTTTTCGCAATGGGGAACAAATCAGTCTTACCTATACGGAGTTTAAGATTTTGGAACTGCTGGTAAAGCAGAGAAAGAAAATTTTCTCTTTGGATCGAATTTACCAAGCGGTGTGGGAGGAAGACGCCGTCAGTGACAGTGCCATCATGATGCATATTAAAAATCTTCGGAAAAAGCTGGGGGATAACTCGAGAGAGCCAAAATATATTAAGACAGCTTGGGGCAGGGGCTACTATGTTGACTAAAAAAAGATTATCCACGGAGATTCTGGTTCTGCTTGCAGTGACGGGGGTCATCTCCATATTTTTGTATTTCTTTTTGAAAATGACCGCATCTTCGCTGTTCTATCAGTATTTGGAGCAAAGTGCAAAATTAGCGGACACCTATGTGGTAAAAACGGCACATATTTGGATACAGGCGGTGTGTCTTTTTGCTGTGGTTGTTTTTTTCGTGATCGTTTTTCTGTTCCTGCTGAGCCAGAAGCTTCTATATTTACGTAAAATCATCAGCGGAATTGAGGCGCTGCGCACGCACCACATGGACTATGTCATTCCTGTGGAGGGAGACAACGAGTTTACGGAATTGGCGCAGAGCATTAACTATCTATCCGCAACCGAACAGCAGCTGATGAAGCGGGAAGCGGCCATGACGGAGGAACGGGAACGTTTTATCCGATCCATTGCCCACGATATTCGTACCCCGCTCACCTCCATTTTGTCCTATTCCGAACTGATGGACGCCAAAGAAAACCGGACAGAGGAGGAAGTGGGGGCCTATATTGAATTGACCCTGCGAAAGGCACGGCAGATGAAGGGGCTGATGGAACGGCTTTTGGAAAACAACATCCGAAATCCCGAGTATTTTGAGAACGGACAGTTTCTGCTGCGGCAAATTGTGGATGACTGGGAAGAAATCTTATCGGAGGAATTTACAGTGGAGACGGATTGGACAGCGTGTGTAAACTTTACCGGCTATTTTGATCTGCATGAGATTTTCCGCGTTTTTGATAATCTGCTTTCCAACATCAAAAAATATGCCGATGAGCAGCAGCCGGTCCGCCTGAAACTGTCGGTCATGGACAATCACCTGACAATTTTGCAGACCAACGCTGTCAAAAGACGATCCGATGATGTGGAGAGCCATCGCATGGGGCTCGAGACCATTCGCCATATTGTCTCTCAGTATGGCGGAACGGTCCACACACAGTGTGACGAGGGATCTTTTGCAATTACCATCCGAATTCCTGTCAATGCTTAGATTTATTTAGAATTGCCTTCCAGGTTTCTTTAGATGTTTTTTGTATACTAAGGGTAGTTTAAAGGGCGTGAGGAACACTATGGATCTGCTGTTTTTTTCTGTTTTATTATTTATCGTGTGCATTGTAGCATCCATTATCGGCGTATTTTTCCTATTTTGTATTCAAACCAGAAAAATCCAGGATGTGGTCTTTTTTATCTTGGCGTGCTGGGCCTTGTATATCTCATACAGGAATGCAAGCTCTATTCCGATGAACCACATGGGCCAGCAGATGCTGGGGTGGGCCTTTGGATTTCTGGCGGCCATTGCCTTGCTGCTTCGCTACGCAGGCAAGACGGAAGCCCGCTACCGGATTTCCAATGTCATGGTCGCACTATCCATTGTATCCAGTGTTCTGACCTTATTCCTTTTAAACCGTTAAATAGAACATAAGATCGCTGCTTCGGATATTTTCGAGTGTGCACAATTTTATTCTATCGTACGCAAAGTGAGAAGGAAAGGCTGCTTATGAGCGCCAAGCGCATTGTATGATAAGAAACCACGTATTGGGAAGGTGCATTTCCGCAGCAGGAATGCACTTTCTTTTTATCTGTGCAAATGGAGGTTGGACAATGGGCTCGAATCAACAGGAATATATTTACATCATGCTTTCAAAAACCAATACGCTCTTAGGAAAAACCATTCAAAGGGCGCTGGGTGTTTCCTATAACCATTGCTCCCTTGCACTGGATGATAGCTTGGAGACTATTTATTCTTTCGGCCGAAAGGAACTGCGCAATATGTTTGTGGCAGGCTTCGTGCAGGAGAGTAAAAGCAAGGGATTCTTTGCCGTTCATCATGATTCTGACATTACCTTACTGCGTCTACCCGTAACTGTGGAGGAAAAGAAACGGATTCGGGAGAGGATTGCTGTCTTTCAGCAGAATGCAGCCCCTTGCAAATATAGCGTTCTTGGTCTTTTATACTGCTACTGGGGAATTCCTGTGGAGCGGGAGAATAAATTCTTTTGCTCGCAATTTGTGGCTCAAGTATTATTTTTAGCAGGTGTGAGCGTATTTGATCGACCGGCCTCGTTGATCCGTCCCCATGATTTCCTGCAGATTCCGTCTGCGGAGTCTGTTTACACCGGGAAAATCGGGAAGTATCAGATTGCTTAGGAGGCACGCCTATGAAGATTTGGATTCTGACATCCAATTTTGGGAGTGGTCACTTTTCGGTGGCAAGGGCTCTGGAGGAAGAATATCAGCAGCAAGGCCATACGGTTGTGGTGAGTGATATGGTGCGGCTTTTGTATCCGAAGAAGGCCAATTGGATCTATGCGGCGTTTAGCGGCTGCATTTGTAAAAGCAGCCGTCTCTATACACTGGTCAACCATTTCGGCAGAAACACATATTCCAGTTCAGAAATGCACCCGGCACTGGCACGGGAGATGGCACGCATATGCCCAGACCTGATTGTGACGACCTGGTCCGGCTGCGGAAGAAAGCTGGGCAAGCCGGATGTCCCTGTGTACGTATGCATTACGGATGTGGGCGTGCACCCGGGGTGGCTTTACCCGGAGGCGGCAGGCTATTTTGCGGCCACGTCGGATGTGGCGGAACAGCTGATAAAAGCAGGCGTGCCCTCCAACAAGATTCATGTGCGGGGGATTCCGGTCAAAAGCGCCTTTCGGCAGCTGCCCGACAAAACGGCAGGAGAGGAGCGCCCGGAAAAGCACTTGCTGATCATGGGAGGCGGTCTCGGCGTGATCCCTTGGCTGGATGGCCTGCTGAAAGATATGGAAAAGGCGCCTCACGTGAAGTTGACAGTGATTACAGGAAAAAATCACAAGCTCTATCAAAAACTGCAACGGGAATACCCCTTTGTACAGGCGGTGGGCTTTGTGGACGATGTGGCCCGGTATTTGGCAAAGGCGGATTTTTTGGTATCGAAACCCGGCGGCGTGTCTCTCTTCGAGAGTATCTACGCCACCACGCCGTGCATCGCTATGTATCCTGCCTATCAGCATGAGCTGGAAAATGCGGCCTTCATCGAAAAGTACGAGCTGGGCATGGTGGTGCATCAGAAGGAATCTGCGTATGAAAAGATTTTGGAATTGCTGGAGGATGCACCGAGATGCCGGAAATATCAGCGCAATGTCACCCAGAAGAAGCATGAAATTGAACGGGCGCGACGGCAAGCGGAAGGGGTGAAAAACGGGAATGTCATATAAAGGATGGCTCTTTTTGGCACTTGCTTTGGTGCTGGTATACTTGCTGGTGGGTGCGGCTACCACTTGCGTGATGCGTGCGGCCAATCCGCTGAAAAAACGCTGCAAAACCGGAAAAAGATTATGCCTCACCTTTGATGACGGTATGGACCCCAGATACACCCCGCAGCTGCTGGATCTGCTGGCGAGGCATAAAATTCATGCCACCTTTTTTGTGCTGGCGGCAACGGCGGAGCAGTATCCGGAGATTCTCCGCCGCATAGAGAAAGAAGGTCATACCATTGCGCTGCATTCCTTTGACCATAAAAACCAGATCTTGGCGCTTCCGCACCGGCTTTGCAGAGACTTTAAGAAAAGCATGGAGATTTTCCGTGCACAAGGCGTGAAGGTTTCTTTTTATCGTCCGCCGTGGGGGCATATCACACCGCTGGGGCTCTGGCTGTGCAGAAAGTATCAGCTGCATATGGTTTTGTGGACCGTGATCAGCGGGGATTGGAAGAAGGATATGACCGTGGAGCTTCTGTGCCAAAAGCTCCACCAGCAGGTGCAAAGCAGTGCGGTGATCTGTCTGCACGACGGAAGAGGCAAAAATGCAGCGCCGTTGAAAACCATCGGTGCACTGGAGCAAATGATTCCCTTTTGGAAAGAGGAAGGCTATGTATTTGAAACGATTCCTGAACTTTGTGAAAAAAATCTTGCTTAATGGCGGATTATTTATCCTGATTATGTTTTTTACCTATCGCATGGTCTTTGCTGAGTCCGATTTCCATGCGATAGCAAAACTGGCCTGCCGTGGCAAGTTCGGCTTTTTGCTGTGCGGAATCGTTATGATCGTACTGATGCTCTGTGGTGAGGCGATAACCCTGAAGCGTAATTTTCGACTCCTGGGAGAACAGCGGACTTTTCCTCAATGCCTTCTTTATACGTTTACAGGCAACTTTTTCAGCGGTATTACGCCGGCGGCAACCGGCGGACAACCTATGCAAATTTATGTGATGCACAAAACGGGGGCATCTGCCGTTCAAGGAACCCTTGCGCTGGTGATGGATTTGGCGCAGTACCAGTTGATCATCACCCTGCTGGGGGTGACGGGCTACCTGTGCTTCGCTCAGATGATCCACAGGACACTGGGCAGCTATATTTGGCTTTTGTGGCTGGGATTATTGTTGAATACGGGTCTGCTTCTTTTACTGCTGTGCGCTATGTTTTCTGAACGCTTTATTTTCTGGCTGGCAGAGCAGGCGGCGCGGGTCATTTCTCTGTTCTCCAAGGGGAAGGCCGCGTCGTTTCGGGAACAGTCAAAAGCGGCCATTGCGCAATACAAGACCGGGGCAGAGGTATTTCGAAAGAACAAAGGCTACTGTCTGATCAACTGCATCATTATGACGGGGCGCATCATTGCCATGCATTCGGCGCCTTTCTGGGTCTACAAAGGCTTAGGGCTGTCGGGAGCCTCTTTCTTTCAAATGATTTCGTTGCAATCCGCTCTGCACATTACCTGTGCGGCACTGCCCTTTCCCGGCGGTGCAGGGATATCAGAAAGCATTTTTCTTTATTACTTCCAAGAAATTTTCCCGGCAAGCCACTTAAATAGTGCCATGGTTCTGAGCCGGGGAATTGGTGGTTATGCGACCATTGCCTTGTGTGGCAGTATTTTGCTTGTATTGTTTTTGCTCTACACGATAAAAAAGGAAACGAGGCAAAGAAGCTGTTCCGAGGTGGAAACGCAGGGAAAACAGCAAACGTGAAAGATCACGTAGGGGTCTTGTTCTGCATAAAAGCAGTAGAGCCAAAGGCAGTGATGCGGTAACAGCGGAATGCCTCCGGCGTTCCTTGCAATGCCGCTTCCTGCATCCCGGTACACTGATGGCTGACAATGCGTTTTACACCGGTAAAACTTCTCCCGCCAAGCCACGGGGAAAAGCTCGCTTGGATGGACTTGGCCTCCTGATCCCTTTTGCTGTATCCGAAATTTTACAGGTGCTGCTTTTACTGGCCCGTTCGTGGGGCGCTGCGTTTTTCGCTCGTTGCTCCACGATCCGGGCTTTTTTCTATGCTGGCCTTTCCTGTCTCCCTTCTGTCCAAATTATTCCTGCTCATTTTGTACAGATGAGAGAAAACCGCCGCTTAAACTTGACAAAGTTAATCCACTTTAGTATAGTGATGACATCATCCAATCGCAAGGGGAGGAATCCATATGCTCATGACCCGTGAAACCGACTATGCCCTGCGCATTATCCGTTCGCTGGTGCACGGCAAGTTAATGACGGCCGGTGATATCTGTCAGCAGGAACTGATCCCCCAGCAGTTTGCCTATAAGATCCTGAAAAAACTCTCCAAGGCCGGTCTGGTCACGGTGAGCCGTGGGGTGGACGGTGGGTGCCGTCTGACGGCTGATTTGGCCCAAACCACCTTGTACGATTTAATGAGCGCGCTGGAAATCCAGTCCAACATCACCGCCTGTACACAACCCGGGTACATCTGTGAATGGCAGAGTGAACACGGGACATGCAACATTCACTGCACTCTGGCGAAAATCCAGCAGCGCCTGGACGAGGAGCTTCGTTCCTATTCCCTCCAGACGCTGCTTTCAGGCACATAGTATGCCGAGGTTATTCTGATGAAACATTTAAAATCCACACAGATTGAAAAAATAGAAGGAGGCAATGTCATGCTGTTCAAAACAACGCAAGCCCACGAGGAGTTCCGAGCCAAGGTAAGAGCATTCGCTGAAACCGAGGTCAAGCCCATCGCCTTCCTCTTGGACAAGGAAAACCGGTTTCCTGATGAAATTGTGAAAAAAATGGCCGACCTTGGTCTGATGGGAATCCCCTATCCTAAGGAGTACGGCGGTGCCGGACTGGACGTGATCAGTTATGCGATCGCCGTGGAAGAGCTCTCCCGCGTGGACGGCGGCACCGGTGTGATTCTCTCTGCCCATGTTTCTCTGGGCGCATGGCCCATCTTTGCCTACGGCACCGAGGAACAGAAGAAGAAGTATCTCGTTCCTCTCGCCAAGGGGGAGAAGATCGGCGCCTTTGGTCTGACCGAGCCCAACGCCGGTTCTGATGCAGGCGGCACGGAGACCACCGCCGTATGTAAAGGCGACCACTATGTGCTCAACGGCGGCAAAATCTTTATCACCAATGCCCCTAAGGCGGACACCTATGTTGTTTTCGCCGTCACCACCCCCGACATCGGCACCCGCGGCATCTCTGCTTTTATTGTGGAGAAGGGTTGGAAGGGCTTTGAGTTCGGCGATCACTATGACAAGATGGGCATCCGTTCCTCCAGCACTGCCGAGCTGATTTTCAACGATGTGATCGTTCCCAAGGAGAACCTGCTGGGCAAGGAGGGCGAGGGCTTCAAAATTGCCATGTCCACGCTGGACGGCGGGCGCATTGGCATTGCCTCTCAGGCACTGGGTATCGCCCAGGGTGCCAACGACTCTGCCGTGGAATACGCCAAGGAGCGCATTCAGTTCGGCAAACCCATCGGTTTCCAGCAGGCCATCTCCTTCAAGCTGGCGGATATGGCCACCAAGCTGCGCTGTGCCCGCTTCCTCATCTACTCTGCCGCCGAACTGAAGGAAAACCATGAGCCCTACGCCATGGAGGCCGCTATGGCGAAGATGTATGCCTCCGACACCGCGTTGGAGGTCACCAACGACGCCCTGCAGATCTACGGCGGTGCCGGCTTTATGAAGGGCATGGATGTGGAGCGCGCCTATCGTGACGCCAAGATTACCACCATTTATGAGGGCACCAACGAGATCCAGCGTGTGGTCATTTCTTCTGCCATCCTGGGCAAGCCCCCCAAGAGTGAGGGCGGCTCCTCCAGCCGTCCCAAGAAGCCCGCTCCCATCACCGGTGTGCGCAAAAAGCGCATCCTGCGGGAGGGTACCGCTGCCGAGCAGGTGGCCGAGCTGGTGGCTATGCTGCAAAAGGACGGCCATGACTTCACCGTGGGCATTCCCATGGACACCCCCATCAATCAAGCCGAGCGTGTGGTTTCTGCCGGTCAGGGCATCGGGGACAAGAAGAATATGGCCATGATCGAGGCGCTTGCCAAGGCCGCCGGTGCCGCTGTCGGCTCCTCCCGCCCTGTGGCTGAGACGCTCAAGTATGTCCCCTTGGATCGCTATGTGGGTATGTCCGGTCAGAAGTTCACCGGCAACCTGTACATCGCCTGCGGCATTTCCGGTGCGGTGCAGCACCTGAAGGGCATCAAGGATGCCGCCACCATCGTTGCCATCAACAAAAACGGCAATGCCCCCATTTTTAAAAACTGCGACTACGGCATTGTGGGAGACGTGAACGAGGTTCTCCCCCTGCTCATCAAGGCACTGGATACCGGCGAGAAGCAGCCCGCTCCCCCCATGGTGAAGATGAAACGGCCTGCACCTCCCAAGCCCGAGCCCATCGGCAAGCGCTATGTCTGCGGCGGATGCGGCTACGAGTACGTCCCCGAGCTGGGCGATGCGGATGCCGAGATTGCCCCCGGCACCCTGTTCGAGAAGCTGCCTGAGGATTGGGTCTGCCCTGAGTGCGCCGAAGGAAAAGAAATGTTTATTGAAGCGTAAAGGAGGAAATGACGATGTATTGTGTGCGTAATGTAACAGATGACCTCTACTGGGTGGGTGCCAACGACCATCGCTTGCACCTTTTTGAGAATATCCATCCCATTCCCCGCGGCGTGAGCTATAATGCCTACCTGCTTCTGGATGAAAAGACCGTCCTGTTCGATACGGTGGACTGGTCTGTCTGCCGCCAGCTTCTGGAGAACATGGAGCACCTGCTGGGCGACCGTCCTCTGGACTATCTGGTCATCAACCATATGGAGCCCGACCATGGCGCTTCCATTGAGGAAATCCTGCTCCGCTGGCCTCAGGTGACCATCATCTCCACCGAGAAGTCCTTTATGCTCATGCGCCAGTTCGGCTTCCATGTGGACGGTCACCAGCTGCTGGAGGTCAAAGAGGGAGATACCTTTAGCTTCGGCAAGCACGAGGTCACCTTCGTGGCGGCGCCCATGGTGCACTGGCCTGAGGCCATGGTGACCTTTGATACCACCAATGGTGTCCTTTTCTCCGCCGATGCCTTCGGTTCCTTTGGTGCTCTGGACGGCAAGCTTTTTGCCGACGAGGTGAATTTTGACCGTGACTGGCTGGACGATGCCCGCCGCTATCTCACCAACATCGTGGGGAAATATGGCCCCCACGTCCAGCTCCTGCTCAAGAAGGCCGCCGGCATCTTGGATCAGATCAAATTTATCTGCCCCCTCCACGGTCCCGTGTGGCGTAAGGATTTAATGTACTTTATTGACAAGTACGACAAGTGGAGCCGGTACGAGCCGGAGGAGAAGGGCGTCCTGATTGCCTACGCCTCCATGTACGGCAACACCGAGGCAGCCGCACAGGCTCTCGCCGCAAAGCTCTGCGAGAAGGGTATGAGCAATGTCTGGGTCTATGACGTGTCCAACACCCACGTCTCGCAGTTGATTTCCGAGTCCTTCCGCCTCAGCCACATTGTGCTGGCCAGCGTCACCTACAATCTGGAGATTTATCCTGTCATGTACGACTATCTCTGCCACATGAAGGGGCTGAACCTCCAGAACCGTACCTTTGCCATCATCGAAAACGGCTCCTGGGCCTGCCGCTCCGGCGACCTGATCCAGAAGTTTGTGGATAACGAGATGAAGAACATGACGGTGCTCAATGAGCGCCTGAGCCTGGCCTCTTCTCTTAGCGACAGCAAAGCAGCGGAGCTGGATGCTCTGGCAGACGCCATTTTGGAGTCCATGAAGGAGGAGTGATCTCCTCTGCGTGCAGACGTCCCTCTGCTGGGACTCTCCTTTAAATCGAAAGCCCCCTGAGAGGAGCACACGTTTACCGGTGCTCCCTTCAGGGGCTTTTACATTGGGGGCAGATTGCCCCTGCTGCCCTCGGCTTTTATTTTGGCAGCGGCTGGATGGGAATGTTCCATACACAGGCGGACCGCCGTGGGGCGGTCCGCAGGAAAACTTTCCAAGCCAATATTCTCTGCTCCGGCTTAGAGCACTGCTGAACACCCGCTTTAGGTCAGGGTGTCCTGTACCTATCCATGATCCGAGATCTATACGATAACAGCATTATAGCCAAAGAAAAACACCTGATTTCTTACGAAATCAGGTGTTTTTAGTGGTTGTGGGAGGAGGACTCGAACCTCCTCCCGACTGGCCACGAAGTGCTTTCAGGCATACAACTCATTGGGGCACATGGCTATTCACTGTTTTCCATCCCCTCACATCGGTACCCAGCGTCCAGACAATCCTGCCGTAACGGCCGCTGCTCCCAAAGCTCCCGTCGATCTGGCCTTGCGCGGCATATGCTGCGGCGGCAGGTGGATCGTCCCGCCAAAAGCAAGTCTGTATCTCTCATGACGCATGCCGCCCCGCCGCAAAGCTGTTCTGTTCGGCCCGCCTCCCTCTCTTTTGTGCCGATTGTCTAAAATATTCCCACCATAGTAGGTAATCCATACAAACTCATGTCTCCCCCCTTGACCAGAAAGTGTACTATAGATATAATACAGTTACAGTGTATTACACCCATAGTACAGTTCAGAAAGGAGACCCGTCATGAAATGTCCCTACTGCAGTTGTGACATGACTCAGGGCTGGATCCAGAGCCGCGACAGTCTCTACTGGAGCGACCGGCAGCGTTTGGTGCCAGCTCTGCCGCCTCTGGCAGGTCAATCCGTTTGTCTAAGTTCCAGCGAATCTGTCTTCGGCAACAGTGTTCCAGCCTATCTGTGTCCGGCCTGCCACAAGATTATGATTGATCCATCGCAGTCATTGCTCTGAATTTCGCGTGAAAAGAGGTGCCCCCACCGTGTTCTCATTTGACAGCTTCACCCCCGTAGACGGTGTGCCCATCTATCTCCAGCTCGTCCGTCACGTCAAGCGTGGGATCGTCTCAGGACAGATACAAAACGGCGACGAACTGCCCTCGCGCCGCACGCTCTCCGCTCTGCTGGGCCTCAACCCCAACACGATCCAAAAGGCGTGCGGCATCTTAGAAGAAGAGGGGCTGATCGTCTCCCGCACCGGCGCCAAAAGTGCCGTTTCCCTCACAGAGGACAAGATCAACGCCGTGCGTCAGGAACTGTTGGAAGAGGATGTGGTCGCCGCAGTCACCGCCTTAAAGGCAATGGGCCTCAGTCGGGACGAGGCCCTGTCCCTCATCGGACAATATTGGAAGTGAGGTGCATATCTTGAAAGAATTTTCCACATTTGTGGGACTCCACGCCCGCAACACGCTGGCCCCCGTACTTGTGCTGCTGGGCGGTATGGCGGGAATCGAAACAGCCCTCTTCGCCCGGGCCATGGCCGCTATTCCCGAGCCTGTTGGAACTGAATCGCTGCCCTCGCCTGATCTTCTCATCCATCGCGCCGGTCTTTTCTGGTGCTGCGCCGTATGCTTTATGCTCATCACCGTTCTTTTGTGTCTGGACGGCTGTTCCTTCAGCTCTCAGAACCGCTATACACTGGGGCGGCTGCGCATCAGCGAGCAAAAGCAAGTCTTGTATCAGGCCGTTTATCACGGGCTCATCTACTTGCTCTTCGCCGCCGTGCAGATCGTGCTGGGCTTTGTCCTGTGCCGCTGGTACTGCGCCAAACTGGAGAGCCGTGTGCTCACGGAGCAGCTGTCGCTGCTGACCTTTTATCAGAGCCGCCTGCTCCACGGATTTCTCCCGCTGGAGGACTATGGCATCTGGCTGCGCAATCTTCTTTTGCTATCAGCCCTCAGCGTATCCTCCGCCGCCTTTTCTTATCTGCACCGGCAAAAGAAGTTCGGTATCTCCATCGTTATTCTGGCTGTATCCTCCGTGTTTCTCTTCCCCACGGGCGTAAACAGCGCTGGGCTGAACCTTGCTTTCAGTGTTGGCACAGTGCTGATCCTGCTCTCTCAGCTCGCTTTGCTTTTGAAGAAAACCGGAGGTGAGGAAGATGCGTAAGTTTTTGGAGCACAACACACCGCCCGGCATCGATACCACGCTCCTGCGATCCGTCTTTGGGATCGGGATGCTCCTCTCCTCCATTTGCAGCTGTGGCTTCATCGCCCGGTATCAACATTGGTACCATCTCCTGCAGACTTGGTATACACCGGGCCATGCGGGTTTTGCGGAGGCAAATCCTTCCATGCCGCCCTTCAACGCATTGCTGGGATCTTTTCTGTTCGGCTTCGTGATGCTGGCCTTGATCATGCTGGGCTTCGTCATCTATCACTATTTCTACTGCCGTCAGGGCAGCAAGAGCGTTTATCTCCTGCGCCGCCTGCCTCAGAAATGGGAATATCATCGCCGATGCTGGCTAGTGCCTGTGCTTTGTGCCGCGACAGCTCTGCTGACCGGTCTGGTGCTGGGGCTCATCGATCTTGCGGTCTATCTCAATGTGACACCGGAACACTTACTGCCCGATCAGATCTGGCAGTTCGATTGGAGGGAATAAAACATGGCGCTCATTCTAAAAAATGTATCCAAATCCTACGCCGGAAAAGCGGCGCTGCGGAATGTGACACTGACCATTCCACAAGGTGAGATCGTGGGGCTTTTCGGCGAAAACGGTGCCGGGAAAACCACGCTGATGCACTCCATTCTGGGGTTTCACAAATTTGACGGAGCCATCACGCTGGATGACCGGCCCATCACCGCCCAGAACATCGAGCGGCTCTCCTTTGCCACCAGCGAACACTCCTTTTTCCCCGCACTTACCGCTGCGGCCCATGCAGATTTTTACCAAGAGCACTTTCCCCGGTTTTCTGAAAAGCGTTTCCGTGGTCTCATGGAGTTTTTCTCCCTGCCCATGGGGCAGCCGCTCAGAAAGCTGTCCACCGGCCAGAAAAATCAATTCGAGGTGATCCTGGCCCTCAGTCAGGGGGCGGATTACATTTTGATGGACGAACCCTTCGCCGGCAACGATATTTTCAACCGGGAGGATTTCTACAAGGTGCTGTTGGGCATTTTGTCTCCTAACGAGACGGTGATCCTCTCCACCCACCTCATTGAAGAAGTGTCCGACTTTGTGGGCCGTGTCATTCTCCTGCATCAGGGGCAGGTGGTGGGCGACCAGTGCGTAGATACTCTGGAAGAGGCGGGCAGATCCGTGATGGATTACATCAAGGAAACCTACCACTATCGCGCCGACCGTGTCAGCCGTGCTCTCAGCGACATCACAGGAGAGGAGGACAGCAAATGAAAGCAAGCCGTATTTTGCTGGGCCTTTGCTGTGCGCTGGCTCTTGCAGCGGTGCTTTTCGTGACTGTCTCGCTGCAAAGGGAGCGGGAAAACTACACCGTCTGCCGGGAGATCCTTCAGGGGGATGCCTCTGCGCTGGAGGGTCTCACTCTCCATCAGAATGCGCACGCCATGAATCACCTGTTGTGGGAATTGGACTTTCCCCTTGATGGGGCACCGACATGTGATTTTCAGCTGGGCCGCCCGGAGAGTGAACCCTACCGGTTTGACTATGACCAGATCATGCTCACTACCCCCATCCGCCAGCACACCAGCCAGAAATATTACTTCCGCAACTACGCCTGCGGTGTGGACCGCATCGTGCAGGATCTGGCCAAAACCGTTCCCGTAGGGGATGAGCTGGAGATCACCGTGGATCTGCGGGATCACTTCGACTACTACCCGCTGGGTCTGGATATTAACCTGCCGGGTGCCATGCTGCCCAGCCATGTAGAGTACCTCGATCCAGCGGAACTGGCGGTGTTCTATGGTGAGTACTCCGACCTGTTCCCCCTCAGCCCCGACGCCATGGCGGTGTGCCGGAAATTCGGAGAATTCTTTCGGATCCCCATGGAGCGCCCCTTCCCCGTCAGGATCCATATCCTCCGTGAAAGCGAGAAGCACTATGCCTCCTCTTTGGAGATTTTGGATCCCACCGCGGTCTATGAACCGCAGGTCACCAGCGTCAGCACCGGCGATCAGTGCTTCTTCGCCATCAACAACAGACTGAATGTGGTATTTGCGACAGATGAAAACATGGTGCTGCCGGATAGCGGCGAAAGGGCGGAACGCCAATACATCGACACCAGTCTCATCCCCGGCGGCTACGGACTCTACTCCTTTTCCTTCCACCGGGAGCACCAAAATGATCAGGAGTGTGTCACGGTATGTATGACGCCGGAGTTTCAAACCGGCATTGCATATGAGACTCTCCGCAATGTGTACCCCCTGCGCGCAGAGGTCGAAGTCATCACTCTCGTGGCCGATGAGGCCGCCCATCAGCTGCGCATGGTGACCATGGAGCCGGACGGCCTCTGGCTTACTGTTTTAAATCTCGCCACTGCCGAAGAGGTGCAGCGGCTGTTTCTCGACGGGGAGGACGCCATTGTGGTCGATCGTAGCGACTTTCTCGTGGCCAAGCACAAGAGCCGCCTGTCCCTGTTTGCCCGAGACGATGACGGTCTCTATCACCAGCAGTTTACTGTGCAAATCCCCGAGGTGGACGGTTTTGAAAGCAGCGGCGAGCTCTTCGCCTATAATGGCAATCAGCTTGCCATCTACTGCAACGGCTGGCGCAGTCAGGACCTCATCACTGTAGTCGATGAAACCGGCGTCCTCTATCAGGAGCTCATGTCCAACATCCTCAAATTGCCCTTATCCCCTCTGCACTGGGAAAATCGGTTCATTTCCTATGACAGCACCCTGATCTGGGATCCATAAAAGATCGTCCGCTTGCTGCGGAAAGAACAAATATGCTCCCTTCCGGGATGGCTCTGCCATACAGGGCATGGCCCTCTCAGAAGGGAGTTCATCTATCCTTGGATGGGTCCGCCGCAGTCTCGTAGTCATATTGCATAAATTAGCAGCTGCTTACCACCAATATGTATTCAAACTATACAAACTTATAGTATTTTTATATTGACAGAAGCCCTCATGAATGGTATTTTGTTGTTGGCATCTCTTGTTAAGAGATTATCAAACTATTTTACATGAAGGGAGAACTGTTATGAATCGTATGTGGAAAAAACTTAGCATCAAGTGGATTTCTTTGATCCTCGTACTAATGATGGCACTGCCCACCGCAGCATTCGCCACCGTATCCGAACTGAACACCGACAGTACGGAATCCGGTATTTCTCTGGCTGACAAATATACAGCTTACGACGATATCCAGTTACAAGTTTCTCTTACTGAAGATGCCAGCTTAAGCGTCACCGTTCCTACCGCAAAGACGGCGGAGGAGCTAGCCGCTGTAGATCTCAGCAAAGTCACGCTCTCTTTGACCCGAGACCGCAGCAGAATGTATGTAGATCCTGATTACTTCCCCTACGCCAAGGACGGCGGACCTCTGGAGTCCTGGGTCACAGAAAATGATCAGCCCATGTTCTCCAATGTGCAGATCTCCGTCGAGGACACCAATCTGATCATTCGCTTTGATGTCAGCTGCTTCTTCTATACCGATGAGCTGCATGGCGTCTGGGGTCTGAATGGTGTTGACTACAGCACCCCTCATACCAACGGTATGTACTTTATCGACTACTGCGGCTACTTTGATTTCACCGCAGTGCTGGATGAAGAGCTGCTGGGCTCCGTCCACGCAAAGGTCGTTCCTTATGACTCGTTTCGCACCATCTATGAGATGTATTATGAGCTGGAGGACATGGCCGCCAATCATGCCTCTGACCGCTACGTCTCTCTGGAAACCATGGGTCACACGACCGTGCGCTCCTACGACATTCCCTATCTGATCGTTGCCCGTGATAAGGCCGCCGTCGATCGGTGGCTGGCGTACACCGATCTGGCCGAGAATGATCCCGCCGAGGCGCTGCGCCAGCTCGAAAGCGGCGAGCTGGCCGATCTGAAGGTGCCCATGCTGGTCACCAACTGCCACACGAACGAAAACTCCTGTGTCAACGGCATCCTGAACTTTGCTCAAATCATGACCCGTCAAGACACCGTGGACGACTATGACATCATCACAGGTCTGACCCAAGCCGGTGAAGAGCGCATCGCCTATGAGCGCAGCGAAGTGTTCAACAGCGTGCTGCCTGCTTCTATGGAGGGCATCTGCAATGAGTATGGTCTGATCCGCGGCGATCAGGGCATCTATACGTATGAGGACGGCACCAATTACGGGTACTCCGCGCCCGTGGATATGGACAAGTACTACAACATAGAAAAAGACACGTCCTTGAACATCTCTGGTCTGCTGGATCACGTGATTTTCCTGATCGCACCGACGATGAACCCTGTGGGCTATGAGAACGGTACCCGTGCCACCAGTCTGGGATATGATCCCAACCGCGATGAGGCCAACCAGACCATGTACGAGGATGCCAACCTGCAGCACACGATCGGCACTTGGAACCCCATGGTCTATAATGAAATTCACGGCCGCATTGAGGGGATGCTGATCGAGCCCTGCACGCCTCCCCACGAGCCTAACTATGAGTATGACCTAATCGCCAAGCAGTTTGTGGAGCTGGGCGAGAGTTTGGGTGCTGCCTGCATCGTCAATAACGACACCTATAACAGCTACGAATTGCCCGCCCGTGACTATCTGCACCGGACAGATGACGGCGGCGTTATGTGGGATGCTCCCTGGGACGACTCCTACACCAACACCGGCGGTCAGTTTCCCCCGCTGATCGGTACCTGCGGTATTACCTGGGAGATGCCCGCTTATGACGACATCACTGCCGAGCGCGTCATCCCCTATGGTCTGCTGGGTCAGGCCTCCTACATCAGCAGCAACAAGCAGGAGCTGCTGCGCAACCAAGCCAAGCTGTTCCAACGCGGCGTGGAAAATGTCAATTCCAATCAGGAGGTCGCCCCCTTCTTCGTCAACCAATTCAATGAGATTTCTCCTGAGCAGGCTGCCCTGATGCGTCCCGTCCATGATGGTGAGGGCGAGAACGGCAACTTCTACTGCGAGTGCTTCATTATCCCCATGGATCCGACTCACCAGCGGAATCTGGAGGATGCGGCCGAGGCCATGAAGTATCTTACCCGCAACGACGTGAAGGTCAACATAGCCGACGCAGCCTTTGTCTATGACGGTGTGGAATATCCCGCCGGTACAATGATCGTCTCCATGTATCAGGCCAAGCGTTCTCTGGCCCACTCGCAGCTGTTCCCCGGCACGTTCCTCAACAGCTGGACCGGTCTGTTCTCCGAGTCCTATGCCCAGCAGCCTTACGCCCGCGGCTACGACATCATCACTGTGGCAGAGCCTAATGCCTATAAGGACATTATGTCTGTGTGCGGCAGTGCGCTTACCTACGAGGATGCCATGGCCTATCTGCGCGGCTATAACGGTTCCTTCGTCGGCGTGAAGGGCGCTGATGTCATCATCGAAAACGCCTCCGAGGACGCCGCCATTGCCGTGAATGAGCTGCTGCGCGCCGGCAAGACCGTTGCCATGATCACCAAGGGCGATGACAAGAGCGACTTCATCTGCTCTTACGAGGATTATATGAGCATCGCCGACCAGTACATCCTGCGTGCCGTGGGCGTCCATGGCAAGAATGTGGAGGCCACTGTCCTGACCAAGGCTCCTCAGGCCTTCCTGACCGGCGAGCCCGCCAGACGCGACAGCGGTTACAGCGGCTTTGCTGCCTGGAACTTCAACTACAACTTCGATAAGGTGGCGCTGCAGCGCATGGGCATCGATATGGTCTACAGCATCGATGAGGCTGACGCCATCCTTGGCGCCGGCTACCCCGACGAGGAAGTCCTCTCCGCCGCCAAGGCAGGTACGCCCTATATGCTCTGGGGCGGTGCCGCCAGCTCCATTGGCGATCTGGTCCCCGGCGCCACTCTGGTCAACTGTAATGACGGCGTGGATATGCTGGCCCACGTCACCTATCTTACCGACAAGATGATCACGGCCTCCTTTGTTAAGGAAGGCGATGATATCATGTACCAGTACGGTGTAAACCACTTCGACACCCTCCCCACAGAGGCCGAGGTTCTCATTAAGAACGCCGGCAAGACGCCTCTGCAGGGCTGCATCACAACTCTGACGGAGGAGGAAAAGGCCAATTTCGACGCCTATAATAACGGCGTGATCGCTTTCTCCTATCATGAGGACAACATGAACGTGGTTGCTTTCGCTGATACTCTGACGCACAAGGGCCACCAGTCGGATGAATATACCTTCATCTCCAACTTCCTCTTTGAGCAGGTGATGGGTGATGAGAAGTACAATGGCGTCGAGGCCCCAGAGGAGCCCGAACCGCCCGTTGATCCCGAACCGCCCGTTGATCCCGAACCGCCGGTTGATCCCGAACCGCCCGTTGATCCCGAGAAGCCGGTCGATCCCGAAACGCCCGTTGATCCCGAGAAGCCGGTCGATCCCGAGAAGCCCAATGAGGGAAATAATCCCGAGACCGGTGATGGCATGAACCTGGCTTTGTGGCCGGTTATGATGACCATCTCTGCTGTCTGCGTCGTTGCCGTCGTTGGCATAAGACACAGAAAGAATCATCGGTAATCTCCCTCGGATCAGCGCTGAACCGGTACAAGGTCTGCGTTGAGGGAGCAAGTCCCTTGAGATAAACCAATACAAGGCCTTCGGATCTATGATCCGGAGGCCTTGTTGTTTTGCCGTTTCTTTTGACAGTCCCCTCATTGGTTCTGGCGGCAGCGATTCTCCCCTCTCTTCGGTGTCATCTGCCGTTACAGTGAGCCGAGAACGACTCTCACTTAAAGTCCGGTCATTCTCTCGCCAGACCTATCGGAGCTGCATCAAGAACCAGATCTCTCCGTTCTCGGGAAGATTCTGCTCCGCAAGATGACCGGCCTTGCAGACGGTCACCAAGATGCTGCTGGAAAAGGGCCGTGTGGAACGCATCATGGCCAATCGGCAGATAATGGGGCTCGCCCCCCAGACAGTGCAGAACCTCCGCCAAGTTATCTCCTATTCGCTGCATTTGGCGCCGGAACAGAAGCGGATGCTCTCCAACGCACCCAACAGCTGTACGCTTCCTCACTTTGAGCGCAAGAAGAGGCAGCAGGCAGTCCGGACAAAAAACCGGGCCAAGTCATCGACTCAGATTGCCTCTTACGTTTTCTGCGGATGAATACAAAGAAAAACGTCTGATTTCTTTCGAAATCAGACGTTTTTGTTGGTTGCGGGAGGAGGACTTGAACCTCCGGCCTCCGGGTTATGAGCCCGACGAGCTACCAGCTGCTCTACCCCGCGATATTCAATTCCCGGATTGGTGCCGGTGACCGGACTCGAACCGGTACGGTATTACTACCCGGAGATTTTAAGTCTCCTGTGTCTACCATTCCACCACACCGGCGGATTCTGGCAGAGATTATAATACCATACCCCCCGTTGATTGTCAACCCTTATTTTAGAGTTCCTCTCTGTTTTTTCTATTTTTTTGGAAAATATGTTTTCTTCCTTGCTTTGCCTCCTCAGGCAATGTATAATAATAAGGATAAATTATAAGTATAATGAGGAGGACCCCTATATGAATATCTGGCACGACATTGCCCCGTCCCGTGTGAAGCCTGAGGATTTCTGGGCCGTGATCGAAATTGAGAAGGGTTCTAAGAACAAATACGAGCTGGATAAGGAAACCGGCCTGCTGCGGTTGGATCGCATCCTTTACACCTCCACCCACTATCCCGCTAACTACGGCTTCATTCCCCGCACTTGGGCCGATGACGGCGATCCTTTGGACGTGCTGGTGGTATGCAGTGAGAGCATCATTCCCTTGAGTTTGGTGCGCTGCTTTCCCATCGGCGTGATGATCATGGAGGACAATGGCTCTTTGGATGAGAAGATCATTGCCATTCCCTTTGATGATCCTACGTTCCATCTCTACACCGATATCTCGGAACTGCCCGCTCATGTGGCCAGCGAAATCCGCCACTTTTTCCGTGTTTACAAGAGTCTGGAAGGCAAAGAAACGGTGGTCAGCGATGTTCTCGGTCGCGACGAAGCAGTGAAGATCATTACCAAATGCCAGAACAGCTACATCGAGAAGTACTGCAAATAAGCCCGTATCCATGCCGCTCCTTTGAGGAGCGGCATTTTTTTATACTTCTACCAAGGCAAAAATGCCCGGAGCTGAGGCTCCGGGCATTTTTTTCTATCGAATACTCTATCCGTGCTTTAGCACTTCTCGACGACCACAGCAGTACCCATACCGCCGCCGATGCACAGGGTAGCCAGACCCAGCTTTGCATCCTCGCGTCTCTTCAGCTCGTGCAGCAGAGTCACAATGATACGAGCACCGGAAGCGCCTACGGGGTGACCCAGCGCAATAGCGCCGCCGTTGACGTTGACCTTGCTCATGTCAAAGCCCAGCTCGCGAGCCACGGCAATGGACTGTGCTGCGAACGCTTCGTTGGCCTCGATCAGATCCAAATCCTCCACGGTCTTGCCAGCCTTCTTCAGTGCAGCGCGGGAAGCGGGAACGGGGCCAACACCCATGATCTTGGGATCGACACCACCCTGGCCCCAGCCGATCAGCTTGGCCATGGGCTTCAGACCGTACTTCTCAACCGCCTCACCGGAAGCCAGAACGATGGCAGCGGCACCATCGTTGATACCGGAGGCATTGGCAGCGGTAACGCGCTGTACATGCTTGCGGGTATCAGCCTCGTGAACACCGGTCACCTCGAAGGTATGGACGGTCTCGTCCTCAACGCCCTCGGGACCTACGGGGAATGCGCCGCGCAGCTTGGAAATACCCTCGACCGTCACGCCGGACTTGGGATACTCATCCACCTTGAACTCCACTACCTGCTTCTTGACCTTCACAGGGACGGGAACAATCTCTTCCTCGAACTTGCCGGCCTTCTGCGCAGCCTCGCACTTCTGCTGGGTATTTGCTGCGAACTCATCCATTTCCTCACGGGTAATGCCCCAAATATCGGCGATATTCTCAGCCGTGGTACCCATATGATAGTTGTTGTAGTGTTCCCACAGACCGTCCTTGATCATGGTATCTACAACCTTCTTGTCACCCATACGGGCGCCCCAGCGCTCGTCGGGCAGTGCAAAGGGGGCAGCGGACATATTTTCAGTACCGCCGCACAGGACAACATCAGCGTCGCCGGACAGAATGGAACGTGCACCTTCAATGACAGACTTCATACCGGAGCCGCAGACCATACCCACGGTGAATGCAGGAACGTTATAGGGCACACCGGCCTTAATGGCCACCTGACGAGCAACGTTCTGGCCCTGACCCGCAGTCAGGATGCAGCCGAACATAACCTCGTCTACCTGCTCGGGCTTCAGGCCGGCGCGGTTCAGCGCTTCCTTGGCAACAATAGCGCCCAACTCTGCAGCAGGCGTATTCTTCAGCGTGCCACCAAAGGAACCAATGGCAGTTCTGCAGCAGTTGACAATGTACAGATCTTTCATAATCTTTTCCTCCTACTGTTCTTGTTTCAGGATATGAGATTTAGCTTTAGGTTTTCTATCTCCTAGTATATGCTTCTGAAAGACTTTGTCAATACTTTGACAAAGTATTGACAAGAATTATTTCAAATTCGTATTCTTCCACAAAAAGTGTATATTTATTTTGTTGTTTTAGACATATCCTCTTCGCTTTTTGCGTCGGGTTCCAGCGTCGGTACCTGCCCCATGGGGCCTTGCAGCAACGTAGTACGCTCCTCCGTGAGCCGGCGATAAAACTCTGCCGTATCAATCTGATGATAGAGCCGATTATGATATTTTATTTTAGCACTTTCTTTCATTTCCTGCAAGTGCTCCTGGAAAAGATCTTCCAACAATGCCTGCTGATTTAACGGCATCCGCAGTGCCACATAGTAGCCATTGCTGCCCTCAATAATACCGCTGACCTGTCCCTCCTCCAAGGCAGCCACCGCTTTGCAAACCTCCGGGTCCGAGGTTTCCTCCCGGAAGGTAAGTCCGGCACCGTTCGTCTCCAAGCCCAGCTCTTTTTCAAGCTGGGCAAAGGTTGCATTTTTATCCGCTGCCTGCTGCATTTTTTCAGCATAACGCTCGGCTTTGATACGGACATCGCCCTTTTCCCCATCATCCATGCCCGTCGTGCCGAAATAGAGAAGCCGTGCCGTCATATAACCCTTGTCGCTGCCAAATTGTGCAAGCGCCTCTTCCCCGGGGTACAATGCCCCCTCCGGCGAGACAAAAGCATCATGGAGATGGAGATAGAGGTAGGGTGTGGCCTCAATATCATGGAGCATCTCCCCTGAGATGCCCAGCAGCTCCAGCTGGTGGAGATAAGCCTCTTCACTGCCGTAATAGGCCACATACTGCTGACGCTGTGCCTCCAGCGCCGCCTGGTCCTCCTGTGTCAGCGCCATACCGTTCTCGGCCGCCCATGCACGGGTGACAGCGTAGAGCTTCACCGTATTGAGAGCATCCATCTTGGCGTACTCCCCAAAGGTGGTGGTGTCATTAAGCGGTGCATTCAGATCCAGCTGGCCTCCGGCCATGCTGTTCAGATATTCACATACATAGGACAGCCAGTAGAGATATTCTTCGGCTGTCACTGTCTCGCCGTTGACCTCCAGAAGCTGGGCATCGGGATGGATGCCGGTGGCCTTATAGTAGATGCCATCGGTTCGTTTCCCGCTGCCCGTATCCAGATAGGCAATGAGCATTACGGCGGCCACAGAAGCCAGCAGCATGGCGATCAGTCGTTTCATACAGTATTTCCTTTCTCTTGCATATTAAGATGACGCACATCCGCGCCGTTCTCTTCTCCGTCCAATTCCTGTCGCTTGAGCCGCAGATCCTCCACCAGCTTGCCGGCAGCTTCCAGCACATCCTCACCATTCTTCATATGCAGCGTCAACGTCGGTTTTTCTCCTGCGCTCAGCAGCAGCCGACTGCGCCAGACACCCATGGAGCACACAGCCATCAGACTGGGTACATGGATGTACTCGGTAAAGCTGAAGATCACCTTCCGGCCCTTCTGGGTGATGTCGCAGATGCCGTTCTCCGCTGCGGATGCACGCAGCAGCGCCACATCCAGCAGTGCCTGCACCGTATGGGGTACATCGCCGTAGCGATCCAGCAATTCATCCAGCAGCTCGTCGGAATCCGACGTGGTACGAATGGCGGCGATGCGGCGATAAAGATCCATGCGCTGCTGGGCCGAGGGCACATAGCCTTCGGGAATATGTGCTGACACAGTCAGATCGGCAGTACATTCCGGCAGAATTTCCCTTGCCTTGCCCTGCTGTTCCAGTACTGCATCGTTGAGCAGCTTCAGGTACATATCATAGCCCACACTCATCATATAACCGGACTGCTCCGGCCCTAAAAGGTTGCCGGCACCTCGGATTTCCAGATCACGCATGGCAATCTTGAAGCCGGAACCGAAATCCACATACTCACGGATGGCGGACAGGCGCTTGCTTGCCACCTCCGTCAAAACCTTGCCGGGACGATAGGTGAGATAGGCATAGGCCCGCCGTGGACTGCGCCCGATCCGCCCCCGAATCTGATGGAGCTGGGCAAGTCCCATGCGATCGGCGTCCTCGATAATGAGGGTATTGGCATTAGGAATGTCAATGCCCGTCTCAATAATGGTGGTACACACCAATACGTTGATTTGTCCATCGGACATCTGCTGCATGACGCGGCTGAGTTCGGCCTCGGTCATCTTTCCGTGAGCGACAGCCACCACCACATCTTCTCCCAGCAGGGTCTTAATGCGTTGGGCAGTAGTATCAATATTTTCCACACGATTGTGCAGATAGTAGACCTGTCCTCCCCGGTTCAGTTCCCGGCGCATGGCCTCCCCCACAACGCCCCAGTCATGCTCCAGCACATAGGTCTGCACACTCTGCCGATCCTGCGGCGGCTCTGTCAGGGTGCTCATATCCCGGATGCCGGACAGCGCCATATTCAGTGTGCGGGGGATAGGGGTAGCCGACAGGGTCAGTGTATCCACCTGCCGTGCCTTTTCTCGCAGATTTTCCTTATGCTTCACGCCAAAGCGCTGCTCCTCATCTATGATCAGAAGGCCCAGGTCCTTAAATTGGAGATTTTTTTGCAGCAGCTTATGGGTTCCGATCAGCAGATCCACACGTCCTTGCGCCGTCCGCTCCATAATATCCTTCACCTGTTTTGTACTGCGGAAACGGCTGAGCACCTCCACCGTCACCGGAAAGCCGCGGAAGCGGCTGGTAGCGGTGACATAATGCTGCTGTGCCAGCACAGTAGTGGGCACCAGAATGGCGGCCTGCTTGCCGTCCATAATGCACTTCATCACCGCCCGCAGGGCTACCTCGGTCTTGCCGTAGCCCACATCGCCGCAGAGCAGACGATCCATGGGAATGGGGCGTTCCATATCCGCCTTGATCTCCCGGATGGCCTGCATCTGATCCTCTGTCTCTTCGTAGTCGAAAGCCTCCTCAAACTCCTGCTGCCACGGGGAGTCCGGAGAAAAAGCGAACCCCGGCTGATGCTGGCGCTGGGCGTAAAGGTCAATGAGTCCTTTCGCCAGTTCCCGTGCGGCGGCCTTGGCTTTGCGGGTGGTCTTGTTCCATTCGGTGCCGCCCAGCTTATTCAGCCGTGTGCGCTCGTTATCCTCTCCGCCGCCGATATATTTGCTCACCAGATCCAGTGATGTGGCCGGTACATAGAGGGTATCACTGCCGGCGTAGGAGATTTTAATGTAGTCTTTTTGCACACCATCCACCGGCATACGCACCATGCCGGCGAAACGGCCGATACCGTGATGGGTATGCACCACCAAATCGCCGGGTGTCAGATCGGCATAGGACTGGATGCGGCGCCGAGACTCCTCCCGGGCCGTGGCCGTGCGGCGGGGCTTTTTGCCGGAGAGCGGCGTGGTCAGCTGTCCCTCCGTCAACACCGCCAGCTTCAGTCCCGGATATTCGCTGCCGGCACTCACTGCGCCCAGCGCAATGCTCACCTGTCCCTTTTCCGGCACAGCACTCCCTGCAAAATCCAACGCAGCAGGAATGCTCCGTTCTGCCAGCATCCGCTGGAGATTTTCCGCACGTACCTTGCCCCCGCACAGCACCATCACCCGGTAACCTGCGGTGAGGTAATGGGTCATATCCGTGATGGCCGTCTCCAAAGAACCGCCATAGCCTGCCAGCTGTTTGGCCGATATCTGAAAGAGTGCCGTCGGCTGCAGGAAATAGCGGCTGGTGGGAAGACTTTCCATCTGCACCACCGGAAAATTCTCCAGCCGCTCCGTCAGTTCCGCCTCGCCCATGGCAGGGTTGGAAAAACTGCCGGAAAGACTTCCGTCCTCTGACGCTACGGCTAAATCCTGCCGCAGCTGTAAGTGCCAGCCGTGAACCACCTCGCTGATGCGTCCGCTCTCACTGAAACACACCAGCGTCTCTTTGGAAAGGTAGTCCAGCGCCGTAGCCATCCGGGGATAGATGGCTGCCCCATAGCGGTCAGTGCCGGGTGGGATGACGCCGCGCCGCAGCATCTCCGCATCGGCACGGAGCGTCTGGCTCAACTTCTCTGCCTTTTTCTTATGGTGGAGCTTGTCGGCTTCCTTGTCCATGCGATCTGCCAGCGTCTGCGCCGCTCCCGCCTGCCAGAAGGGCAAAAACTCTCCGGCGGGCAAAAGCTGTGCCTCGTGACAGTTATAGATCCGCCGCTGCGTCCCCACATCAAAAGCGCCCATGGCGTCGATCTCATCATCAAAAAATTCACAGCGCACCGCATGCTGTGCTCCCGGGGAAAATACATCCAAAATACCGCCGCGCAGAGCAAACTGCCCAGCGCCTTCCACTGACTCGGCCCGCACATAGCCCGCAGCAACAAGCTTGGCTGTCAATTGGGACAGTTCCCACTGCTGCCCCACGGACAATTCAATGACCGTCTGGCGCAGCACCTCCGGTGGAATGCACCGCTGCGCAAGCGCCTGCACCGTGGTCACCACCACCTGTGCCTCCCCTGCCAGCATCCGCCGCAGCGCCTCTAAGCGCCGATACTCCCACTGACGGCTGGCTGCTTCGATGGGGCGCAGCTGCACCTCCCGTCCGGGCAGCAGCACCGACTCCACATGCAAAAGAGCATTCAAGTCGGCCGCCATGCGCTCAGCCTCCGTCTCGTCGCTGCAGAGCATCAAAAGAGGACGGCTGCCGGCTAAAGCCAGTGCCGCAGCCACCTGCGCCCGTTGTATGGGGCCCAGGCCCGTTACCAGCGCCCGACAGGGCAGATGCCCCGTTGCCTCCTGCAATTCCTTCATTTCCTTGAGTCGTAACAGTTCACGCAAAAGGCCTTCCATACCGTGCCTCCTTTCTATAATACGCTGCAATACGCTGCGCCTACGCCGCCAGAATAAAGCCGGGCGGACGAACTCCTATTATTTCTATGCACCTTCAGGCAAAATCATCCATCAGTTAAAGCGATTCATGGCTTTGTCCGATCCCTGCTCGATCACTACGCTGACGGCCTGCGCCGCCTTTGCGAGTACCTCCTGCAGCACTTTTTCATCCCCGCCCAATGGCTTGCCAATGACCCAGTCCACCACCTCACAGCCTGCCTGCTGCGGAGAACCGACCCCCACTTTGATGCGTGGGAATTGGTCCGTTCCCAGATGCTGGATGATATTCTTCAGGCCGTTATGGCCGCCAGCGCTGCCTCCGGCACGGATCCGCAGTTTGCCCACCGGCAGGGAAATATCATCAGAGATCACGAGAACGTGCTCTGGTGGTATCTTATAAAATCTAGCCGCCTCGCCCACCGACTCACCAGAGAGATTCATATAGGTCTGCGGCTTCATCACCAGCACCTTTTCGCCCCCCAGCTCGCAGGTGGCTGTCAGCGCCTTGAATCGCACCTTGGTACAGGAGAAATGCTCCTGCTCGCCCAGCAAATCCACTGCCATAAAGCCCATATTATGGCGGGTATTTTCGTACTTGGAACCGGGGTTGCCCAGTCCCACCACCAGCCAGCGGATACCACCGTTGTGCCCGTCATTGCATATCATAGATTAATGCCTCCGTTGCTATGATTTTTACTCCGTCCGCAGCATAGCGCCGGCGGCTGAAATAAATCTGAAAATGTCTATTTTTGTTTATTTTTTGCACATAAGTGCAAAGTGGACTGCCATAAACGGCAGTCCACTTATCTTATCATACTTTTTCTTAGTTGAACAGCTTTGCGATGGAAATTTCCTGATAGATACGCTCGATTGCCTCAGCAAACATAGGCGCTACGGACAGGTACTTGATCTTGTCACTGCCGGCACCAAACTCCACAGGCACCGTGTTCAGCAGCGCCACCTCGGTAATGACACTGTCGTTGATGCGCTCGATAGCGGGACCGGACAGCAGACCATGGGAGGCGCAGGCATAGACGCTCTTGGCGCCGCCAACTTCCACAACGGCCTTGGCGGCATTGCACAGAGAACCGGCCGTATCCACCATATCGTCAAAGAGGATGCATTCCTTACCGGCCACATCGCCGATAACATTCATCACCTCGCACTGGTTGGCTCTCTGACGGCGCTTATCCACAATGGCAAGGCCCATATGCAGCTTCTGTGCGAAGATGCGGGCGCGGCTGACAGAACCCACATCCGGAGACACCACCACCATATCCTCACAGCGCTCCCCAAACTTCTTGGCGTAGTAATCTACAAAGATGGGATTGCCGCGCAGGTTGTCCACCGGAATGTCAAAAAACCCCTGAATTTGGTCAGCGTGCAGATCCATGGTCAGCACGCGGTCTGCACCAGCCGCCGTCAGCATATTGGCCACCAGCTTGGCAGAAATGGGGTCGCGGCTCTTCGCCTTGCGATCCTGACGGGCATACCCGAAGTAGGGGATCACCGCCGTGATGCGGCCCGCAGAGGCACGCTTGCAGGCATCGATCATAACAAGAAGCTCCATCAGGCTGTTGTTGACAGGCTTGCACGTGGAGTTGATGAGGAACACATCGCTGCCGCGGACAGTCTCGTAAAGGGATACGGACGCCTCGCCGTCAGCAAATGTCTTGACCTCTGCCTCACCCAATTTAGTACCAATATGCTTGCAGATCTCTGCTGCCAGCGCAGGGTTGGAGGTACCGGTGAAAATCTTAATGTCCTTGCCGTGAGAAATCATTTTTTACACACTCGCTTTCTCTCTGAATTAAAAAATCTCTCTCGTGGTACGAATATCTATCTGAGCAGTTTCCTTTGGAACTGATACTCACTTCTCTTCCCAGCTGCTGCGGAATTTTGCCGCCCAGCCCGGTTTGTTGGTTTGGCGTTCCCGGGCAATGGCCAGTGCATCGCCAGGCACATCTTCCGTCACCGTAGATCCGGCAGCCGTATAGGCGCCGTCTCCTATGGTGACAGGTGCCACCAAATTGGTATTGCAGCCCAAAAACACGTGGCTGCCGATGGTACAGCGATACTTTTTATGCCCATCATAGTTGGTCGTCACCGTGCCGCAGCCGAAATTCACCTCTTCACCCACATCACTGTCTCCCACATAGGTGAGGTGGGACACCTTCGTTCCATTGCCCACGGTGGAGTTCTTCATCTCTACAAAGTCACCGACGCGGCAGTGATCCCCAATGTGGCAATGGGGACGGATATAGGCAAAGGGACCCACGGTGGTGTGACTGCCCACAGTGCTCTCATTGAGCTGTGATGCGTTGACCGTTGTCCCATCCCCCACAGTGCACTCCCGGATCATACTGTTGGGACCGATCTCGCAGTCCGCGCCAATGATTGTATGTCCCCGCAGGATACTGCCGGGCAGCAGCACGGACCCTGCGCCGATGCGGCACCGGGGATCAATATAGGTGGTGGCCGGATCCACAATGGTGACGCCCTCAGCCATGAAGCGGGCATTGATCATCTCCCGGCAAAGGGAGGACGCACGCTGCAGATCCTGCGCGCCCGTCAAAGGCATCCAGTCCAGAGGACGGCTGCACGTCTCCGGGGCATGTGCCGGATTTTCTACATCGATCTCCCCACAACGGGCGGCATAGACAGGGCTTCCCGCAAAGGAATGCACCGGCACAACCGCCGTAGGAATCACCAAGACCTCTTCCTCTGTAGCCTTGACAGCCTCAACCGTATCCGAGATAATCTCCACGCCCTGCACAGAGGAGAGCGCCTTTTGCGCCGCAGCCTGCCAATTCTCGTGGCAAACAACAAAAAACCGCTGCACTCCATTGGACTGTAATTCTTCACAGACCCATGTAAGAATGGGGCAGAACAGCAGTTCATGCAGCATCAGCGGTTTGCCAACCGAGAACGCAGCTTCTTTCAAATTTATAACGGCGGTTTTAAATGCCATTGGAAATCGCACCCTTTCCGTTCTTATAATTTCATTATAACAGGGTATCAAAGAAAATCCAGTACTTTTCCATTTTTTCAGGTAATTTTTTTCCTGCAATGATCTTCGCCGGAATTCTCTGCTCTCCGCCGACATAATTCTGGCATTTTGCCCGTTTTTTCTACAAACGTTGCGGTTTGCTTTATATTTTTATGAAAAAATCAATCAATTCACGAATTTATAGTTGAATTTCTCGCCATTTTGCATTACAATAGGCAAGTCCGCTTAAAAGAAGGACAATTCAGGTCATTTCCGCCCCCTCAAGGGGCGATTCCTTTCTATTTAGAGAGGAATCTACGTTTTTTAGAAATCGAGGCAGCTTTCATGCTAAATATTGTACTGGTGGAGCCGGAGATCCCGCAAAATTGCGGCAACATCGCCCGCACCTGCGCTGCCACCGGCAGCCGCCTGCACTTAATCCGCCCACTGGGCTTTGACATTTCCGATAAAGCCGTAAAACGTGCCGGACTGGACTACTGGCATTTGGTGGAGGTTCGGGACTACGAAAATCTGGAGTCCTTTTTCGCCATCCACCCCGAGGCCAAGAATAATCTGTGGCTGGCCACCACCAAGGCGCCCCATGCCTACTATGAGGCAGCATTTACCGAAGATTGCTGGCTCTTCTTCGGCAAGGAGACAGCAGGACTTCCCCAGGACTTCCGGGACGCTTACTATGACCGCTGCATCCGTCTGCCTATGCGCGCCGAGGCCCGCAGTCTGAACCTCAGCAACTCCGTGGCGATCCTCACCTATGAGGCACTGCGTCAGACGGGCTTTCCCGGCCTGTGCGGTACCGGCGAAATGGCGCAAGAACACCTTTAAATCTAATTTAATGAATGGTATTCATAAAGGAGCGTGTCTATATGAACTACAACAAAAAGACCGTAAAAGATGTAGAAGTCACCGGTAAGAAAGTGCTTCTGCGCTGCGACTTCAACGTACCTATGGCCAAAGATGGCAGCGGTGTGATTACCGATGATAAGCGCATTCGCGCTGCTCTGCCCACGCTGCAGTACCTGCTGGAGCAGGGCGCCGCTGTAATCGCCTGCTCCCACATGGGCAAGCCCAAGGGAGAAGTAAAGCCCGAGCTGAGCCTCAAGCCCGTGGCTGTCCGCCTCAGCGAGCTGCTGGGCCGCGAGGTCATGATGGCCAACGATGTGGTGGGCGAGGATGCTATGGCCAAGGCCGCCGCTCTGCAGCCCGGTCAGGTACTGCTGCTGGAAAACACCCGTTTTGAAAAGGGCGAAACGAAGAACGACCCCGCGCTTGCCAAGGCTCTTGCCTCCATGGCCCAGCTGTATGTCTCCGATGCCTTCGGTGCCGTACACCGTGCCCACGCTTCCACCGCCGGTGTGGCCGACTACCTGCCCGCCGTGTCCGGTTTTCTCATTCAGAAGGAGCTGGAGGTCATCGGCGGTGCGCTGGCTAACCCCAAGCGGCCTCTGGTGGCCATTCTCGGCGGCTCCAAGGTTTCCTCCAAGATCGGTGTCATCAACAATCTTCTGGAGATTGCCGACACCATCATTATCGGCGGCGGCATGGCTTACACCTTCTCCGCTGCACAGGGCGGCAAGATCGGCAACTCCCTCTGCGAGGCCGACTGGCAGGATTACGCCAATGAGATGGTAGCTAAGGCTGCCCAAAAGGGCGTCAAGCTGCTGCTGCCCGTGGATACGGTCTGCGGCGACAAGTTTGCTGCCGATGCCAACACCATGACCGTGAACGCCGGTGAAATTCCCGACGGCTGGGAGGGCCTGGACATCGGCCCCAAGACGGTGGAGCTCTACTGCAATGCCGTGAAGGATGCCGGTACCGTGATCTGGAACGGTCCCATGGGCGTGTTTGAGTTCCCCGCCTTTGCCAAGGGCACCGAGGCGGTGGCACAGGCTCTCAGCCAGACGGATGCCATCACCATCATCGGCGGCGGTGACAGTGCAGCAGCCGTGCAGCAGCTGGGCTATGCCGACAAGATGACCCATATTTCCACCGGCGGCGGCGCCTCTCTGGAGTTCATGGAGGGCAAGGAGCTGCCCGGTGTGGCCTGCCTGCTGGACAAATAACACGGGCCGCATAGGCCATTGCGGCAATCCCTGCCGCATCCGGTGATCCTTTTGTTTCATTATATTTTTATTTTTAATACAATCAAAGAGGAGAAATTACATTATGAATCGCAGATATCGCAAGACCATCATCGCCGGTAACTGGAAGATGAACAAGACGGCTTCCGAAACCAAAAAGTTTGCCGAGGAGCTGAAGACTCTTCTGCCCAAGGCCAAGTGGTGCGACGTGGTGGTGTGCGTTCCCGCTGTCAACATTCCCGCTGCCATCAAGGCTTTCAAGGATATGCGTGTGTCCGTGGGTGCTGAGAATGTGTTCTATGAGAAGTCCGGTGCCTACACCGGCGAAGTATCTGCCGATATGCTGAAGGATCTGGGCGTGAAGTATGTCATCATCGGCCACAGCGAGCGCCGTCAGTATTTCGGTGAGACCGATGTGACCGTCAACAAGAAGGTCCATGCCGCTCTGGAGGCAGGTCTGCATCCCATCATCTGCGTGGGCGAGTCCCTGGAGCAGCGTGAGCTGGGCATCACCATGGAGCTGATTGCTCTGCAGGTCAAGTCCGCTCTGGCCGGCGTGCCCGCCGAGAAGCTGCGCCGCTGTGTCATCGCCTACGAGCCCATCTGGGCTATCGGCACCGGCAAGACCGCCACCGCTGAGCAGGCTGCTGAGGTGTGCACCTTTATCCGTACCACCGTGCGCCATCTGTACGGTGCCCGCATCGCCCGTTCCATCACCATTCAGTACGGCGGCTCCATGAAGCCTTCCAACGCTGCCGAGCTGCTGGCGCAGCCCGACATCGACGGCGGTCTGATCGGCGGTGCCGCTTTGAAGCCCGACGAGTTCGTGAACATCATTAACGCTGCGAACCAGGAATAATCCCTTCGCACATTTAGAATCGAGGATCTTATGAACAAAACTCCCACTACACTCATCATCATGGACGGCTTCGGCATGGCGCCGGCCAGCGGCGCCAACGCAGTCGCCCTGGCCAATACGCCGGTGCTGGACCACCTGTTTGCCGAATATGCCAACACCACGCTGTCCGCATCCGGTCTGGACGTGGGTCTGCCTGACGGCCAGATGGGCAACAGTGAGGTGGGCCACACCAACATCGGCGGCGGCCGTGTGGTATTCCAAGATCTGCCCCGCATCAGCCGCGGCATCGAGGACGGCTCTTTCTTCGGCAACAAAGCCTACAATGCGGCCATGGACAACTGCCTTACCAACGGTACGGCCCTCCATTTGATGGGCCTTTTGTCCGATGGTGGCGTTCACTCCCACATTGACCATCTCTATGCTCTTTTGCGTATGGCAAAGGAGCGCGGGGTGGAGAAGGTGTACATTCATGCTTTTCTGGATGGACGTGACGTGTCCCCCACCTCCGGGCGCGATTTTGTCACTGCCTGCGCCGAAGCGTGCGCTGCGCTGGGTCTGGGTAAAATCGCCACAGTCATGGGCCGTTACTACGCCATGGATCGTGACAAGCGCTGGGAGCGCGTACAGCTGGCCTACGATGCCATGGTCTATGGTGAGGGCATTCAGAACCCTGATCCCGTGGCTGCTGTGTCCGCCTCCTATGCCGACGGCATCACCGATGAATTTATGGAGCCTGTGGTCTGCGACGAGAACGGAACCATTTCCGACCGTGACAGTGTCATTTTCTTCAACTATCGGCCCGACCGTGCCCGTGAGATCACCCGTGCGCTGGTAGATCCCGATTTTGACGGTTTCCAGCGTGAATTCTTCCCCACCACGTTTGTCTGCAATACCGAGTACGACGCCACCATGCCCAACGTGCTGGTTGCATGGCCCCGGCTGCAAGTAAAAAACGGCCTCGGTGAGTATCTCAGTTCTCTGGGCCTTACGCAGCTGCGCATTGCCGAGACGGAGAAATACGCCCACGTTACCTTCTTTTTCAACGGCGGTGTAGAAAAGCAGTACCCCGGTGAGGATCGGGTGCTGGTGAACTCTCCTAAGGTAGCCACCTATGACCTTCAGCCGGAGATGAGCGCCTATGAGGTGTGCGACAAGTGTGTTGAGCGCATTAATTCCGGCGCTTATGACGTGATTATCCTCAACTTTGCCAACTGCGATATGGTGGGTCACACCGGCGTTTTGGACGCTGCCATCAAGGCCGTGGAGACGGTGGACGAGTGCGTTGGCCGTGTGGTAGACGCTACGTTGAAAATGGGCGGTATCGCCATGGTCACTGCCGACCACGGCAACGCCGAAAAGATGAAGGAAGCCGACGGCAGCCCCATGACGGCTCACACCACCAACTTGGTGCCCTTCATTCTCTGCGGCGCCGGCACCGAACTGCGTTCCGGGCGACTGGCGGACATTGCTCCCACCATTCTGGACGTGATGGGCTTGGCCTGCCCGGAGGAAATGGACGGCAAAACGCTGATCGTCAAGTAAGGGTTTCCCTTTTAATCAAAATATGATAAAATAACCGGAGCAACTATGTTCCGGTTATTTTTTATTCCGCTATAGGAGGTAGCACTATGCGTATCTGTGTCATCGGCTGTGGCCGCTGGGGTTCTCTCATCACATGGTATCTTGATCGCATTGGCCATCAGGTGACGTTATACGGGAGAAAAGGTTCCCCCCATATGGATGCCTTTATGGCCACCCGCGAAAATGACCTGCTGCGTCTGCCGGAGTCAATCCAATTGACTTACGATCTTCAGGCCGTACAAGAAGCGCAGACCATTGTCATCTCCGTCAACTCTCAGGGGCTGCAGGCACTGATGGATCAGCTCAAACCTCTGGAGCTCAGGGACAAAACGTTTGTTTTGTGCATGAAAGGTCTGGAAATCGGCACAGGGCGCCGTCTCTCACAGATTGCCGGGGACAATTTGGATCCCAGCAACAAGGTGGCCGTCTGGCTGGGACCCGGTCATGTACAGGAGTTTTACCGCGGCATCCCCAACTGCATGGTCATCGACAGCGCCGATGAGGAGGTCAAGCGCCATCTGGTAGATTCCTTCTCCAGCGATCTCATCCGCTTTTACTACGGCAACGACCTTCTGGGCAATGAGGTGGGCGCTGCCGCTAAAAACGTAGTGGGCATTGCCGCCGGTTTCTTAGACGGCCTCCACCTGTCCACCCTGAAAGGAGCTCTGATGAGCCGCGGCACCCGTGAGGTGGGACGGCTCATCCACGCCATGGGCGGCAACGAACTGTCCGCCTACGGTCTTTGCCATCTGGGCGATTACGAGGCCACCGTCTTTTCCCCCTTCAGTCATAACCGCCAGTTTGGCGAGTCCTTCATCAAAGGGGAAACATACGACAAGCTGGCGGAAGGATATTATACCGTGCGGGCTATGCTGCAGTTGGGGGAGCAGTACCATGTAGATTTGCCCATCTGCCATGCTGTGTATACGGTTCTCTACCAAAATGCAAAGCCCGATGAAGTGCTGAAGGATCTCTTCAGCCGCAGTCTCAAGGGCGAATTCGACTTCTAAGCTGTAAAAATTGAAAAAAGAACCTCTTCATGTATAAAAAAACCTCTGTCCGCCCATACTGGTGACAGAGGTTTTTCCCCGAAAAATTTCGGCGTGCCGTCGGCCGGGACAGGCGGTGAGACGGTTTACACCGTCTTGTAAGAGGTTTCTATGGGAAATATGAACGCACCGAAGAGGTCATTTGCCAGTAAGGGCTTCTACATAGCCCTTGCGCTGTGCCTTCTGGTCACAGGCGTCATTGGCTATGCAGCATTATTCCGGCCGGAAAAGCCGGCGCAGGATGCCTCCTCCAGCACCACCGTGGTGGATCAGCCCGCCCCTAAACCCGCCCATAAGCCGGCAGAGAAGGCGCAGGTTCCCCCCGCACCTGCACCGGAGCCACCTGCAGAGGCTGAGGAGTCCATGCAGGTGGAGGATCTGATCCCTCAAGTGGTATCCCCGCTGGATGGCACCACCGTCACGGTATTCAGCATGACAGAACTTCTCTATGATGAGACCATGGCGGATTGGCGCACTCACAATGGTATGGACATCCAAGCCGCCGAAGGTGATGCAGTCAAGACTGCTGCCAACGGTACAGTCGTGAAGGTTGAGGACGACGAGCTGATGGGCACCACCGTCTATATTGAGCACGATGACGGCTATACTACCCAATACAGCAGCCTCCTTGCCGACCCGCCCGTGGCAGAGGGACAAACCGTCAAAGCCGGGGACATTATCGGCTATGTGGGTGACACCGCCACCGCCGAGAGCAACATGGGGCCTCATCTTCACTTCTCCGTCACCAAGGATGGTGAAGTGGTGGACCCTAGTGAATATGTGGAATAAAGATACACCCCCGTGGATACATGATCCACGGGGGTTTTTATGCAGTTATCCGGCAATCAGGCCGCGGCTCACCAGCGCCTCCCGTGCCACATCATCCAACGAACGTCCCTCTACATCCACCTGATAGGTCAAATCCACCATATCCTCGGTAGTGAAGGCACCGGCCAGCATATTCAGTACTTCCTCCAGTTGGGGAGCTTCTTCGGCGTAGCGCTCAAATACATCCTCCCGCACCAGAATGCCGCCAATATAGTCCGGGAAGAAGTGGCGATCATCCTCCAGGATCTTTAATCCCGTCTTACGATTCAGGCCATCGGTGGCAAAGACCATGGTCACATCAAAGGAACCGCTCTCCGCCGCCGCATACTTCAAACTCACATCCACCGGGTATGTCTCCTTGAATTGGAGGCCGTAGAACTCTACAAAGGGCCCGTACTTGGCGTTGCCCTCCAGCGTGAAAAATTCGTGTTCGGCACCGAACCGCAGCTGTGGTGCCAGAGGAATGAGGTCGCTGATGGTCTTGAGATTGTACTGATCCGCCAGCTCCTGCGGGACACCGATGGCGTAGGTATTATTGAACCCCAAAGGCTCCAGCAGGCGCATATGATACTGCTCTTGCACCTCACTTGTTGCAAATTCCCGCAGCGTCATCCCCTCCGGAATATCCGGCGTATCCAAATGCAGGAAAGTGGTCAGCACCGTACCGTCGTAGGTGGCCATTAAGTCACAAGAGGCACCGTCTCCGGTCATAGCCTTAAAGTTGTTCACCTGCGACATCTGATCTTGAATGGTTACAGAGAGATCTGTATGCTCTTCCACCATCATCTTAATCATGCGGTGCACCAGCTGGGGCTCGGAGTAATCCCCGTCATAAAGCCGCAGCTCCCTGTCGCCTCCGCTCTTCATATTGAACGGCAGCAGGCACAAAAAGGCAGCCAGCAGCAAGGCCACAGGCACCCACATTTTCTTTCCGCCGCTGTTGGTTTTCGCCATGGACGCCTCAAAACGGCTCATGCAGAAATCCAACAGCACAGCAATCGCCATCAGGGCACCGGTACCGGTCAAAATCATCCCCAGATCCTGCACGCGGATTCCCCGGGTGATAATACTGCCCAGTCCGCCGCCGCCCACAAAGGCAGCAAACACAGCCGTGCCAATGGCACCCACCACGGCGATGCGAATACCGGTAAACACAGTAGGAAAGGCCAGAGGGAACTCCACACGCAGCACACGGTAGGCCTTGCTCATGCCCATGCCCCGAGCCGCCTCCCGGACACCCGGATCTACCTCCTCTAAACCCAAACAGGTATTGCGCACAATAGGCAGCAGGGAATAAAGGGTAATTCCCACAATTACGGTGGGCTTACCGGCCCCCATGAACACCATAAGAATACCCAGCAGTGCCAGCGCCGGAATGGTTTGCAGCAAATCCACAATACGCAGAATGACCGATCGTGCCTTGGGATAGACATAGGCCAAGATTCCCAGCGGCAAACCGATGGCGATGGAAAGAATGCAGGCCGCCAGCACCAGAAACAGATGCTCTAAAACAAGAGAAACGGTCATTGGTTCACCCCCTTGCGCATTCCCCGGGGTGTCAGCTTCTTTTGCAGGAAATCAATGAGAGAACCGATGACCACCGCCAGTAGTGCCGCAGGGATCGCCCCCAGCAGAATAAGCGTATTATTATTGGAGGACGTGCCTTGATACACAAAGTCACCCAAGCCGCCCAGGCCAATCATAGCCGCCAATACCGCCCAAGAAACCGTATAAACTGCCGCCATACGCACACCTGCGATAATGGTGGGCATGGCCAGCGGCAGCTCCACCCGCACAAGGCTCTGGAATCGGGACATACCACAGCCCCGGGCCGCCTCCACATATTTCTCCTCCACGTTCACTAAGCCGGTATAGGTATTTTTCAGCACCGGGAACATGGCATAAATGGATAGGGCGATAATCACCGTACCGGGCACCATCCCCAGCACCAGAAACAGCAATCCGATGAACACAAGACCGGGAATGGTCTGGAACACCGACAGGATGGGCATGAGCACATGCGACCATTTCGGTACACGGGAGAGGAGAACCCCCAGCAGCAGTCCCAGTACAAATCCGATCGACACGGAAACTACCACATAAAGGATGTGAACCATCACCGCTTTTCCCAACATGGACCCGTAGGTTTCAAAAAGCTTTGGGATCATTCCGCATCCCCCCACAGATTCTCCGCCACAGAGCGGGCCACGCTGGTCTTGGTAACGATACCGGCAATGGTTTCATCCTCGTTCAGCACCACCACATACGGTGCGTTGGAGTCCAGCAGATAGTCAAAGCTCTCACGCGCGTCATCGCCCACCCGCACCGTGCGGGCGGTCTGCCGTACCAGGGGTTCAATGGTATGCAGTGTCCGGCCCCATCGCCGTATATCTCCGATGGACACGGTGCCTTTGTAGCGTCCTTCCTCGTCAGTGACCAGCAGCGTATCGACACTGGAACGCGCCATGCGTTCGGCGCACTCCAGCACCCCTCGATTTTGCTGCACCGTGCGGATATTGGTGCGCATAAAGGTCTCCACGGTAGAGGGGGCCGAGGTGCCGGCGGCACGCTTGCCCAAGAAGCTGCGCACCAGATCGCTGGCCGGATTTTCCAGCATCTCCTCCGGGGAGGCCATCTGCTCGATCTGACCGGCGTTCATAAAGAGGATCACATCGGCCAGCTTCAGCGCTTCATCCATGTCATGGCTGACGAAGATAATGGTCTTATGGAGTGCCTGCTGCAGGCGCTTCACCTCGTCCTGCAGGCTCTCACGCGTCACCGGGTCCAACGCACTGAACGGTTCATCCATCAACACAATGGGGGGAGAAGCCGCCAGAGCACGCAGTACGCCGATACGCTGCTGCTGTCCGCCGGAAAGCTCCGAGGGATATTTATCGGCATATTCCTCCATATGTACCAGCTTCAGAAGATCTTTGACAATCTCATGGCAGCGGTTCTTCTCGTATTTCAAAAGCTTCGGCACGACGCAGATATTCTGGGCCACCGTCATATTGGGGAAAAGGCCGATCTGCTGGATCACATAACCAATATGGCGACGCAAAGACACCTTGTCCTCATCGTAAATGTTCTTGCCGTCAATGGAGACGGTGCCGGAGTCAATATCAATGAGGCGGTTAATGGTCTTAAGCGTGGTGGTCTTGCCGCAGCCGGAAGGGCCGATAAACACCACGAACTGCCCATCCTCAATGGTAAAGTTTAAGTCTTTCAAAATAGGCGTTTTCCCGTAGCTTTTGCATACATGCTCAAATCGAATCACAATTTTTCCTCCTTTACTGCCACTAGATGCCGCGCCGCATCTGCCGCCTCCGGCGTTCCTACCAGCACGATCACATCTCCGTCATAGAGTTCTGCGTAGGGTCCCGGGGATAAGATCACTTTCTGCCCGCGGCGGATTCCCACAATAGTTCCACCGGTCGCCTGCCAAAATTGCAAGGCACCGATACTCTTGCCCACCAGCGGTGAGCCGCAGGGCACCTCCACCTCATAGTTCGGCAGGGGTTCCTCCGAGGCGAAGATCTCCCGCCCCTTTAAAAGAGCCGCCATGGTTTGTTCCATACGCCGATGCAGATCCTCATATTCCTTCATCAGGGCGTCCATCTGCCCCTTCAAAGCCCGCATATCAGTGCCGTCCTCAAAATTCGCTATATAGCGCCGTGCGCTGTCCGCTGAGAGCACCACCACGCCGCTTTGAGGCTTTACCTCCACCACCTTCATATCTGCCAGCAGTCGCAGTGCCCGGCGGATTGTCTCCGGCGAGACGTTGTATTCCGAAGCCATCACAGAGCGTCCATAGATCCGCTCTCCTTCGTTCAGTTCACCGCGTGCCACACGCCGTGCCAAATCCAGTGCGATCTGTAGATACTGAGACGGCACCACTGTCTGTTTCATCGTTTCTGCCACCTGTCCTTTTGATTGAGTATCTTCTATTATAAACTGCCAACTCGTAATTGTAAATAGATGTGTTAGTTAACATTTTGTGAAGAATTGTCGCACAAAGTCAAAAAAAGGGAGAGAAACAGCCGTTTCTCTCCCTAAATCATTCTATTCGCACCCGTTGATATCCTGCAATCGAGGCAGTAACTGTGCAAAATTCTGAAATCGCCATTGGGCCGCAGACAAATCCTGTGAACCGCTGGACGGATTTTCAAACCCCCAGCAGCACATCTGCGCAGCACGTGCCGCAAGGGTGCCGTTACGGGAGTCCTCGATCACCAGGCACTCCGCCGCCGGGGCATGCAGCGCCTCCGCCGCCATAAGGAATACATCCGGTGCCGGCTTTGGATGGGCGGCATCCACACCGCTGCAAAGGGCATCGAAGCAATCCTCCAGTTCCAAAAGGGTCACACACTGGCGAATCTCCGCCGGAGACGAGGAGGATGCCACCGCCATGCGATAGCCCCGGCGGCGCAGCTGGCGCACCGTTTCCTTAACCGCAGGAATCTCCGGAATCCCCCAGCGGCGGATATGTTCCTCCTTGGCCCGAAAAAATGCACGCTGCAGCATTTCACGTTTTTCGCTCAAATCTGCGCCGTAGTTTTGCCGGATCATTGCAAAGAGCGCATCCAAATTGGAACCGATACAATTCTGATAGTGGAGGAAATCCACCTCCAGACCACAGTCGGCAAAAATTTTGTGCCAGAGCCGGAAATGGAGCCGTTCGGAATCCATCAATACGCCGTCCATATCAAATAAAATGCAGCGAAGCATAGATTTTCTCCTTTTCGCAAAAAAGAACCGTCCGTTGGGCGGTTCTTCCTTACCTCTTATTTTTTCAGCTCACCGTTGGCAGCAGCCGTCAGATATGCGTTGATGAAACCGTCAATATCGCCGTCCATCACCGCCTGAATATTGCCCATCTCATAGCCGGTACGCGTGTCCTTCGCCAGCGTATAAGGCATGAACACATAGGAGCGGATCTGGCTGCCCCACTCGATCTTCATCTGGACGCCCTTGATATCAGAGATCTTCTCGGCGTGCTGCTGGATCTTCAGCTCCACCAGCTTGGCCTTGAGCATCTTCATGGCATTGTCTCTGTTCTGGAACTGGCTGCGCTCCGTCTGACAGAATACCACGATGCCGGTGGGCAGGTGGGTCAGGCGCACAGCGGAAGAGGTCTTATTGATGTGCTGACCACCGGCACCGGAAGAACGGCAGGCCTGCATTTCGATCTCGTCAGGCCGGATCTCGATGTCGCTGTCATCCGGCATTTCCGGCATAACCTCCAGTGCGGCAAAACTGGTCTGCCGCCGGGCATTGGCGTCAAAGGGAGAGACGCGCACCAGACGATGAACGCCATTTTCGCTCTTGAGATAGCCATAGGCGTTCTCCCCCTCAATGAGGATGGTGGCGCTCTTAATCCCCGCCTCATCGCCTGCTTCGTAGTCCAGCAGCTGATAGGTATAGCCGTGGCGCTCGGCCCAACGGGTATACATACGATAGAGCATACTGGCCCAGTCCTGCGCCTCGGTGCCGCCGGCACCGGCGTGGAAGGTGAGGATGGCATTGTTGGCGTCATACTCACCGTTCAGCAGTGCCGCCAGGCGGCGCTCGCTCATCTCTTTTTCCAGTTCATCATAGGCGCTGATCACGTCGTCCAGCTGGGAGTCGTCATCCTCCTCCTGAGCCATCTCGCAGAGGGTCAGGGTATCTTCCCATTCAGAAACCAGACGATCGTGCTTTTTTACCTTATTCTCCAGACGTTTGATCTGCCGGGAAACCTTCTGGGAGCGATCCAAATCGTTCCAGAACCCCTCCTGCTCCGTCTCTTTCTGCAGCTCTGCCAACTCCTCCCGTGCTTTGGGGATTCCCAGCGCCTTTTCCAGCTCGTTCAGTCCCGTCTCAAGGGCCAGCAGTTTCTGCTTATATTCATCGTATTCAATGACTGCCATCGTCGTTGTCTCCTTTTGAGAAATATTTCCTTAACCATCTTATTATATCCACGAAAGGCCATTTTGTAAAGAAGAAAGTGCGATTTTTCTACCAAATGAAGCATAATTCCCGATATGTACATGTGCATATCGGGAATACTTTTCAGCAAAGGGGGCCCAGCCGTTCCAGCAGCATGGGCAGTGCCCGTTCAAACTCCACGCCATAGCCAGGCGCATCCGGGTCGGTATAGGTGATGCGGATGCATTGGAGCACGAAATCTACTGCCAACGCCAAGGCCTCCTCCAGCGAAAGGCCCCGCATCACACCGCCCACGGTGGTCGAGGCAAAAATATCGCCGGTGCCGGAGTAGTGGACAGGGATCTTTTCATTAAAATAGGAAAAATACCGATCCTTTTTGCGATCATAGGACATGACCCCTAACTCGCCGGGGCGCAGGGATACGCCGGTAATCGCAGCACACTCCGCACCCAAATCCGTCAGCTTGCGCAGCAGCTGGCGGATTTTCTCCTCATCGTAATCCTCCCGGTAGGGGGTATCGGTCAGGAGACATGCTTCCGTCAAATTAGGCAGCACCACATCGGCACGGCGGCACATTTTCACCATGCTGGCAGGGAAGTCATTCCGAAAGGTGGGATAGAGCTTGCCGTGGTCCGCCATAGCCGGGTCCACAAAGAGCTGTGTTTTTTCCTCTCGCAGCAAATCAAAGGCGGCACAAATCTGCTCAGCCTGCTCTGGTGTGGCCATATACCCAGTATAGACGGCATCCAGAGAGATCCCTTGCTTTTTCCAGTGTCGTGCCACCGGCAAAATACGGTCGGTGAGGTCCCAGGAAACAAACTCCGGGAACTCGGTATGGGTACTGAGCACCGCCGTAGGGATGACGGCACACTCCACCGCCATAGCCGACAGCACCGGCAGCGCTACCGTCAGGGAACATCGCCCCAGGCAGGAGATATCCTGTATACTTGCCACACGCTTCATGTTTGCATCCTCACATCCCTTATACACTGCCTTCACAGGTAAAAAAAGTATAGCACACTTTTCCTGCCTTGCAAAGCATCAATCCCCTGTCTTTCCTTCAAAACCGCTCTTTTCGCCGGATTTGTCTTTTCTCCCATAATTTTCTATGGGACTTCATGGGAAAATATGTTATAATGGAAAATGAATCTACATTTTTATGCAAGCCTAAGTTTTAAAAGGGGAGGCCTCCAATTTGAAACGCACACAGCTGCAATCCGTCCTGCTTATTCTGCTGCTCCTATTGGTTTGTATCATGGTCCTGTTTTCCCTTGCACAGGACTATCCCGCCCAACAATCCCATCTCCGCGGCGATCGGCTGGTGGGGGAATACCGCATTGGTGACGGGCCATGGCAGGAACTGTCAGCCGATACCACGCTGCCCGCCTTTGACGGTCCTCTCACTTTCCGTGGCCATTTACAAAAAGGCATGAACGCCGGCACGCAGTTTCATTTTCTTCTGGACCATCTGGCTATCACTGTATCCGTGGATGACCGCGTACTGTATTCACAGCGCATGGAGTGTCTGGAGGATCCTGCGCTTCGCCTCCGGCTGTGCGGCAAGGCATGGTTTTCCCGAACCATATGCCGCAACTATTCGTCACAGGACTTAATAGAAATTCAGCTCTATAATCTGCACAAGGCCGGAAATCCCACTGCTTACAACGAATTTTTCTCCTCCATATGCGACGGTTCCTTCTCCTCCATGAGCCAAATGCTGGCCCAGCGCAGCCGCACGCAACTGCTGCTGGCTATGGCCGTGGTTATGGCGGCCTTCGCCCTGTTTGGCGTTACATTGGTTTCTTACATAGCCGACTTTCCATTAGGCGTCAACCAATGGAAATGGGGCGCCGTTTGTCTTTTTTCCGGGTTTTTTCTCCTGCTGGATTCACCCCTTTTTGCCCTCCAAGGACCGCCGCCGGCCTTTTGCGCAACCATGCATATTCTGTGCGCCATGTTGTCCGGCCTCTTCATTCACCTGTACATTGCGGAATGTCTTACCGGCTGGCGGAAAAAGTATGCCTCTTTTCTCACTGTCTGCTGTCAGTGCGTCATTACTTTTTTCCTGCTGACCGCACTGACACAAAATACGCCCCTCTATGATACCGCCGTTTTCTGGATCCCCTGGCAAATCTTCTTATCCTGCTGTTTCATTGTCTTTTGCCTTTTGGAATGGCGGAAAGCCGCGGTCCCCTACTATCTGCTCCTCGGCAGTCTCCTGCTGCTGACGGCTATTTTGCTGGATCTTCTCAATATCCATATTCCCCCGCTTCCCCAAGGGGCACTGGTCAAAGTCTCCTTTCTACTGCTTTTTTCTTTAAAACTCCTATGGCTGTTAGTCCGCATACCGTCCACCTATAAAGCAGCAGAGCGGGCGAAAAAGCTGGAGGTAGAACTGGCAGAGAGCCAGTTCGATGCCGCCATGAGTCAAATCCAACCCCATTTCCTATATAATGCCCTTGGCTCCATCTACTACCTCTGCGCCAAAGATCCGCCGCAGGCGCAAAAGGCCATTGGCGATTTTTCAGATTACCTGCGCATGAATCTGGGCTCTCTGCGGCAAAAAACGCCCATTCCCTTTGAAACGGAACTACAGCATATCAGAACGTATCTGGCTTTGGAGAAGATGTCCTCCGAGGACGAGCTGGACTATCAATTCCACATCCAAGCCACCGCCTTTTCCGTGCCGGCTCTGTCCGTACAGCCGCTTGTGGAGAATGCTGTCAAGCACGGTATATTCAAAAAGCCGGGCGGCGGCACTGTCACCATCAGTTCCAAAGAGTACGATCATTACTTCGAGATCACCGTGGCCGATGACGGCGTGGGCTTCGACCCCACCCAGCCTCCTCCACCGGAGCGCGCCCACATTGGCATTGAAAACGCGCGCGAGCGACTGGCCGCTATGTCCAACGCCCAGCTGGAAATCCGCAGTCATCCCGGCAGCGGAACCACGGCCACCATTATTCTGCCCAAAGGAGGACAGCAGTATGAAGATCCTGGCTGTTGACGACAAAAAGTTGGCACTGGAAGCACTGACAGACGCCATTATCACTGCCGCACCGGAAGCGGAGGTTCACGGCTTTCGCAGTCCCCTTGACGCACTGCAATTCTCGCTGACCTCCCCTTGCGACGTGGCCTTTCTGGACATCGATATGCAGGGCACCAACGGGATTGAGCTGGCAAAAAAGCTAAAACTCCAATTTCCTAAAATCAATGTCATTTTTGCCACAGGCTACCACCATTTTGCCGAGGACGCACTGGCATTGCACTGCAGCGGCTATCTCATGAAGCCCATTACCCCGGGAAAAATACAACAGGAGCTATCTGATTTACGCCATCCTCTCCCACCGGAACAAGGCAAACGTGTCCGCTTCCAGACTTTCGGCAATTTTGAAGTGTACATTGATGGGCAGCCTGTAAAATTTCACTATGAAAAAGCCAAAGAGCTGTTGGCCTATCTGGTAGACCGGGGCACCTTTTGCACCAACCATGAGATCATGGCCGCCCTATGGGAAAAAGATCCCAGCAGTTCCTATTTCCGCACCTTGCGCAAGGAGCTGGTGGATATATTCAAACGTGCCGGCTGCGAAAATATACTGGTGCAGCAGCGCGGAAAACTGGGAATCGTTCCGGATTTGGTAGACTGCGACTGCTATGCGTGGAAAAAGGGCAGCCCCTGCGCACTGAACGCCTATCGCGGTGAATATATGGCCCAGTATAGCTGGGGCGAGTTCACCTTAGGCGCTTTAAACGAAAATTTTCTCTAATTCCTATTTTTATCCAAAAGTGTGACGCTTTAACAACGCTTCTTTGTGTATAATACAGAAATACGACATATTAGGCAGAGGGCATTTTCTCTGAAAGCAGCTTTCTTTCCACAAGCTGTCGATATTTACACAAGGAATGAGGTGTTTACTTTGACAAAAGCCGAGCGCAGATCCCGAACCGACCAAAAAATCCGGGAAGCGGCCATCAAGGTTTTTGCCGAACGCGGTTATGAACGGGCCGCAATTTCCAATATCGCCGCCCAAGCCGGTATTTCCAATGGGCTGATTATTCAAAATTTTGGGTGCAAACTGGATCTTTTCAAAGGCATTCTGGATGATACATTTCCTCCGCTGAAAGAACTATACCGTCAAGTCTCCAGTGACCGCTGGGAGGACTATCTGACGGCGCTGCTCCATTTTTTAGAGGAGAGTTGTCAAAACGAAAAATCTCGGATGCTGTTTCGTTTCTCCGCCACCATGTGCGCAAGTAAGGATACGCCCTCATACTATCGGGAAAAAACCGTGTCAGAGTGCAGTCACGATCTTGCCGCAAAAGCTATGCTGCAAGGCCAGCAGCGGGGCGAGATCAAGGATGGAAACATTCTGGAGCTCTACGCGCTCTTTTTCCGCATCGCCTGCACCACCATCGACAACTGCTGCTCCGCCGGTGTGGACTTCCCTTCGGACGAATGGTTTTTGCAGTTAGTCCGTAAATAGAGTGCGGAAAGAAGTGAAGTGACCCCAAAAAGTTAGACAATATTTCTATATGAAAACTGTTCAGCAGCCAAAAGGGCTTGGTGTCTGTACGAAACAGGCGGCAAGTCCTTTTATTTTGTCTGGCTGCTTGTGCTGTGGTATCATCACTGCACGGATCATTCTGCTGCTTTCAGCGGATGATAAAAGGAATGCTTCGCGGCTCCATCAGGCGCCGGATATGCTTTCCGGCGTGTTCGTCAACTACATCCCAGTTGAAATTGTCGGGTGATTGCAAAAAACCACCCGTTAAACGGGTGGTTTGATGAGGCTCTATAAGGGTCTTTTGCTGGTCGCGGCTCAAGACGCACTGAAATGGTCCGCCAATTGCATATGATTGACAGGCCGCCGCTAATGCGACCTGTTTTTATGCCTCGGTACTCTTTGTACCCGTGAACGGGTCTATGAATTCTTTTAAGCTGACCTGATCCTCCAGCACATCTTCTTGCAGTTGGGTGAATATATGCGGCGATATGCCTACCGGCATATGGATGTAATCGGGGCACAATTCCGCCCCTATTATTTCCACCTTCTTATGCTCACATAATTTCCGCAATATGACTCCGATATCCTTTCGGATATCTCCCCCAATAGCTTGCCTGCGGTATTTCTGTGCAATCACGATATGGTACTTGCATCTCCACTTTGCGTGCGATAAACGATGGCTGTCATTCATGACTCTGGCCTCCTTTAGTTATAGTGCGGTTGGCAAACCTGCTCTATTTTACTGCTGGAGGCCTCCTTTTTCTTCTATAAGTGTTTACACCCCCCGGCTTAGCCGGGGGGTGCTTGTCTCTAAAGAGCCAACGCAAAAGGCCCCATGGCTGGAACTCCATCATGGGGCCTTAGATTCGCAAGAACCGTTATTGTTGCCTATATTTTTTCCAACCAATCATAATCAGTATGCTGCCAACAACTAATAAAACCGGTATTGGCCATTGCAACTGTCCTGTCTGGGGAAGTTTAGGATCATCTGGTTCTGGTTTGTCGGGATTGTGAGGTTCTGGCGGAACGCTCGGATTGACCGGATGATCTGGTTCTTCTGGTGTCCAGCCGCATTTGGGTGAAGCCGTTATGGTATAGTTTATGTTTCCATCCCATAATAACGGAGCACTGACAAGAAATGGATCTACATCATACGATTCGTTTTGCGGAGCCACTTTAGTACGCACGACTAAATACATGGCCGGAGCAAGATTTTCAAACGATGTTTTTCCCTGCCAATCAGTAACTGCCGACACCATGCATTCTTCGACTGTAACCATGGAAGCCAGCTGTTTCGCCTTTGCATGAGATTCTTCTGCAGTTAGGTTTTCCCAATCACAGTCCAAACTTTCGTATTTGGACAACACTGTATATCGAATATGCGAGTTTCCTTCAGACATTATCACCTCAGCATCTGCAATTTTAACAAGTGAAAATTCATCTCCAGCAATGTAAAATCGTTCTCCATCCATACGAGTGGAACAGCTAAGGTTCAGAGTTCCTGATACTCCTGCCGCAAAAGCTTGGAGGCAGAGTACAGGCAGAAGCAGTAAAATACTGATTCCTGCAATCATCCTATGGAGTTTCATATCACTGCCTCCTCTTTCGGATCACTTTGGATACTTTGATAATTCCCCAGCGCAAAAGCAAAAATGCCAGAATTACAAGCAAGCCCAGCATCAAATGCCGATATTGCATGGGGATCTTCGCTAGGAATGACCCTTCCGCCTCAGGAATGAGCGGTGAGCCATCTTCTGGCGGTACATATGGAATACGGGACCCGCGAACCAGCAGGCGATGTGAGTTAACGCCGTAGGGTGTGCAGGTGATAAGAGTTACATAATCCTCACCTGGTACAATTGCTAATTCTCGGCTTTCTTCTGGCAGCACCGTCAGGATCCGATCCACTTGATAAGCAAGGACCTGATCCATCATCTTGATATAAAAACGGTCTCCAATCTCGACTTGATCCAGATTAGTAAACAGACTGGCAGAAGGCAGACCCCTATGCCCGGAAAGGGCTGCATGGGTAGACGCTCCACCCACGGGGAATGAGGTATTGACTACATGTCCAATACCAACCTGCAGGACAGATTCTTCTGTACTGTGATAGATAGGTATCGTTTCATTTAAGGTAGGCAGCACAATGTATCCCATCATGCCATTACCTGACAAATCCAAGATATCCCAATATTCATCACGGCAGAATGGTCTCCCCTGTACATCCGTAAGGGGGAGACCAGTATTCTGTTGATCTTCTGCCAGTGTTCGATTGTAATCGATTGCTTCCTGCAGGATTGCCTGTCGAGCCGCTTCATTTTGTTGTTCCACTAATCCGTCATAGTTGCCGGCTGCCCGGCTGCCATTCTTTTCAGACAAGTATGTACTGATGGATGGATAAAGCAGGATTACTATTCCAAGCAAAATACAAAGCAGTCGAATCACGCTCTGCAGTTTTATGCGCATTGATTACTCCTGTTCCTTCTTCTTGCGGGAGGTGAAGCCCACACCGCCAATGACCAAAGCAACACCGGCAAGGGTCAGGCCAATGGTACCAATGCTACCAGTTTCAGGCAGGAATGCACCATTATTATTCTGGACCTCAATAACGCTGCTCTCGGTTGTAGTTACACCATCAACCGCATACGTGGGGAAACCAGTCTTCAGCGTTCCGTCAGTCTCATAATCCGCGGTGATGACAATCGTAACATCCTTAGTCAGTTTGTTATAGCCGGTAGGTGCGGTAACTTCGTGGAGCTTGTAGGTGCCTTCCTTCAGGCCCTTGATGCCGATGTTATGCCCCGCAACCGTGGTAAACTGCGTGTGGGTAGGTGTTTGGTCTGCAATCTCTTTGGGTGTTGCTACACGGTAGGTGTACCCATCCTTTTCCTTTACCAGCGCAATGGTATGACCCTCTGCATCATGAAGCTCAAACACTGCACCGGGCAGGATTGCCTTCTCCTTATCATTCTTTGCATACTTATGAACCTGGATATCGAAAGTGTAAGTATTGGTGATAGAAGGCTTGGAAGTACCAGTACCGCCGGTAACGGGATCGTTGCTGTATTCCAGTTCAGCCTTGTTGGTGTTGGGGTTTGTTGCACCGGTCTGAGCCTTTTCATTCAGAGTTGCGGAGTATTCCACCTTAATTGTTGCACCAGCAGTTGCGCCGGGAACCTTTGTTAGATCTGCGAACTTGACTTCCAGAACGGTCACATCCACACCCTGAGAATCCGTAGCGTGAGAAACTTTGTAGTGCTCTGTTGCCACTTCATGACCGTCGATAGTAACCTTGACGCTGTTCTTGTCCAGTGTCAAACCCTTAGACATAGTATCCTTGAAGTTGAAAACATAGGTGGTATAGCCATCCATGTTAGGGACCTTGGAAGTCAGGTGAAAGGTCAGCTTATCGCCAATCTGTGCGGAAGCACCGGACACATTGCTACCGTTGTCCACGATCACCTTCTGCACAGTGGGATACTCAGTCTTCAGCTGCAGATTCGTAGCCTTTGCACCGGGAACATTGACAATCATAGCATCAGTTGCACGGTTTGCGCCGGTAGAGCCATTTGCAGGCAGAACCAGGTAGTAACCGGTGGTCAGGTCGGCAAAGGTCGCTGTATCATCGGGACCGGCAGTCTGCTTCTGGGTCAGGCTGGCAAACGCAGTGCTGTGTGCATTGTAGTAAGCCTTTGCAGCCTTAGCAAAATCAACCAGCTTAGTTGGATGATCCTTCATATCAGCAACATGCTGATATGCCTCTGCAGAGGTTGCATTTTCAGTACTCTGCTTTGCCAGCTGCTCGTTAAAGAAGCCCTGCCATGCAGACTCCATTTCGTAGGAAACCAAGTCGGTCTCGTCAATCATGCCATTGCTGTTCTTATCGTCCACGTTAGCAGTGAACATACGAACAGTGGTTACTTCCTTGCCTTGCAGCTGTACGCCGGTCACTTTTAGCGTGCCGTTCGTGAGAGGCTCTGCTGCGAACGCAGTTAGGCTCAAGCTCACGGCCATAGTGAGGACCAAGAGCAGAGACATGATTTTTTTCATGGTTTTCATTTTTCTTTCTCCTTCTTAATATATTTTTATTATTTTATACTCGGTTTTGCGCTGTTGTGTTTACCTCGCCTTTCGTCTCCTGCGGGAAAGCCCCAACACCACAAACAAACCACCTATTGTTATAAACCACCAGTCACCAATGCCGCCTGTATGAGGCAGTTCCGGCCATGGAGCCGTGTTGGTAATGATGATCTGCCCGGTCTTATCCGTCGAGATCGCAGATGAGTACCCCGGTACCGGGACTTCCTTCACGGAGTACTGGTAATAATAAATGACCTCTTGTCCGTCTACGACTTCTTTCTTAGCAACCGGCAGGTCAGAGACAACTTTCTTCCATGTTTCTGTCTCTTTCTGTGCGTCTGCTGTAGAAATGGTCACGGTTTGATACAAGGCATCGTGTTTCGTCCCCTGTGCATCCGTATAGCTCTGCCAAATTTCCACCTGAATGGATTCAGGACGGTGAGAGGGATTATACCAGTCCTTCCAAACCTTGGTAATGGTCAAGCCCATTCCCTGTTCACAAGGATCAGGACTTTCTCCCGGCTCCGGAGTAATGCCGTTGTGATTATCGCTGAGATTGGTATCTCTCATAAGCACAGCCTTGGCACTGCTCTCATAGACACCCAGAGGCAAAGACTTTGCACCATCCGTCATGACTGCATCTTCGAAATTCTTAAATTTCTCAATGACTGCCAGATGGGTCACATCAAACCGATGGAATACCATCTGGTAGGTATCATCCGTCACTGCATTTGCAAACAAACGATCATTCTTGGTTTGTGCCATAGAAAGATCATCTTCTTGCGGACGATAAACTCGATAAATGTTTCCATCACCCTCAATGCTCTTGATCGTGTTGAAATCATACACCGAATCAAGCTGAGTCGTTCCGGTGAATGGGCCAACTTTTTCGGATGTGCCGCGCACAACATCGCACCAGTACATCTGGCTGCCGCTGATGACACCCTCATGGTTGAGGCCGACAAAACCGCCTGCGTATCCATCTGCGTGTGTACCATCTTCGGTATCACCCGCACCACCGCCATAGACATCGTAGCCCAACGAAATGCCGGATACACTGCTATCTGTAATCTTGGTACGGTTGCCCTTAATCAGTGCGATTTCAATTTCTCCATGCTCTCCGCTGGTGTCGATGCCATCCTTGCTGCAAGGCAGGCTGATTTTGGAATCGCCAATCGTTACGATTACCGTATCGGTCTGATCCGGCTTGCCCGGTTCTGCCTTGGAGAGAGAGGCACTGATCTTCAGGCCCAGCAGATTCACATAAACGAGATTGCCATCGCCCATAATTTGCAGCTCGAGCAGTTTGTTGAGTGGTGGCGGAAGCTGAATTTTAATCAGGTTCACATCCTGCACCTTGTCCAGATACAGGAAC
>JAHHSG010000017.1 GCA_020025305.1 Oscillospiraceae bacterium
GCGGCCTTGTCCTGCAGCAAATCGCCGTGCTCGCAGGTAGCAGCGTGCCAGTGGTTCGTCTCGTCCTTGCTCCACTCATCGCTGAATGTATGCTCATGGGGCAGCTTGTGCAGCGTCTCCTGCTGCTTGAAGCCGCACACATCACAGCTTCTCTCCTGCACGCCTTCCTTGTCCTCGGTGGGCTGCACGGTCACCGTCCAATCACCGTAAGTGTGGGCGGCCTTGTCCTGCAGCAAATCGCCGTGCTCGCAGGTAGCAGCGTGCCAGTGGTAGTTGTTATCCGTACTCCAGTCCTCGCTGTATGTATGCTCGTGAGGCTTCTCCTTTTGGTTCACAAGTTCGATCATCTGCATATTGGTCGGAGACTTGCTGTCTGTCACCACGACCTGTTGATCCTCGGCAGGGATATAGCCATCGATTGCCGTCTTCTGGTGCAGCGTATAGGTGCCGGCAGGAATAAACCCAATGGTCTTACCCTCCTCGGGAGGTGCTTTTACAGAAAAAACGTGCTTGATGTAGCTGCAAACAAAAAGTCTCTGGTTCACATTTCCGCCGCCATTATGTACATTGCCATCAAAACTGCAAGACACCCTCGGTTGATAGTCCCCCGTCTTTACATAAATCTCCGCGATAGGACCATTTTGCAAGGAGACAAAATTCGTCACCGCACCACTTGTGATCTGAAGGTAGGCAAGGAAAAAATCGTCGTTCCTCTGTATCGGTGCGCCATATGTAAAGACGGTTCCGTCCTCCGGCCACCGATACTGACCATCTTCATTGACATACTCAGGATAGCAGGCATGGAGATCCACTGTGATCTTCTGATATTCTTCTGCAGCACTCCCGGCAGTCAGTTTATTCTCCCCCATGCCCACGGTGGTCTGTCCATTATGAACAAAGCTGCCATAGGAGGTTCCGGCCGGCCAGTGAAGTTTCGTAATCCCTCCAGCCAGATCCGACAAATCATACTTCTCTTGATTGTATTCAAGTATCTGTTTCCACTTTTCCTGTCCGGCTTGGCGCTTGTATCCGCTATCCACATTGATCCAAACCTCACCGGCCGGAATGATCACAGCGCCCTCGCCTTTCATCTTATCTCCATAGGAAATATATTTTTCCGTTTCTCCATAGTTAAGAAGAACGTATCCGTCTCTACCATCGAAGCTGCCACCGCCGTAAAAAGAAATATCACCGGTATAGTCTCCTGTTTCATAGAGCTCACTTATCTTAAACTGGCACCCACCTTCATTTACGTAGTATCTTTTATCAGCACTGAAAATTCCGTCTTCAAAGCCATACCATCTGGCCACCACCGTGCCATCTTCGGCAAGCAGTTCAAACTCGCCGCCCCGCAGCGGAAGACCATTCTCGTCTTTCACCTGTACATTGATGCTGTTGGGAATGCCAAAATCTTTCCGCACCTCACCGGGCACCGTTTGACTGGGGGGCGGAATTTCGCTTGCATGAGCCGTGGGAATCTGGCTCACACCGCCGAGGATTGTCAACGCCATAGCCCCGGCAAGAACTCGCTTCCAAATTTTTCTCATTTACTTTCACTTCCTTATCAGTTGGTTCCGTTGCATTTTTACGAAACCTATTTAACTCTCAAATTTTAGCTTTTTATATTTTTTTATATTATATTTTAGTCACCTTATATTGGCAAGACTACTTCCCTATTTTTGGAAAATTTTACAAAATATTCCCTATAATTTTATTATTTAAACTAAGAGGAACACATAGCAAAAGACCGCAGGGCGCATAAACGTTCCCTGCGGTCTTTCCTTATATCCACGATAATAGAGCCGCTGCGCCGCGGAGCAGGATGCAGACCGCCATGCCCGCTGCCGTTGGCAGCACAAATCCCAATGCCGTCCACTTCCAGCTTCCCGTCTCCTTGCGTATGGTCAGGCAGGTAGTGCCGCAAGGGAAATGCCACAAGCAAAGCACCACCGTGCACAAGGCGGTCAGTCCCGTCCAGCCGTTAGCCGTGAGGATACCTCCCAACTGGGCAAGACTCTCATACTCGATCATTGTCCCCGAAGAGAGATAGCCCATGAGAAGGATGGGCACCACAATTTCATTGGCCGGGAAGCCTAATAGAAAGGCCAGCAGGATCATCCCATCCAGCCCCATAAGGCTGCCCAGCGGCTGCAGAAAGTCGGCCGCCTGCTGCAAAAGAGTTTCTCCCCCTATCATCACATGGGTCATACCCCACACAAGAACTCCGGCAGGCGCCGCTACCATGACTGCTCGCCCCAGCACGAACGCTGTCCGATCCCGAAGCGAACGTATCAGTACCCTCCCTATCTGCGGCCGCCGGTAGGGCGGTAGCTCCAGAGAAAAGGAGGATGCCTCCCCCTTCAGAAGGGTGGACGAGAGGAACCGGGACGCCAGCAGTGTCATGCCCAGAGAGGCCGCCATGCAGAGCGCCAGCAGCAGTGATGCCAGCAGCGGTTTTCCCGGGGCAGCGAAGAGGCTGATGAGTGCCAGCAGCGTAGGAAATCTCCCATTACACGGGACAAAACTATTGGTAAGAATGGCACTCAGCCGCTCTCGAGGGCTGTCGATGATCCGGCACCCGGTGACACCGCAGGCATTGCAGCCCAGGGCCATACACATGGTCAGGCTCTGCCGTCCATGAGCCCCAGCTGCCGCAAAGAGGCGGTCCAAATTGAAAGCGACCCGCGGCAGATAGCCTGCATCCTCCAAAATGGTAAAGAGCGGGAAAAAGATGGCCATGGGCGGGAGCATGACTGACACCACCCATGCCACCGTGGTATAAGCCCCCTCTACCAACATTCCTTGCAGCCATAGGGGGCAGCCCAGCGTCGCAAGGGCTTGCTGCAGCGGCATGCGCAGTGCCATCAGCCCACGGCTCAAAAGCTGAGACGGGTAGTTGGCACCACGCACCGTAATGTAGAGCACCAATGCCAGGAGCAGGAGCATAGACAGGGGGGCTGTGATGCCCGAAGTGAGCCAATGATCCAGGCGTCGATCCCAATCTCCACGCTTCGTCTGCCGCTGTGCGGTGCAGTCCGCTCCGATCTCCTCGGCTTGATGGATCACGGAGGCCGCAACACTGTCAAGGAGCGCTGCCCCCGTCAGCCCCTCCTCCTTCAAGATTTCCTGCCCACGTGCCACTGCCTCCCGCAACCGTCCGGCCCGGCATTCCTCCCGCCCCAGCAGGAGCTCCAACGCCTCTCCTCTTGTGACATGGGGTGTCAGGCGCTGCAGCGCCCGTTCAACGGCAACATCATAGCGGATCTGCCAATGATCCCAGGTTTCCCCTGCTGCCGTGGAAACGGTCTGGCACTCTTGCTCTCCTTGCTGTGCTCCACCGTCTCCCCCGCCTCGCTGTTTCTGTTGTGCCAGACTCCCAACTGCCGCCCGGAGCTCGGCAAGGCCACGCCCGCTGCGTGCCGCCGTAGTCACCACAGGAGCGGCCAGACGGCGGCGAAGCTTTTCTACATCTACCGCTATTCCCTTTTTTGCCGCCTCATCGATAAGATTGACACACAATACCATCCGCGGTGTCATTTGCCGCACCTGCAGGGCCAGTGTCAGGCTGCGCTGCAAACTGGTAGCATCTGCCATCACCACCGTCACATCGGCACAGCCGCTGCGCAGAAAATTTCCGGCAATCTCCTCCTCCGGCGAAACGCCCCACAGAGAATAAGTTCCCGGCAGATCCACCAGCGTATACCGCTCTCCGGCCTCCGTGTATTCTCCACGGGCCTGTTCCACCGTTTTTCCCGGCCAGTTGCCTGTATGCTGCCGCATCCCTGTCAGCATATTGAAAAGCGTAGACTTTCCTACGTTAGGATTCCCCGCCAGCGCCACCATATACGCTCCCACGTGACCTCCTCCTTCCCCATTGACGCCTCACAGTCTATGCTGCGGGAGGAGAAAATGTGCCTGCCGCCTCTCTCTTGACGGAGAAATTTTGCCGTAGTATAATTATATGTTACATTATTATCCATTCATATCCTTGACCCAGCACCCGGAGGTGACTCTATGATCCAAAAACTTTATCCCTACACTAAGGGCTATCGCCCCTACATGCTATTAGCCATTCTATGTTCTGCCGGCGAGGCAGTGCTGGAACTGCTGCTGCCGCTGACCATGAGTAATATCGTGGATATCGGTATTGCCGGCGGTGACCGCAGTTACATTCTGACTGCCGGACTGAAGATGGCCGTCATGGCAGCTGTGGCCATGCTGCTAGGCATCACCGCTGCCTCTGCCGCAGCCCGCGCCGGTATGGGCTTTGGTGCCAACCTGCGTCTGGCGGTCTATGAGCACGTGCAGAATTTCTCATTCAGCAACATTGAGCATTTCTCCACGGCCTCTTTGATTACCCGCCTTACCAACGATGTGGCTGCCATGCAGCAAACGCTGATGATGGGCCTGAGAATCTTTGTCCGTGCTCCCATGATGCTTCTCACGGCGCTGGTACTGGCCGCTACCATCAGCTTAAATCTCAGCCGCGTCTTTCTGGTGGTAATCCCGCTGCTGGCGGTGGTTGCCGCCGTTATTTTGCGCAAAGTCGGCCCCATGTTCACCACCATGCAGCAGGCCACGGATGACCTCAATCTGGTGGTACAAGAGAACCTTACCGCTATCCGTGTGGTAAAATCCTTTGTCCGTGAGTCGGAGGAATGTGCCAAATTTGAAAACCGCAGCACCCATCTGCGTAAGACAGCGGAACGCTCTTCCGGATTTGTTGTCTCCTTTATGCCCTTGATGATTATCATTGTTTACTCCACCATTATCGCCGTTATGTGGATTGGTGGTCACTACGTCTATGACGGCATGATGGGCAGCGGTGACCTCATTTCCTTTATCACCTACATCACCGAAATCCTCATGTCCCTGATGATGGTCTCCATGATTTTGATGATGCTCAGCCGCTCCATTGCCTGTGCACGGCGTATTATTGAGGTGATGGAGGAGGTTCCCGAGATCACAAACGCAACAGCTGATCCCGCCTTGCAGGTGGCGGACGGCTCCATCCGCTTTGACCACGTCTTTTTTAAGTATCACAAAGGCGCCGAAGCGTGGAATCTGCGGGATGTCAGCTTCCATGTGACTTCCGGCATGACCGTGGGCATCTTAGGCGGCACCGGCAGTGCTAAGACAACGTTGGTGAGCTTGATCCCCCGCCTTTATGAGGCCACTGAGGGTCAAATTTTTGTAGGCGGACATCCCGTACAGGACTACACTACAGAACATCTGCGGGATGCCTGCGCCATGGTGCTGCAGCAAAACACACTTTTTTCCGGCACGGTAGCGGATAACCTCCGCTGGGGCAATCGCAACGCCTCGGACGAGGAATTGCAGGATGCCTGCCGCACGGCCTGTGCTGATGAATTCATCACCCGGATGCCCCAGGGCTACGATACCGTGATTGACCAAGGCGGCGCCAATATTTCCGGTGGGCAGAAGCAGCGCCTGTGCATCGCCCGCGCCATTCTTCGCAAGCCGAAGATCCTTATTCTGGACGATTCCACCTCTGCCGTGGATACCTCCACTGACGCCAAGATCCGCCAATCCCTCCGTCAGGTACTGCCCGGAACCACCAAAATAATCATCGCTCAGCGTGTTGCCTCAGTGATGGACGCTGACCTCATTCTGGTGATGGATGATGGTGTCATTGCCGCCATGGGAACCCACGACCAGCTTCTGTCCTCCTGCCACATCTACCGGGAGGTCTATGAGTCTCAACAGGAAGGGGTGACAATCGATGCATAATCATCCTCACGGCCATCACGGTCTCCAACACGACGCAAAACGTCCGCAAAATCTCCGTCATACGGTGGGAAAACTGATGCGCTATATCACGCGCTATCGCCTGGCCTTTCTGCCGGTGATCCTCTGTCTTGTGATTTCCTCCGCAGGCAGCGTAGGCGGCAGCTATCTCATCAAGCCCATTATTGACGACTATATTCTCCCGGGCGACTTCCCCGGTCTTTTCAAAATGTTGGTATTCATGGCGGCGGTCTATGTTCTCTCGGCGCTGGCCTCCTATGTCTATGCCCGCATCATGGTACACATCTCCCAAAATACGGTGGCCCAGCTGCGGCAGGATCTTTTTGCCCACCTGCAAAAACTGCCTCTGCGCTACTACGATACCCACCCTGCCGGCGATCTGATGAGCCGGTTTACCAACGATATTGACACCGTATCCGAGATGATCAGCAACAGCTTCGCCAGTGTTATCTCCTGCGTGCTGACGTTTTTAGGAATCCTGGGCATGATGCTCTATCTCAACTGGATGCTGACACTGATTTCCCTCGTCTTTCTACTGCTGATGCTGCTGGCTGTAAAAAGCATTGGCGGCAAGAGCCGCACCAATTTCCGGCGCCAGCAGGCGGCACTGGGCTCCCTCAATGGCTACATTGAAGAGATGATCGAGGGACAGAAGGTCATCAAAGTCTTTAACCACGAACAAGCGGCCATTGACCAATTTGCCCGGCTGAACACCGCCTATCGTGATTCCGCCACTACCGCGCAGACCTACGCCTCCTCCATGATGCCTACCATGGGCAATCTCTCCCGCATCAACTACGCCATCACCTGCTGCGTGGGCGGTCTGTTGGCCATCGGCGGCGTTTTCAACATAGGTGCCTTGGGTGCATATCTTCTCTATGTCAAGCAGGTCTCCCAGCCCATCACCCAACTATCCCAGCAGGTGAATGTACTGCTCTCCGCAATGGCAGGTGCCGAGCGTATTTTTGCTGTCATGGAGGAGACACCGGAGAGGGACGATGGAAAAACAGTACTTGTCCGGGTGGAGAAAAAGGAGGAGTCCCTCACCGAGACACAGCGTCACACAGGACACTGGGCATGGAAAAAGCCGGACGGTTCCCTAGTAGAACTGCGGGGCGATGTGCGTTTTGAAAATGTGGTTTTCGGCTATGAAGCGCAAAAACCGGTGCTTCATAACGTGTCTCTCTTTGCAAAACCGGGGCAGAAGATTGCCTTTGTCGGCTCTACCGGTGCCGGTAAAACCACCATCACCAATCTGATCAACCGCTTTTACGATATTCAGTCCGGCACCATCACCTATGACGGTATCAGCGTGCAGGACATCGCCAAAGACTCCCTGCGCCGCTCTCTGGGTGTAGTGCTGCAGGACACCCACCTCTTCACCGGCACAGTGGCTGATAACATTCGTTACGGCAAGTTGGATGCCACCGATGAGGAAGTGCGCAATGCCGCTAAGCTGGCCAACGCCGACACCTTCATCCGCCACCTGCCCCAAGGCTATGATACCGTGCTCACCGGCGACGGTGATGAGCTGAGTCAAGGCGAACGCCAGCTGCTGGCCATTGCACGGGCGGCCGTATCTGACCCCCCGGTATTGATTTTGGATGAGGCCACCTCCTCCATTGACACCCGCACAGAGAAGCTGATCGAAGCGGGCATGGATTCCCTTATGGAGGGCCGTACCGTGTTCGTCATTGCCCACCGCCTCTCCACCGTTCGCAACGCCCAAGCCATTTTGGTTCTGGAGCAGGGCGAAATTATGGAACGGGGCAGTCACGAACAGCTTTTGGAAGAAAAGGGACGGTACTACCACCTCTACACCGGGCAGGCGGAGCTGAAATAATGTCTCCTTGACGCCTCCCCCCTTTCGCGTTACAATGAAGGCGGCAGAGCGTGTCTCTGCCGCCTTTTTCCCCGGATTTTTCAACAAGGAGGACTCTTATATGACAGAAAAAGAACTGTGCCGCAAGGCTGCGGATATGATGGATCGTTCCTACATCCCCTATTCCCATTTTGCCGTAGGCGCTGCTTTAGAATGCAGTGACGGCACCGTCTTTACCGGCTGCAACATCGAAAACGCCTCCTACGGCCCTACCATCTGCGCTGAACGAGTCGCCATCTTTAAGGCGATCAGCGAGGGTCGGCGGGACTTTAAACGTATTGTCATTGCCGGCAGGGGGCAGGATTACTGCTTTCCCTGTGGTGTCTGCCGTCAGGTAATGCGGGAATTCGTGACTGACGATTTTGAAGTCATCTGCCTCAACGGAGCAGGTGCGTCCAAGCACTTCACCCTCGGAGAACTGCTGCCCCACAGCTTTGATAGCTCCATGCTGTAATTGTATAGTAAAAATGCCGCCTGAAGGCGGCATTTTTTTCACCCGATCCTTTCCCGGTGCATAGGCTGAGGCAAACTCTTGCAAGGAGGTTTTCCCCGTGAGTCGGACGTTAGATCAGCTCGTACCGGGCGAGAGCGCCACCGTGATCGGTTTGGATCTGCAGGGTGCCGGGCGGCAGCGGCTGGTATCCTTGGGCTTTGTGCCGGGGCAGCCGGTGACAGCATTGCTGCGCAGCTGCTTCGGCGATCCCACGGCCTACCGCATCATGGATACCGTGATTGCCCTGCGTGGCGGCGATGCCCGCCGTGTCCTGATCCGATAGAAAAGCGAAAAGAAAGGGGCATTGCAGAATGCGACTTCTGCAATGCCCTCTCTTTTTAGAAAGAAATGACTTCTTCTTTCGGTTTTTCGCAGCTCTTAATGTCCGTGACATACAGCACCGGGCCTTCGCCCTCGTAGGCATCGTTATGCTCCACCTTGACTGTGGCGCAAATCTCCACCCAGGCGCGGTTCTTGAACTGCTCCAGGCCCTCGCCCTTGCATACCAGTGCCAGAAACTGCATATCGTTCTGGCAGCATACCATGGCAAAACGACCGGGGCAGTGGACGCCCTTATACTTCTTAGAATGGCACATCACTGCCTTGAAGCGCACCTCCACGCCGCTGTACCGCTCCGGCTTGTCCATCATATCTACATACCAAACGCCATAGTCCTCGTCCGGAACATCCAGATGATTCCCGGTGATCTCGAAGGGCATCATATCATCGGTGGCGTACTCCTCGCTGGTACCGTCGGTATTCTCCAGATAGATCTCCGCCCGCCGGTTGGCCATACGCAGGTTGCGGCTGCGCAGGAAAGCCCGCAGTTCCTCATTGCAGCGGTTGAAGATGATGAGGTCAGCGTTCATCACCTTCTCCATCATCAGCTTCCCCATGTTCTTGGCGTACATATCAAACGTGGTGGCATCAATGAAGGCCATGATCTGGTAGAGAATCCAGTTGTCAGGCAGTCCCTCCCGATAGAGGGGTTCGATCTGCCACATGCCATTATACTCAATGATGACTTGCTTAGGCTTATACATCTTCTCCAGCTTTTTGAAGAAGGCTGGCGTCAGATCCTCCTGATTTTCCACCTTGACGGTGAATACGTTGATAAGTGCCTTGGGATCATACTCCTCCTCACCCTCTTCACAGCAGATGAGCAGTGTCCGATCCTCCATGGCAAAGCCATCCTTGAGGATGCTGTTGATAAAATTGGTTTTGCCGCCGTCCAAAAAGCCGGCCATCAAATATACAGGAATATCCATCTGCACCCTCCTTACAGGGCAAAGAGCTTCTTGAGCTCATCCTCATGCAGCTGAGAGCCGATCACGCACAGACGGCCCGTATAGTCCGCAGGGCCGAAGCGCACCTCGTGCTCCTCCGGCACATAGTCAAAATGAATCCATTTGCCCTCACCGGTAGGCACAATGCCCTTGGCGCGCAGAATAGCGCCATATGCGCCGCTGTCCAGCGCCGTGAGGATCTCCTCAATCTGGCTTTGACTATAGATGTGGGGTGTCTCTACGCCCCAGCTGGTGAACACCTCATCGGCATGGTGATGATGATGCTCATGCTCATGCTCGTGGTCATGGTCATGGTCATGGCAGCCGCAGGTGCAATGCTCGTCATGGTCGTGGTCATGGTGATGCTCGTGCTCATGTTCATGGTCGTGATCATGGCAGCCGCAGGTGCAGTGCTCGTCATGGTCGTGATCATGATGCTCGTGTTCGTGTTCGTGCTCGTGATGATGCTCGTGTTCATGCTCCTCGTGCTCCCGCTGCATCTTCTCCAGCAGTTCGTCGGCCAGAGACACTTTTTCCACAGCGGCCAGCAGCGCCTTGCCGTCCAGCTGATCCCAAGGAGTCGTTAAGATAGCAGCATTCGGATTCTTCTCACGCAGCATAGCCACGGCGGCCTCCAGTTTCTCTTGGCTCAGCTTTTGGGTACGGCTGAGAATAATCGTGCCGGCGGCCTCAATCTGGTTATTATAAAACTCACCAAAGTTCTTCATATAGACCTTCACCTTAGAGGCGTCTGCCACCGTCACAAAGGCATTGAGCTTCATGTCCGGCTCCTCGGCCACAGTGTTCTCCACTGCCACGATCACATCGCTGAGCTTGCCAACACCGGAAGGTTCAATGAGGATACGGTCGGGATGGAACTGCTCATTCACATCCTTCAATGCCTTACCAAAGTCTCCCACCAAAGAGCAGCAGATGCAGCCGGCAGACATCTCACTGATCTGCACACCGCTGTCCTTCAAAAAGCCACCGTCGATGTTAATCTCGCCGAACTCATTTTCAATGAGCACCAGCTTCTCTCCCTGATAAGCCTCGGCGATCATCTTCTTAATGAGGGTGGTCTTTCCGGCTCCCAGGAAACCGGAAATAATATCAATTTTTGTCATGAAGATACCTTCTTTTCTCCTGCGCTTGCAGTAAAATTTTCATACACATCTATCATAATCCTTTTTCTTAAAAAAGCAAGCAGAAGAACCTGCTTGTTCATGAATTATTGACATATTCTTTTTAAAATGGTATATTTTCTACCAAATAGGAAAGGTGGTTTCTTTTATGCGCCGTCTATTTTGGGCCTTTTTCTTCATTCTTTTGAACTTTTCCATTACAATCGACTCGTTTTCCGTCCAGATGATCCCCACTTTTGTTGGTTTTGGTCTGCTGGTCTCTGCCTCCATGCGCTTAGTGACGGAAAGCCCCCTCTTTGCCCCCATACAGCGGTGGGGCATGGGACTTTGCCTCTACTACGCCTTTGTCTGGCTGCGTGATCTTTTTCTGCGCACCGACAGTTCCACCCTGGCATACGTCATGACCATTCTGGACGCCGCAGCGCTTCTTCTCACCCTATATGTGGCATGGCAGATTGTTCGTGCCATTGCCAATGTGGAGATGCGGCGCAACGCAGAGCTGGGCAGCGCACCGCTGTTTGCTGCGTGGAAGATGATTGTCATCTGCACCCTGCTCTCTTTGCTGATAAGTCCGGTGATCCTTCTCTCTCCCCGCCTGGGAACCATGGCAAGTCTGTGCCTCCTGATCGGGCAGGCGCTGGCTACGATTTTCTTCCTTGTCCGGCTCTGGCAAGTCGGGAAACAATACGAGCAGGTGGTTTCCCTGCAAAATAACCTTTAATTTACTGTTGCCAAGGGCTTCATTTTGTAGTAAAATCATATTATGACTACTCCTCCGCATGCAGCTGCGGAGCCGGTCTCACGCAATGGATACCCACGAATCATGTCAGGCGGGGAACCGAGCAGCATTAAGAGGGATCATCCATGTGCCGTGAGGGCCCCGACTCCGTGGCTGTATGTGGAGGAGTGTTTTTATGTCCAAATTTCTGAAAGGAGACGTGAAGGTATGTATCAGGCCCTGTATCGTAAATGGCGGCCCAAAACTTTTTCCGAAGTGGTAGGCCAGTCCCACATTACCGGCACGCTCCAGCATCAGGTGGCGGAGGGCCGTACCGCCCACGCCTATCTCTTTACCGGCACCCGGGGCACGGGTAAAACCACCTGTGCCCGTATTCTGGCCAAGGCCATCAACTGCCAGCATCCCGTGGACGGTGCCCCCTGCAACGAATGCGATGCCTGCCGCGGAATCGACGACGGCACCCTTCTGGATGTCACGGAGCTGGATGCCGCCTCCAACAGCGGTGTGGACTATGTCCGTGCGCTGCGTGAAGAGGCGGTGTATACCCCCGCCGTACTCCGCAAGCGGGTTTACATTATCGACGAGGTTCATATGTTGACCCGGGAGGCCTTCAATGCCCTTTTGAAAATTCTGGAGGAACCTCCGGCGCATCTGGTGTTCATCTTAGCCACTACGGAGCTGCATAAGGTTCCCGCCACGATTCTCTCCCGCTGCCAGCGCTTCACTTTCAAGCGGATTATGCCCCGCGACATTGAGTCCCAGCTTTTGAAGGTAGCCGAGGCGGAAGGAATTCCACTCACCCACGACGGGGCAGAGATTCTCTCCCGCATGGCCAACGGTGCGCTGCGTGATGCTTTGAGCCTTTTGGATCAGTGCCGTACAGTAGACGGTGAGGTGGATAGTTCTGCTGTGCTGGATGTACTGGGTCTTGCGGGCAGTGTGCAGACGGTGCAGCTGATGCGCTGCGTGTTGGCGCGCAATACGGGCGATGCTTTGGCGCTCTTCGATCAGCTCTACCGCGGCGGCAAGGATATAGCTGCCCTGCTGGGGGAGCTTTTGGATCTCAGCCGTGATCTCACCATGGTGAAAGCCGCCCCGGACGGTGCTGCGGCGCTGCTCACCGGCATTTATGATAAGAAAACCTTGACGGAGCTGGGCTGCGACCAGTCTATGCACCGTTTCCTCTACCTCACAAGTACACTGCAAACCTGCTGTGCTGCACTGGCAGACAGCTACCACCCCCGCACAGAGGCGGAATTGTGCCTTTTGCGGCTGTGCGATGAAGCCCTCAGCGGCGATCCGGATGCCCTGGTGCAGCGAATTGAGCATCTGGAGCAGATCATTCAAAATAGTTCTGTGGCCATGCCTGCCGCCCAACCGGTAAGCTCTGTTCCGACTCCCCGGGCGGCACGTCCCAACATCTCACCTGCCCCGGTGGAGGATCAGCCGCCCTTCCCGGAGGAACCTCCTCTGCCGGAGGAGCCGCCTCTGCCCGAAGAACCCTTCGGCCGGGAGCGGGTCTTTGATATTCCGCCGGAAGAAGCTGTGATAAAGAGCGTACCCCAAGCAAGGGCCTCTGCCCCCGTTCGAGAGGATCGGCACAGCGCTTCCATACCTTCCGGGAAAACAGCGCCTGCACAGGCGGTATCCCTCCCCACACAGGCGGAAACTGCTGCCGCAGACGGTGACAGCGCCGCTTGGGTGCGTCTGTTGGATCAGTATAAGGGACGTTTACCGGTGAACCATCGTGTCTTTTTGAACATGGCCGGCGGCTTGCTGAAGGATGACTGTCTCACCGTATACTGCGATAATGATTTTGTGCGCACCTCGCTGGACCACCCCTCGGTGATCAGCGTATTGCAGGAAGTCACCTCCCAGTACGCAGGGCACCCCATTCGGGTGGTGATGACCGTAGGAAAGCGTCCGCAGGACCATACATCTCCCGCACCACGGCGTTCTCCGGCACCGAGGCCCAAGAAGGAGCCGCCAAGTACGGCCCTCCCCCCCACGGAGACTGCCGCACTGCCGCAGTCTGCCTCGCCGGAATCCACTCCCCCTTGGGAGAGCGCACCGGCATCCCACGATAAACTGGACAAAATAATCGACTCAGCCCCCATGCTGGATCATTTTAAAATTAAGTAGGAGGACAACACAATGGCAAAAGGATACAGCGCCCGCGGCGGTTTCAGCGGCGGCAACAATATGATGCGCCAGCAGCAGCAAATGCAGCAGAAGATTTTGAAGATGCAGCAGGATATGGCCAAGGCGCAGGAGGAAGTGGAAAACAGCAGCTTTAACGCTTCCGTGGGCGGCGGCGTAGTGCAGGCCACCGTTAATGGTAAGAAGGAACTGACCAGCCTTGTCATCAAGCCCGAGGCCGTAGACGCCGAAGACGTGGAGATGCTGCAGGATCTGGTCATTTCTGCCGTCAATGAGGCGCTTCGTCAGGCAGAGGCCGCCATGGAGAGCTCCATGAACAGTCTGACCGGCGGGCTGAATATTCCCGGCTTTAATTTTTAATTGAGACGAAACTGCACCCCATTTGTTAGACAGTAGGATCTACTGAAAACAAATGGGGTGTTTTTTTATACCTGGAGAAATAGCAGGCCAGCGATATACAGCAAAGTTTCGGCAGCAGGCGGCGGACACGATACATACGCTCCTTCCTGCCTCCATCATGGCATCCGCTTCCATGGATTGATCCGTCATCATCCCCGGAGGCAAAAAGGGCCGCTTATCATGACAGCTTGTCCGTGCCTTTTACATGGTGAACTGGACGATACAAAAGCTGATATAGATGACCAGAAGCACAATTCCCTGCCAACGTGATAATTTTTGAGTGGCAATGGCAGGCAAGGTCATCAACGCCATGACAGCAAGCATGACCGGGATATCTAACACAAAAGAAGCATTGTACCCAAACAATGTGCTGTTGCAAGGCACCTCAAAGGGAGCCAAAGCGACACTGACACCGGAGACCAGCACCAGATTGAAGATGTTTGCACCAATTACATTTCCCAAAGACAGCGCACCATGCCCCTTGATCAGAGAGGTGATGGCGGTAACCAGCTCCGGCAGTGAAGTGCCCAGAGCCACAAAGGTCAGCGCAATCACAGACTCAGGAACACCGACTGCCTTTGCGATCATGATGCCATTATCCACCAGCAGCTTGGCGCCCACAGCGATTACAGCTGCGCCCACCACCAGCAGGGTAATATTCTTTCCAAGAGGAGCATCTTCCTGCTCGCCTTCCACAGCGGGAGCTGCCGGGTTCTTAAATGCATCCCGCACGGTGATGACCATATAAGTCACAAACAAACCCAGCAGCACCACGCCAATGGTACGGCTGAAGTACCCGGTCATATACGCATTGATCACATAAACCGCTGCACAAATGAAGAAAAACAGCACCGGCTTTTTGAGCGTCTTAGGGTCTACTTGACCGGGACGAACTGTAATCGTAATGGCAGCAATGAGCGCCGTATTGCAGATGATAGATCCGATAGCATTTCCGTAGGAAATCTCCCCATGTCCTCCCAGAGCAGAGGTAGCCGAAACCATCACCTCCGGCAGCGTGGTACCGATAGAAACAACGGTCGCTCCGATTAACAGCTCCGGCAGATGAAAGCGCTGGGCAATGCCAGTGGCTCCATCCACAAACCAGTCTCCGCCCTTGATGAGCATTACCAGTCCCACCACAAACAACAACACAGGTACAACCATAGCCATTCTCCTTCTATCATTTATTGATTCCTATAAACATGTCCGCAAAAAAGAAATAAAAAAACCTGCGCATATAACGCAGGTCATGCAGATCAAAAGAGAGTCCGACTCACGCAGCACATCTATCATCCACATGAGTCTGGTAAATTAAAGCAAGCCAGATCGCACAGCGATCGAACTGTTGACTTGCTACGCAACACTGCGCATACTACTCCCCCACTTATGAACTTTTGATAAACAACGGCTCGATATTACCACATGTTCCCTTGGTTGTCAATATTTTATGTAGACAGCAAGCATTTATACTACCTCGCCTTGTCTTTGGTGTGTTGCATATTTTCGTTCCCAACCCCGCACAAAAATACCCGGAGCAGGCACCTCGGCGCACCGTCCTGCCCTCCTCCGGGTACAAGTTTTCCCTACTGTGCCGCCTCCAAAAGGGCACGGGTATATGGATCTTTGGGGTGGTCGTACAGTTCCTCCACCCGGCCCTGTTCTACAATGTGTCCGTCCTTCATGACAAGAGCCCGATCGCAGAGCTGATAGACCACATTGAGGTCATGGGAAATAAAGAGATAGGAAATGCCCAGCTCTTTACGCAGATCCGAAATCAGCTGCAATATCTGGGCCTGAATGGTTACATCCAGTGCCGACACCGCCTCATCGGCAATGATCAAACCGGGTCGCTGAATCAGCGCCACGCCGATGCTGACCCGCTGTCTCTGTCCGCCGGACAGCTGTCGGGGATAAAGGCCATAGCACTCCTCGGGAAGCCCCACACGGGCAATGATCTCCCGCACACGGCGCACCCGCTCCTCCCGGTCGTATTTTCCGTAAATACGCAGTGGCTCCTCCAATATCCATCCCACCGTTCTGCCGGGATTGAGGCTGGAACCGTGATCCTGAAACACCATCTGCGGCCGCTTGGTATAGTGTGTATAGCTGCCTGTATAATCCGGTATCATCCCCAGCAGCGTCTTGGCCAGTGTACTCTTACCCGAGCCAGATTCTCCCACTACCCCCAAAATCTCGCCGCGGCAGAGGTCAAAGTTCACATCGTAGAGCACCTGCACCGAACGCTTGCGGCGCAGGACACCGGAGGCGCGATACCAGACATTCAAGTCCCGCACCTCCAAAACCTTCTCTTCCATCACAGCTTCCTCCTTGTGGGGATGGCGGCAATAAGCCGCTGTGTATAGGGTGCCTGGGGATGGCGGAACACTTGATCCGTCTCTCCCGTCTCCACAATTCTGCCCTTTTCCATCACCGCTACCCGGGTACAAAGCTTGCTCACCACGTGCAGGTTGTGAGAGATGAACAAAATGGACATATTGAGTTCTTGATTGAGGCGCTTCAAAAGCTGCAAAATCTGGGCTTGTATCGTCACATCCAGCGCCGTAGTAGGCTCGTCGGCCAGTAAGAGCTTCGGGCCGGGCAAAATGGCCGCAGCGATCATGACACGCTGCAGCATACCGCCGGAGAGTTCATGGGGGTATTTCCGATAGATTTCCTCCACATTGTCCAAATCCACGGATCGCATGGCCTGCAAGGCCAAATGCCGCCGCTCCGCACGGGACATCTTCTCATGGACAAGCAGGCATTCCTCCACCTGCGGCCCGATGCGCTTGACCGGATTCATAGCACTCATGGGCTCTTGAAATACCACGCAGATATCCTTTCCCTGTCGCCGACGCAGCTCTTGTCCGCCGGTGTGCAGCAGATCCACGCCGTCCAGCAGAATTTGCCCCCGCACATTGGCACGGTCATGCTCCAAGAGCCCTGCAATGGTCATGGCCGTCACCGACTTGCCGGAACCGGACTCGCCCACCAGACCTACGATTTCGCCATCCCCCACCGTCAGGTCAATACCGCCAACCGCCTCATGGTCACTGGTATGAAATTGCACATGCAGATCCTTAATTTCCAACATGCCTTCACCTTCTCTTTCGCCCACGACGCTGCTGCTGATTCAAAAGCCCCTCCCCCAAGAGGCTGAAGCCCAAAATCAGCAGTACGATCGTCAGCCCCGTACACAAAACATACCACGGAGCAGAACTCATATAGCTCTGTGACTCGGAGAGCATATAGCCTAAGGACACGTCCGGGGAGCGGACACCGATGCCCAGATAACTCATACTGGCCTCTGCCAGCACGGCGTTATTAAGCCCAATCACCAGCGTGGGCAGAATGACCGCACGGGTATTAGGCAGAATATGCATAAAAATAATGCGTGCGTTTCCGGCGCCCATGAGTTGGGCACTTTTTACATAGTTCATATCCCGCTGACGGGCAAATTCACTGCGCACCACACGGACATACCCGGGGATAAAGGCGATGGAGAGTGCCAAAATCACGTTATACTTTCCAAATCCCAAAAGGGAGATAAAGACCAACGCCAGCAAAATGCTGGGGAAAGCGGTCAGCGCATCGTTGACACGCATCAGAATGTCGTCTACCACGCCGCCGAAATAGCCAGTCAGCGCCCCCACTGTCACACCTACGGCAGCCCCCACCGCCACAGTGCAAAGAGAAATAGAGTACGTGGTAAAAAGCCCCTTCATCACGCGGCTGAAAATATCTCGTCCGAAGTTATCTGTACCGAAAAGGTGGCGCCATGACGGAGCCTCATAGACCGCCTCGGCATTCATCACCGAGGGATCCCACGGTGTCCAAACACAGCCCGCCACTGCCAGCAGAGTGATGATGGCCGTGAGGATCATGCCGATTTCAAGATAGGCGTTATGGTTTTTTTTGCGCATTTTGCCCCTCCTCACCGCAGGCGCAGCCGGGGATCCAGCCGCTGATTGATGAGATCTGCCACGAAGTTCACCAATACCACCCAAAAGGCCATCAATACAACGATGGCCTGTACCACCGGATAGTCCCGATTGGAGATGGAGCTGAGCAGCAGCCGCCCCAAGCCGGGAATGGCAAAGACCTGCTCCACCACCACACTGCCAGCCAACGTATCGGCGATGGTCATCGCAAGAAACGCCACCGTCGGCACCACGGCATTACGAAGCACATGGCGATAAAGGGTCACGCGGCGGCTGTTGCCCCGGCTATAAGAGGTGCGGACATAATCCTTGTGCATCTCCGCCAGGATGCCGCTGCGCAGCATTTTCAATGTCATGGCAATCCGGGGCAGGGCAATGGCTATGGCGGGATACAGCAAGTAGCGCACACTCCCCCAAAAATCCTCCGCCGGGTTGATAAAGCTACCCGGTTCAAACCAGTGGAGCGAAATGCCGAACACGAAGGTAAGCAAAATGCCCACAAAAAAAGGGGGAATGGACATGGTGATCTGCCCCAGTACGTTGAAAAAGCGATCCATCCAGCCTCGCTTGTCAGCGCAGAGGATCCCCAGCGGCACAGAAACCACCGTAATCATTAAAAAAGAGAGCGCCGTCAGCAAGAGTGTAATGCCCAGCTTCCCGGAGAGCATCTCTGAGACCGGCATACTGTAGCTGTACGAGATGCCGAAATCCCCCTGCACAAAATGAATGATCCAGTCAAAGTAGCGCACAAAGAAGGGGCGGTTTAAGCCCAGTTCTTCCCGCAGTGCCTCCGCACGCTCCGGTGTCGCCTCACTGCCCAACAGGGTGTTGGTCGGGTCACCGGATATCACTTGAAAGGCCAGAAAGGCAAAAAAAGAGACAATCAGCATCGTCAGCAGCATCATCCCTAATTTCTTCGCTGCATTCTTCATGCCGATCGCCTCTTTCTTTCCGGCCTCGCGCCGTTTTACTCTTTTCTTACTTGGTATAGTGGACGGTAGCCAGATCCAGCACAAACGTAGGATAGAACTCCAGTCCTGTCAAATTCTGCCGCATAGCAACCAGATCGCACAAATCCTGAATGTACAGATTGGCGGCATCCTCCGTCAGCAGTGTCTCCATCTCCTTGTAGAGGGCCGTCTGCTGGGTGTCGTCCTTAGCGCTGATGGCCTGTGCAAATAGTTCATCATACTTAGGATTATTGTAGTTGATAAAGTTCTTTGCGTTATCGGAGGTAAAGCGTTCCAACACGGCCCGGGCCGTCATATTGTGAGCATCCAGCCCCACCACAGTGGCTTGGAAGTTCCGACCCTTATAAGCCTCATCGTACCAGGTCTGCCACTCCACCTGCTGCACGGTCACATTGATCCCCACAGCACGCAGCTGTTCAGCCACCACCTCCGCAGTGTCCACATGGGGTTTGTTGTTGGAAGCCACCATGATGGTCATATCAAAGCCATTGGGATAGCCAGCCTCTGCCAACAGCTCCTTGGCCTTCTGGGGATCATACGGATAGTAGTCTGTCAACTCGGGCATAAAATACTTGCTGAAGGCGGGGTACATGCTGCTGCCCAGTGCCGTACCGTGTCCATCCGCCACAAAGTCCATGATGGCCTGACGATCGATGGCATAGCACAGAGCTTGCCGTACCTCCTTTTGATTAAAGGGCTCCACATCATTGTTAAGATACACCGCCTGCACCAGATTCATGGTGCCCTCCAGAATTTGGAAGTCCTCCAGCTGGGCAGACTGGGCACTGGTCAGATGGGCACACAAATCCACACTGCCGCCCTTGAGCGCCATCACCAGTGCGGTGGAATCCTCATAAATCTGATAGGTTACCCGATCCAGCTTGGCACCCTCCCCCCAGTAATCGTCAAACTTCTCGATGACGATGTTCTCCTGCGGAGAGCGGGAGACATACTTAAAAGGACCGGTACCCACCGGCTTGGCAGCCAAATCCTCCGCATCCGCCGGCACAATAGCCACGGTCAGATAGCTGAGGAACTCCAGGTTGGGTTCATCAATGGTAATGACTACGGTCTTGTCGTCGGGAGCGGAAATCTCCTGAATAACAGAAAACGCCGGCACCAGGGGCGTTCCCTCGGATGCGTCGGCGCAGCGGCGGATGGAATAAACCACATCTTCCGCGGTGACCAGCTCTCCGTTGTGGAACTTCACACCCTCTCGCAGGGGGAAGGTATACGTCCGACCATCCTCAGATACTTGGCAATCGGCCGCCACCGCGTAGATCAACTCTCCATCGGAATTGGGTTTGACCAATCCTTCATAAACGTTGAACATAACCTCTCTGGTTCCTGCCGATGCACTTTTATGCGGGTCAAGACTGTCTTCCAGGTCCTGCGCAATGCCCACCACAATCTCGTTGGCGGCTTCACGCTTCTCGTAGCCATGATTTCCTTCGGCGTTCTGATTTTTGCTGCTGTCTCCACAACCGGCGAGTACAGCGCCCATCATAACCAACGCCAGGAAAAGAGCAGGGATTCTTCTTTTCATAGTCTTCTCCTTCTTTGCCGCCCTTTCAGCGGCAACATAGAAATATGGTGTTCTCTATTCAATTGTATTTGTGAAAGTTATCACGATATGAAACTTTATCATATTTCGCCTGCTTTTGCAAGGCTTATTTCGTTTTTTCTTTGCTAAACGAATATTTTCTATGCTATTTCCGTTCTCCCATTGAGAAAAGAGAGGGATACACCTTCTGGTCAAATCTGAACCAAGATCGTCGGGATGCATTTCCTGCCGCCCGCGATGCAGACCTGTGGAGCCTCTTTCCGCAAGACATCCCTGTGGCACGCAGGCCTCATCATACGAGATTTTCCGATCACCATTCATGTCGCAAGCGCCATCGTATACATATGGGCCACGGCAAATCCTTGAAGAATAGTTGACCCAATGGGTATCCATCAAGTCCTCCTCGTTCTCCACATAGAACAGCAATCCGGCGGAGCACACGGGATGCAAAGACACGATATACGCTGCATAGTCTTTTTCACTTCTTCCCTGCTGCCCCACCTATTCTTCATCAAAACAAGGGGATTTCCGTCACATCTGGCAAGAATATTCCCCTCAATCTCAGAAACCCGATCAACTGTCACCTCGACCCACAGCCATGAACCAGAGAGCACGTTTGCTCGTGCTCCCCCGACAAAGGCTAAGAAAAAACTGTACCCGCTTTGTTTTCATTGGATCATACAATCTAACAAAAGGGGTACAGTCTGTTTCCTGCAAGGACGTATTGTTCTCTTATTTGATTTTGCGGATCTGCTCATCCATGCGGACCATCCTTCTTGCCTTTATGATGGATCAGTCCTGCGGTTTGTTGTCTGCCGACTCGTTGTCCACGGGAGTGTCTTCTTTCGAAGAAGCCGTGTCATCGGTTTCGTTTTCCGTGTCCGTGCTGTCGTCCGAGCCGTACTCAGGCATAGGGATTGGCTCAGAAACCATGGAGATATGCTTGGCCGGTGCCTCAATCACGTCAGGGACACTGGGGCGGAACAGCTTGGTTTCTTCCTCACGGGTAGCGCCGTAGTTATCCACCGTTTCCGGGTCGCGGCCCTCAATGATGGCCATCATTTCCTGCCCGGTAATGGTTTCCTTTTGCAGCAGGTACTGGGCAATCTTGTCCAGCATCTCCCGGTTCTCCTCCAAAATCTTCCGTGCATCCTGATGGCACTGGCGAATAATTTTGATGGTAGCACGGTCAGCAGCGGCATAGGTCTCCTGCGCACACGACATGGAGTAAGTACCGTCCAGATACTGGCCCTGTACCGTGCCCAAAGCCATCATATCAAACTCTTCGCACATACCAAAGCGGGCTACCAGATTGCGTGCCAGCTCGGTGGCGCGTTCAATGTCGTTGGCAGCACCGGATGTCATCGTGTTGCACACTACTTCCTCACTGGAGCGGCCTGCCAGCAACGTGCGGATCTCCGTCAGAATATCCTCCTTGGACATAAGGAACTTCTCTTCTTCCGGCAGGTGAAGCGTGTAACCCAAAGCCCCCTGGGTATGGGGAACAATGGTGATCTTGGAAACAGGCTGGGCGTTCTTCTGCTTGGCAGCCACCAGCGCATGTCCCACCTCATGGTAGGCGATGATGCGCTTTTCTTCCTCTGTCAGGACGGTGCCCTTCTTTTCGCTGCCTGCAATGACCACCTCGAAGGAAACCAGCAGGTCATTTTGATTCACGGCTTGGCGGCCCTTGCGTACGGCGCGCAGAGCGGCCTCATTTACCAGATTGGCAAGGTCTGCACCCACGCATCCAGCAGTAGCCTGCGCAATCTTATTGAGATCCACATCCTCCGCCAAATGGATATTTCGGGTGTGTACCTGCAGCGTGGCCAGACGTCCGGCCAAGTTGGGACGATCTACGGTGATGCGCCGGTCAAATCGGCCGGGACGCAGCAGCGCTTTATCCAGCACCTCAGGGCGGTTGGTGGCGGCCAGAACGATAATTCCCTTGGAGGGATCAAAGCCGTCCAACTCCGCCAGCAGCTGATTGAGCGTCTGCTCGTGCTCGTCGCTGCCGCCGCCGTAGCGGGCACTGCGGGATTTACCGATCGTATCGATTTCATCAATAAAGATAATGCAGGGAGCTACCTTTGCGGCCTCCTTGAAGAGATCACGCACACGGCTGGCCCCTACGCCCACGAACATCTCCACGAAGTCCGAACCAGAGATAGAGAAGAAGGGAACGTTGGCCTCACCGGCCACAGCCTTGGCCAGCAGCGTTTTACCGGTACCGGGGGAACCAATCAGCAAAGCACCCTTGGGCAGACGCGCACCGATGGCGGTATATTTACCGGGATTGTGCAGGAAGTCGATGATTTCCTCCAGCGATTCCTTTGCCTCGTCCTGACCGGCTACATCTTTAAAGGTGACGCCGGTGGATTTTTCCATGTAGACTTTGGCATTGGCCTTACCCACATTGCCGATACCGCCGATGCCACCGCCGCTGCGGGACATGAGGCGCATCAGCAGCATGAAGAAGCCCACCATCAGCACAGCCGGCAGCAGATAGGCCAGCATGAATTCCAGAATGGGCGACATCTTCGCCTGATAGGGGCGGGTATAGGTGATGGCCGGGTGCTCGTCCAACAGCGCCAAAAGGTTGGGATTGTAAATCTCGGCGGTGTAGAGTGTGACCTCCTTGCCTGCATAGGACTTGTCCTTATCCTCATCGTGATAGGTATAGTCATCTACGGGAGTAATGTAGATGGTATCGTCCTTAAAGACAATCTCCTTGACATTGTCCTCCTTGACCATGGCGATAAACTGGCTGTACTCCACCTCATGGCTGGTGGTTTTATTGGCGGTATTGCTGGAGTAGGCTGAAATGTAGTTGAAAACCACCGTCAGTACCACAGCCCACATAATAAGCGTCAGTACGCCTCGAAAATTCTTTCCGTTTTTGTTATTTTTTGAATTTTTATTATTTTTTGGATCCATATGGGTCTCCTTCCGTAACCGCAGAGAGCGGGAAAGATCGTAAAAGGCAGTATACCATAAATATGAATGACTCTCAAGCAGGGAATCCATGTTTCGTGTTAAATTTCTATGAATACTCTATTTCTATTCCCGCTGTTGTATGTTATACTAATATATCTAAAAATATTTCAACTGTCAAATGGGCAGGATGCAGGAGAAAAGTATGAGAGACAACGATACGAAAAAGCCGGTGCCGGAAGCGGAGAGCGACGGCATCATTGAGGGACGCAACGCTGTGATTGAGGCGCTGCGCTCCGGGACAGCCATTGATAAGATCTACCTGGCCAAGGGCGAGACGGACAAGACGCTGGGGCATATCGCTTCCAAAGCTCGCGGGCAGGGCGTCGTCGTGGTGGAGGCTGATCGGCGCAAGTTGGATAACATGAGCCGCACCCACGCCCATCAAGGCGTGATTGCCTTGGCAGCTCTGCGAGAATATGTGTCGGTGGAGTCCTTGCTGGAGGCGGCTGCCGCCAAGGGCGAGGCCCCTTTACTGGTCATCTGCGATGAAATCTCTGATCCCCATAATTTGGGGGCCATCATTCGTACCGCAGAGTGCGCCGGGGCCCACGGCGTAATTATCCCCAAGCGCCGCAGCGCAGGGCTTACATCCATTGTAGCCAAAACTTCTGCAGGTGCCGTCAGCTATATGCCGGTGGCACGTGTGGCAAATATCCCCAGCCTTTTGAAGGATCTCAAAAAGCAGGGCGTATGGGTTTTCGGTACGGCAGCCGACGGACAGACCTCCCTCTATGAGGCGGATCTGAAGGGGCCTGCGGCCATTGTCATCGGCAGTGAGGGCAGCGGCATGAGCCGTCTTGTGGCGGATACCTGTGATTTTCTGGTAAGTATCCCCATGAAGGGGAAGATTTCTTCCCTGAATGCCTCAGCGGCGGCGGCTGTTTTGCTGTACGAGGCCGTACGTCAACGCAGCTAAGGTTTTTTTAGAAAGAGCGAGCAATCATGAGCAACACGCACAACCAACATCATAGCGGGGAAGAAACAGAGCGCCTGCCGAATTTGAAGGAAGGCGTGGAAATCCCGGCGGAGGATGAGTTTTCTCTGGAGTCCATCCTGGCTGAATTCGGCCGGGGTGAGGCGGAGCCTGCGCCGCAGGAGGAAAGCACCGAGATTCCCTCAGAGGCAGACTCCCGGCGTGTGGCGGATCTTATTTCTACGGTTGTCCGGGAAGAATCTGCTGAACCATCAGATCTGTCCTCCCCTCCTGCCGCCTCAGAAAAGGCGGAGGCGGTGCCTGCCTCTATGGAAGAGGTGCAGATGTCAGCGCAGCTGCCCCCAGAGCCGGTGCAGGAGGAAGCAAATTTGCCTTTGCACAAAAAAGTACTCCGCTTTCCGGGCAAATTCCGTCGGGAGACAGTGTCAGAGAAGTCAGTCATTCCGCCGGTGGACGAGGACATCAGTTCCCCATTGGGCACCCCGTCTGCACCGGAGGCAGACGAGGGTATCGAGGACGCCGCCGAGGAGAAGAGTGCCGATGGGGACAGCCGGGAAGAGAAGCCGCCCCTGATTTCCGTAGAGGATGTCATGTCCCAGACGGTAGACGCTGTACTGGAAGATCAGGAGGACGCCATTCTGGACGAGCCTGTGCCGCTGACGGAACGCTTACAGCTATGGGCAACGAAGGCACAGCGCACCGCTGCGGCCCTCCGGCGGCGCATCGCCGAGCGGAAAAGAGTTCCGTGGCAGGAGCCTGCGGAGGAAGAGGAGAACGAACCGGAAGAGGATCTGGAATTTGCTGCCCGTGAGGAAAAGAGACGCTGCAAGCGGCTTCGCCGTCAGATGCTGCTTGCGGCGGTGCCCATGCTCCTTGCCGTGGCGGTAACCGCGGTGGAAACATGGAAGCCGGAATGGATGCCGGAGCTGTGGCACAAAGAAGTTTTGCTCCGCTGTGGTGTCATGGGCGGTGTCCTTTTGCTGACAGCACTGTGCGCCATGGAGGTATGGCATACAGGCTGGAAAGATTTGCGGAGCGGAAAATTCCACTGTGAGGCTGCCGCAGCAGTCCCGCTGCTGGCGGTACTGGGCGATTGCATTTACTGCGCTGTCACCGGACAGACACTGCATCTTCCACTTGCTGCGCCGGCAGCTGTACTGATTTGGCTGTGCCTTGTGGGTCAGCTGCTCACGGCATCCATGCGCCGTGAGATCTATCGGCTGACGGATCTGGGCGGCTGTCCCCCCTATGCCGTGGCGCAGACAGCAGCAGGAGCCTGCAAGCAAAAGGGGAAAATCCGGGGCTTTTACCGCCTCTCTCAGGAGGAGGATTTCTCCCGCCGCTGGCAGAAGCCCCTCCTGCCCCTGGTATTGGCTGCCTGTACGCTGCTGAGCGGCGTGGTGTGCCTCAGCGGAAAGCGCACGGATGAGTTTTTCTGGGTGTGGTCAGCACTTTTGACCTCATCTTTACCCTTCAGTCTCCCTTTGACCGGAGCACTTCCGCTTCGGAATCTAAATCGGCGTCTGGGGCGCAGCGGCTGTGCAGTGGCAGGTTATGCCGGTGCCGCCTGGGCCGGTTACAGCCGCCGGATGGTCATAGGGGACACGGATGTGTTCCCTCCCGGAACGGTAAGCCTCAACGGCTTGAAGATCTATGGCGAGGAGATCGGCAAGGTGACCTCCTATGCCGCTACCGTGACCCGTGCTGCCCAAAGCCAGCTAGCTCCCATTTTTGACCAGCTCCTGATGAGCGAAGGCGGTCACTATGAAACATTGCAGGATCTCCATTACTATGAAGAAGGCGGCGTAGAGGGCACCATCCACGGAGAAACGGTAACCATGGGCAGCGCCTACTGTATGAAAAAGCTGCATATCAATCTCCCGCGGGAGCTGAAAGTAAAAACCGGTGTTTTTCTGGCTGTGGATGGGCAGCTGATCGCTATTTTCGCCATCAAGTACCAGCCTTCCCGCAATGTAGAGTGGGCACTGCGCTCCCTGCGCCGCAGCCGGATCGAACCTGTGCTGGCAGTACGCGGGGCCAACATTACGCCGGGACTTTTAAAGCGGAAATTCGGCGTGGACGCCAAGGTGGTATATCCCGACATTTCCACAAGATTAGCGTTGTCGGATCTGTGCGGGGAAAAGGCCCACCGAGCCTATGCGGTGCTGTACAGGGAGGGTCTGATGCCCTTTGCCGAGACAGTGACTGGAAGCCGCCGCTGCCGTAAAGTGGTGAAAGCCGGTACGGTGCTGAGTTTGCTGGGAAGTTTATGTGGCCTGCTTCTGTCCTATTATCTCACCCATGCAGCAGCATACCAGTCGCTGACCGGAGGTTCTGTGCTGCTATTTCAATTACTGTGGCTGCTGCCAATATGGCTGCTGGCCAGTCTGATAAAATATGAATGACCTTTTTGTCACAGCAAGATTTTGACAAAAATTTGCACAAAAGGATTCCAGCCGCGAAAACGGCCGGAATCCTTTTTTTACTGAAAATCTTCGATGAGCAGCGCAGAAAACGGGGGGAAAGACCAAAATACGCCGCAGAAGCAGCTCAATTGATAACTCTATGTGGCGAAAGACAGCCCAAAACAATTTGGGGTCAGAAAGGACAAGGGGCGAGGAAGGTTTTTCTTTTAACAAATACGTCAAAATTCCTCTGTTTATTTTTACTAAACATTTAGGAAAATATGGTTGTGTTTTATGTGGAATTATTATATAATTTTGCCATTGAACGAGTTCGCTGCATCCAAAGCAGCCTGCTCATGATCTCGCCGCAAGCGAGAGGAACGCCAGTATTGCACCAAACATAAGGAGTGGAACGTCATGAACTATTCAGTACAAAACATTCGTAACATCTGCTTGTTGGGCCATAGCGGCAGCGGTAAAACCGCACTGGCAGAGAGTCTTCTGTATATGACCGGTGCCATCAATCGTATGGGCCGTGTGGCAGACGGAAATACGGTCTGCGACTACGATCCCGAAGAGATCAAGCGTCAGATCTCTATTACCACGGCTGTTGCACCGCTGGAGTATAAGGGCTGCCGCATCAATGTGCTGGACACCCCGGGTGCTTTTGATTTTTCCGGCGAAGTCGTTGCGGCTCTGCGGGCTGCCGATGCCGCTGTGATTGTCTGCTCCGCCAAAGACGGCATTTCCGTAGGTCTTGAAAAGGCATGGAAATTCTGCGAGGAGCGGAATATGCCTCGTTTCCTCTATATTTCTAAGACGGACGAGGAAAACAGTGATTATAATGAGACCTTTGATGCCCTGCGTGAGCGCTTCGGCAAGAAGATCGCGCCATTGGTGGTGCCTATCTGGGACGAGGATAAGCACGTGACCGGGCTTATTGATGTTCTGAATAAGCGAGCCTATGAGATGCAGGATCTCAAGCGTGTGGAGATTGAGATTCCCGAGGATAAGGTGGATGTGGTCACTGAATTCAACGATGCGCTGAAGGAATCTGTGGCTGAAACCAGCGAGGAGTTCATGGAGAAGTTCTTCTCCGGCGAAGATTTCACCTATGCCGAGATGATTTCCGGTCTCCGTCAGGGTGTCCGTGAGCTGAGCCTGTTTCCTGTGCTGTGCGGCTCCGCCATCAACTGCATGGGTTCTTTGATGCTGATGGATAACATTGTGGATCTGCTGCCCAACCCGGTGGAGGGCAACTATCACAAGGCGATCCGGCAGGACGGTGAGAGCGAGGAGTTCGTGGTCTCCCCCGGTGGTGTGCCCACTGCCTTTGTATTTAAGACCATTTCCGATCAGTACGGTAAGTTCTCCTGTGTGAAGGTGCTCTCCGGCACCCTCACCTCTGATATGTCCATGGTGAATGCCCGTACCGGCGAGACGGAGAAGGTAGGCCGTCTATATGTGATGCACGGCAAGAAAGCTGTGGAAGTCAAGGAGCTGGACTGCGGCGAAATCGGTGCCATCGGCAAGATGGAGAAGGTCAAGACCGGCGATACCCTTTGTGATGCACGTAAGGTCGTTGCCATGAAACAGATTCCCTTTGCCGCCCCCTGCTATTCCGTTGCTATTTATCCCAAAACTCGCGGGCAGGATGACAAGATTGCGCAGGGTCTGTTTAAACTGAATGAGGAAGATCCCACGTTCACGCTGGTCAACAACAGTGAGACGCATCAGATGGTGCTCTCCGGCGCCGGGGATATGCAGATCGATGTGCTGGTCAGCAAGCTCAAGAGCCGCTTTAATGTAGAATCTGAGCTGAAGACGGTTCGTGTTCCCTACCGAGAGAAAATCCGCAAGACCGTGCAAAAGCAGGGCCGCTATAAGAAGCAGACCGGCGGCTCCGGTCAGTTCGGTGACGTTTGGATTCGTTTCGAGCCCAACCCCGAGCAGGAGGAAATGGTCTTTGCCGAGGAGGTCTTCGGCGGTGCGGTACCTAAGAACTACTTCCCCGCCGTGGAGAAGGGGCTGCGCGAGGCCTGCGCTCACGGTCCGCTGGCCGGATATCCTTTGGTGAATTTGAAAGCTGTTTTGTATGATGGCTCCTATCACCCCGTTGACTCGTCTGAAATCGCCTTTAAGACCGCAGCGCAGCTGGCCTACAAGGCAGCATTGCCTGAGGCAAATCCTGTCTTGCTGGAGCCTGTCGGCGAAGTCAAGGTCACCGTGCCCGACAACTATATGGGCGACGTGCTGGGTGATTTGAATAAGCGCCGGGGCCGTGTCATGGGCATGGACCCCACGGAGGATGGCGGCCAGGTCATCACAGCGGAGGTGCCTATGGCAGAGATGAGCACCTATGCGATTGATCTGCGGTCGATGACCCAGTCGCGCGGTACGTTCACCTTTGCATTTGTCCGCTACGAGGAGTGCCCCGCTCCTGCACAGGAGAAGGCCATTGCCGAGGCGAAAGCCTTAGCTGAGGCTGAGTAACTGTCTATAAAAACTCACTGGATTGCAAGGCAAATCCAGTGAGTTTTTTCTTTAGGAAAAAATATTTGAGAAAATTTTGGAAAAACTCTTTACAAACGCCCCGAGCTGTGTTACTATACAAATGCAATCGATAATCATTAGCGTTAAGGACGGTGTGGCACATGGAAAAGTGCAAAAGGCACAGCCACAAACGAGAGGCAATTTTGGAATGTATCCGCTCGACGAACTGTCACCCGGCAGCAGAGTGGGTGCACGCCCAATTAAAGTCGGAAATCCCCAATCTCTCCCTGGCTACGGTTTACCGTAATCTGGCCCGGTTTCGAGCAGAGGGCGTGGTACGAGTGATCGGCCACGTGGACGGCGAGGAGCGATATGACTGTGATCTCAGCCCTCACGACCACTTTATTTGCCGCTGCTGCGGCAAGATCACCGATGTACCTTTTCACCATGTCTCTGACAAGGATGTGACGGATGCAGGACGAGTGGACGGGTACGATGTCACGTTCTACGGCTGTTGTGGGGAGTGCCTCAAGAAAGAAAAAGCAGTTTAAGTAAAACGACGTTTTTGGGGCGGGAATTACCTTGAAAACGTATAAAATTAAAATTTATTTTATGGAGGAAAATGTCATGAAGAAATGGGTATGTTCTGTTTGCGGCTATGTATACGAGGGTGCCACTGCTCCCGCTGAATGTCCTGTGTGCCACGTAAGCGGCGACAAGTTTGTGGAGCAGGCTGCTGAAAAGACCTGGGCTGCTGAGCATGTTGTGGGCGTAGGTAAGTCCTTCGGCGCTGACGTGCCCGCTGAGGTACAGCAGGCTATTATCGAAGGTCTGCGCGCCAACTTCGAGGGCGAGTGCAGCGAGGTCGGTATGTATCTGGCTATGGCTCGTGTGGCTCACCGTGAGGGTTATCCCGAGATCGGCATGTACTGGGAGAAGGCCGGCCTGGAAGAGGCTGAGCACGCTGCCAAGTTTGCCGAGCTGTTGGGCGAGGTAGTGACCGACTCCACCGAGAAGAACCTGTCTATGCGTGTGGATGCCGAGAACGGCGCTACCGCTGGTAAGTTCGAGCTGGCTAAGCTGGCTAAGAAGTACAATCTGGATGCCATCCACGACACCGTCCACGAGATGGCTCGTGATGAGGCTCGTCACGGCAAGGCTTTCGAGGGCCTGCTGAACCGTTACTTCGGCAAGTAAGCAAACAGCAGCATAGGGCAGCCCCATAGGACACAAAATGAACCGAGGGGAGATTGCCCCGATCCAAAAATAAGCTCATAAGCAGAGCGTCATGAGAAATCTTTTAGATTTCATGTGGCGCTCTGCTTCCCTTTTCCGAAGCGCAAACCTCCCCTTCTTTGGAGATAGATGCTATCCTTGCTTCTTTCAAGTATGCATAGCAGCCTGTCTGCTCCGGAGGGAAGCTTTAGATAGGAGCGCAGGGATCTCCAAATGTTCTCATGATGGTGCAAAACGCCCCAGACCTTACGGTTACACAGGCGTTGCAGGCAAACAACGCCTGCTAACTGTGCGGACACGCAGAATCGTCAAAGGGGCTGCGCTGCAGCACAGCCCCTTTGTACAAGGGCAGAGTTCAAATCGTACGCGGCGCAGAAGGCTCTTCTACGGCATACTTCCCACGGACAACCCTTTTTACCGGGCAACGCCCGCCTTGCCGCGTATTTGAGATTGGTACCACAGCACTGTATCCCGCACCGTATCGTGGAGGTCCCGGGGCATATAGCCCAGTTCATGGGTAGCCTTGTCGTGGGAGAAGCGATCATTGCTGCACAGCGTGTAGAGGGAGTATTTTGTGTACAGCGGACGCTGCTTTTTTCTCTTGGCCATCTGCTGTATCAGCGGCGCAAAAGCTTTCGCCATCCACATAGGCAGCACTGCCAGTTTGCGCCCATGGCTGATGGAACGCACCATCCCCAGCAGATCCCGGATCTCATAATGGCGATTGGATAGGATATAGCAATTGCCGCTCTTGCCCTTTTCCATGGCCAGCAGACATCCTTCCGCCACATCCCGCACATCTACAAAATCGTATCCGCCACGAACGCAGGCGGGCAGTGCGCCACGCAGATAATCGGTAATCATCTGTACCAAATGATTGCCGGAGCCATCATAAGGGCCGATGATCCCCGAGGGGTGTACCACCACCACATCCATGCCCTGCTTGCCGGCGTCCAGAACTGCCTGGGTCGCGGCAGCCTTGGTCTGGGCATAGGCCCCCACCACTTGATCAGGAGAAAAATCCTCTACTTCCTTCATGACCAGGCAGTCTTTCTTTTCGGGGATGGCGTGGACAGAACTCACATACACCAAACGTTTCACACCGTATGCGCGACATAGGTCAATCACGTTTTGGGTTCCCTTAATATTTACATCAAAAAGCTTGGGCGATCCCTTTTCCGATATGTCTATCAATCCGGCAGCGTGGATCACATATAGTTCCCGTCCTTCCCCGCTCTCAAAGAGAGGGCGAAGGGAGTCCGGGACACAGACGTCGCCCTCCACATAGTGGATATTTCCCCGATCCTCACAAGTCTGCCCCGGCAAAACCAAGGCAAACACTTCCGCCTCCAAGCCCTCCAGTTTCCGCAAAAGGGCCGTTCCCAAATGGCCGGCAGCCCCAGTCACAATATAACGTGTTTGCATGGCGTGATTCCTTCCTTTTATGAACACCGTGTTGTTATTTATCTTTGGTTGTATTATAATAAGCGCAGAGTTCAGATACAACCACCACAATGATCTACGAAAGAGATTTAATCAACAAATACAACAAAATCTGTTGTTTGTGGTTAAATTAAATATGAAGGAGTTGTAAATAATGCAAAAAGCAGATCAGCGAACACGTCTTACAAGGATGCTGCTGCGCAAGTCGCTGACCGGATTGCTTCAGCAAAAGCCCATCCAGAGCATCACCATCAAGGAGTTGTGTGCCGCCGCAGGCATCAACCGCGGAACCTTTTACGCCCACTATACCGATATCTACCAGCTGCTCTCCCAGATAGAGGAGGAAATGCTGACGGACTTTCAGGAGGCAATGCGCCCGCTGCTGGATGACGAGGAGTCCCTGACTCCCACCAAAATCACCACCGGTATTTTTAACTGCATTAAGGAAAATGCCGATCTATGCATCGTGACACTGGGCCCTTATGGTGACAAAAAGTTTGCCGCCCGCCTCTTAGCGATTGGGCAGGAGCACTATCTGCAGAGCTACACCAAATATTTTGAGGGCGCCACCCGCACGCAGCTGGAATATTACTACGCCTTCGTCAGCTCCGGCTGCATTGGCCTTTTAGAAAAGTGGCTCCACGACGGCATGACCACCAGCGCTGCACAGGTAGCTGAGATGGCCGAGAGTATTATGGTCAATGGTGTCTTTTTTCTCCACCAAGACAAGCGATAACTTCCCCTCAAGCGGGTTAACCCCCCTCTGATTTCATAGGAAATCAGAGGGGGGTTTTTATGCCATAGCAAGAAACATATAAGGATCGGCTGACACGTCATTACCATAATATTCACCAGCCAGCCAATGCCTCCTCCCGCACTCCGACTGCAAGCCCCGTGCTGTTCTCTCCGCATTTTCGTTTTCGTCCACGCTATCCCTATTTTTACAACTTGCGATATTTTGCATATCCTGTTGCGATTCGCCCACATTCAGTTTTTTCTTCATCTTTGTTCTGTTTTTTGCAGTGCAAAACTGTCACTTTTCAAGTACATTTTGTGCAATACATTTAATCTTTAGCTAAAGGATTGACTTTTTAAGCCTCGTCTGTTAATCTTTTAACGCATCGTGTTCGCCATCGAGCACATATTTTATCCAGTTTTGGACATCATGAGTGCAGTGTGTTGATCTGTTCTGTCTGCCACTGTATCACCCCATCCTTGTTCCTCAAGGAGGGACATCTACTACAAGTATAGGAGACTAAAATTATGGCAAGATTTACTTTACCCAGAGATCTGTATCACGGCAAAGGCGCCTTGGAGGCTTTAAAGAGCTTTGATGGCCAGCGGGCCATGGTCTGCGTAGGCGGCGGCTCCATGAAGCGGTTCGGATTTTTGGACAGAGCTGTATCTTACCTGAACCAAGCCGGTATGGAAGTACAGATCATTGACGGAATTGAACCCGATCCTTCTGTAGAAACTGTGATGCGCGGCGCCGAGAAAATGATTGCCTTCCAGCCCGACTGGATTGTTGCCATAGGCGGCGGCTCCCCTATTGATGCCGCTAAGGCCATGTGGATCAAGTACGAGCATCCCGAAATTGAGTTTGAGGATATGATCAAGGTCTTCGGACTGCCCAAGCTGCGCAAAAAAGCACGCTTTTGCGCCATTCCCTCCACCTCCGGCACGGCCACGGAGGTCACCGCCTTTGCTGTCATCACCGACTATAAGAAGGGCATCAAGTATCCGCTGGCTGATTTCGAGATCACGCCGGATGTGGCTATTGTCGATCCTGACTTGGCAGAAACCATGCCGCAAAAGCTGGTGGCGCAGACGGGCATGGATGCCATGACCCACGCCATTGAGGCTTACGTCTCTACCGCGCATTCCGATTATACCGATCCTCTGGCCATTTTCGCCATCACAATGATACAAAAGAATCTGGTAGATTCCTACAACGGAAATATGCATTGCCGCAGCACAATGCACAACGCACAGTGTCTGGCCGGCATGTCTTTCTCAAACGCCTTGCTGGGCATCGTCCATTCTATGGCCCACAAAACCGGTGCTGTTTTTGAAGAGTTGGGCGCTCATATTGTTCATGGTGCCGCCAACGCCATGTATCTGCCCAAGGTCATCGCTTTTAACGCCAAGGACAAGGCTACCGCAGAGCGCTACGCCGCCATTGCCGACTTTATGGATTTGGGCGGAAACACCACAGAGGAGAAGGTCAGTCTGCTCATCTCTCATCTGCGTAAGATGAACGATGCGCTGCACATTCCCCAGTGCATCCAGCATTACGGTGCTGACGGGTTATATGCAGAGCATGGTTTTGTCCCCGAAGAAATCTTTTTGGAGCGTCTGCCCGAGATTGCCAAAAATGCCATCGCCGATGCCTGCACCGGTTCCAACCCCCGTCAGCCCAGCCAAGAGGAAATGGAGCAGCTGCTCAAGTGCTGCTACTATGACACTGAGGTTGATTTTTAACCTAATCTCGTGATCCCCTGAAAAACGAAGGATCCTTCAAAATCCTCCCAAGCAATATAGCACATATGCGTTACTGACAAGGAGTGGCATCTTCAACGAGGTGCCACTCCTTTACTTATACAACTTATCTGCGGTTTAAATAAAAGCAAAAAAAGACACTCCCCACGCAGTCCGAAACCGCCTAAGGAGTGTCTTTTAACTTCATTTTCAAGTACTATAACGTGCCATGCTGTTCTCTATGATCAGTCTTTTTCATAGCTGATTTCCATCTTCACCTTGCCAGTCTTATAGCGCAGCAGGGCATAGATCACAGCTGCCACCAGCAGGATACCGTTACCAATAATGATCTCCTTGGACATATCTGCGGCCAACAGCACAATCTGCAGAATACAGCCAGCCACAGAGAGGACAGATACACCAATAATGGCTCCACTGGAGAGCTTAAACTTGGACTTAGCCCACTCATCCGGCACCAGCTTAGGCAGACGGATCAATCCTACATTGATGACGATGAAGATGATTTGGCTGATAATGTTGGTCAGGCTGCCCAGAATACCAACGTTGAAGCCCAGCAGGATCGGGGCCAAGCCAATGACATAGAAAATGGTCAGAAGGATCATGGGTGTCTTATACTTAGGATGGATGTAGCCCAGCTTGGCAGGGAACCAACCATCTACGCAGGCCTGCAAAACAGGCTTGGTTGCGCTGGCGAAGGTGGCATTCAATGTAGAGATCAGTGCAAACATCGCACCACCCACCATGAAGAATACATACAAGGGCTTGGGCAAAACTGCATTGGCTACCAGTGCCAGAGACTTATCGGCTACTTGTGAAACAGGCAGAACACCTGCGGCTACCACAGCCAGCACACCATAAAGCAAAGCAACAAAAGCCGTGGCCACAATAATAGCCTTAGGAATATCTCGGGTAGGATTCTTGGCCTCAGCACTCAGGTTGATGATGACAAAGGCACCACCGGTGGCAAACGTCAAGAGGGAACCGGCCTGCATTAGGCCCAAAACACCGTGGGTCATAAAGTCCTCGGAGAGATAATTAGGGGTAACGTGAGGCATACCAAAGGCGGCCAGCAACCCCAGCGCAACGCACATGATCACAATAATCACATTTTGCACCTTGGCCATCTTATCAATACCAAACATATTCAGTACATAAAATACCGTCAGGCAGATAATGGCAATGATGGCCTGACTGCCATCGGGCAGGAAGAGCGCCATGAAGTAATCTGCAAATGACAGAGCCATCAAAGCCACCGTCATATTACTGATAATAAAAAGAACGATGTAAATGCCGCCGAACTGTTTGCCCGCCAGCAGAGCGGACATCGTATAGTGACCGCCTCTCAAACGGAGGGTACCACCAACGACAACCGTTGGAATGATCGTAACAATGGATAGGACCGCTGCAATCAAAAATGCTATAGGAACCGAACGGCCCGTCATGCCAATGGCAACACCCATCAGAGACATAATGCCTGCACCAATAATCTGGCCAATGGCAACGCCCAACAGATCCCGGAAACCCAGTACTCTTTTCAGATCTTTAGTAGAATTCACGGTGATTCCTCACTTTCAATTTTTATATTTTTTTATGGCCTGACACAGTCGCTCCAGTGCTTCTGTCAGAACAAACCGCGGGCATGCCAAATTCAAGCGCTCAAAACCTTGTCCTTCTTCACCGAACATATATCCCTCGTCCATGAAAATATGGGCTTCCTTAACCATCAGCTTAGACAACGCATGATAGTCCATCCCCAAGCCGGTGCAGTCCCACCACTGGAGATACGTACCTTCCAGAGGGAAAACCTTGATTTCCGGGATATTTTCCCGCATATAGTTTTCCACAAAATGGGCATTATCGTTCAGAACCGGCAGCAGCTCGTCCAACCACGCCTCGCCCTTTTCGTAGGCCAGCGCACAGGACTGATAGCCCAGAATACTCAGTCCGAAATGGCCAGAGCACTCCATCTGATGTACAAACTTCTGGCGCATTTCCGGATTGGAAATAAGGATGCTGGACGTCTGCATTCCCGCAAGATTAAAGGTCTTACTGGGGGAAGTACAGGTGATGCAGCGGTCTGCAATCGCCTGAGACAAGGTAGCCGTTACCGTGTGCTTATGACCCGGCATGATGAGGTCGAAGTGAATTTCGTCAGAAACAAGGATAAGATCGTTGCGCACGCAGATATCTGCAATCTTCTCCAACTCCTCTTTTGTCCAGACGCGCCCCACCGGATTGTGCGGGCTGCAAAGGATCAGCATCTTATTCTCTGCCTTCTTCGCCTTTTCCTCTAAGTCAGCGAAGTTAATTTCATAGCGCATCTCCTTGCGGATCAGCTGATTTTTCACCACCACCCGGTGATTGCGCTCGATAGATTCATAGAAAGGAAAATAGACCGGGCTCATTACAATCACGCCCTCGCCAGGCTCGGTAAATGCCAATACCGCATTGGTGATAGCAGGTACCACACCAATAGAAACACAGATCCAGTCTTTTTCGATCTTCCAGTTATGGCGGCGAAGCATCCAGTCCTGCACAGCATTCTTAAAGCGGTCTCCCGCCGCAGAGTATCCTAGGATTGCAGTGTCCAGAAAGGTCTTGAGTCCCTCGATAATCTCCGGAGCATTTTTGAATTCCATATCCGCAATGGAAAAGGGTACAATTCCCTCTGGAACCTCCGGATCCGTCAGCTTCATATTGGCCCACTTATTCGAGTCCATCACTCTTCTATCGACCAATGTCTCAAAATCATACATGATTTTGCATCCTCCATTCGTTCGACTCTTAAATCTTTTTAGTCAGCGTTTCAAGCAGCATCTTCTCCAACAGCTCCCGATTGGCGTTCAGCGCCACATGGACATTGGGTTTTGCCTCCTTGTTCTTCGCCTCTATATCGCAGACACTCTGCCCATCGCAAACACCTCCGCTGCAGTCCACATCCACATTAACAAAGCGAACGTCCTCCAGCACATCCATATGAATGGCAGCGCACACAGCCAGTGCATCGTGGATGGGAACAGTGGTCATATCCTTCATGGGCTGCCAGTTGTTATAGCCCTCCAACCGCTTGGCGATCAACTTTGCTGCCAGCTGTGCGGCCGGGGCCTCGCTCTGGGCCAGCGCCTCTGCCACATGGATGGAAATGGCACCGGCATGAGTGGCATCCAAAGGCACGAGCACAATATCTACACCGCTGTTCATTACGATCTTAGCCGCCTCGGGATCAATCCAGAAGTTGAACTCTGCCGCAGGCGTGATGTTCTGCTCATGCCAGCCGCCACCCATAATGTAGATCTTATCGATCTTATTGACAATCTCGGGCTGAATACGCAGAGCCATAGCCACATTGGTCAGCGGGCCCACAGCGATGAGGGAGATGTCTCCCTCGGACTCCATTAACGTTCTTACCGTCCAAGAAACTGCATTCTCTTTCTCACAGTGGATCGTTGCCTCAGGCAAAGGCATGAAGTCACCATGCACGTCCTCCTTTTTATCCTTCTGGCCGGTAAAGGGAACGCACTCTCTGCGTCCCTTGGTCAAGGATACCACCATAGGCAACGCACAGCCTTTGTACACAGGAACCTTGGCACCGATATGCTCGACCACACGAAGCGTATTCTCCGTGGTGTTGTCAATACAACGATTGCCATTGACGGTGCAGATCCCCAGCACATCCAATTCCGGGTTGAGTACCGCAGTCATAATGGCAATGGCATCATCCGAACCAGTATCCACGTCCAAAATCACTTTTCTCATTTTCTTTTTCCTTTCTCCTTAAAAATTCCTTTATTACTGAATTGATACATTTTCCTGCAGCCCGAGGCTCAACTGCTGCACTTCATCCCATCTGGGAATAGAGGCCGAGGCGCCCTTCCGTGTCACGGCAAGAGATGCGGCGAGAGAAGCTGTGCGCAGGGCTTCCGCTACAGATCTGCCATGAATCCGCTCAGCCAGATAATAGCCCGTAAACGTATCACCTGCCGCCGTTGTATCCACAACGTGGTGCACACGGCAGGCCCTCTCTCGGATTGTCCCCTCATTTCCGTGGTACATTGAGCCGTCCTCGCCCAGTGTGAGCACGATCTCCGCACGGGGGAACACTTGGCACAATCTCTTCAGCAATTCCTCTACATCCCCAGTGCAGCCGGTGAGAGCCTTACCCTCGATTTCATTGAGAATAATTAGATCGATCATAGAGAAATCCACTGCAAAAAGGTTCTCATTAATAGGGGACGGGTTGAGTACTATGTACATCCCTCGTTCATGGGCCCGCCTCACTAAATATGGCAGAGAACTTATCTCATTTTGTACCAAAAGGTAGTCCCCAGAATGAAACTCGTTTAGAACACGATCTACCAGCGCCTCATCCACGGCTTTGTTGGCCCCGCCATATAGTATGATGCAGTTATCACCCTGAAGATCGCGCTGGATGATCGCGCTGCCGCTACGCGGCTCCGTAACATGTTGCACCAGCGAACAATCTACACCGGCATCCTCCAGCATTTCCACCAGAATCTGTCCGTCTGGTCCTATCACACCGGCGTGGCGCACCGAAATTCCTGCCTTTTGCAGCGCCAAAGACTGATTAAGCCCCTTTCCGCCGCAAAACACCTGTAATCCAGTCGAGGCGAGTGTCTCTCCCTTTTTTACAAAATGATCCACTTGGTAGACATAGTCCAGATTGAGAGACCCAAAACTTAATACCTGCATTGGTTTCGCCCTCCAGAGAGAAAATTGTTTCCGAAATTGTTTTCTTTATGAAAGAATAATACTTCTCCCCCCTCTTCGTCAATAGCTTTTATACTTTTTCTCCTAAACAGACTAATTTCTCCCAGAATTTTTGTGCAATTAGACCACACCTGCTATGTGAATCATTGACTTTTGCGCAAAAGTTCCGTATCATAGATTCATCATTTGCGGAAAGGGTCAGATTTTAAAATGACGATAAAGGAAATTGCAAAAATTGCCGGTGTATCCCCTTCCACCGTTTCCAAAATTATCAACCAAAAAGATGAGAGCATCAGTGGAGAAACAAGGCAGCGTGTCTTGCAGGTGGTAAAAGAATATAATTATGTACCGTATCTATCTCCGGTAGGTAGTAGCCAAAAAGCCATGGTTCTGGGGGTTTTGCTGCGTTCTATTACTGAGAGCAGCTCAGAACTCACCGGCATTCTGTCTACTGCGCAGGAGAGCGGGTACAGTTGCATAGTTCGGAGCAGTTTTTCCGATCCAGAGCAGGAGATGAAAAGCATCTCCTCTCTCTGTGCGAATCGGGTGGATGCCGTCATTTGGGAGCCGGTCTCTCAGGAGAGTCTTGCTGCTGCCCACTATTTTGAGGAGTGCAGCATTCCCATTTTTCTCCTGAACATCGAGGCCCCGGACTCATTCTGTCTCCCCTATCAGGAATTTGGCCGTCGATTGACCGAAATGCTTCTAGCCCAAAAGCATCGGAAAATTGCCTGTCTGCTGGATCAGGACTCTTGGAGCGATGCACTGTTGTCGGGCTATCAGCATACGCTTTTCGACCACCACCTCTCTTTGGAGGATACCCTCATCTTCCGTGCAGTAGATGATTTCCTTTCTTACCAGCTCTGCCACCAGCAGATTACTGCCGTCATCGCATCGAACAGCACCATAGCCTTAGAACTGTATCAGCGGCTGAAAGAGCTGCATTATCAAGTGCCAGAGGATATCTCCCTTCTGGCGCTGCGGGACCAGGGACATCGAATCCCATCGCGTCCCATTCTGTCAACTTATCCTATACCACGGCAAGCCTTTGGCTCCTATGTGTGCCGTCATCTCCTGTCCAAAATCGAAAAACAGGGCACTACGCCAAGCACGCCCTCCTGGGACATTCAGTTGGAGCACGAGGATACACTGGCTGTCTGCCGCGAAAATAATCTGCCTCGAATTGTAGTAGTGGGCAGTATCAACATCGATACCTATCTGGAAGTTGCGCAGCTGCCTAAAAGCGGAATGACCGTCAGCACCAACAACTCCTCTGTTTATCCGGGAGGGAAGGGCATTAACCAGTCCATCGGTGCGGCCAAACTGGGGCAGCGTGTTTCTCTCATAGGCACTGTAGGCGAGGATCTGGATTCTATCCAAATCTACAATGCGCTCGAGCAGTATGGTATCGATACCGCCGGTATCAGGCGACGTGCCAATACTGAAACCGGGCGTGCCTACATTTTTGTGGACTCCAGCGGCAACTCCACTATTTCCATTTTGGCTGGTGCCAATAATACCCTGACACCCCAAGACATTCAGCAGGCGGATAAGCTCTTTGACCACTGTGGCTACTGCCTCGTTCAATCGGAGATTCCGTTGGCTGCCGTACTGGCGGCCTGTCGTACCGCCCATAAGCACGGAGCTAAAACCATTTTGAAGCCCTCTGCCTGCAAGCACCTCCCCCCAGAACTACTTCAGGAAATTGATATTCTTGTCCCCAACGAGGCGGAATTGACCACACTCTGTCCCGAGGTCCAAAGCCTTGAGGAGAGAACCGAGCTGCTACGAAAGTGTGGTATCCAAACCGTCATTGTCACGTTGGGAGAGCACGGCTGCTACGTCAGCACCGATGACTGGCGCCGTTATATTCCCGCTGCTGTTTTTAAAACTGTTGACAATACTGGCGCCAGCGATGCCTTTATCAGTGCCCTTGCCTCGTACTTGCTCTACGGTTATACCCTAGCCGAAGCCGTGCAAGTGGCAACTTACGCCGCAGGTTTTGTCGTTGCCAGAGAGGGTGTGGTTCCAGCCCTGATTGACAAAGCCAGCCTCGAGTCTTATATTCACCAAGCCGTTCCCCATCTTCTTCATTGATAACTGATAGAAATGAAAAAAACCGCTTTTAGCGGTTTTTTTCATTTCTTCTGCCTATATAAACGATGGCCCAGTAGAATGCAAGGCTTGCCATTTCCCTTTGTTAGTTCATCACCTTCTTGACTACCGTATCAGCTTGATTGCGGTAGCGATACATCGCCGCCACTGTTGTCAGTACGGTAAAAAACTGTCCAAAGAATGCAGTTGCCCCTGTAATGGCAGAGTAAAGCGCCCAAACACCATCCGTGAGCAGCAGAAAACGGCGAGATTGCCGCTCACTCCGCACATAAACAAAGCACATATTCAGCATAGAACCGATGATTGGCATAAGCTCCACAAACGTCTTGAAATTCCACCCTGGCATATAACCGGTAGCCTGCAGCAACCCATAGACGCCGAAAAGCAAGTACAGCACCAGAAAAACACCCTTTTCCACTCTCGCTGCCTCACTCCCACGATGGGTATGGAACAACGAAAAGACCGTCTGAATCGTTGCCACACCGCTTACAAATACAGCCGCACCGCTTTGTCCGATCAGAATATAATTGAGGCACATCAGGAGATTCACTACCATAGCATCCAGTAGCATCATAAACTTTGTTTTCCACAGAGGGACGAGTATACAGGCAATGGTAGCAAGTACACCACAAACCTGTCCGATAAAATAACTCATTGGGCATTTTCTCCTTTTCTTTTTATCATTATCTGAAAAAACGACTTTTTGATTATAGTGTTGTCCTTGAGAAATTGCAAGAAGATATTTTACAGCCCGACTCTTATTTTCTCAGTCTCAAAATGATTTTTCTATAGTATGGCTTCCCCTGAAGAAGGCGTACAAAGACGCTCCACGGGCCAAAAGAGTTTACTCGCTTCTCTTGCTATCCCTAAAAATGTAACGAGGGAAAAGAGTGCCCTAAGAGCACTTTTTTCCCTCATGATTTACTGAAGGCTCCGCTTTTTCTTTACCACCAGCACACCACCCAGAGCAGCCACGGTCAGCACCGCGAACCCCCACGGGTTGCCATCATCGCCGGTAACAGGAGCGTGGGAATTCTCAGCGTTATGCTCCATAGGTACCGTCTGCGCAGGCTTCGTGCTTCCTTCTTGGTCTGTGGGTTTGTGAGGTTTTGTCGCATCCTCCGGCTTTCCGGTATCTCCCGGATTTTCTGGAATGGGGAGTCCGCTACCGCCAATGCGCTCAAAACAATAGACGGGCATCACATGCTCCATCATGGCGGTGGGTACAAAGGGTTCTGTCATATCACCCGACAAATAAGTCTTCAACTCTTTTACCACGGAATTACTCATCTCCAGCACCTGCTGCGAGAGATCCAATCCCAACTCTGTAGCCTTCTGCGCCGCCAAATGGGGATCGTAAGCATAAATCTCAGCCATTACAGAATCTATTTCCTGCTGCTGTGCAATCAAACTCTTTTGATAGTCCTCAAAATAGGTCTTCATGCTTTCGGCGCAGGTAGTGCGGTTATTGTAGCACAAGTCGTTGATGACTTGAAAATTCCAGTTGATAGAATTTTCTACCGGGGTGACATCGGGATTCTGATAATTCTCCAGTACCTCCGTAATCAGCGCGGTATAAAAGGGGACATAGACGGAGAACTCTGCATCCGCCATAGCCTGCCACTGAATGGTGGCCAGTTGGCTGGGCATATTGGCTCTGGTTTCAAACACATGACACTCAGCCTGCCTATGATTGCCAATGGCATAGATACCGGGATTTTCATTTGAATTCATCTTAGATCCTTCGCCCCGATAAGCCAACCAGTGCAGCACGTCCAGTGTGGACAGCTTCTCCGTAGAATCAATAAGCAGCGGCAGAGGATCTACCGCGTCATTTACATTGAATACATCCAGCTCTTCGGCAGCCGCTTCATTCACATAGAACAGGCCCTGCCAATATCTGCTGTACTGGCCGTTGCCGGGATTTTTTTCTGCATAGGTCTTAGCCACATCAATATGACCGTTCTCATCGGTCTGCAAAAAACCGTTGTCCTGCGCCAGCTTGACAAGATTCGCAGAGGCCACCACATTCTCGGCGTCATTCACATCCATGACTCCCAGCAGCATCATATTCGGCTGCACGGAAACCTTGTCATCGGGCAGCTTGACGGCGGCGTACTGATGACCAGAAACAATCTCAAAGTACCACGTTTCGGTGTTATCGCTGATCATGAGTGAGTTACATTCGCCGGAACCGTAGGTATCCAGAATGTCAGCCAGCAGATCCACCGCTTCCTTTGCAGTAGTAGAGGCGCCCAACAACACACTGAGCAGGGATATTTCACAGATGCCCGTATGTACCAGAGGATCGGCCGCTTCTGCATTCTGATTATAACTGGTAGAAACGGTGGCTGAGATGCTCACGCCCTTCTCATTTTGACCGGCTTCACCATAGGCCTCACCAATGTATTGTCCATTTTCATCGGTCATTGTCTCCCCTTTTAAAGGTGAGTCTTTCACGTAGGTGTACGCGTAGGTGTGACTGGGATAGGGCATGTGGAATCCGTAAGCATCCTCATACATAGCCCCCTCCGGCCAATCCTTGGCAGGTGCTGCACCGAATTGCTTACAGTATAAATTTCCAATATCCTCGGATCGCCCCATATAAGTGCTGCCGCTCTCACTCATTCCGCGTCCTACATAGATGCCGGTACAGGCAAAAGCAGAAGAGATGCTGGATAGTACCATCAACAGCACCAGACACAGGGACAACACTTTCTTTTTGGCTTTCATGGGACACACTCCGTTTCATTAGATTGATGAGACGATTATAGCATATTTATTCAGAATGTAAAGTATAAATATTCATACCTTTCTGGTTTTATTGAATATTCATACACTTTACCCGCATATTTTATCATTATATCTCAAATATATACAAATACATTTCTAGCATTTTCGGTGTAGTGAATCTTTTGATGTCATTTTCTTTCCAGCACTGCCCCCCATCAAAACCGCCCGTTAATCGGATGGTTTGATAAGGCCCTATAAGCCACTCTTATATTTGAGTTACTCTACAAATTTTGACATGGTTATATTCGGCGGTATGCTGAACAGCATATGAATATGATTGGACAGACGGCAAGCATCAGTGGCAGAAACAGTGCAAAAAAACGACTACTTCGTTTCGTTTTTTCATATCGTCCTTTCTTTCTCTCCTTTAGTTAAATAATTGCATCCACCCTCTATTGTCCTAACACCTTACCTCTATCACAGCAGGCAAGTTAGTCAAAAAAGTTCCCTGCATTGCTGCAGAGAACATGAAAATATAAGGGGTTACGCCCCCCATGCAGCACTTTCTACTTTCTCACCCAGTATGCTAAAAAACAGCGGTTGGTTTTCTGACTTAGCTTTATTCTCCGGAACATCTTCTCGGGCTGAGCCCAATGACATAAGGTTCCATCGTCCACATCACAGCAGGGGTGTCTGTACCGGTTTTTCACCGGTTCCCATTTCACACAAATTATTACTTTGTGACCGCTTTTTTATTTAATTTAATGATGGGATATATCAAAATGCAGTATTTGTCAATCAATGCTCCGCAAGAGGATCAACACTGTTCACTATTTCACTTGCCGAGAGCAGGGTGCAACATATTCCCTCCCCCTGTAGGGCAGGAATAAACCCAGGGGCAAGAAAAGAGTGACCCGAAGAACTTCTTCAGGTCACTCTCTTAAAGTTACATCTTACTTGTTCCGTGCTCTCTCACTGCTTAAAGGTCTTTTGCAGCCTGATAACCACATGTGATGGCATCCTTGATGTTGCCGAACTGGGCAGCATTGCCGATCAGGTGGTAGTTTACGCCGCAGGCCTTCAGCATCTCTTCCATCTGGGGCTCAATCTTGTACCCCGCTGCAAAGATCAGCGTATCGGCATCGTCGATGCAGTACTCCTGGCCGTTCTTGCTGTAGTAGATCTTGTCTTCCTCCACACGCTCTACCTTGGCGCTGCAGATCATCTCTACGCCCTTTTTCATCATTCTCTGCACAAGGAGGCTGCGGCCCGGGCCGGATTCGTTCAGCATAACGCCGGGCAGCATTTCCAGAACGATGACTTCTCTATTTTTGGGGAACAGGTCATTGACCAGAGGTGCAAGATAATCCGCTGTTTCACAGCCCACGGCACCGCCGCCGATCACAACGATCTTTCTGCCGGGGAAAGACTTACCGGACAGCACGTCATCTGCGGTCATCCACTGCTTAAATGCGGTGAAGGGCTGAATGACGATAGGAGACGCACCGGTACCGGCAATCACCTCATAGTCCTTGAACTCGGTTTTCAGCATTTCCTCCGTCACCGCACAGTTCAGACGGACATCCACACCGCTCTGCTCCAGCTTGCCTGCCATGTATTTGATCATTTTGGTCAGATCTTCCTTGGCAATGGGGACAGCTGCCAGACGGGCCATGCCGCCCAGATTCTCGTCCTTTTCACACAGGACAACGTGGTGACCGCGCTTCTTTGCAACGAAAGCTGCCTCCATGCCGGCAGGGCCGCCGCCAATCACCAGAACGTTTTTCTTCGTCTCTGCTTCTTTGATGGTATCTTCGTTTTCCGGCTCCAGAGAAGGATTCACGGTGCAGGCAACACGGTTGCCAAACATGATACCGTTCAAACAGCGCAGGCAGCCAATGCAGGGGCGAATATGCTCGGTCTCTCCGCGCTCTGCTTTTGCAGCAAATTCGGGGTCACATAGGTTAGCGCGTCCAATCATGCAGATATCGGTGCGACCATTGGCAATCAGTTCTTCTGCGATCCAGGGCTCTGTGATTCTGCCAACCGTTGCAACGGGGATGGAGACGTGCTTTTTGATCTCCTCTGCCATCTTCACATGGGAACCCATGGGCGTGCCGGGGGCAGGAATGGCACTGCCGCGCATGATGGTGGTACCGCCGGAAACGTGCAGGAAGTCTACGCCCGCCTTTTCCAACTGCTTGGAGATATACACGGCATCGTTCAAATTCAGACCGCCGTCGGTGTATTCATCGCCGGAAATACGTACGTCGATGATGAAATCCTCACCGCAGACTTTCCGTACCTCCCGCACAACTTCCAATGTCAGGCGCAGCCGGCCATCCAGATCTCCGCCATATTCATCGGTTCTCTTATTATACAGAGGAGACAGGAATCCGCCCAGCAGACCGTGTGCGTGCGCTGCATGGATCTCTACACCATCGGCACCGGCCTTCTGTGCACGGCCCGCAGCCTCACCAAACTGACGGATGATGACCTGCAGCTCCTCCACGGTAACAGCCCGGGGTGCTTCCTTTGCATAGTAGGGGCCTACGTTGGACGGGGCAATGAAGCGGGGTGTGCCGGGAATGTTGAAGGACATATAGGCCGGGTGGAACAGCTGGGGCAGGATCTTTGTTCCATACTGGTGCACAGAATCGGTGAGCTTTTTCCATCCGGGGATATAGGAGTCGTCGTAGATGGACATATCGCCGGGCAGGTATGTATAAATAGGCTCAACCGTGGTGACCTCCGTAACAATCAGGCCAACGCCGCCCTTTGCCCGTGCGGTATAGTGCTGGATCAATGCGTCAGTCACATAGCCTTTATCTGCCAAATTCGTGGAGATAGGCGGCATGAAAATACGGTTTTTAACCGTAGTCTTGCCGATTTTAATCGGGGAAAATAAGTTAGGATATTGATTCATCTTGCGATTCTCCTTTCTTTCATTGTTATTATTTTATCATGCCTATCTTCGCATTTCGCTCACTCTCACAGATATCAGCAGCTGTTTTTTGTCCAGTTTTGAATTTCACCCGTTTGTTTTTGTTAAATTTAAGACAAAAAAGAACCTCTAAGAGAAACGTGTTCTTACGTTCCCTTAGAGATTCTCAGAACGATACCGCCCTGTGGTGCTGCATCCATCTCTATTTTTCCGTTTTCTATGGTCAGGAGCAAAGCGTCCCCCTCTTTTCTAAGGGATAGCTGCTCATTCTTATATAAAATTTCCTCCGTCTCTTCCACCAGATGTTGGAGCAGTTCTTTCTGTTCCTGATCCAAAAGCATCTGTTCCTTTTCTTCGCCCTCGCTGTATTTCATGTTTTTCTGAAACTGCTTACGATAGGCGCTTGGCACGATTCCATAGAGTTCCCGAAACACTTCTGTGTAGGCCTTTGAGCTGGGCAGTCCATAATCCAGAGCAATTTTTTCAATACTTTCTCGCCCCTCCAGCAGCTTTTCTAGCGAAGCCCGCACCCGCACATACGCCAAGTACTTGACAAAGGGAATCCCCGTAAACCGCTTCATCAGCTTGGAGGTATAGGAAGGACTAAACGATAATTGCTTGGCAATTTCTCCCAGAGTAAGATCCTCTTTATAGTGGCTATCGATGTATTTGATCGCCTTCATATAGTTTTCATGATAATCGGTATGCAAAGGGAGATCATCCACAGAAAATGAATTTTTGGAAGAAGCAATGCGCAGTATTTCCATCATGATCACATTCATATGATAGAGATCGTTGCTCTGTGCCATCAGTTCTGAGGCCAGTTCACCTATCTTATTTCGCAGCTGGATATAGGAGTCTCTGTTTCTTGTTTCTGTGCACACGGCGGTGCTGAATCCCGTATGCAGATTGCCTACCATGGAATCGGCCATCCGGCTGAAATCAATGTGGATGGTTAAAATAATCCCTGTAGCGTTTATATTCTTTTTATGCAGCATATGCAGATCGTAAGGAGCAATCACAATCATCTCTCTTTCCTTTAAAACGCATGAGAATTGCGTTGTGGCTGCCTCATACTCCCCTCTGAGCACATAGGAAATCTCCAGACTGGACTGTCTGGAAAAAATATTTCTGGAAAATCCGTTGATACTCAAGCTCAAAGGATATCCAAATTTCTGCCCTGAAAAATCATAATATAATTCCATATTCTGCATAATATCACCACCTGTTCCCAACATTTTTAGGATAATGAATTTCCCTTATTATACCCTCATACGTATCATTTTTCAAGAAACGCAAATGAAGAGCATCATAATATTGCTGATGCTCGAAGAAAACACCGCCGCTGCGGAGATGCTATTTCTATCAAAGGAGAAAAGCAAGGGTCGCAGACCGGCAACATAGAACAACCGCCAAGATTGTCAGGCAGACAGATGAGCAAACTCTTTGCACAGCTCCTTGCCAGAGATAACAACAAAGGAATGCTTCATACCGGTGAAATCATTTCTTATTTGCTTTTGCCCCCTCCCATGTACTCTCTCAGAAACGAAAGAAAACCGATGCACTCCGGGTATGGGAAGTGCATCGGTTTTGCTGTATGGACAGTCATCGTCAAATCAGACTGTGTCTAAATTTTAGCGGGGACCTTCTCCAATGGAATTGGCAGAAGGAATGTAACTGTCTTATTTGTTCGTGGGCAGATCATCCACAGAGTCTACCATGGTAACGGGAATCCCCTCCTTCTCCGCCTTCTTATAGAACACAGCAATCCCCATATAGGCCATGATGATGGACACGAAGGGGTTGATGAGGTTCAAGAAAGCAAAGGGGAAGTAGGAAAAGGTGGGAACGCCCAGTGTGGCCTGTTGATAGGCACCACAGCCGTTCCAAGGGAACATGGGTGACCACAGTGAGCCGCCGTCCTCCAGCGTTCTGGACAAATAGTACCGTTCCAGTCCCATCTCGTCGTAGACTTTGCAATACATTCTGCCGGGGATGATGTTGGCCAGATACTGGTCGGTCAGAACGAAGTCGCAGAGGATACCGGTGACGATGGTGGTAGCCACCAGACTGCCTACGGAATGGACGTGCTTGACGACCTTTTCCAGAATGACATCGGTGAACTGAGCCTTCTCCAGAATACCGCCAAAGCACATGGCAAAGATAATCAGCGAAATCGTCCAAAGCATGTTGTTGACACCGCCGCGGGTCAGCAGCTTGTCCACCATAGCCATGCCGGTTTCAGAGACAAATCCGTTCTGGAAGTTGTCCAGAATGGTCACCAGATCCGCCCCCTGGAAGATGACGGCGAAGATGGCACCAACCACAGCGGCGCCGAACACAGAGGGGATGGCGGGAACCTTCAGAATGGCGGTGATCAGCACGAACACAGGGGGAATCAGCAGCCAGGGCGTAATATTGAAGGAATCGGCCAGCGTGGTGCGGATGGCCTCGATGGTCTCCGGATTAAAGTTGGAGGTATCGTGGCCCATACCGATGATGGTATAGAGAATGAGAGCAATGATGAAGCTGGGGGTGGTGGTGAACAGCATGGAGCGGACATGCTTGTAAAGATCGGTCTCAGCAGAGGCAGCAGCCACATTCGTACTGTCGGACAGAGGGGAGATCTTATCACCGAAATAGGCACCGGAGATAATCATACCGGCGGTCAGGGCGGGGTTAAAACCAAGACCTGCGCCGATTCCCATCAGGGCGATACCAATGGTGCCGGAAGAAGTCCACGCACTGCCGGTAGCGGTAGAAACGATGGCGCACAGGATACAACCGGTGGGCAAGAAGAAGCGGGGAGAGATCAGCTGCAGGCCGTAGTAGATCATCGTGGGAACGGAACCGGAGAGAACCCAGGAACCAATCAGCATGCCAACACACATAACGATGATCAGCGCCTCCACGGCACGAAAGACACTTTCCAACATTCCGTCACGGATATCTGTCCAAGTGCAGCCTACCACAAGAGCCATAATGGCAGCCAGTACGGTGGAGATCACGATGGGAATATGGGGGTCAACTTTCAGGACGAGCATGGAATATACAATGATGACAGCCATGCCGATGATGGGAATGAGTGCTTCCCAAAGTTTGGGTTTTCTTTTGGTTCGTTGTTTCATGCTTTTTTCTCCTCTACATTTCTGTTTTTACTGTTTTTCTGTTAAAAAAACGACAAAAACTATGTCGTTATTATAAGCACACATAATGATTATGTCAAGAATATATAAAAGTTTAATGTATTTACGTGTAAAGGCTGTGCAAAAAGTCAAGCAGCGCAAAACCGCTTGGAAGATTTGCACAAAAATCGCCGGTAATTATCCCCCCAAGATTGCCGGGCTCATAACCGATGGTCGGGTACTCGCATCCTCCCATAACCAAACCTCCCTGATCTGGCGCAATGACGAGTACATTACAGCGGCGGCAGAGGATTTGGAGGCACATAACAGTGAATAACGGTATGTGCCGGATGAGAATTACGAAAAGCTGGCATTTTATTTCGATGAAAAAGTTCCGCATATTCTGCACGTTACAACCCTTCTGGGAATTTCGGGAGTCTGTGGACTGAACTATGTTCTGAAAAATAAGGGTACGGCTTGGACGGTGGAGCTGAAGATCTATCACTGCCACACAAATCAGCTGCCTGTCACCGTAGCGATCCCCAACGAAGCCGTTACCTACGGCCCCAAGGAGCGGAAGGCAAGCTGCAAGGAATAGAGTACCTGCATCGTGTTTTATCGTGTTTTGTTCCCCTGCGGCGGAAAGCCGCGGACAGGACATGTGCCTTGCCGTTGTGGGATAAGGCCGGGGAACAAGGCCGCGTATTCGGTGGTTGGCAGTGGATCGCCGGGCGGAAAAGAGGCAGAGGTTCCGATTGGAACCTCTGCCTCTTTTTGTGCACTGCTTTACATAGTTCTTTTTTAATCGCCTACGCCAAAGTCGGTGTTTTCGTACAACACTTCTACGGTGGGGTCTTGCTGCAAATAGGCGTATTCCCGCATGAACCACTCCACCAGCGCATCATCGCGTTTTACATCGGTGGAGTTATTGGTAAACACATTGATCGTGCCCAATTTAAAGTATTTTTTCAGGCATTCCACATCGTATTGAATCATCTCTTTGGTCTGCCCTTGGATACCCACCATCAGACATGGCGAGTCAAAGTATCGGCTCAACTCGGCAGCATCTTTGAAATCGGCGTGTTTGTTCAGATATTTTTCACGAAAATCGTAATCAAAGGTTTCAGCGCCGGTTTTAAAGGTAATGGGGATCCCAAAGAATTTCCGCATTTCGTCCAGACGGCTGCGGTAGATCCAGTGGGCTTCAAAGAAAAGACGCCCAATGTTCTTTTCTTGCACGATGCGGCGAATATCTTCCAGGGTCTGCATGGGCAGTTCGAAGCAACTGCCGGAGTTGATCACTTCCAAAACGCCAAATTCTCCGGTAACACAACCCAGAACTTCCCGATTGAGCGCAACCATTTCCTCCATGTTTTGGGAATTGTCGTGGATATAGTCGCAAAATCGACATTTTCCCCACACACAGGGGCGGGATTTCAGCAGCACGATCTCCCGCTGGTTTTTATTTGTGATTTTGCTGTATCGCTCCATCTAGAGACTATCCTTTCTTCTGTTTGCCGGTAATCGATGCAGGAAGATATTTCAGCAGGAACAATGCGAACGCCAGAATCAACAAACGATCGATGTAATCTGTGAGGAATTGTACGCAGAACACGCTTACGGTCAGGTTCATTCCTGCCTGATGCAGAAATTGCACCAAAATACTGGACCCGGAAGAAGTGATACCGCCAAAAACAAAGGCACTGATGCAAGAGGCCAAAAGTGTTCCAGGAAGTGTAATCAGCAAGGCACACACCGGGAGAAGTGCCTTGGAAGAAGTAAGGCGTTTGGAACGATAGACCAAACCGGTCAGCAGACCAATCAGCAGACCGGCCGGCATGAAGAAGAGGGAGTATACATCCGTGGTAATACCAACCAAAAGACTGCTTAAAAAACCGGGGATCATACCATAGAGCGGCCCAAACAGCATGGCGCACATCACGGTTCCCAAACTGTCAAAATAAATGGGGAGCTTTAAAGCCAGGGCCAGATTGGAGCCGATGATATTCAGCACGGCGCACAAGGCAATAAAAGACATCTGAGGCAGGGAAAGGTTGATACGTTTCATGCCAGCACCTCCCCTGCTAAAATCTGATCCAGCACGGCGCTTGCCTGATCCGGCTGGGCGCCCAATACTCTGCACAGGAAGAGCAGCATAAACTTCTTGGTATCTACTTGTGTCAGCACTTTGCTATTGTGGGGCCGATTCCAGATGTGGAAGGCATCACAAAGGGTCTGCCCATAGCTGATGCCGGCAGTTTCCACGGCCGTGCAGGTGGTAAAGCCTTGGCACAAAGAACGGTCTGCAAAATATGCCACAGCCAGAGGGTCGTTGAGCACACAGCCGATCACCCCTTCCTGCTTCCAGTGAAAATCAAAATAAAAACGGGTGATGGCTTCT
>JAHHSG010000018.1 GCA_020025305.1 Oscillospiraceae bacterium
GGGCTTTTTTCGAAGCTTTTCAAGTTCGTGTTAAAAAACTCTTTCACAGTGGTTCTTTTGTGGTCGGCTGCGCTGCTCTCGCAGACAGCTTTGTTAGTATACCTCCCCCGCACCCTTTTGTCAACTCTTTTTTCGCTTTTTCTCCTGTTTTTTTCAGTATTAGTACTTTCTACCAAAAGCCAGCCTTATGTCTGCCGTCTCTTTGCCAGTTCCGTTCGTAATTGCTTCTCCCTGGCAGCTATGCTATACTGATGAAAACACCACCAGGAGATTTATTCTATGATACACTATCCCAATTTACTTTTTGATGCCGATAACACCCTGTTTGATTTTGACGCTGCCAACCGTAATGCCTTTGCGCAGGTCTGCGCCTACTGCCAAATCCCTTACAATGAAGAAACCTATCAGTGCTACGAGTCCATCAATCAATCCTTATGGGAAGCCCTCCACCACGGCGAGGTCACGAAAGATTTTCTGGTGGTGGAACGTTTCCGCCGTTTTCTGCCTCTTGTGAATGCAGACCGTGACCCTGCAGAGTGCAATCGCCGTCATCTGGCTCATTTAGGCCAGAGCACCGTATTACTCCCCCACGCTTTGGAGATTTGCCGTACACTGGCGCAGGATCACAAACTCTACATCGTCACCAACGCTGTGGCCTCAGTGCAAAAGCGCCGTCTGGAAGAAAGCTCTATCGCCCCCTATATTACCGCCGCTTTCATCTCTGAGGATGCAGGTGCTGCCAAACCAAGCAAGGCCTACTTTGACTATGTGTTTGCTCACATTCCTGATCTTACCACTGAGAACGCCCTACTCATTGGTGACTCTCCTGCCAGCGACATCCTAGGCGCTAACAATGCAGGTCTCCCCTCCTGCTGGTATAACCCCAAGCACGAAACGCTGCCGAGCGGTATTCACGCCGAATACGAGATCACTGATCTGCGGCAGCTGCTCGATATTGTATAATATAATAATAGGTACATCCTATACGAAGGAGGTTTTATCATGGCAAAGAAGCTCACCTGCCTGCGTTGCAGCAGTCAAATGCAGCACATCAAGCGCGCCAAGCTGCAGCTGGGTCAAACCGGCTGGATTTTAGGCGACCTGCCCAATCTGATTGAGGGTGCTCTGGAGGTGGACATTGTCTGTTGCCCCACCTGCGCCAAGCTGGAGTTCTTCCGCTCTGACCGCTACGAGACCCACACCTTCGCCTTCTCCACCCGCGTACCAGCTGATATACCTCAGCGCACCTGCCCCGTATGCGGCACGCAGCACGACTTCGACTATCCCAAATGCCCGCTGTGCGGCTATGACTACTACGGCAGCAACGACTAAATAAAAAGAGAACCGACACTGTCGGTTCTCTTTTTTTATATTCTAATAGTATATCTCACAGGAACATTTCTATCTGGCCACGCCGGGTATACATCTCCTCTAACTCCGTCTTGTGGTAGAGATACCCCTCGTCGTCATAGTACTTCGCCCCGGTGGGACATCCCTTGACGCAGGCGCCGCACTTGATGCAGGTGCCGGGCACAAGGGCGGGGTCCGTCGGATCAATGGCCCCCATGGGGCAGCGGGCCGCACAGACACCGCAGCGATTACACCGCTGCAGGTCTGTTTTTGGTTTCACTTTTAAGATATTAATAAAGTTTCCGTGGCGATCTCTCGGCTTATAGTAGGGACGGAGCGGCTCCTCACCCGGTACTGCGATCGGCTCTCCCGGCACAGCAGGCAGTGTCTGGACTTTCCTCGCCACCGCCTCGCCAAAGCCCTCTATGAGCGCCATATCCTCCGCATCCGGGCGTCCTGCCCCCAGCGTATAGGAGAAGGAATGTTCCCCTACAAGGGCCGCTGCGGCAATGCAGGCAAAATGATTCTCCTGCAGAAGGTTGCGCAGTTCGATCAGCGCATCATCATAGTTTCGATTTCCAAAGAGCACCACCGGCACGGTCAATGCATCCCCGCCCTGCAGTTTCTCCCGTAAATAGGGCAGCAGCACATTGGGAACACGCCCGGCATATACGGGCGTACCGAAAAACACCAGATCATCCAGAGAAAAACACAGCGTGTTTTCCCGTTCACCAGGCAGGGTAAAACTCACTGCTTCCCACGGCAGCCGCAGTTTCTTTGCCGCCGCCTCTGCCATGTGGCACACGGCCTTTTTTGTAGTGCCGGTACCACTGAAATAGACAGCCCATACTTTTCTGGGGTACATATACTCCGCCTCCTTACAGCGCAAAGTCCTCCTGCTTCAGCTTCTCCGTCTCCAACTTCATGGGCCGCGGCGGCACACGCCGCAGCGGGTCATAGTGAAAACTGCGGCAGTGATATCCGGCGGAAACAATGCCCCGCTTGACACAAGCCACCTCTTCATCGTTGATCTGACTTCCCTTGGCGCAATAAGCGCAGCGGGGCTCAATCTTCTTACGAAACAGCATGGTGCCTCTCCTCTCAAAGCGTGTAAAGCTTGATCTGTCCGTCCTCCACGGTGGCCTTGATGTGCGTAACAGGATGATCATAACTGTCGATAATGCAGCTTGCCATCTGATCTTCAAGATCCTTCTGGATCGTGCGGCGAAGATTGCGGGCTCCATAGGTGGCGGAATAAGACTTGTGTACCAGATGCTTCACCAGTTCGTCATCATAGGTGAAGGTATAGCCCTTCTCTTGGAGAGAATCCCGCAGCTCGTCAAGCATAATCCGGGCAATATCGTGGAAATTCTCCTCGCTGAGACGATGAAAGTAGACGATCTCATCCACACGGTTGATAAACTCCGGTCGCAGAAACTCCTGCAGCGCGCGCATCACACGCTCCTTATCCTGCTCCCCGGCACTGCGACCAAAGCCTACGCTGGCCGTGCCGCGGTCGGAGCCTGCATTGGAAGTCATAACAATGACCGTATTTTCAAAATTCACCTTGCGCCCGTGGGCATCGCTGATCTCACCGTCGTCCAGAATCTGCAGCAGCACATTCAAAACGTCGGGATGGGCCTTCTCAATCTCATCAAAGAGCACCACGGAATAAGGCTTACGGCGAATTTTCTCCGTCAGCTGCCCCGCTTCATCGTAGCCCACATAGCCGGGAGGCGAACCAACGATGCGAGAGACGGAGTGTTTCTCCATAAATTCGGACATATCCAGTCGGATAAGCGCCTCGGGCGCATTGAAGAGATCATCTGCCAGCTGTTTAACCAGCTCCGTTTTACCTACGCCCGTGGACCCCACAAAGATAAAGCTGACCGGTTTATGCTTAGGCGAAATGCCCACCCGGTTGCGGCGGATGGCGGCAGAGACAGCGTGGATTGCCTCGTCCTGTCCCACAATATGCTTTTTCAGGCGCAGTTCCAGTTCAGACAGACGCTTAAACTCCTCTTCACGGATGCGGCTGGCAGGGATTTTGGTCCACATTTCAATAACGCGGGCAATATTTTCCATGGTCAGCTCCGGCACACCCTTAGCTTCCAGTTCCGTCAGTTCCTGCTGCAAGCGCATCTCTTGGCTGCGCAGCTCCGCAATGCGGGCATAGCGCTGTTCCTGCTCCTCCTGCGAGGGCTCCTCCCCCTCCGGTGCCTGCACATTCATCAGCGTATCCCGTTCAAAGGTCACATTCTCCAAATCACGCTGCAGCTCCATGCGGCGATTGATGTCCGCATCGTGGAGGTTGAGATCAGAGCAGGCCTCGTCAATGAGATCGATGGCCTTGTCGGGGAGGAAACGGTCGGTGATGTAACGCTCACTCAGGCTCACCGCCTGACGCAGCACACCTTCCGGAATGCGAACGCCATGGAAATTCTCGTAGTAGTGGGCAATTCCCTTGAGGATCTTCAGCGTATCCTCCATGTTGGGCTCGTTCACCGTGACTGGCTGGAAGCGACGCTCCAGCGCCGTGTCCTTTTCGATATGCTTGCGATACTCATTGAACGTGGTGGCTCCAATCACCTGAATCTCACCACGGGACAGTGCGGGTTTGAGGATATTGGCAGCGTTCATACTGCCCTCGGCATCGCCGGCACCCACAATATTATGAACCTCATCAATCACAAGGATGATATTGCCCAGCTTGCGGATCTCCTCAATAAGGCCTTTCATGCGGCTTTCAAACTGTCCCCGGAACTGAGTACCGGCCACCAAAGCCGTCAAGTCCAGCAAATAGACCACTTTATCCCGCAGCTTAAAAGGCACTTCCCCAGCCACGATACGCTGTGCCAAGCCCTCGGCAATGGCTGTCTTTCCTACGCCTGGCTCACCAATAAGGCAGGGATTGTTTTTCTGGCGGCGATTGAGAATCTGCACCACCCGCTCTATCTCCTCGTCACGGCCAATCACCGCATCCAGCTTACCCTCTTGGGCACGCTGGCTCAAGTTGATACAGTAGTTGTCCAAAAACTTATGTTTCTTCTCTCCTTTGCGGCGCTCCTCACGCCCCTTACTGCCCGATGCATCGTCTCTCTTCTCGGCCGGAGTTCCCGCACCTCCAAAAAGACGGTTGAGGAAGGGGAAGGTCGCCGTCTTACCGCTCTCCTCATCATCTTCATCGAAGTCGTCCTCATGCAGTGCTTCCATTTCCTCAGCACCGCCGAAAGCCTGCATCATTTCCGAATTAAGCCCCTCCAGATCCTCCGGAGTAATGCCCATTCGGCGCATCATATCTTCTACCTGCGGCAGCTTTAGCTCCGCAGCACACTTCAGGCACAGACCCTCGTTGACGGCCTCGCCCTTCTCGTTCATTCTGGAAATGAACACCACTGCTACATTTTTCTTACATCTGGAACAAAGAGTCGGTTGCATGGTTTCCCTCCGTATCTGGGTATTTCGATCTCATCGATTTAGTTATCTGTTTATTTATAGAGATGTGAGCAAGCTGATGGGGCTGTTCTCGGCAAAGAACTTCAGTACCGGGGATGATGCCAGCATCTCCTGTGTCAGCAGCCAGTCAAAACGCAGCATCAGCCACACCGCTAAGAATGTTAAAAGTGCGCCCCACACGAGGCCGAGCGCTCCGCCGCCAATGCAGTTGAGCATATGAAGCCCCGGCAGCCGTGTCATGAGTTGCAATGGCTTCATGGCCAACCACAAGACAATGAGGAATAGCACAAACGATATAAAGTAGACCAGCGCGTAAGCTACGGATTGTGCCACGCTCTCTGTCACAGCGTTGAGGAGCGACATTCCTGTTTGTGCGGCCTTGTCCATGATCTCCTCTGCCATCTTCTGCAGGTTCGTACCGGAAAAGTGAAACTTTTCCAGCATACTTCCCACGTCCGAAGTACTGCTCTGAAGAAGTTTCTCATGGATACTCTCTTCCATCATAGGGCCGATCCACTCCGCTACCGACGGAGCCAGCGCATCCGCCACCAGTGAGGCGCCAAAGAAAGCCGCCACCACGATAATAACGCCGGCCAAACTTTGCAGCAGCCCCCGGTACGCACCGATCACTGTGCACAACACCAGCACTCCCAGGATAATGATATCTATCATAATCATCCTTTCCCGTCCTTAGGGCAAATAAAGACTTGCCGACTCGGCACCCACCAACAGCGCACTGCCGTCCTCACGCATCAAAACCTCTTTTGCAAAGCTCACGTCATCCAGCTGTGCGCATATATTCAACTTCTTGTCATAGATGGTCAGTGCATCACTTCGAAGCACCGCCACATACTTTCCGGCGGCATCAACGGCCAACACCTCACCGCCCATATCTACCCTGCCGATCAGTTCTCCGTGATCCGACACGGTCACCAGCTGTGTTTCACCGCCGGATTTATATCGGCCCAGTACCACGGCAGCATAGCCGTCACCACGCAGGCTGCAGCGACGCAAATAGGTGTCTTCAAAGTCAAAAAACGCCTTTTGTTCTCCGTCCTTGCCCACAAAGAATAATCCGTCCTCTGCCACGGCGCAGTAGTTGCTGCCCACCACACGGATGTCATAGACGGCCCCCCCGGGCAGCTGACAGTTGGCCTGTGGCTCGGTGCTGTCCATGCGATAGAGCACCACTGTGCTTGCAAAACTTCCCTCCGCTTCGCCCATCGTCACAACAGCGATCTGGTTTCCGTCCTCCTGCACTGCCGCCGTCATCAAAAAGCGGTCTGAGGATTTGAACTCAAAACGTAATGCACCCTTACTGTCATAGACACTGACCGCCGCCTTATATCCCTTTTTTCCGGCGGTCACAACCAAGTCACCCCGTCCATTGAGGGAACAGTCTAAGATTTCACCATCCGTCTCCAGCTTGCGCACCAAGCCCTTGGTGTTGAGGAGATAGACCTCACGCCCGCCGATATCGTAGACCGCCGCCAAAGTACCGTTATCGGTGACGGCAGCTTTGTGAAACTTCACATCGGTGTGATAGATCTCTTGCCCGCTCTCGCTCAGTATGGTCACATGATGCTGAGAGGTCAGAATCAGGCTGCCATTCAGATAGGTGCACCTCTGGTCTTTCTGCGCGGCATAGTTGTAGAGTAATGCACAGCCGTTTTCATCCTTTTTTGCCTGCGCGTAGATAACACTGCGGCGCAGCCCATCAAAGGCGGTAGAGTCCCACAGCGCTGCGCACGCCACCACAAGCAGGACCACGGCTGCCCCGATAGCCAGTGTCTTCCAACGGCGACGATAGTCCTTTTTTGCAATTCTCTTGGGGGGTTCCTCTTGGGGATTGCCCCGCCGAAATTCCATTCTATCCATTGAGCCGCTCATCCTCATACCACACATGCGTCATGTACAGTCCCCCAGGCGGTGCAGTTGGTCCCGCCAGCGTCCGATTGCCGGAGTCCAAAATAGCGGGGATCTCCTCCGGCCGCAGCTTCCCCTCCGCCGCATAGAGTACGGTTCCCGTAATGGCCCGTACCATATTATACAAAAATCCATTGGCACATACCTTCAATTCCAGCAGATCCCCTCGCCGCTCCACACGGCAGTAGTGGATGGTACGCACCGTGCTTTTGACGTTGGTGCCGACAGAGCGCACCGCCGCAAAGTCGTGGGTTCCCTCGAACATGCGGGCGGCCTGATCCATGACAGCCTCATCCAGGTGCTTGGGATAGAAGTAGGCGCGGTTGACGTAGAAGGGATTTTTGATCCGGGAATTATAAATGCGGTAGGTATATTCTTTCTTGATGCACGAGCCGATGGCATTAAAGTCCTCCGCCACCTCGTAAGCCGCCTTCACTGCAATATCCTCTGGGATATGCGTGTTGACAGCAAAGGGAATGCGATCGACAGGAATGCGGGAACTAGTATGAAAATTCGCCACATAGTACTCGGCATGGACTCCGGCATCGGTGCGCCCGCAGCCCACACACTTGATTTTCTCCCCGCACACCATAGAAAGCCCTTTTTCCAATGTCTCAGCTACGGTAACTTCCTTTTTCTGCACCTGCCAGCCGTGGTAGGCTGACCCATTGTACATCAAGACCAGTGCAATATTTCTCATGGTCTGCCTTTCCTGTTTTTTTAAATTCCGAAATGCTTCAATAGAAAAATTCCTGCCACCACTGCGGCAAAGGCCAGAATCACCAGTATATCCGCTTTCTTATAGCGCAGCACATGCAGCGCCGTGCGTCCCTCTCCGCCGTGATAGCAGCGGCACTCCATGGCGGTCGCCAGTTCATCGGCACGGCGGAATGCGCTGATAAAAAGGGGCACCAAAATGGGAATGAGAGCCTTGGCTCTCTGCAAAAGACTTCCCGACTCAAAATCAGCCCCCCGCGCCTTCTGTGCGGACATAATCTTATCCGTCTCCTCGATGAGGGTGGGAATAAAGCGCAGAGCAATAGACATCATCATGGCCAGTTCATGCACCGGCAAGCGCAGCTTTTTCAGCGGCGAGAGCAGGTTCTCCAAGCCATCCGTCAGCTGAATGGGGCTGGTCGTATACGTCACCAGGAAGGTTCCCATAATCAGCATCACGATGCGCAGCACCATGAAAATAGCGGTGCGGACGCCCTCGTAGGTAATGCGGCTTAAAATCCAGCCTTCTCCCAACGGCGTTCCGCCGGTAAAGAAGAGGTTCATCACCGCCGTAAAAGCAATAATGAAATAGATCGGCTTCAGACCGCGGGTCAGTGCCTTCATCTGCACATGGGAGGCGAGAATACACACCGCCAGCAGTGCTGCCACAACAATATAACTCACGATGCCCTTAGCTGCAAACAGTGCCACCACATAGAGCACCACCGCCAGCAGCTTTGTCCGGGGATCCAAACGGTGGACGATGGTATTTCCCGGGAAATACTGTCCCAGCGTAATATCTTTAAGCATTTGCGGCGCCTCCCTTCAGACGCAGCAGCGCTGCCTTCAGATCCTCTACGGTGTAAATGGCCGTATCCACATCCAGTCCGCGGCGGCGCAGTTCCAGCGCCACCTTCGTCACCTGAGGGACATCGAGCCCCACAGACTCCAGCTCCTCTGCCCGAGCGAAAACCTCACTGGGCGTGCCTTGCATATAGTTATGCGCATCCTTCAGCACCACGATGCGATCCACATTCTGGGCAATTTCTTCCATGCTATGACTGACGAGAATCACCGTAGCGCCCTTATTCTCATGATATGCACGAATCTGCCGGAGAATGTTCTCCCGGCCGCAGGGATCAAGTCCCGCCGTAGGCTCATCCAAAATCAACACCTTGGGCTCCATAGCGATCACACCGGCGATGGCCACACGGCGCTTCTGTCCGCCGGAGAGGTCAAAGGGCGACTTGTTCAGCTGCTCTTCCCGCAGGCCGACCACTTCTGCCGCCTGCCGGACTCGCCGCTGGATCTCCTCCTCGCCAAGCCCCATATTGCGAGGGCCAAAGGCGATGTCCTTGCCCACCGTCTCCTCAAACAGCTGATACTCCGGATACTGGAACACTAACCCCACTTGAAAGCGCACCTGGCGAATGTTCTTGGGATCGTCCCAAATGTCCTTTCCGTCGAGATAGATATGGCCTGAGGTGGGCTTCAGAAGGCCGTTGAGATGTTGAATGAGCGTGGACTTGCCCGAGCCCGTATGACCGATGATCCCCAGAAACTCTCCGGGCATCACTTCTAAATTCATATGATCCACCGCATTGCGCTGGAACGGTGTCCCAGCGCTGTAGGTATGGGTTAGATCTTCAACTTGTAAAATTGGTTTCAATGTGTTACTCCTCCGCCTTTATGCCAAATTGCCGGCAAATAGCGTCGGCACATTCCTCCACGGAAACGGCCCGCAGATCCAGATCCATCCCCGTCTGTTGCAACTCGTACAGCAGTTCCACCGTGTTCGGTACGGTCAGTCCCAGCTTGCGCATCTCCTCCACACGGCAGAAGATGTCTCGGGGAGCGCCGTCCATCGCTACCTTGCCGCCGCTCATCACGATCAGACGGTCGGCCTCTGCGGCCTCGTCCATATGGTGGGTAATGAGCACCACGGTGATCCCCCGCTCGCGATTGAGACGGTGAACGGTGTCCAGCACCTCCCGCCGCCCCACAGGGTCCAGCATGGCGGTAGCTTCGTCCAGCACAATGCATTCCGGCTCCATGGCGATGACACCTGCAATGGCGACCCGCTGCTTCTGTCCGCCGGAGAGCAAATGGGGCGCATGACGCATAAATTTTGTCATCCCCACCGCAGCCAGAGCCGCGTCCACCCGGCGGCGAATTTCCCTTGTAGGAACGCCCAAATTCTCCGGGGCAAAGGCCACATCCTCCTCCACAACATTGGCAACGATCTGGTTATCCGGATTTTGGAACACCATGCCAATGCAGCGGCGGATTTCCAGCAGCAGCGCTTCGTCCATCGTATCCATCCCGGCTACATACACCTTGCCTCCGGAGGGCAGCAGCACGGCATTCATATGCTTGGCCAATGTAGACTTGCCGGAACCGTTGTGGCCCAGCACTACGGTAAAACTGCCCTTTTCAATGGACAGCGACACATCCCGCAGGGCGGCTGTTGCTTGACGTCCCTCCTCAGCAGGATAGTAAAATGTCAAATTTTTTGTCTCAATCATGGTTGCCATGGTTTTGTCACTTTCTTCTTTCCTATTACTTATCTCATACCGAGAACCACCGTCCGGTGGCACCGCAGGGCAGAGCCATGCCGGACTCCGTGCACGGAAGACCCAGTTCGTCCCAGGTCACCTTACCCCCGTATTTCTTCCCCACCAGCATCTCCAGGATGTAGCCCAGCACCGAGGGTGCCAAGCCCGTGGTGTAAGAATTCAGGATCACAAAGAGCGGCTTATCGGAGAGTACCTGCGCACACAGCTTCACGAAGGGATAGAGATTCTCCTCCAGCTTCCATACCTCCCCGCCGGGGCCGCGGCCGTAGGAGGGCGGGTCCATGATGATAGCATCGTAGGTCTTTCCCCGGCGAATTTCCCGTTCCACAAACTTGGCACAGTCGTCCACGATCCAGCGGATGGGCGCATCTCCCAAAGCAGAGGCGCGGGCATTCTCCTTAGCCCAGTTCACCATCCCTTTGGCCGCATCTACATGGCAGACGCTGGCACCTGCAGCGGCGCAGGCTACCGTAGCGCCGCCGGTATAGGCAAACAGGTTTAAAACACGGATGGGGCGTCCGGCACTGCGAATCTTCTCCATGGCAAAATCCCAGTTCGCCGCCTGCTCGGGGAAAAGGCCGGTATGCTTAAAGTTCATGGGCTTGACTTGGAACGTCAGCTCCTTATAACGGATGGGCCAGCTCTCCGGCAGTTTTTTCTTGTCCCAGTGACCGCCGCCGGTATGACTGCGGCTGTAGCGGGCATTGGCAGTGCGCCAGCCCTTGTTGGTCCGCTCCGATTCCCAAATAGCCTGCGGATCAGGACGCACTAAAATCTGCTGTCCCCAGCGCTCCAGTTTTTCTCCACTGCCGCAGTCCAACAGCTCATAATCCTTCCAGCCGTCCGCAATCCACATAAGGTGTCCCTCCACATAGTTTCTGCATAGTAAATCACTGTATTATACAATAAAATGGCCCTTCTCGTCAACTGCCGTCCCCCGCAGAAGCCTTTTAAATTGTGTCAGTGGTGTAAATTATTCCCTGTTTTCTGCCACAGGAGGATATATCTCCCTCTTGATTGGCACATGGATTGGACCGCCGCCTTCCTTGGTTTAAGCCCCGGTTTTCCGGCTATACTGTCAAAAGAAACCATCTCAGGAGGTGTATATCTATGCGAAAAACACTGCTGTCTGCTCTGTTCCTTTGTCTGTTGCTGTGCGGCTGTGATCGTCCGGCCTTCGCCCCAGTCTCCAACCTGCCCGTGGCCTCTGCAAAAACGCCGCCCCAACCCTTGCAGTTAGGGCTTGCCTCTGTGACCACCGTCAGTAAAAGTCAAAATGCTACGCCGGACTTTCCCGGCATAGCACGCACCGATATTACGATGGCAGCCGTCACTGTGGATGAGGCGGGAATCATCCGCCAGTGCATCCTTGACGGCATCACCGCCATCATCCCCTTTGACGCTACCGGCGCATTACAGGCGCCAGAGGATCTCAACTTTCACAGTAAAAATGAACTGGGAGAGACCTACGGTATGCACAAAGCCTCTCCTATGGGCAAAGAGTGGGATCAGCAGGCCGCCTCCTTTGCCTCCTATGCTGTCGGAAAGCGGGTGGATGAACTGCAGGCCGGGGACGTAGCAGCCTCCGTCACAGTAGATACAGACTGTTTTTTGCAAGCCATTTCTGCCGCCGTGCAAGAGGCTGCCGATTTAGGAACACAGGAGGGCGACCGACTTGCTCTCGCCTCTGACGCCTATATGGCCGATAGCCGCAGTGCGGACAGTGACACAGGCAAAAATGGTTCGGCACATTGCAGCGCCATGCTTGGTGCCGTCACTTTTCGCGGTGAGACCATCACGGCCTGCCGCTTTGACAGCGTGGAAACGATTCTCCCCTTCACGCCGGAAGGCATCGTCAGCACCAACGTGTCCCTCCCCCCGCTGGGCAAGGACAAGCTTGCTGACCCCTACGGGATTCGCCGCCGTGGTATCGAGGGCAAGCGCTGGTATCAGCAGGCCAATCTCTTTGCCGCCGCTGCGGTGGGGCTGACAGCGCAGCAGGTGGCACGCCTGCCGTTAAACGAAAATCTTCAGCCCCAAAATGGCAGCACCACTATTGCTGTGGACCGGCTGCAGCTGCTGACGGAAAAGGCATGGCAGCAGGTGGATGCAGGGTAAAAGGAACTTCCCTCCCCCTCTTTTTTCTGCTATACTGTAGGCAATAGAAAAAGGGAGGGATCTTATGTGGCCAACAAAAAGTTGAAGCTTTTGTATCTGGCGCGTTATCTGCAGGAGCAAACCGACGAGCAGCACCCCAAGACCATACAGGATATGATCGCCCACTTGTCTGCCTGCGGCATCACCGCCGAGCGCAAGAGCCTGTACGACGATCTCCATCTGCTGGAACTATACGGCATGGATATCCAAAAAGAAAAGAGCAAGCACTTCGGCTATTATCTGGGGGAGCGTGACTTCCAGCTCCCGGAACTGAAATTGCTCATTGACGTGGTACAGGCCTCCCCCTTTCTCACCAAGCGCAAAAGCATGGAGCTCATCGGTAAGCTGGAGCATCTCACCAGCCATTATGGTGCCCAGCAGCTGCGGCGGCAGGTGTATGTGATGAACCGAATCCGCACCGACAACGAGACGCTTTACTACGCTGTGGACGGCATCAACAGCGCTATCAACGAGAACCGCCGGATCTCCTTCCGCTACTTCGACTGGACAGTCAGTGGGGATAAGAAATACCGCAAGGCAGGCAAACCCTATGTGACCAATCCGGTGGCTCTATGTGTGGATCGCTATTACTATCTGGTAGCCTATGACACCCAATTGCAGGACTATCGCCACTATCGGGTGGATCGTATCAGTGATCTGACTGTGTTGGAGGCCCCCCGTGATCCCCTGCCACAAGGTTTCGATCTGGGCGAGTATACCAAAACGATTTTTAACATGTATAACGGTGAGGCCGCCACTGTTCAATTGCAGCTGGATGTCTCCCTTCTAAACGCAGTGGTAGATCGCTTTGGCAGCGATGCCCATATGTACACCGCCGAAGATGGCACCGTCCATCTGGCGGCACAGGTAGAGGTGGGGCCTACCTTCTTTGGCTGGCTCTTCCAGTTTGGCCCCAAAATCCGGCTTCTCTCCCCTCAGCACGCTGTCGATCGTTTTACCGCATGGTGTCAGGACATCCTAGCACAATACAATAACCCATGAAAAACACATGAAATAAAGAGACCGTTTCCTTTCGGAAACGGTCTCTTTTTTGTTGCATTTACAGCAGGTGGCAGCTGACGACCAGACCTGCGAAAACAATGGACACCATGCTCAGGAGCTTGATAAGAATATTGATCGCGGGGCCGGAGGTATCCTTGAAAGGATCGCCTACCGTGTCGCCTACTACGCCAGCCTTGTGGCACTCGCTGCCCTTACCGCCAAAGTGACCGGACTCGATGTACTTCTTGGCGTTATCCCAGGCACCGCCTGCGTTGGACATGAAAATGGCCAACAGGAAACCTGCAGCCGTGGCACCAGCCAGCATACCTACCACGCCCTGATAGCCCAGCACCAGACCCACAATCACGGGGCAAACCAGTGCAATGACAGTGGGCATAATCATTTCGTGAAGGCTGGCCTTAGTGCACAGGTCTACGCAGCGGGCATAGTCAGCCTCGGCCTTACCCTCCATCAAGCCGGTGATTTCATGGAACTGACGGCGCACTTCCTTTACCACACTCTGGGCGGCGCGGCCTACAGAATTCATGGTCATTGCAGCAAAGAGGAACGGCAGGCAGGCACCCACAAAGAGGCCCACCAGTACCAGGGGATTCATTACGCTGAAATCAGAGAAATCAACCGTGGCACCCATTTCCTTGACTTTCTCAATATAGGAGGCCATCAGCGCCAATGCCGTCAAAGCGGCAGAACCGATAGCAAATCCCTTACCGGTGGCAGCCGTGGTGTTTCCCAAAGAGTCCAGTGCGTCGGTGCGCTGGCGGATTTCAGGGTCCAGTCCTGCCATCTCGGCAATACCACCGGCGTTATCGGCCACAGGGCCGTATGCATCGGTAGCCAGCGTGATGCCCAGTGTGCTCAGCATACCCACAGCAGCCAAGGCAATTCCGTAAAGACCCATACTGGCAGAAGCACCACCGCCGGACAGGAAGTAGGCCAGCAGGATGCAGATGGCTACAATCACAATCGGAATAGCGGTAGACATCATGCCAAGTCCCAAACCACCGATGATGATAGTAGCGGCACCCGTCTCAGACTGTGCAGACAAATTCTGTGTAGGTTTATATGTATCCGAGGTATAGTACTCCGTGATCTTACCAATCAGCACACCGCCCACAAGGCCGGCGAGGATGGCACCGTACATCCCCAAGTTTTCCTTACCCAGCAGCCAATAGACCAGAGGCAGGGACAAAACAGCAATCAAAATGGCACTGCAGTTCGTACCGCGGCTCAAAGCGCCCAGCAGCGCACGCTGGTCAGCATCTTCCTTGGTCTTCACCAGGAAGGTACCAAGGATGGAGCAGACAATGCCCAGGGCGGCGATGACCAGCGGCAGCACCACAGCTTCAAAGCTGCCGCTAAAGGCAGCCACGCCCAAGGCAGCGGCGGAGATCACAGAACCAATGTAGGACTCATAAAGATCCGCACCCATACCTGCCACATCACCTACGTTATCGCCCACATTGTCGGCAATCACGGCAGGGTTGCGCGGGTCATCCTCAGGGATGCCAGCCTCTACCTTGCCCACCAGGTCGGCGCCCACATCAGCAGCTTTGGTGTACACACCGCCGCCCACACGGGCGAATAGGGCCATGGAGGACGCTCCCATACCGGAAGTCAGCAAAACACTGGTCACTTGGGACATTTCCAGATGGAAAGCATAGCGCAGCAGCAAAAACCAGCCGGAGATATGCAGCAGGCCCAGACCAACCACGGTAAAGCCCATCACGGAACCGGCAGAGAACGCAACACGCAGACCGCGGTTCAGGCCTTCACAGCATGCATTAGCCGTGCGGCAGTTGGCAGCGGTAGCGATCTTCATGCCCACATAGCCACTGAGGGCGGAAAAAATACCGCCGCCCACAAAGGCAAAAGGTACAAACCACGTCATCAGTCCGCAAGCTGCCATGACGCACAAAATGACGATCATGCAAATAAAAAATACGCCTACCACCGTATACTGGCGTTTCAAATAGGCGTTGGCTCCCTCACGGATGGAGCCGGAAATCTTTTGCATTAAAGGTGTGCCTTCATCGAAGGCCATGACGCGCCGATATGTGACCAGCACAAAGGCCAGTGCAATCAGCGCGCCCACAAAGGCGGCAATGAGTAAATACTTTTCCATAATTTTTCCTCTTTTTCTTTTCGCCCCCGCTTTTGTGGGGGCTTACTTGTTCCAAGTACATTATAATAGCTATCCACCCCTCACGTCAAATTATCAAAATATTTTTTAGCTTTATAAAAAATTTTTCATTATTTTTCAGTCATTTTGTCAGCAACTTTTTCTGCGACTTTCCCAGTATTTTATAGGAAAATAATTGTTTTACAGCCTTTTCCATCAATATTCATTTGTCATAAAGTTAACAATTCTAACTTTTCACCATACCCCCCGCTGTCAACAAAATTTTTTCGTTCACTGATCTTCCCAAAGATAGTTCATATCCAAGAAATTTTATTAAAATTTATACGTTTTTTAGCATTTTCTTTCGCGCCAGTAAAACCCATACCAGATCTTCGTTTTTTGTGCATTATAAACAAAAACTATAGGACGTACCGGAAACGGTTGCAAAGCGGTTTTTAAAACGATACAATTACAACACTACAATATAGTTTTCTGTGATTGTGTAATTTAATGTAAAAATGAGAAAGGACAACTCCATGGATTATCAGGAAATTTTACAGCAGGCTCGCACCTGCATGGGTCCCTACTGCAAAGCCTGCCCTGTGTGCAACGGCATGGCCTGTAAAAATACGATTCCCGGGCCCGGCGCCAAGGGGATGGGCACCGGCTTTATTCGCAATTACCAAAAGTGGCAGGAACTGTGCGTCAATCTGGATACTATCTGTGAAAATAAGCCTGTAGATACTTCCTTTGATTTTTTTGGTTCCAACATGGCCGCACCTATTTTTGCTGCACCGGTTGGTGCTATGAAGCTGCACTACGGCGAAAAATATGACGATCTGGACTATAATGATCTGCTGGTATCCTCCTGTGCAGCAGCTGGTATTGCCGCCTTCACCGGTGACGGCACCAATCCTGCCGTGATGGAAGGTGCCGTTAATGCGATTAACAATGCCAAGGGCTATGGCATCCCCACTGTGAAGCCTTGGGATCGGGGCACTGTTATGGCAAAGATGGACATGGTAAAGGCCGCTGATCCTCTGGCAATTGCCATGGATATTGACGCGGCAGGTCTGCCCTTTTTGAAGAATCTCACCCCTCCTGCCGGCAGCAAAACCGTAGAGGAGCTGCGTGAGATTGCGCAATATGCCCAAAAGCCCTTCCTGCTCAAGGGAATCATGACGGTGCGCGGTGCAGAAAAGGCGCTGGAAGCAGGCGCCAGCGGTATTGTTGTCTCCAACCACGGAGGTCGCGTGCTGGATCAATGTCCCGCTACCGCCGAGGTGCTGCCTGCCATAGCCGACGCTGTCGGGGGAAAGATGATGATTTTGGTGGATGGCGGGATTCGAACCGGCATGGATGTATTTAAGGCGCTGGCCTTGGGTGCTGACGGTGTACTCATTGGCCGCCCCTTCGTGACCATGGTCTACGGCGGCGGTGCTGAAGGTGTCAGCGTATACACCAATAAGCTGATTGCAGAGCTGAAGGATACCATGGCCATGTGCGGCGCACATTCCCTTCATGAGATTCGCCGCAATATGCTGTTCGGTTATTGAGAACGGCGGTAATAACTCATTTCCAACTCCCCAGTATGGTACGTGATGTACCAACGTCTCTCAGATAGCTAAAAAAAAGCTCGGATCGTACGATCCGAGCTTTTTATTTGCATGTTAGTCGTTCATCTCAACTGCGCATTCTCTTTTAGCGTTAGTACGCTGCAGCAGGATGATCGCTGCCACAAACACAAGACCCAGAATATCGGTCAGTGTGCCGGGGATCATCATGCCTAGGCCGCCGGCCACAAGTGCCAAACGCAAAACCATAGGAATGCTCTTGTAGAGGAAGCCATTGAGGGCTGCGGCAATACTGAAAATACCCAGCAGAGCACTTGCAGCGATCTGCACCACGCTCCACCATCCATCTACGCCGACAAACAACAGCTGGGAGTTATAGGCAAAGATGTACGGGACAATGAAGGCCGCAATGGCCAATTTTGTTGCCGTGACACCGGTCTTCATGGGGTTGGACTTGGCAATCGCGGAACCTGCATAAGCGGCCAGAGCCACAGGGGGCGTAATGTCAGCCACGATACCGAAGTAGAACACAAAGAAGTGCGCTGCCACATGAGGCACACCCAGCTGAATAAGGATGGGGGCACAGGTGGACGCCATGATGCAGTAGTTCGCGGTGGTAGGCACACCCATACCCAGCACAATGCAGCAAAGCATGGTCAGTACCAGACCCACGATCATAGTATCTCCGGACAGGCTGACGATGGCGTTGATAAGGGTAGAGGCAAGACCGGTGACCGTAATGCAGCCGGCAATGATACCAGCCATACCGCAGGCCACAGCCACAGTGATTGCGCCCTTAGCACCTGCCTCCAATGCTTCCAAAATTTTCTTGAAGGTGAGCCGCTCATCCTTGTTGATGAAACCTACCACGATAGCTACAGCAATCGCAATGGCAGCGGAAAACTGCATGGTGCGCGCGCCGGAAGAAACCAGCCAAACCAGCAATACCAGAGGTGCCAGCAGATAGCACTTACGCAGCAGATACCCCCACGCAGGGAGATCCTCCTTAGCTACACCCTTCAGCCCCAGCTTCTTCGCTTCCAGATGGACAGCAATGAAGATGCCGGCAAAATACAGCACAGCGGGCAGAATGGCCTTTGCAGCCACCTCCATGTAGGGAAGGTTCATGTACTCCGCCATCAAAAAGGCAGCCGCACCCATAATAGGGGGCATAATCTGGCCACCGGTAGAAGCAGCCGCCTCCACAGCGCCGGCAAACTCCGGCTTGTAGCCAGTTTTCTTCATCATAGGAATGGTCACGGAGCCAGTGGTCACTGTGTTGCCCACGGAGGAGCCGGACACCATGCCGCACAGAGCAGAAGAGATAACGGCCACCTTGGCAGGGCCGCCGGAGGACCAACCGGCCACACGGTTTGCCAGGGAGATAAAGAAATTGGCAATCCCGGTACGCTCCAGAAATGCACCAAAGATGATAAAGAGGACAATGTAGGTATAGCACACATTGATAGGTGTACCGATAACGCCGGAGGTGGTATAGAACAACTTATAGATAATGTTGCGCAGCGCCACCATGAAATCGGCGTTCCAGCTCATCTGATTGTAGAAAGTATAGACCAACAGAGCACCGGCCACACAAAGAATAGGCAGACCCACACAGCGGCGGCACAACTCACAGAGCACCAAAATACCCACCACACCAATGGCTACATGGATGGGCTGGATACGGGTAGCGATCTCAATCATGGACATGGCATTGAAGGCAAAATAATAGAATGCACCTGCGCCCAAAACCATGATCAAAATATCATACCAAGGGATATAGTTGGAACGCACATGGTGCTTCCGGGCGGGATACGTTAAAAAGCCCAGTACAATGATAGTGCCGACAAACAAACACAGCTTCGTCTCCGGCAGTGCACGACTCCAAAGAGTCATAGCAATACAATACAGGGAAAATGCAGCCATTAACAGCTGCACCGCAATCTTGGCCGGGCCCTCCCAGATACGGGTATTGGACTCACGGTCATACTTGCGCATTACTGCGTCCAGATCAGTTGCGCTGTCTCCGTCTGCCATAGCAGCAGCCGAGTCCGCAGCAGGCGCCGTGTCTTTCTTTTTCTTAAATAAACTCATGGGTACCTCCTATTGATGATTTCTCTATTCACCGCAGCATACAAGGGACCATACGGGCCTTTAGGGTCGTGTCTTCCCTTTTATGTTGCGGTTTTTTACAGTACGCTACGGCGGGGGTTTCCCCGCCGTAGCGTACCTATTTTACAAATTTTTACCTACTCAGCTCACTCAGCCAAGGTGGGGACATTAAAGCCCTTCTCAGCAAAGTACTTCGCAGCGCCGGGGTGGTAAGGCACAGAAGTAATGGAAGTTGCAAACTCCATGCTCAGCTCATTGTACTTAGCGTGGGAACTGCCCAGTGTGGTGTAGTTATCAAAGATATCAGCCGTCAGTGCGTAGATAGCATCGGCGGGAATATCATTGCGAGCCAAAATCACGGCGCCAACAGCCACAGTGCTCACATCCTCAGTCTGCCCATTATAGGTTCCTGCAGGAATGACTGCCTTGGAGTAGAAGGGGGAAGTTTTCAGCAGAGCATCAATGTGCTCATCATCCATGCTCACAAGGAAGGTGTCCTTCGTAGTGGACAGATCCACGATTGCCGTGGTGGGAGCACCGGCAACCACGAAGCCGGCATCGATCTTACCATCCTTGATGTCGTTGGCAGTATCGCCGAAGGACTGATAAGTGGGCGTAATATCATCCAGTGTCAAACCGTAAGCACCCAGCACATCAATGGCGTTGAAATATACACCGGAGCCGGCAGCACCTATAGATACGGTTTTACCTTTCAGGTCAGCTACGGTCTTGATGCTGGGATCGCAGGTAACCAGCTGTACCTGCTCCTTATAAAGAGCAGCCACGGTGGAGAAGCAATCCACCTTACCATCATCTTTGAAAAGATTCGTGCCTTCGTATGCGTACGCCATCACGTCGGACTGACAGAAAGCCAACTCGGCGTTGCCGTCCTGCATTTCCAGAACGTTGGAACGGGAACCGTTGCCTACCAGACCGGTTACCTCAATGCCCTCAGCAGTGTTGGTGGCGTGCTGGGCAATGGTACCGCCGAAAGCGTAATAAGTACCACTCTCGCTGCCGGTGACAAAACGCATCTTGGTCTTGCCGCCGCCACCGCAGGCGACCAAACTCAAGGCCATAACCAGCGCAAGAATCATTGCTACAAACTTTTTCATTTCTTTCGCTCCTTTTCTCAGCTTCTCCCGGAAGCTTTATTTACGATGGTATTTATTTTACTACGTCTCTCCGCATTTTGCAAGTCCTTTTTATATGCAAATTCATATTGCTTTTCTCCGTAGTCATGCAAAAAGTTTTGAATAGTAAAATAAATGTAAAAATTATTTATATTTAATCCACTTTATTAACTCAAAAGTTATATATCCAGTTTTAATTCTTTTTTTGACTTTCCCATTTTACAAGTATCTCTCTTCTATTTTTGCAATGTTTTGTTTGCCATCCTGCATTTTTTTATTTTCCCCCTGCATTTTACTCGCCATTGCAAAAAGAAAACCGCCGGGAGTTGGCAATCTCCCGGCGGCTTGCTGCTCTTTATTTTTTCAACTTCCGATCCACCACGTCCTTCAGCAGCGCCTCAAACTCTGCAAAGGACATAGCCCCCAGATCACCATCGGCGCGGTGACGGGGCGAAACGGTACCGTTCTCCATATCGCGGTCACCCACCACCAGCATATAAGGAACCTTCTCCAGCTGTGCATCACGGATTTTCTTACCGATCTTCTCATTGCGATAGTCCACTTCTACCCGGAAACCATCCTCAGACAGCTTCTTGGACAGCTCTGCACAGTAGTCAGCCGCACGGTCGGTCACGGGCAGGAAGCGCACCTGCTCGGGTGCCATCCAGGTGGGCAGCGCACCGGCATACTTCTCAATCAGCAGTGCCAGTGTACGCTCATAGCAACCCATAGAGGTGCGGTGAATGATATAGGGCAGGGCCTTTTCACCGTTCTCATCGATATAGTACATGCCAAAGCGCTCAGCCAGCAGCATATCAATCTGGATGGTAATGAGGGTATCCTCCTTGCCGAACACGTTCTTCACCTGTACGTCCAGCTTGGGGCCGTAGAACGCAGCCTCATCGATGCCGACTTCATACGCCACACCCAGATCGTCCAGAATTTGGCCCATCACGGCCTGCGCCTTCTCCCACTGCTCCGCCGTTCCCTCATACTTGTTGTTGGGGTTAGCCGGATCCCACTGGGAGAAACGGAAGGAGGCATCCTCCTTCAGGCCCAGCGTCTCCAGGCAGTAATTTGCCAGATCCAGGCAGTTCTTAAACTCTTCCTCCAGCTGGTCAGGGCGAAGGATCAGATGTCCCTCGGAAATGGTGAACTGGCGCACACGGATCAAACCATGCATCTCACCGGAATCCTCATTGCGGAACAGGGTCGATGTCTCACCCAGACGCATGGGCAAATCACGGTAGGAGCGCTGACGGTTCAGGAACACCTGATACTGGAACGGGCAGGTCATGGGACGCAGGGCAAAGCACTCCTTCGTCTCATCGTGGGGATCCCCCAGAATGAACATACCGTCCAGATAGTGATCCCAATGGCCGGAGATCTTGTATAGATCGCTCTTCGCCATCAAGGGTGTCTTGGTCAGCTGATAGCCGCGCTTCTGCTCCTCGTCCTCGATCCAACGCTGCAAGATCTGAATGGTACGGGCACCCTTAGGCAGCATAATGGGCAGCCCCTGCCCGATGGAGTCCACCGTGGTAAAATACTCCAGCTCGCGGCCCAATTTATTATGGTCACGTTTGAGTGCCTCTTCCCGCTGCTTGAGGTAGTCCTCCAGCTCATCCTTCTTGGGGAAGGCGATACCATAGATGCGCTGGAGCATCTTGCGGTTGGAGTCTCCGCGCCAATAGGCTCCGGTGCAGCTGGTCAGCTTAATACCGTTGCCTTTGATGCGCCCGGTGGAGTCCAGATGAGGGCCGGCGCACAGATCCACAAAATCGCCCTGCTTGTAGAAGCTGATGACAGCATCCTCGGGCAGATCATGGATCAGCTCTACCTTGTAAGGCTCATCCTTCTCCTCCATAAACTTGACGGCCTCTTCCCGGGGCAGTTCAAAACGCTCCAGTTTCAGCTTCTCCTTGCAGATCTTGCGCATTTCGCCTTCGATCTGCGCAAGGATCTCAGGGGTGAATGACACATCAGAATCGATATCATAGTAGAATCCATTTTCAATGGAAGGGCCAATGGCCAGCTTCACATTGGGATAGAGCCGCTTGACAGCCTGCGCCAGTACATGGGAGCAGGTATGCCAATACGTCTTGCGATACTCCTTATTTTCAAAGGTGTAGATGTTTTCTTCGGACATAAACGTTTCCTCCTTGTTAATTTGGGGCAGACAAACAAAAAGCCTCACCCCTGATGTGTTTCAGGGGTGAGGTAAAAAATCTTTACTCCACGGTTCCACCCTGCTTACGGCACATTTGCCGTCGCTCGTGTTCTCTATAACGGGAGAACCCGTCCCAGCCTACTGACAGCGGTGCGTTCGGTGGGCAGCTCGGGGGCGGTGCCGCATTGTTTTTCTCTGAGACTCTCACACCAAAATGAGTCCCTCTCTGCAGAGTTCCGCAAGCGGGTTCCCCGTCATCGCATCTTATGATTATTTTTTATGATAGCACCGTTTTTTTCGCTTGTCAACGGGCATTCCGACTTTTTCCATCCAGCTGCATCAGTAGCTCTGCTGCCGTAGCCGTGATGGTTTCCGCCCCCGCCGCCCGCAGCTGCTCCTCCGTGCGAAAGCCCCAGCTCACCAGCACCGCAGGCAGCCCTGCGTTCTTGGCCGTGGCCACATCCACCTCGCTATCCCCCACATAGCAGGCCTGTTCCCGTCCCACGCCCAACGTCTCCAGCGCCTTCCATACCATCTGCGGCTCCGGCTTCCGGGGCACATCATCCCGCTGCCCGAAAGCAGGCAGTCCGGGGAAGAATTTTTTCGCCAATTCCTTGGTGACAGCATCCGGCTTGTTGGATACCACAGCCATCTTCACGCCCGCTGCAGCCAACGTATCCAACAGCTCCGCCACGCCGGGATAAGGATGGGTTTTTGTACAGTAGTGGACGCGATACCAATCCTTATATTCCGCCAGCACCTCCCTGATTTCTGTCTCCTCCGTTCCCTCCGGAAGTGCCCGACGGATCAACACGCCGGCACCGTTGCCCACATAGTCCCGGATTTCCTCCAATGTATGCTGCGGATAGCCTCTGCGTGCCAGCACCACATTCACGCCATCGCGCAAGTCCTCCAGCGTATCCAGCAGTGTACCGTCCAGATCAAATAAAACCGCCTGGTATTTCATCTATTTTACTCCTTATTAAATATCTTCAAACATCCATAGCCGCCAATGGCATGTACTCTCACGGCTGTTTCTTTCTCCGATGCCACCGCCAAAGGCCATAGCGCAGGAGCACCACCGCCAATGTCGGCAGTACGGCAAACAACGTCCCCAGCTTCCAAAACACGTCCAGCCAGTAGTCGTGTGGTGGGAATGAAAGGAGACACATCAAAAAATAGCTGCCCACCGCCGCCATAAGGGCTGTTGGCAAGATTCGTTTCAGTCCTAACGCCTCCAGCATTCTGTCGTTGACAAGCATACCATAAAGGAGCAGCTCTGTCACCCCAAAGACGTGCGCAGCTGCCAGAAGCATCCATAGAGGCCAAGTAACATCCACCATTCCACTGACAACGGGGTTTGTCACTCCGCCTCCAAAAGGATTGTACGCATCACAGGTAAGTCCCAGCACCACACTCAAAAATGGCAGCATCCCGCTCCAAAGCAGGAGGCGCAAATACGGATGCTTTTTTAGAAATAGTTTCATTCTGGGAACACCTCGTCCTTTCCTCTCATTGGAAGTTCACATAGCATCCCGCAAGAAAATCGTAAGAAGAGCGCACCGACATCCGCCGGTGCGCTCCTTCTGAAATATCTTACACATTGAAGCGGAAATAGATCATATCACCATCGCGAACCACATATTCCTTCCCTTCGCTGCGCAGCAGCCCCTTCTCCTTGGCGGCGGCCACGCTGCCGCAGGCAATCATATCGGAGAAGTTGATGGTCTCGGCACGGATGAAGCCCCGCTCGATGTCGGAATGGATCTTTCCGGCCGCCTGCGGTGCCTTTGTTCCCTTGCGAATGGTCCAGGCCCGGCACTCGTCCTTACCGTAGGTCAGGAAAGAGATGAGCCCCAGCAGCTCATAGCTGCACTGGATCAGACGATCCAAACCGGACTTCTCAATGCCCAGTTCCTCCAAGAACATGGCACGATCCTCTTCCTCCAGTTCGGCGATGTCCTGCTCCAGCTTGGCACAGATAGGCAGCACCTGTGCCCCCTCCTTCTCAGCCAGTTCCTTGACCATCGGGAAGTACTTGTTGCTGCTTTGATCGGCAAAACCTTCCTCATCCATATTGGCTGCGTAAATAATGGGTTTGAGACTCAAGAGATCCGCTGTATAAATCAGTTCCATCTCTTCGTCACTTCCCTCAAAAGTACGAGCGGACTTGCCTGCGTTCAGATGCTCGGCCAGCTTCCGAAACGTCTCGGCCTCCTTGAGGAATTTCTTATCGCCCTTGGCCGCCTTAGAAGCCTTGTCCACGCGACGGTTCACCATTTCCAGATCCGCCATCACCAGCTCCAGATCAATGGTCTCGATGTCCCCCAGCGGGTCTACCGGTACGTTGGTGCCTGCGTCGGCCACCACATGCATGATATTCTCATCATCAAAGCAGCGTACCACATGCACAATGGCATCGGTGCGGCGGATGTTCTCCAAGAACTTGTTGCCAAGACCTGCCCCTTGGCTGGCGCCCTTCACAAGGCCGGCAATATCCACAAACTCGATGACCGCCGGTGTCTTTTTGTCCGGCTCGTACATCTCAGCCAGTTTGTCCAGCCTCTCATCGGGAACAGCCACCACGCCTACGTTAGGCTCAATGGTGCAAAAGGGATAGTTGGCGCTTTCGGCGCCTGCATTAGTAATGGCATTAAAAAGGGTCGATTTGCCCACGTTGGGCAAACCTACGATACCTAATTTCATAAAGGATGTCCTCCTTGTTCTATACTGAAAGCTTATTTTACCATTTCATTCCCCAAAGCGCAAGCCACAGCGCAAAAATCCCTCCGTTTTCTCCTGCGGCAGTGCCACTCTCTTGCGACTGTCTCTCCCGTATGATACAATAGAACCATTATTAAGTATTCGGAGGAATTTTGTCTATGAATGCTAAAGATTGTATTCTGCAGCGGCGCAGTGTTCGCCGCTTCCTTCCCCAACCCATTGACCACCAGACCATTCGCGACATTGTGGATCTGGCTCGCTTTGCCCCGAGCTGGAAAAACAGCCAGATCGTTCACTATACCGTGATTGACAACAAGGAGCTGAAAGATCGCATTGCTCAGGACTATGTCCGCGGCTTCACTTTCAATACCAAAACCATTCTCCGGGCTGCTGCACTGGCTGTCATCAGCTACGACTCCGGGCGTTCCGGCCGCAATGACGATGGCACCAAGCAGAGTGAAGACGCCGATAAGTGGGAAATGTTTGATGCCGGTGTGGCTACCCAAACTTTCTGCCTGGCGGCCCGCACTTTTGAAGTGGGCACCTGCATCATGGGCGTGGTCGACGAGGACGGAATTCATGAGTTGCTGGGGCTCCCCGAAAACCAAAAGGTGGGCTGCGTAGTGGCTATGGGCTATGCAGAGGAGTGGAAGGCCGCTCCGCCCCGCCACACCTGTGATGAACTCCTCAATTTTCGTTCATAGGAAGATAGGCTATGAGCGATTCTCCCAATCAAAACAGCCACCAGCCCTTCCCACAGGACGTGGTGTTTTTCTCCCCGGAGATGCTCCGTCTGGCTGAGGTTCGAAACCGCCGCCGACAGGAACATCTGCAAGAGTGTGCCGCCGCAGCACAGGAAGGCGATACACAGGCACAGGTAGAAATGGGGCTCAACTATCTCTACGGGCTCCGTGGCGTCCCACAGGACGCCGACAATGCTTTTTACTGGTTCAGCCAGACGGGGCCGGACGACCCTGTAGGTCTTTACTGGCTGGCTGTCTGCCACAACTCCGGCATCGGCACGCCCCAAGACCCTGCCAAGGCACTGGAACTCTACCGCAGCGCTGCGGAGATGGGCTATGCACCGGCGCAGTGCGATCTGGGCATTTTTTATGAAAACGGCATAGTGGTAGAACCCTCTATAGACACCGCCGCAGAGCTGTACGCTGAAGCCGCCCAGCAGGGCTACGCCATGGCCCAGTGCAATCTGGGTGCTCTCTACTACTTTGGGAGCGGGGTGAAACAGGATTACGAACAGGCAGCGGAGTGGTTTGCCAAGGCCGCAGAGCAGCAGTTCCCCCGTGCACTGCATCTGCTTGGCTCTTGCTATGAATTTGGTACAGGCGTGGAGCAGAATGATTTCCGGGCCGCTGCTCTCTACCGTGCCGCAGCACAGAGCAGCTATCCCGACGCTCTTTGTTCACTGGGCGTTCTTTACCATCTGGGCCGCGGCGTGGAGCAGGATGACAAACAGGCTTTCGCGCTCTTTACGCGTGCCACCGAAGCAGAGGATCTTCCCCGGGCATGGTTCTTTTTGGGGCAGTGCTATGACTTAGGCTTGGGCACTGAGAAGGACGCTTCACAGGCAGTGTATTGCTATGAAAAGGCGGGAGACAGTTTTCCTGCGGCCCTATTCCACTTAGGGCTCTGCTATACCTACGGCCATGGTGTCGCTCAAAACGAGGAACGAGGCGCTCAATGCTTTCAGCAAGCAGCTTCAGCCGGACATTTGGGTGCCATCACACATCTGGGACTCTGCTACGAGATAGGCAGCGGTGTGGCGCAGGATGTAACCCGTGCCGCCGAACTTTACCAAGAGGCCGCCAATGAGGGGGATGCAGCCGCCCAGTGCAACCTCGGTGTTCTCTACCGTGCCGGCATTGGTGTGGAGCAAAATGACGAAAAAGCGGTAGCGCTTTTCCGCCAAGCGGCGGAGCAGAACTGGGCCCGCGCCATTTTTCTCCTCGGTATCAGCTGCGAGGACGGTCGGGGCATAGCGCAAGACGACAAAGAAGCCGTTGTTTGCTATCAGCAAGCAGCCGACCTCAATTACCCTGATGGTATATGTGCATTAGGTGTCATGTACCTCTTGGGGCACGGTGTGGAACAGGACGATCAGCAGGCTTTTGCGCTCTTTACGCGTGCCGCACAGATGGAACTTCCCCGTGCCTACTATTTATTGGGGCGCTGCTGCGACGATGGTCTGGGCACAGCGAAAAACCCGGAGCAAGCCCTCCACTGGTTCCGTCTTGCCGCTGAGGCGGATTATCCAGACGGCATCTATCATCTGGCGCTGTGCTATTACTTCGGCCACGGCGTAGAGCAGGATGACGAGAAGGCCATCGCCCTCTTCCGGCGAGGTGCCAAGCTCCACCACCCTGAATGCCTCTGCCGCCTTGGCCTGTGCTATGAGCTGGGCCGCGGCACCAGCGAGGATCTGTGCACCGCTGTAACCTGCTATCAGCAGGCAGCCGCACTGGATCTGGCTGCGGCGCAGTGCAATTTGGGCTGGATGTACCGCACCGGACGGGGTATAGAGCAAGACGATGCTCTGGCCTGTTTCTGGTTTGAAAAAGCCGCCGAACAGAACTATCCCCGGGCCCAGCATTTGCTGGCAATGTGCTGCGAAGGTGGGATTGGCACCAAAAAGGAACTTCCCCGGGCCATGCGTTTGTATGGTCTTGCGGCCCAGCAGGGCTATGCCGCCGCGCAGTATGTCTTAGGGCAGCACTACCAGTCCGGTACAGGTGTGGAGCAAAATATCACATTTGCTATAAAACTCTACGAGCGTGCCGCGCAGCAGGATAACGATGATGCCCTGTTCGCACTGGGAAGCCTCTACTATACCGGACAAGAGGTCGAACAGGACTACCCGAAGGCGCTGGAACTCTACGGCAGGGCATCAGAACTGGGCAACAGCGACGCCATGGTACGTGCCTCCTTCTGCTTTTTGCATGGTCTGGGCTGCCAGGCGGATGACGACGCCGCTTTCTCCCTGTGCCACAAGGCAGCTCTGCTGGACAACCCCACCGCCTGCAACAACCTGGGTTATTTCTATGAGACAGGCCGAGGCTGTGAGAAAGACATGAAAAAGGCCTTCTTTTGGTTTCAAAAGGCGGCAGATTTGGGTCATCCCAATGCCTGCAAATCCTTGAGTGCCTGTCTTGAAAAAGGGATGGGCTGCAAAAAGGATTGGAAACTGGCGCAAGAGTATGCACGCCGTGCCGCTGCAGGTGGTGCTGATGATGTGCCGCTGCGCCGTCTGGTACGAAAACGGCTTGTGTGGACACTGCTCCTCTCCGCCTTTGCAATCCTATCAGCACTCTTTTGCATATTTCACGCCGCGGTTTTCCTCTTAATCAGCCGCAGTCCCCACTCTCTGGCGTTCGCCCTTATCTCCGGCTTTATCTGCTATACATCCTGCAAACAGGTTAGGCGTATACGCTGAAAAACCGCAAAAAAGTATCCTATTGCCAAGGAAAAACGGCAATAGGATACTTTTTATTTTTATTGCATTCTTTTTTTAGTGTATCTGGCTGGAATCAGCTTGGCCTTTTCCAGTGCCACCACAACACTGGGGATCAGCAGCAGCTGAAGGAGGATACCGGGCAGTGCCGTTACAAAGTAACCGCCGGCCCACGCCGCCAATGTGACCTTACCGGGGGCAAAGAGCAGCGCCTTTGCAACACCCGCCACGATACGTCCGGCCACCATCGCTGTGGCAAGGCTGATGTAGAGGTCGGCGTAGAGATGCTTGGTCTTGATCAAGTGCATCATCACGCCTGCCACCAAACCGTATACCGCCAGTTCCACCAACATGGGAGGCAGATAGGCCATCGGAGGCATCTGGGTGATGAGGGACGAGGCCAAAGGCCCCAGAAGTCCGCACAGCAGGCCAAAAGGCGCACCACAGATCAAACCGCACAACAGAACCGGGATGTGCATGGGGCAGTAGATACTGCCAGCATTGGGGATAGCATGGAACGCCATGGGCAGCACCACACACAGTGCCACACACGCCGCGGTAATGATGGCTCTTTTCACATAAGACAGTTTTCCCATAATTTCTTCTCCTTTTGGTAAATTAAAAAACAAAAATTGCAAACAAGCACAGCGTCATTCCTCCGCCGAGTCCAAGGAAATCCGCTTTTTGTAAATGCCGCTTTCGCAGGGGCAGCCGCCCTTTTTTCCGCACATAGCCCCGTGCTTCCATCGCACAGGCCAGTTCATCCGCCCTTTTAAAGGCAGACAAGAACACCGGCAGCACCAGCGGCAAAACACAGCCGGCCCGCTCTGAGAATTTTCTGCTGTAAAAGGGTGCCCCCCGTGCGGTTTGGGCCATCTTGATGGTATCGGCCTCCCGGAGGAACAACGGCACAAATTGGATGGCTACGCCCAAAATCATAGCCACATCCCGTACCGGTACACCGATCCACTGTAAGGGATAGAGAAGCGTCTCCATAGAACCGGTAATGGCTAGCGGCGTTGTAACAGCGGTGAAGATATTTCCTGCGGCCACTGCCAACAGCACCCGCACCACGGTCTTTGCGCCAAAGAGCAAGCCTTCCCTTGAAAAAGTGAAGATCCACCATGAAAAGAAAGCGTGCTCGGCATCAAAAAACGCAAAATTCATCAAGAACACCAGCAGAAAAAAGAAGCGCATTTGCCAAATGCCGCCGAGCACAGTCCGCAAAGGCACCTTTCCCAGTCCTGCGCAAAGCAGCAATACGATACCCAGCAGGAAAAAGCCCCCTGCACGCCGGGTGACAATCACCGACGTGAGAAACAGCAGCAAAAACAGGAGCTTGCTGAGGCCGTCCATTCCGTGGAGGGGCGAATTCCGCTCCACATAGCCCATGCGGCAACTGCTCATCTGCGCTCACCGCCTTGCAGTGCCGCCGCCACAGCGTTTACCAGCTGTGCTGGTGTGTAAATGATCTCATCGCCCAGTTTGCCGTTCTCCCGCAGCAGCGCTGCGGTTCTTCCCGCCGCCGTATTGCCCACGTGCAGTTCCTCTGCCAGGGCGGGGTCTGCAAAAAGCGCCGAAGGCGATCCGTCGAACGCTTTCTCCCCTCTTTGCAAAACCACTATTCGATCGGCGCAGGACGCTACAGCGTCCACACAATGGGAAATCATCAAAATAGTGACTCCCTGCTCCTTGAGCCGACAAAGCAGTTGCAGGAAATCCGCCCGTCCCACAGGGTCGAGGCCTGCCAAGGGCTCGTCAAAAATAAGGAGCTCCGGCTCTGTCACCAGAGCACCGGCAATGGCCACCCGGCGCTTTTCCCCGCCGGAGAGAGCAAAGGGAGATTGATCCTTAATTGCATCATAGGAAAAGCCCATCTGCTCCAACGCTTTTTGCACACGCTCCTCCCGGCGATCCATACAGAACTGTTTCAAGGCGTAGCCCACATCTTCTTTCACGGTACGGGAAAAGAGCTGGTACTCCGGATTTTGAAAAACAACGCCGATTTTCTTTCGCAGGGCGGTCCGATCCGCACCGCGGGCATGGATGTCCTGTCCGTCGAGACAGATTTGTCCCTCGGTGGGCTTTTCCAGACCTGCCATCAAGCGGATAAGCGTCGTCTTACCACTGCCTGTCTGCCCCATGATTCCCACCAACTCTCCTTTGGCAGCGCTAAGAGAGATATGATGCACGGAGCGGGTACCATCGTCATGCACGTAGGTTACATTTTTTACATCAATCCGCATAGTTCCTCCGCCAGTTCTTCCTCTGTCAAGGGGCAGCGGGGCAACACAATGCCCTGCGCTTTCAGCTGCTCGTACATCTCCACAGCAAAAGGCGGCAGCAGTCCCGCCTCTGCCAAAAGCACTTTGTCCGACAGCACCTGCCGAGGTGTGCCTTGCGCCAAAATTTGCCCTGCCTTCATGACCAGCACCCGATCCGCCAGCACCGCCTCCTCGGCGAAGTGCGTAATCATAAGTACGCTCACTCCTGCCTGCCGAAGCCGTTTCAGGTACTTGAGCACCTCCGCCTTCCCCTCCGGGTCAAGCATGGAGGTGGCCTCGTCAAAGATCACTATGCGGGGATGCAGCGCCATAATGCCCGCCAGCGCCACGCGCTGCTTCTGACCGCCGGAGAGTGTATAGGGTGCGCGACGCGCGTACTCGGTCATGTCCACCGCCGCCAGTGCAGCGTGAACCTCCCTTTCAATTTTCTCCTCCGGCACATCGTAGTTGCAGAGCCCGAAGGCCACATCCTCCTCCACCACGGACGAGACAAACTGATTGTCCGGATTTTGGAAAACAATGCCGCAATTGCGCCGCAGCTGGTGGTGGCACTGTTCGTCTGCCACATCCATCCCCAGCACGGTCAGCTCCCCGTCCTGCAGGGGCAAAAGGGCGTTCAATTCTTTTGCCAATGTGGATTTTCCGGAACCATTCGTACCCATCACGGCCACCAACTCTCCCTGCTCCACAGAAAAAGTCACCTCTTGCAGTGCCGGGGGCAGGTCGTCATCATAGGAAAAAGTCACTTTCCGTGCTGCAATATCCATCCTGTGCCCCCTTCTTTTTGCAAAAAAAGGCTGCCATAGCCGCAAAACGGTTATGGTAGCCTTCATGACTATTCTTGACAAGCGATATGCATCTGAGGAACGGCAGCTTCAGCCGCCTGATGCCGGGTCTTCCCGACGATTTCGATTTATTATAGCATAGAGGAGCCTCTATTGCAAGTGTTCTCCTCCACGATCTCTTGAATCCGCTGCACGCCGTCTTCAATCAGTTTTGCCACCGGGATCTTGCGCACCCCGGCGATATAGTTGTGGCAAAGATCCATGGGGATCAGCACACGCCAAGCCAAGCTGCTGCCTACCGCAGCTGCCATCTTTGGCGTAATTTCTCCCAAGAGGGCATCGGCCACCATGATTCCGACAGGGCCTGCAATGATGTCCGCCGTGCGGCAAGCAACCACCACGGCGTTTTCTCCGGTAGCTGTCTGCCGCGCGCCTGCCTTCAGCATGGCCTGTGCCGCCAGCGCATTGGTTCCCACCGCCGTAATGTCCGCGTCGGGGATGGCCTTATAGATCCCCTCCACCAGCTGCTTGCCTACCCCGCCGCCCTGTCCGTCAATCACTAAGATTTTCATACGTTTCTCCCCCTGCTTCTCTCCCCGTTTCCACAAAAGCCGGGGCTTTTCTACTATTATAAAAAGCAATATCTCTTTTGTAAACCACTTTTTCCACACCAGCGGCAAAGGGCAGCCGCTGGTGCGGCTGCCCTTTGAACTTCATATGTGTGCTGGTGGTAGGCGCTTACTTCCACGGGAAATTGATCAGGCCCATCACATAGATAAAGATGATGGCCAGCGGCACAATATAGGTAAAGAGAGGGCGCATCCACGATTTCACCTGCAGCCCCTTGCCGGTGTTGGCCTCCAGCATCAGATGCTCCCAGCCCCAGCCAAACTTATTACAGCAGAACACGGCAATGACCATAGAGCCCAGAGGCAGCAGATTGGTACTGACAATGAAATCCCAGAGATCCAGCCACGCAGAGCCCGGGGCAAAGGGCTGGAATCCGGAGAATACACTGTAGCCCAATGCGGTCGTGGTGCCCAAGGCCAGAATGACAATACCGCAGACCACACATCCTTTACGGCGGCTCCAGCCGGTCATCTCGCGAACGCAGGCCAGAATATTCTCAAACACGGCCAGTACGGTGGTGAAGGCCGCAAATACCATGAACAGGAAGAAGATGCTGCCCCACAGACGTCCGCCGGCCATGTTGTTAAACACAGAGGCCATAGCATCAAACAGCAGCGGAGGTCCGGAGGTAACTTCCACGTCGTAGGTAGCACAGGCAGGGAAGATAATCAGTCCCGCCATCACAGCCACGAACGTATCGAGCACCACCACATTGACAGACTCACTGAGTAACGTGTGCTTTTTGTCGATATAACTGCCGAAAATAGCCATGGAACCAATACCAAGGCTCAAGGTGAAAAATGCCTGATTCATCGCCGCCACTACCACAGCGGGCGTGATTTTAGAGAAATCGGGCAGCAGATAGAACCGCAAGCCTTCGGCCGCGCCCGGCAGCGTCATGCTGTGAACGGCAAGGGCAATCATCAACAGCAAAAGAGTGATCATCATTACCTTGGTCACGCGCTCCAAGCCGCCTTGCAGCTGGAAACTGACCACGATAAACCCCAGCACTACGATAATCGCCATAAAGGCCAAATTGACACCGGGATTGGTAATCATAGGCACAAAGCCCAGATTGCCGCTGCTGCCGGATACAAACTTAACAAAATAATATAAAAGCCAGCCGGCCACCGTCGTATAGAAGGCCATAAGGCAGACATTTCCCAAAAGTCCAAAATAGCCGTGAATATGCCATTTCTGCCCCGGCTTTTCCAGCTTTTGATACATCCGCACAGGACTTGCCTGCGCAGCACGTCCCAGCGCAAACTCCATCACCATCACGGGAAGCCCCAGCAAAATCAAGAAGATCACATACACCAGAACAAAACCGCCGCCGCCATACTGCCCGGCCATCCACGGAAACTTCCACACATTGCCGCAGCCAATAGCACATCCGGCACTGAGTAGGATAAAGCCCAGCCGCGACCCCAATCGTTCACGTTCTTTCAACTCTCTGTCCTCCTTTTTCTTGCGCAAGATAGTTTATTTTAACATCACGACCAACAAATGTCAAAACATTTTCTCGTTAATTCTGTGTTAATTTCCTCCATTTAGGCAAAAAATGTGGTGTAGAAAAATCTACACCACATCACTTTAAAGCAAATATTCTGTTTTTTCCGTGGCTGTCCGATCAATTCCTGCCGAAAAAGTATTGGTAGAAATCAAAGATATCCATGCCGGGAAGCGTGTCGCCGTTATATGGCGGCTGCTGAGACTGGGGCTGGGACTCCGGCTGACCTGTGGTCTGGGGCTGCTCATCAAAAGTCAGCTCTGCCGTGTGGTACTCCCCTTCCCGATAGAAGGTAATCTCCACCGTTTCGCCGGCCTTATGCCCCTTCTTGGCAGCGCTGAGATCCTCCATGCTTTTGATTTCTTGATCATCCATCTTGGTGATCACATCACCCAGCCGCAGACCGGCTCGCTCACCGGCGCCGCCTTTCTCCACCGCATAGACAAAGACGCCTTCCTGCAGCTCCATCTGGTACTGTTCCGCCATCTGGGCATTCATCGTTCCGGCGGTAATGGCCAGATATGCTTTGCCTGTCACCTGACCATTCTCCATGATGTCCGTGATCACTGCCTGCACGTCACTGATGGGAATGGCAAATCCCAGACCTTCCACCACCGTATCGGCATAGCTGGAATACTTAGCCGACACAATGCCAATCACCTCGCCGTAGAGGTTCATCAGCGGGCCGCCGGAGTTACCGGGATTGATAGAGGCATCCACTTGGATCATGTTAAAAGGTGTGCCGTTCACATTGATGGCTCGGTTGGCACTGGACACGCTGCCCTGACTCTGGCTGAAGGTCAGCTCGCCCAAGGGATTGCCGATGGCCAGCACCGTGTCCCCTACATTCACATCGGCGCTGTTGCCCAGTGTTACAGGGGAAAGCCCCTCTGCCTCTACCTTCAAAACCGCCAAATCGTAGTCACTGTCGCCGCCGATGATTGTTGCCGGATAAGTGTCCCCGTTATAAAGGGTCACCGTCACAGAGGTAGCGCCGTCCACCACATGGTGGTTGGTAACAATATAGCCATTCTCCGTTACCACAAAGCCACTGCCGGAGGAGGCGGACTCTACCGTCTGTCCGAACACGTTGGTGGTTGCCGAGCTATTGATGGACACCACACTGTTGACAGTGGAGGCATACACCTCTGCCGGCGTCATCAGCTCCTGTCCATCTACCTTCTTGACCACCACTTCCGTTGCTGTGCGGTTGCTCTGATGAATGGCTGCATCCCTGCGCTGATTGGCAGCCAGCATCGCACCGCCATAGCCGCTCAAGCCGCCGATGAGTACACCGCAAAGCACCCATGCCGTGATCTGTACGGCCCGGCGCTGGAAAAAAGACTTTTTCTTGGGTTGATGCGGCGCACCGGGACCATAGCCGGGGTTTGTGTGCCGGGGCGGCTCGTTATGGTGAACAATGGCACTGTGGAACGCCGGATTCTGCTGCGTAGGATCGTTTTGCTGCGCTGCGCTCTCACCTTGGGAAGTACTGCTCTGGCGAGGTACATAATCGTCCTTGGGCAGCTGATCCCCGTTGCCGTAATGATAGTTATACTCATGATCCTTATACATTTAAAAGCCTCCTCTATTGACCTTCCTTATGATAAAAATGCAATTTGAAAAGAAAATATCCCTTTTTGCAAGTTTTCTCCTGCCGAATTCTTGTGGCTTGGACGAGAATATGGTATGATATTTCACATATCTTTACTTATTATGATAGCAGGAAAGCTTAATTGAATCTTTAAGCTTTTGTTTTATTTTTTAACTTTTTGTAAATGAGGTGATGGAATGCTGCGTCTGGATCAATTACATTTAGCACCGGGACAACCGGAAGCAGACTTAAAAGACAAAGCCGCGCGTCTGCTGCGAATCTCCCCAGAGGAAATTGAAGAGGTAGAGATCCTGCGCCGCGCCGTGGACGCCCGGGAACAGCTTTCGCTGGTCTACACCGTGGCTGTCCGTGTGAAAAGAGAAACCGCTGTGCTGCGCCGCTGCCGGGATCGCCGCGTGACGGTCTATACCCCCCAGACCTATCCTCTGCCCACCCCTTCGTCCTCTCAGGAGCCGCAGCCGGTGGTGGTGGGTGCCGGACCTGCCGGTCTTTTCGCCGCTCTGCTTCTGGCACATGCGGGACTGCGCCCTATTCTTTTAGAGCGGGGCAAGTGCGCTGAGGAGCGAAAGAAGGATGTGGAAAAATTCTGGCAGACCGGAGTTTTGAATACCGAGTCCAATGTACAATTCGGTGAGGGCGGCGCAGGCGCTTTCTCCGACGGCAAGCTGAATACCGGCACCAAAGACCGGCGCCACCGCTGGATTTTGGAACAGCTATCGGCGTACGGTGCGCCGAAAACCATTCTGACCGACGCCAAGCCCCACGTGGGTACGGACTATCTCCATGTCGTATTGAAGAATCTCCGCCGCCACTTGCAGGAATTGGGCTGCGACATTCGCTTTTCGCACCGTTTGGAGCAGATACACCACGAAAACGGTGTTCTCACCGGCCTGACCGCCCGCAGCGACGCAGGTCTCATCCATATTCCCTGCAGCCATCTGGTGCTGGCACTGGGACACAGCGCCCGGGACACCTTTCAAATGCTGTGGGACTGCGGGATAAAAATGGAGGCAAAGCCCTTTGCCGTAGGCGTCCGCATAGAGCACAGTCAAAGTGCGGTGGATGCGGTGCAGTACAGGGAATTTGCCGGACATCCCTCTTTGGGCGCCGCTACCTATAAACTCTCGTGCCATCTCCCCAACGGACGCAGTGCTTTTTCTTTCTGTGTCTGCCCCGGCGGACAGGTGGTGGCTGCCGCCTCCGAAGCAGGACGTGTGGTGACCAACGGGATGAGCGAGTACGCCCGAGATCAGGAAAACATCAACGGAGCACTGCTGGTCAACGTAACACCCGCTGACTTTCCCGGCAGCCATCCCCTGGACGGCATTGCCTTTCAACGGCAGCTGGAGGAGGCCGCCTATGCACCGGGCGGTGCCTATTTGGCCCCCTGTCAGCGGGTAGAGGATTTTCTGGCTCGCCGCCCTTCCACCGGACCCGGCACCGTACTTCCCAGCTACCGCCCCGGCGTCGTATGGACGGATCTCCACACCTGTCTTCCTCCGTTCATATGCGAAACGTTGGAACAGGCCCTGCCTTTGCTGGATCGGAAGCTCTCCGGCTATGCAGCCCCGGATGCGCTGCTCACCGCCGTAGAGAGCCGTTCTTCTTCCCCCGTACGCATCGTGCGGAATAATGACTATCAATCCAATATCCGCGGCGTCTATCCCTGCGGCGAAGGCGCCGGCTATGCCGGCGGCATTCTCTCTGCTGCAGCCGATGGAATGCGCTGCGCCGAACACATTCTAGGAGGTATTTTATGAGAAAGCTGGCTGTTTCCGCATCCTTTTTACAAAAAGATCACTGCGCCAAGATTTTAGAAACCGCACAGCGCTGCGGCTTCACTCCGGACTTCTACATTGAAACACCGCTCACGCCGTCCCAGGCAGCAGACTACGAGGTAATCTATGGCGAGCCCTCCCGCAAGCTGCTCCGTGCGGCTACCTCCCTGCGCTGGTTTTGCAGCTGTTATGCCGGTGTGGAAGCCATCACCGACGACTCCCTCTTCCATGATGCCGATGTGCTGCTGACCAACTCTGCGGGGGCCTATGGACTCACCATTGCCGAACATATCACGATGGTAACGCTGATGCTGCTGCGACAGATGCCCGCTTGTATGGAGGATATGCGCAAGCGCCGGTGGAAGAACGTTCCCTCCATGCGTTCCATCTACGGAAGTTCCATCACCATCCTGGGCACCGGCGACATCGGCACACAATTTGCCCGCCGCGCCAAAGCTTTGGGTGCTGCCTCGGTCTATGGTGTGCGCCGCAGTCAAAAACCATGTGACAGTGCCTTTGACCGTGTCTATACCAACGATCAGCTGGATGAGATCCTGCCTCAGACGGAGATTCTTGTGATGGCCCTCCCTGCTACCGCCGAAACGGTGGGGATTCTCAGCCGGGAGCGTATTGCCCTTCTGCCGAAAAACGCCATTGTGATCAACGTGGGCCGCGGTACTGCTGTGGATCAGGACGCGCTGATGGAAGCGCTCAATGCCGAGCGAATCGCCGGTGCTGCGCTGGACGTGATGGTTCCGGAGCCTCTTCCTGAGGATCACCCTCTGTGGAGCACTAAAAATCTGCTGCTCACGCCCCATATCTCCGGACAAACTTCACTGCCTGAGACGGTGGAACGTAATGTAGATATGTTTTGCCGGGATCTGGAAAACTATGCGTCCGGCCAGCCGCTTGCACATCTGGTGGATCGGCGCCGCGGTTATTGATCACGCCCACATCCGGCGGTTTTATGCTGTCTTTGTTGAAAAAGAGCCTCTTTTGCGCCGAGAAAGGCAGCAATCTGCCGTAAAAGTATCCGTTTTCTATTTTACCCTTGTTATTACATGGAAAATCGTATATAATGAAGTGATCATTCTAAGTAGTTTAGTATCAAAGCAAACCTCATCCTCTTTCAGAAAGGAAGTAACATATGATTAAGATCCAGAACGATCGGGGCGAGATCTCCATCAGCAGCGCTGTTTTTACCACCATTACCGGTGCCGCTGCCACCAACTGCTTTGGCGTGAAGGGTATGGCTTACCGCAGCATGACAGACGGCCTTGTTCATCTGCTGCGCCGCGAAGCCATGAGCAAAGGCGTAAAAGTCACCTACAATGACGACAATTCCGTTTCCATCGAGCTGCATATTATCGTGGAGAACGGTGTAAATATTACCACTGTCTGCCGTTCCATTATGAGCGAGGTCAAGTATGTGGTCAACAAAAATACCGGTGTTGAAGTCCGCGAGGTCAATGTCTGCGTGGACTCTGTCACGGTGTAATTTCAGCCAAAGGAGATAATTATGACAGATAAAATCAGCGGTGCTGCTTTTAAGCAGATGGTGCTCTTCGGCTCCGCCTGCATTACGCTGCAAAAGCAGCCCATCAACGACCTGAACGTGTTCCCGGTGCCCGATGGCGATACCGGTACCAATATGAGTCTTACCATTCAGACGGCCGCCAATGAGCTGCGCAAGTCTAACCCCACCACGGTGGGCGAGGCCTCCAAGATCACCGCCGGCGCACTTCTGCGTGGCGCGCGCGGTAACTCCGGTGTTATTTTGTCCCTGCTGTTCCGCGGCATTTCCAAGTCCCTCAAGGGGATGCAGGAGGCTAACGGTGCCCAGCTGGCTGCCGCTTTGCAAGAGGGCGTCGTGACTGCCTACAAGGCTGTCATGAAGCCCGCCGAAGGTACGGTACTGACCGTCTCCCGCCTGTCCGCCGACCGCGCCGTTGAAGCTGCGCAGGAGTGCAACAGCGCGGAATATGTGCTCACCGAGGCCATCAAGGCCGGTTACGATACACTGGCACAGACCACGGATATGAACCCCGTTTTGCAGAAGGCAGGCGTAGTAGATGCCGGCGGTAAGGGATACCTTATCATTCTGGAAGGTATGCTGCGTGCGCTGAAGGGAGAAGAGATGCCCCGGGTGGAGGCGCACAGTGAGCAGAGCAAAGCGGATTTTGCCATCTGCGCTGATGAGATTACTTTTGCTTTCGATACCGTGTTCATCGTCCGCAAGAAGCCCAACACCTCGATTGAGCCTTTCCGTGCCTACCTCAGCAGCATTGGCGACAGCCTCGTGATTGGCGAAGACGATGATGCTTTCAAGGTGCATGTCCATACGGACACCCCCGGTGATGCCCTTACCGAGGCCCAGAAGTATGGTACGCTGGAGCTGGCCAAGATTGAAAATATGGTCATTCAGGCCGAGGATGTGGCTGCCGGTAAAAAGACCATCAGTGCCGATGATCTGGACGACGAGGAGGCGCTTTTTGCTCCCAAGGAGGAGGAAGTCACCTTTGCCCCCGCTGAGAAGCGCTATGGTTTCCTGGCTGTCTGTGCCGGTGACGGTTTAGAAGCCGCCTTCCGTGATTTGGGTGTGGATCGGCTCGTCAGCGGCGGGCAGACCATGAACCCCTCCACGGAAGCCATTTTAAAAGAAGTCAATCTGGTTCCCAGTGAAGTGGTCTTTATACTGCCCAACAATAAGAATATCATTATGGCCGCCCAGCAGTGCCAGGGGCTGACGGAGAAGGAAGTAATCGTTGTTCCCACCGCCACCATTCCTCAGGGCATCACCGCCATGATGAACGTGGATTTGGATGAGACCAATCCCCAGACCGTGGCTGATACCATGGCAGAAGCGGCCGCCGCGGTCACCACTGCCCAGATCACCTACGCCGCCCGCAACTCCGATTTTGACGGCTTTGCCATCAATGAGGGCGACTATCTGGCACTCCTCAACGGCAAGCTGTTTGGCACTGACCGGGACATTAACGTCCTCCTTCAAAAGCTGGCCGACACAGCAGCGGAACAGGGCGCTGAGTTTGTTACCGCTTTCTATGGCGAGGGTGTCAGCCAAGAGGATGCTGCCGCTGCCAATAAGATTTTCACCGATCGTTGCCCCGATGCAGAAGTGTCTGCTTTGCCCGGCGGTCAACCTGTATACTACTATATTATTTCTATCGAATAAATATCCAAAAAGAAACCGCTCTTACAAGAGCGGTTTCTTTTATGTCACTATACTCTGGATGCAAATAGTCTCTCCAAAATTGCGGCGGGGCAATGATTGATGGCAGCAGGTCCAGACCATTTAGCGTTTCACGCATCTGCTTTTCGTCGTTTTTCGCCGCTTTTCATAAACAAGCAGTATAATTTCGCCGAAATAATACCCTTCGTTGTTGAAAAACAACGAAGGGTATTCTATGTCTCCTGATCGGCAAGTCAATTTTTTGACAGGGCTGCCATAGCCTCCTCGATGCTCGCCTCACAGCTGCGCATGGCAAGGATGGTTTTTTCCATCAGCACATCCAGCTCCCAGCCCAACTGCTCGGCGCCCTGCCGAATGACATCTCGGGAACATCCGGCCGCAAATTTTTTATCCTTGAATTTCTTTTTCAAGCTTGCAACCTCCATATCGCAGCAGCTCTTGGAAGGCCGCATCCGTGCTGCCGCACCGATCAGTCCCGTCAACTCGTCGATGGCAAAAAGCACCTTCTCCATCTCGTGCTCCGGTGCCACATCACTGCACAATCCATAGGCATGACTGCAAACCGCATGAATAAATGCAGGGCCGCACCCCTCTTTCTCCAGCAATTCCGGAGCCTTTTTGCAGTGTTCCTCCGGCCATTTCTCAAAATCAATGTCGTGCAGAAGTCCTACAGTGGCCCAAAAATCCGCATCTTCACCATAGCCCAGATCCTGTGCATACCAGCGCATAACGCCCTCCACAGTCAGGGCGTGCTGCCAATGAAAAGGCTCCTGATTATACTCCCGCAGGGCACGCAGCGCACGTTCCCGATTGATACACGCTTCCATCACGGACATCCTCCTTCGTTGAATTACCCCCATTGTAGCAGATGCGCTCCCCCTATGCAAGCATATTGCAGCCCAGCAGCCGCAGCAATGCAGCAGCACGGGTGTGGCATGTCTCCGCCATATCAGCAAGGATTTCCTGCAAGCAGCGGTCTTTCGTCTCCTCTTTCATTTTTTTGCACGCCTCCGCCCTCTGACACTCCTGCTGATAGAGTTTCCGCAAAATCTGGCACCAGGGCAACATGGGGGTATTGTCCCTCCGCTGGCAGGGCGATGGATAGCATTTCCCCGTAGTCACATAGTAGTAGGACATGAGACGGCGGGCATCCTCCCCGGATGTCCCCGCCATCTGCTGCAAGGCGCATCGACCCTGCGTGTGAGGTGCGCAGCGGGCATAGCGCAAATAAGTACATCGTGCCGTCAACACCTCCCCGATGAGGCTCTCCAACCGGGTCAATGGCATCGTTTCCTGCGTCCCAGATGCCTTTCGGGATGGGGCAGGCTGCTTCTTTTGGACGGCAAGAGCCTCCCGCGCTTCAGGATAGGGGTTCAAATCCGGAGACACACGCTGCCAAATGCGGTCATATTGCAGATAGTCCCGGTCAGTTTCGTTTCGTTTTTCCATGCTCAAACGCTCCTTTCTCACGCCATCGTATGTTTTAGTGGCAAAAATGGTGCCCAATAGGAGAAAAAGCATAGAAGTGGCGTTGCTTTTCTTTTCAATTTCTGTTAAAATAATAAATTGTGCAAACAGGAATTTTCTGTGGCATATGCAACGGGCAGCAGGACTGCTCTTGTGCTCGCTGCCGTACCATAACCGCAAGGAGGAGTATTCCATGCTGGAATTGAAACATATCTCTTACCGCGTTTCCTCTCCGGAGGGATCGCTGGATATTTTGAAGGATGTCAGCCTCACTGTTCCCGATCATCGCATGGTGGTATTTACCGGTCCCAACGGTGGCGGTAAAACCACCCTAGCCAAGATCATCATGGGCTTAGTGGAGCCTACAGAGGGACAGGTTCTCTACAATGGGCAGGACATTACGCATTTGACCATTACGGAGCGGGCACAGCTGGGCATCAGTTACGCTTTTCAACAGCCCCCCCGCTTTAAGGGCATTACCGTCCACGACCTTCTTCTGCTGGCCGCCGGTGAGCAGAAGCTGAGCAAGGATCGCTGCTGCCAGTTCCTCACCAAGGTGGGCCTGTGCGCCAATGATTATCTGGATCGCGAAGTGGATGTGAGTCTTTCCGGTGGTGAGGTCAAGCGCATTGAAATTGCCACAATTCTTGCCCGTAACGCACAGCTGATGATTTTTGACGAGCCGGAGGCCGGTATCGACCTGTGGAGTTTTGCCCGTCTTACCGAGACTTTTGAGCAGATCCACCGTCAAAACGACGCCACAATGATCATCATTTCTCATCAGGAGCGTATCATTCAGCTGGCTGACGAAATTGTTGTGGTGGCTGGTGGCACGATTGCCCACCGCGGCACCACGGAGGAGATCTTCCCGCTGATTCTGCAAAACACCATGGGCGCGTGCCCCGTTTTAACAAAGGAGGTTGACAAGGCATGATGAACGATATTGACAACAGCCTTCTGGAAAAGATTGCCGACCTCACCGGCAAGCCTGTGGGCGCTTTTAACATCCGAAAGGACAGCGGTTGTGAAGCCCGGCAAAGCACAGAAAACATTCAGATTACCTCCAAGACCGACAAAGAGGGGATTGACATCCGCATCAAGGAAGGGACACACGGCGAGGTATGTCACATCCCTGTGATCATCACCAAAACCGGCGTTTCCGAGATGGTCTATAATGACTTCTATATCGGTGACAACTGCGATATTGAAATCGTTGCTGGCTGCGGCATCCACAATAGCGGCTGCAACGAGTCCCGCCACGACGGCATCCATACCTTCTATATCGGTAAGAATTGCCGTGTGCGCTACAGTGAAAAGCATTACGGCGAGGTTAGCGAACAGGCTGACGGCAGCAACGTGATGAATCCGGAGACGGTGGTCTATCTGGGGGAGAACTCCACCATGCAGATGGACACGGTTCAGATCCGCGGCATCGACTCCACCAAACGTATGACCAAGTTCTTCTGCGAGGCCGGCAGTGAGGTGGTGGTCACCGAACGACTGCTGACCCACGGTAAACAGGAGGCCGTCAGCGAGATGGAAATTGAACTCAACGGCAAGGATGCCAAAGGCCGGGTGATTTCCCGCTCCGTGGCGCAGGATAACTCTCATCAGGTGTTTTATCCCCGCATGGTGGGCAACGCCCCCTGCTTTGGTCACGTCCAGTGTGATTCCATCATTATGGGCGATGCAAAAATCCGTTCCATTCCGGAGATCTCCGCCAATGATACGGATGCACAGCTCATTCATGAGGCTGCCATTGGCAAAATTGCCGGCGATCAGCTTTTGAAGCTGGAGACTTTGGGCCTTACAGCCGAAGAAGCCGAAGACACCATTCTCAAGGGATTTTTGGCCTAATTCCACGCATATTAGAATCTCCGGCACATTTGTTTGCCGGAGATTTTTCGTTTTGCGTTTTGCTTACCTTTCTGGTATAATCGTCTCATAGCAAATATTCCTCCCTCACCCCGATAGTCCGTGGGACACGAAAGGAGACATCCCATGAATTTATCCTCAAAAAGCTACTTCAAAATCGGCGTTTCTATCTTTTTACTCTATCTGGCAATCCACTACTGGCCCTCTATCGCCGGTTTGGTACAGACAGTGCTTGGTGCCTCCTTCCCGCTGGTTCTGGGCTGCATTTTGGCCTATGTGCTCAACATTCTTATGAGTTTTTATGAACGAACCATCTTTTCTCCCTTCAAAGATAAGCGTGGTTCCTCATTGGTATGTCTGCTGGCATCCATCATCTCCTTGCTGGGCATTGTCGTGGCGCTCATTTCGCTGGTCATTCCAGAGTTGGTGGCCTGTGTCCAGCTGCTCATTTCTCAGCTGCCGGGTGCTTTGGATTGGCTGGTAGACTACCTCTCCTCACTGGATTTTGTTTCTAAGGACTTAATTGCCACCTTGGAGAGCATCGACTGGCAGTCAAAAATCGGTGATCTATTCCATATCGTTACCTCTGGCATCGGCAGTGTGGTAGACGTCGTCATAACCACACTCTCCTCCGTGATGTCTGGTATTGTCACTCTGCTGCTGGCACTGATTTTCTCTTTCTATCTGCTGCTGGGACGCAAGCGGCTGGCTGCACAGTCCACCCGTGTGCTGCAGCACTATATGCGTCCCCATCACTTTGAAAAGCTGATGTATGTGCTGCAAGTACTGAACAATTCCTTTCACCGCTATATCACCGGTCAGTGCATTGAGGCCGTCATCTTGGGTACGCTGTGCGCTTTAGGTATGTTGGTATTGCGGCTTCCTTACGCCACCATGATCGGCGCGCTGGTTGGCTTTACCGCTCTTATCCCCATTGCAGGTGCCTATATTGGCGCAGGTGTGGGTGCCTTTATGATCCTCATGACAAGTCCCTTTAAGGCGCTCATCTTTCTCATATTTCTCTGCGTCCTGCAGCAGGTGGAGGGAAACCTCATTTATCCCAAGGTAGTAGGATCCTCGCTGGGTCTGCCCGGGATCTGGGTTCTGGCAGCCGTCACCATAGGAGGCGGCGTCATGGGGATTCCTGGCATGCTGCTGGGTGTCCCGCTGGTTTCTGCCCTCTACACGCTGCTGCGTAATGATTTGAATCAGTCTGCAGCTGCTGTTTCTTCAACTGAGATTTCCCCGGATGACACAGATAAAACATAAATTCAACCAAAGAAAAAGTGCTGTGAAGGCTCGGTTTCACAGTGCTTTTTTGTATTTTAATCTGAAGGTTAGTAGGGGGAGAAT
>JAHHSG010000019.1 GCA_020025305.1 Oscillospiraceae bacterium
CTTTTTTATGCCCCAAATAAGCTCTGTTTCCAAAGATGACAAAGGGTCTTTCCCATCAACTGGTAGAATTTAAACCCACATATTTCGGCATTTGGGAGCTGGAAAGCAGGCAGCGCCCTTTTCCTCAGAATTAAATAGACGATCTCTAGGGTGTGAATTGCGCGTATAGACCGGCGCATTTTTCCGTACTTTGGCAGAAGGAATATGAATTCCATTATTAAATTAATGATAAACATTAAAAAATAATTGACAAAGATGTATCGGCGTGTTATACTCGCCTCATCTAAAGCTGCTGTGCTTTTTGGGCGGTGCAGATGGGTCTGCCTCCCCACCGTTTGAGCAGCGAATCCAAAAGGAGGAAACCCTATTATGGAAAATCATAAAATGATCAAGTTGGCACAAATCCTGGAAAAAGTTTTTACTGTCCTTTTCTGGCTTTTGATCGCGGGCAGTGTTCTGGCGGTAATCTTCGGTGTTTACGTCCTGTTCAACCCGCAGCAGATTAAGTCTTCACTGGTTCTTGGCCCAGTCTCACTCACTCTTCGAGATGGATTTTCTTACAGCAGCGTGGAAATAATTCCGATTCTGCTCTTTCCGCTTTTGATGCTTCCCTTGCTGCTCGCCTTTCTCTGGACGCTCAAGGCCATCTTTCGGCCTATTTCCATGGGGAAACCCTTTGAAAAGGTAGGCAAACTGATCCGCCGTCTGGCGTGGCTGGAACTGGCCGGTGGATTTCTTTTCGCCATCTGCACCTGGTTTTCACAGCGCTGCATGTTCCAAGCCTACGAGATAGATCAGCTGCTACTCAATGACAGGATTCAGGCAGTCTCCTATCAACCAGAAGTAAGCCTGAATTTTCTGTTGTATTTCGCAGTGCTGTTTTTGTTGAGCTGGGTGTTTGACTATGGTAAAACGCTTCAGCAGCTTTCGGACGAAACGCTTTGATGAGGTGACAAAATGGCGATTATCTTACGGTTAGATCGGGTAATGGCAGACCGGAAAATCAGCCTGAAAGAGCTGTCAGAACGGGTGGGGATTGCGAATGTGAACCTATCGAAAATCAAAACCGGCAAAATCAGTGCAATCCGGTTTTCCACGTTGGAAGCAATCTGCGATGTGCTGGACTGCCAGCCTGGGGACATTTTGGAATTTCAGCGGGATTCCGAAAAGCAGGATTGAAATAATCCGGAATTCCTGTTTGAAATACTTAAACGGATGTGCCGGTTATCACAAGTGAAAATGGGGCTTAACGGAAGCAAGTTGTGACGAATTAGATGGGGAGCGGAGTCCAACAGACGAAAAGCAAAAAATAAATTTTTGGCTGCGCTGGAAAAAGCATTTGAGAGATGGCACGGCATCTAAAGTGTTCACTGGTTACAAAAAGAACGGCAGTTTACCGAGGGGTAAGCTGCCGTTCTTTTTTCTCGTTATACTAAAGGCCACAGGGGAGAAAACCGCGGATGCAGCTTTCTGCACCGCCACCCGGATGCAGTGCAGGGAGTTGATGCAGTGCAGGAAGTTTTTGCTGTTTGCAGCTATTTTTCAGGTAGAATAGGGGGACATCTGCGGCCGCCTCTCTGCCTGCGGAGAAGGATTTGACACCTCATCGCGGATAGGAAGGATAGTATCATCAAAACAGAATTCCATCTATATCCTATGAAATACAAAAAACTGCCTATATTCTGGGGCGGCATAGGCCATTTTCTTGGTGGCTGAGCGGGGGATATTAACGGCTCCTTGACAAAAAATTCACATAATGTTCATATTCTCTTACTAACATAATGATGAATAAATGCCCTTGTCAGCAGGGCAATGAGTGGGCAGGAGACGGCAGTTATGAGAGAATATAGAGCGGGAATTGATATTGGTTCGACGACAGTCAAATTAGTGATAATAGATGAGGAAGGTGCGGTACTTTTCGGAAAGTACCGCCGTCACCATGCCCATACGCAAAAGACGTTGGCAGAGCTTTTGAAGGAGGCACGGCAGGCAATTGGTTCATGCTTGCTGCGTGTAAAGATTACCGGATCTGGTGCAATCAGTGTAGGAAAGGCATTGGGGATCGCGTTTGTGCAGGAGGTAGTGGCTACCAGCGCTGCGGTGGAGTTTACGGCACCCCAGACCGATGTGGCCATTGAGCTGGGAGGGGAGGATGCCAAGATCATCTACTTTACCGGTGGATTGGAAGAGCGGATGAACGGCGTGTGCGCCGGCGGCACCGGCTCCTTCATTGACCAGATGGCGGCCCTTTTACAGATGGATGCTGCAGGACTGAATGAAGAGGCCGCCCACTATCAGGAAATTTATCCCATTGCCGCTCGGTGCGGCGTATTTGCCAAATCGGACATCCAACCACTTATCAACGAGGGAGCGACCAAAGCAGATCTGGCGGCGTCTATTTTTCAGGCGGTGGTCAATCAAACCATCTCCGGCCTTGCCTGCGGCAAGCCTATCCGGGGATGTGTGGCATTTTTGGGCGGACCTCTCCACTTTTTGCCGGAATTGAAAAATGCTTTCATCCGTACCCTGCATCTGACACCCGAAAACGTGGTAGACCCGTCCAACTCTCACCTTTTTGCTGCCTTAGGCACGGCGCTGGAGGCAGAGAATGCGGAGAGCGTAGCCTTGGATGCACTATTGGAGCAGATAGAAAAAGGGGTGCAGGTGCAGTGTGAAGTGAAGCGTCTGGAGCCGCTCTTTGCCAATGAAGATGCTTACCGGACGTTCTGTGCCCGCCATGATCAGGCGGTGCTGCGCAAAGGATCTATCGAAGAATATGAGGGAGAGTGCTTTTTGGGGATTGATGCCGGTTCTACCACGACCAAGATGGCGCTCATTGGCAAAGAGGGGGAGCTGCTGTTCTCCTTCTATGCCGGAAATCAGGGAAACCCGATCCAAACGGCGATGACAGCCATGCGCCTTTTGCAGGAAAAACTGCCGGCGAGGGCGCAAATCGTCCGCAGCTGTTCTACCGGCTATGGGGAGGCACTGCTGCAATCTGCGTTTTGTCTGGATGAGGGGGAAGTGGAGACGGTGGCACACTGTACGGCTGCCCGATTCTTCGATCCGAAGGCGGACTGTGTGCTGGATATCGGCGGGCAGGACATGAAGTTTATCCGGCTCAAGAACGGTGTAGTGGACAATGTGATTCTCAACGAGGCCTGCTCTTCCGGTTGTGGCTCTTTTATTGAGAATTTTGCCGCATCACTGGGATATACGGCCCCGGATTTTGCGGCACAGGCACTATTTGCGCCTCATCCCGTGGATCTGGGCACCCGGTGTACCGTCTTTATGAACTCCAATGTAAAGCAGGCCCAAAAAGAGGGGGCGGATGTCTCAGACATCTCGGCGGGGCTTGCCTATTCCGTTATTAAGAATGCCCTCTTTAAAGTGATCAAACTGGCGGACGCACAGGAATTGGGCGAGCACATTGTGGTGCAGGGAGGTACCTTTCATAATCAAGCCGTGCTGCGGGCCTTTGAGAAAGTTTCGGGCCGGGAGGTCACCTGCCCTGATATTGCAGGCTTGATGGGCGCTTTTGGCGCGGCACTGATCGCTCGGAACCATTATCACGGGCAGAAAAGTACCATGCTTCCTATCGAGGAAATCCTTGACTTGCACTATACCACTGCAACAACCCGGTGCAGAGGATGCAATAACCACTGTATGCTGACGGTAAATACGTTCCCCGGCGGACGCCGTCATATCACCGGCAACCGCTGCGAAAAAGGACTGGGCGGCGGTGGCAGCGCTAAAAAGGCGCCCAATCTGGTGGCCTATAAGCGCCAGCGGATGTTCGACTATCCGCCTCTTGCGCCGGAGGAGGCACCACGGGGTGTTATCGGTATTCCCCGTGTACTCAATATGTATGAGAATTATCCCTTTTGGGCCACATTTTTCCGCAAGCTGGGGTTTTCCGTAATGCTCTCCCCCTTCTCCAGCCGTCAACTCTATGAACTGGGGATGGAGTCTATCCCCTCGGAGTCGGAATGCTATCCGGCCAAGCTGGCCCACGGTCATGTGCAGTGGCTGATTGACCACGGCGTCAAGACGATTTTCCATCCCTGCGTGTTTTATGAGCATCAGGAGACGGACAGCGCCCAGAACCACTATAACTGCCCGATTGTGGTCAGCTATCCCGAGAATTTAAAGAATAATGTGGAGGCGGTGAGCCGTGGTGAGGTGCACTATGTGCGGCCTTTTATCGCCATGACCAACGAGAAAACTGCCGCCGATCGGCTGGTGCCGCTGATGCGGCAGGAGTGGGGTGTGGAGGAAAAGGAAGTGCGCTCCGCCGTTCATGCGGCATGGCAGGAGCAGCTGCAAGCCAAGGCGGATGTGCGGGAAGAGGGGCAGCGAGTTCTCCAGTGGATGGAAGACAATGGAAAGCGGGGCATTGTGCTGGCAGGTCGCCCCTACCATATCGACCCGGAGATCAACCACGGCATTCCGGAGCTGATTACCTCCTATGATCTGGCGGTGCTGACCGAGGACAGCCTTCCCATCGACCGCTGCCCCGATCGCCCCTTGCGTGTGCTGGATCAGTGGGTATACCACTCCCGGCTCTATCATGCCGCACAATTTGTTTGCGGGCGAGAGGATCTGGAACTGGTGCAGCTTAACTCCTTTGGCTGCGGTCTGGATGCTGTCACCACCGATCAGGTAGCGGAGATTTTGGAGGGCAGCAACAAGCTCTACACCGTGCTGAAAATCGACGAGGTAAACAATCTGGGTGCGGCCCGCATCCGTATTCGCAGTCTCATCGCCGCTATGAATATGCGCCGGGAGCAGGGAGCACATCCGCACCAGCGCAGCAGTGTGTATCACCGCACGGAGTTCACAAAGAAGATGTTCCAAGAGGGCTACACCATTCTGGCACCCCAGATGAGCCCCATCCACTTTGAGATTCTGGAGCCTGTGTTCCGGCGCTATGGCTTCCGGGTGGAAATTTTGAAAAATGACAATCGTGCGGCTATTGAAACAGGGCTGCGATATGTAAACAACGATGCCTGCTTTCCTTCCATCACGGTGGTGGGGCAGATGATGGAGGCGGTGTTGTCGGGGCGGTACGATACAGATCATCTGGCCCTTTTGATGAGCCAGACCGGCGGCTGCTGCCGTGCCAGCAACTATGTTGGTTTCATCCGCCGTGCGCTGGATAAAGCGGGTCTATCCCATATCCCTGTCATTTCCCTCAATGCCGGCGGTTTAGAGAAGAACGAAGGCTTCAGATTGCCGCCGGCGCTGCTGCTGGCGGCGGGGCGAGCCCTTGTCTATGGCGACCTCTTGATGCGCTGTGTGTATCGTGTCCGGCCGTATGAGGTGGTGCCGGGCAGTGCCGATGCACTCCATGCTCGGTTGAGGGAGCGCTGCATCGATTCGCTGGTCAATCCCAAGAGCCGGGATACATATGGAGACCTCTGCCGCCAGATTGTGGAGGCATTTGATCATCTCCCTATCCACGAGAATATGAAAAAGCCCCGGGTGGGCGTGGTCGGCGAGATTCTGGTGAAATATATGCCCTTGGCCAATAACCATCTGGTGGAACTGCTGGAGCGGGAGGGTGCCGAGGCCGTGGTGCCGGATCTGCTGGATTTCATCAATTACTCGCTCTATAATAGCCAGTACCGCCATACGTATCTGGGGGTGAGCTGGAAGGCGGCGGCTGCCTCGAAAGTGGGGATCCGAGCCATTCGTGCTCTGCGTATGCCGGCGATCCGTGCTTTGGAAAAGAGCCGGCGCTTTGAAGCGCCCCTGCCCATTGAGAAAGTTGCACAGCTGGCCAAGCCCTTCCTTTCCATTGGCAATCAGTACGGGGAAGGGTGGTTTCTCACGGGAGAGATGGTGGAGCTTCTTTTAAGCGGTACGCCCAATATCGTCTGCATCCAGCCCTTTGCGTGTCTGCCCAACCATGTGGTGGGGAAGGGCGTGATCAAACGACTGCGCAGCGAGTATCCGCAGGCCAATATTGCCGCCGTGGACTATGATCCCGGTGCTAGTGAAGTCAATCAGCTCAACCGTATCAAGCTGATGCTGGCTGCCGCAGCGCGGCGAAGCAAAAGCAAGGATTGAAAGAGGAAAGAAGCGACCGCCGAAGGGCGGCCGCTCCTTTACTTTTGAAGTGGGGAATGGTACAATGAAAAAAACAGGAAGCGGAGGACAGATATGACGTATAAAGCGACCATTATGGACGAGGCGCAGGTGCGGCGCTCCATGGCGCGCATCGCCCATGAAATGATTGAGAAGAATAATGGCGCTGAGCACATCTGCCTTTTGGGAATCCGTCGCCGTGGCATCCCTCTTTCTAAGATGCTGGCAGAGAATATTGAGAAATATGAGGGGGTGTCTGTGCCGACGGGGTATATTGACATTGGCCTTTATCGAGATGATTTGACGGAAATTGACATGCAAGCCACTACTTCCGATAGCTATATCCCTTGTGATGTGAAGGATTGCACCGTGGTGCTGGTGGACGATGTCATTTATACGGGGCGCACGGTTCGTGCCGCTATTGAGGCTGTGGTGCGTGCGGGACGGCCGCGTACCATCCAACTGGCGGTGCTCATCGACCGGGGGCACCGGGAACTGCCGATCCGGGCGGACTATGTAGGAAAAAATGTTCCTACATCACGAGATGAAATGGTGAGCGTCATGATGGAGGAGTTTGATGGCAAAACAGGTGTGGTTCTCTATGAACTTTGAAAAAACCATCCAAACTACAGGTGAATTTGTCGCTTGACGTTGAAATAGCCTTTCTTTTTGAGAATAGGTGTAGTATAATATATGTTGCTTTTTAGTGAGTACATTCACGAAGAAAAGGAGAAAAAGATATGGAAAACAAAGTTTTGGTAGAAACTTCTGCAAGACACGTACATCTGACAGAGGAGCACATCGCTGCTCTGTTCGGTGAGGGTGCCAAGCTGACCCACAAGAAGGATCTGTCCCAGCCCGGCCAGTTTGCATGTCAGGAGCGTGTGGACATTGTTGGTCCTAAGAAGACCATCAGCAACGTCATCATTCTGGGGCCTGCCCGTCCTGAGTCTCAGGTTGAGGTTTCCCTGACCGACGCCCGCGTGCTGGGCGTGCCCGGTATGGTTCGTATGTCCGGCGATATTGCCGGTACCCCCGGCTGCAAGCTGGTGGGCCCTGCCGGTGAGGTGGAGCTGACCGAGGGCGTGATCGTGGCAAAGCGTCACATCCACATGACTCCCGAGGATGCCGCTCACTTCAACGTGGCAGACAAGGAAGTGGTCAAGGTGCGCATCGACTCTGAGCGCAGTGCTGAGCTGGACGACGTTGTCGTGCGTGTCAGCCCCAAGTTCGCTCTGGCAATGCACATCGACACCGATGAGGCCAATGCCACCTGCGCCTTTGGCACCTGCTACGGTACGGTCATCAAGAAGTAAATCACTGTTTTATAGAAAAATCCCCGTTCTCATAAGAGAACGGGGATTTTATGCACGTACTTACTTTACATGATCCAACTCTCGTCACTGGGATTGGCACGGAAAGCCAGCAGCGCGGGAATCTGCTCAGTTTGGATGTATCCTTCTTCGGCGGCGACCTCCAGCAAGGTATCGTAGTCGGAGGCCGACACGTTGCGCACCTTGTGCTCGGCGAGCCGATCTTCAGATTTCTTCATGCCATAGGTGAAGATGGAGGCCACACCCAGTACCTCCGCACCTACCTCGCGCAGAGCCTCTACCACTTCCACACAGCTGCCGGCGGTGGAAATCAGATCCTCGATGACTACCACCTTAGTGCCCGGTTCGCAGCGTCCCTCAATCTTGTTGTTGCGGCCGTGATCCTTGCTGCTGCTGCGGACATAGCCCATAGGCAGCCCCAGAATGGCGGCTACAATAGCAGCGTGGGCGATACCTGCCGTGCTGGTGCCCATGACGGCTTCGCAGGCAGGATACTCCCGGCGGATAATCTCAGCCAGCGCATTTTCTACATGGTCACGCACAGTCACGTCTGATAGGGTCAAACGGTTATCACAGTAAATGGGACTTTTAATGCCGCTGGCCCAGATGAAGGGCTCGGTAGGACGCAGAAACACGGCACGGATGGAAAGCAGATCTCTGGCAATCAGTTTTTTCATTCTTCAAATCCTCCTTCAAAAGCGGCAGCGGCACGGCGATAGGCGGCCACAGGATCCTCGGCAGTGGTAATAGGACGGCCCATGACGATGTAGTGAGAGCCCAAGTGGTGTGCACCGGCAGGTGTGGTGACGCGCTTCTGGTCTCCCTTGTCGTCCAGAGAGAAACGGATTCCGGGGGTTACGGTGATGAAGCCCTCGCCGCACTCGCGGATCACATCCTTGACCTCCAAGGGAGAGCAGACCACACCGTGGCATCCCGCGCCCTGAGAGACAGCGGCATAGTGGCGTACGGTGTCAGCCATGGGATGGGGGATCCACAGTTCCTGCTGCATGATCTCCTCGGTGGTGCTGGTCAGTTGGGTCACAGAGAGCAAGATGGCATCGGAGCCCTTATCATCCAACGCACGGCGGGCGGCACGGATCATCTCGGAAGTGCCGGCAGCATGGACGTTGACCATGTCCACCTTTAAATCCGCCAGATTGCGCATGGCACGATAAACGGTATTGGGAATGTCGTGGAGTTTCAAATCCAGAAAGATCTTGTGGCCGCGATCCTTGATCTGACGAACGATATCCGGCCCGCAAGAGTAGTACAGCTCCATGCCAATCTTGATGAACGGCTTCTCCTCTTTGAATAGATCCAAGAATGCAAGCGTCTCCTCACGGGTGGAGAAGTCGCAGGCGACAATGACTTCACGTTTCATAAGCGTGCCCTCCTTGTAGGTTCACTGGTGTTGTGGTGATGGGTGTCGGTGCATCCGGCCTCCCGGTTGTGGGAAAATCGGCGTGTGCACAGGGGATATGTCAAAATTTGCAGGGGCTATGTTGGTTTACCGTCAAATGACAGCAGCTGTACCGCTGCGCCCGGTGCAGTAAAATATAGAGCACGGGAGCTGCTCACAGGGGAGTGTGCGGGAAAATTATGGTATGGGGAACAGGGGAGACTGCGATGAACTACCTTTTGGCATGAGGCACTTATACTATAAAAATAACCCCCATAGGACAAGCCTATGGGGGAGAAATTCATGACGTGTGCGCCGCAAGGACGCTCCGATGCTGCAAGTAACTGCAATACACCGGAAAACAAGTCGATATAGTCGCCTTCATAGCCTCTCGTGCTATATTAAAGTCTTCTTATTGTGCATTATTATAGTCGGTTTTGTCGAAAGAAGCAAGGGAAAGCGCACCAAAATTCCATGAATCTACATCATGACAAAAGAAAGAGAAGCGGATAAGAAGGATGTGTGAAAATTGACCAATCAGCAGCTTATGGATGTCCGCGGCGTACGGATAGGCGTCTGAGCAGTCTTGTTGTAGGTGGTACTTCCCCGGCTTTCGCAGGAGCATGGGCGCACTGTGGTGAGGGAAAGTACCTTCTGCCGGGATAGGTGAGAGGAGCCGGATTTGAACAGTATACCTACTTCCGCTCCACCCCCAGCAGGTCCAGCAGCTGCGTGGTATTTCCGGCGATTGCCACGGCACCGGCACGCTCCATATCCTCCGCTATACCGTAGCCCCACGCAACGCCGATGGTAGGAATCTGGTGTGCCGCAGCACCTGACACATCAAAAATGGTGTCGCCTACCATGACAGCATCGGAAAGGCCGCCCACTTGCTCCGAAAGATGGGCAATTACTTGTGCTTTGGTGGTACGGCTGTTGTCCATGGTAGCACCGGCGATACACTCAAAATAAGGGGCGGCGCCCAGATGCGTCAGGATTTCCACCGACGTAATCTCCGGCTTGGAGGTGGCGACCAGAAGTCTGCACCCGTTGTTGTGCAGTTTTTTCAGCAGGGACATCATGCCGGGATAGAGAAAGCACTCAAACTTGCCGGAGCTGTTATATCGACTGCGGTAGATAGCCATGGCCTCTTCCAAATTCTCCGGGGCGACACCAAAGCGGGAGAAAGAGTCCCGCAGTGGCGGGCCTACGAAGGTGCGCATTTCGGAGGGGGAGGGGAGGGGGAGACCGAAATGGCGAAGAGCCAGCTGGGCGCAGCGTATAATACCTTCCCCGGAATCTACCAGCGTGCCGTCTAAATCAAAGAGAATCGTCTTGTAGGAACCCATAGGTAACTCCTTCCACTGAAAACTAACTGATTTATAGCATGAATCCCTCTATTTGTCAAATGGCAGAGGGCTGACACGTGGGGGAATTGGCAAGAAAATAAGCGGCTGCTCTCTAGCGTGGTCAGGGGAGTAGAGGGTGACTGCCTGTTTCATCTTCGACAAGACAAGAGAGGAGGACAGCCCCCATGGTTTCTTGTGTGCGCCTCGTGCTGCAGTGCAAAGTTGTGGGAATGCAGCCTTTCAGGCGCAGGCTATAGCAGGCAGGGAGGGACGCAAGCAAAGAAGTGATCAGATCCGGAAACGGAATGGCAATAACGGCGGAACAACTCTGCAAACCGAAGGAAAACCGGGACGCACAAGGATGCCGAAGAAAGAAGGAAACCGTTATTTGAATGCAGTGCAGGCGATTGGTGGGGGCGCAGCATGCCATATGGGAAAATCGAATGGGGGATAAAAGCGTTGTATTTTGATGGAGAAAACCGGATTGCTCTGCATGGGTATAGGGACTTCCTTTTTTTACATAGGATAAACGTAAAAGGAGGAGATTTCCATGATTTCTACATTGCTGCTGCTATTATCCAACAGCCTTTTCCTGTCGCTGCACCTGTCCGGAGGTGGGGGTTCCTTCCCTCGTCCGCTTTCGGCAGAGGAAGAGAAAGCGTGTTTGGAGCGCTGTGCCGCTGGAGATCTGGAGGCACGTAATGAGCTGGTGGAGCACAATCTGCGGTTGGTGGCACATATTATTAAGAACGGTTGATGCGGAAGGAAAGAGATTCCGCAAAGCCCGCAATATGAACTGCACCCCATCTGTTAGATCGTATATCATACAGTCTAACAGATGGGGCGTATCCTATTTCTTATAATATGATGAGGTTCTTGCTCATGCTTGTCAGATTCCTGCTGCCATCCTGGGTGACCTCCAACAGATCTTCGATCCGTACACCGAATTTACTCGGTAAATAAATTCCCGGCTCTGAGGTTACAACGCAGCCGGGCACCAGCAGATCAGCAGATCCCTGGCGCAGGGCGGGCTGTTCATGAATATCCAGACCAACGGCATGTCCCAGTCCATGACCGAAGAAATCGCCGTAGCCTGCTGCGGAAATCATATCTCTGGCCACTGCGTCTGCTTCTCCGCCGGTTATACCGGGGCGGATAGCGTCAATCGAAGCACAGTTGGCTGCCAGAACCAATTCATAGACCCGACGCATTTCTTCATCACAGCTGCCGATAGCCACTGTTCTCGTTATATCGGAATAATAGCCGTCATAGATCGCTCCAAAATCGATCAGCAGGAACTCACCTTTCTGAACTGCTCTGTCCGTAGGCATGGCATGCGGGAGCGCCGAATTGGGTCCGGAGGCAACCACAATACCAAAAATACCATTCTCACCGCCGTTTTCCAGGATTCTCCAGGTGAGATAGGCCTCGATCTGTCGCTCTGTTACGCCTGGGTGAACCATCTCCAGGGTCTCTTTCAGGCTCTTCTCTGCAATCTGTTGGGAAAATTGTATCTTCTCAAGCTCTTCCCTGTCCTTGATACGGCGCAAAGCAAGCAGCAGGCTGCTGGCTCCCAACAGTTCTGTCCCCCACTGCGCCTCCAACTGTTTCCAGACCGAAGCGGTCAGGTATTCATCTTCCACTGCTACCTTTTTTATTTTCTTCTCCAGGATCAGTTGAGACACCCATGCATTCTCGCCTCCACTGGGGATCATCCGGGTGCTGATGCCTGTGCCTGCAAGAATGCTGCGTGCAGCGGTGATATACCGGAAATCTACAGCCAAGATGCACTCGCCTGATGCGGTAACAACCACAACTCCCGCCGAGGACCGCATCCCTGTCAGGTAGCGTCGGTTCACAGGGGAATGGATCACCAATGCGTCAGCACCCAGACTTTTTAGCCTTTCTGCAATGTCTTTCGTCCTGTTTAACACATTGTGCTCCTTTAGCTGACTTTATTGCTGCTGCGGACTTCCTTAATATAATTATAGACGGTATAGGCAGATACACCCAGGTACTGGGCCAATGTCTCCACGGAACCCTTTACATCAAAAATGCCTTTGGATTCCAACACATCAACAAGAGACAGCCTATCTCCGCGGGACATATAGGGAGCAGGTTTCTCCAGCTTCTGCAGCTCGAAGCGGATAATATCTTCCACCACCTCACTGATGTCCTGCGCGAAAACCTCGTCATGCGGTTTTTCAACCCTGGGCTCCGCCAGCTGGCAGAATTGCCGCAGCAATGCCTCTGCCGCAATAAACTCGGTCAGATCAAAATTGCAGCAAAGGCATCCCACGATTTTCCCGTGGTCTCGGATGAAGTTTGTGGTGGATTTCATTTCCCTCCCGTCTTTTGAGACGCTGCGGTAACCGAGAATGTCCTGGGCCTGATCACCGTGCTTGGTCAGCGTCTTAATAATCAGGTTTGTACAGGGGGCGCCCAGCGGGCGATTGGTCACATTGCCACACACCGCTACAACGGAGGATTCCAAACGACTGGTATCATGTAAAATGAATTCCGAATGTTCCCCTAAAAGAGTGTGCATGGCTTCCATAATGGGGTAATAAATGTCGATGTACTTTTGAAACTTAGTATTCTGCATTTGCAGTGCCACCTCGCTTTCTCCTCGCAAATAAAGAGAGGTCCTTGGAGGGGGCCTCTCTTATGATTAATAATTTTAATTATACACCATATTTCCCTAATTTACCAGTGCACAAGAATTAAATGTTTCTGACGATGGCTGATAAATTCAGCGCCATTCTCGGTGACAAGGACATCATCCTCGCACAGGCAGCTATAGTCTCCGTCGCTCTGCAGAACGGTGGGCTCCAGGGTAACCACCATATCCTTTTCCACAATACCATAGGGGCCTTTGCCGTAGCGGGGCCATTTGGGAGCCAACATGGTTCCGCCATCGTGCTCCTGACGGCCAACCTGGTGTCCGGTGGCGTGGGTGATCTCGGGAAGGCCGGCATCCAACAGCGTCTGTCTGGCAGCAGCATCCACCTCCCAACCGTAAACGCCGGGCTTCAGCATAGCGAAGGCCGCATCAACAGCAGCTTGCTGAGAATCGAAGATATAGCGGAAGCGCTCGGGTGCATCTGTTTCACCGGGCTTCAAAAAATACGCTGTACGTGCAATATCGCTGCAGTAGCCCATGTAGTCGACGCCAAAGTCCATGATCAGGAAATCGCCGGGCTCTAGGACAGCGGAACCGGGATCCCGATGAGCGATCTTCTCCTTCATCACGATAGGCATCGCCAAATCCTTGCTGGCGGCGGCGACGACGCCATACTTGGTCATGCCATCGACAAACATCTGGCCGATTTCATACTCGGTAAGACCGGGCCGCAGGCGATCAAATACACTCTGGTAGATCTCTTCAGTAATCTCCACAGCCTTGCGGATCGCAGCCAGCTCCTCGCTGGTCTTGTGGGCACGAATTTTCTGCAGAATCGTCTCAGAACTCTCGAAACGGTCGGCATACCTGCTCAGAATCCGAGCCAAATAGCGATACCGGCCGGTGGTCAGGCCATCGCACAGGTTATCCTCTTCAGAATAGTTCAGGATAATCCGATTGGGGTTGATCCTGTCAACCAGCTCATTGAGCTTCTCGGCGGGCTCCTGGGGATAGGTGAGTACCTCATCAAAAAGGCCGCTGTTCTTACTCTCCAAGGAATCAATCGTGGTGCAAAGGGCATAGCGCATCCCTTCCTTGGTCAGGAGAAAGAAAGTTTTACCCACGGTCTTGAGCCCGGTCAGAAGGCTGACTGCGGGATCACTTTCCTCACTTGCGAAAATAAGCCAAAGGTCAATATTTTCCTGCCGCAGATACTCCGCGGCCTGCTGAAGCTTTTGTTCTGCAATAGTGGCCATAACAACATTCCTCCTTATAATCTTTAAAGTGCTGCGTTTACAGTTTCCCGAATGGCGTTATAGATAACCTCGGCTCCAAAATAGAGAGAGGCCTCTGTGATACACTCATTGCACTGGTGTACCATCTTCAGGACCTGAGCAAAAGGCAGGTCGTCAAGAAGAGGAGAGTAACCGTATACATTATGTCTGATGAAACGTCCATCCGTCCGGCCAAGAGCGACCATGGGAAGGACCTTGGTGCCGGGGTCCAACTGCTCGGTAATCTCACACAGCTTTTGAAAGAAGGGATTGTCCAAATCGCAGGTATATCCCTCCGACAGGGCGCCCATCTCGCAGAAAACCGGCTTGCTGCCAAAGAGCTCTTCGGTCATGCTGCGGATTTCCTCCTCTGTTGTCCCGTCCACATACTGATACGAGAGATTCAGCGTGTATTGCTGCTCGGGTTTGCGAAAATCGAATGCATAGGCGTTGACCGCAAGGCAGCTCTTGGAGGAGTACTCCCAAAGATTTCTCATGGTCTTGTCCTCTGTCTTGCCCCCGGTAATGCGGGCAAAGACCTCTGTAGGAGGAGTGATACGGGTCTCCGGTGTATACGCGGAAATCGCCTCCATTGCCTCCAGGAGGCGACCGGCTACAGATCCCCATGGGCCGGCGCCGCAGGAGACGCCTGTATCGGGAGTAACCTTCATCTCACACCGCCCCTTTTCACCGCAGGTGCAGGTTCGATACTTCTGATCGCCCTGGGTAAGGACAAAGCCGCCGCCCTCACTAATCACATACCCGTTGGGAAGCAGCTCGGGGTGCTCCTGTGCGATGAATTCCATTCCGTAAGCGCTGCCATTTTCTTCATCAGCCGTTGCCAGAAGAATGATTTTACGATCCAGAGGGAAGCCGCTGCGCTTCAGCCAGATCATACTCATTATTTCCATAGCCGTCAGATGCTTGGTATCTATCGTGCCACGGCCATAGATGGTTCCGTTGTCGTTTACCGCCTCAAAGGGTGGATGCTTCCAGTCGCCGGGGGCGGGGACCACATCGATGTGAGAGATGAGGAGCACCGGGGGCTGCATACCATCCCCCAACTCGGCGTACACATTGGGTCGGTTGGGAACCTTGCAGTAAAGTCGGGCAGGAATGCCCTCTTTCTCCAAAAGATTGACAATGTACTCAGCTACGCCGGTTTCGTCTCCGGGAGGATTGCTGGAATTGAGGCGGATCAGATCCTGCAGTACCTTAAGAAGCTCTGCTTTCTTTTTCTGATCCAGCATATCAGTTCTCCTCACTCTTAATAAGATACAGATGCTCCTGGCGTCTGCTCAGGGCAACAGCGCCGTTGGGGGTGATCAACACGTTCTCCTCCACCAACATACAAGGCAGTCCGTCGTCCTGAATAACGGTGGGCTCGATAGCATAGACCTCGTTGATACCCACAGGACGGCAGCAAGTAGCCAGGTTATTCTCCCGCTTAGGGGAGAGCGAAGTGCCGCTGTCGTGGCATCGTCTGCCAATGGGATGACCAACGCTGTGACGAACCGTGGGGAAGCCGCCCTCCTCCACAACCTTCCGGCCCACAGCGTCAACCTCCCAACCCAGCTTGCCCTCACCGATGAAGTTGATGGTGGCGGAAATGGCTTTATGAGCGGTATCGAATGCGTGCTGGATATCTGGGGGGGCGCAGGTCTCACCGGGCTTCAGGAAGTAGCCGGTACGGGCAATATCGGAGATATATCCACGATAGTTGATGCTAAAATCGCATATCAGAATATCGCCAGGGATGCTCTTGCTATGGCTGGGGGATCTGTGGGCCAGGCCTTCGCGGACAAGGCAGACGATAGGGTAATCATAGGGGGCACCCAGGCCATTGAACACATCTCGTGCCTTCATACCGGCGACGAAGAGATCGCCGATCTCGCACTCGGACATACCGACCTTGATCTTAGAAAAGACTTCGTCGTAAATGTCGTTGGTCAGCTGAATACTGGTGTGGAGGTACTCAATCTCTGTGGCGCTCTTCATGCTGCAAATCTCGCGGATCAGATCCTCAGAGGAAACCTCGATTGCATCCAGTCTTTCCTTGCCCACCATATTCCGGATCATGCAGTACAGACCATAGGTCAGGCCGTCGCAAATCACATCCGTCTCAGAGATGTTCAAAGCCAGCTTCCGCGGGTTGAGCTTGTTGAACAAGGGGAGAAAAACCTCGTCCAGAGACTGCGTATAGGCCAGAACCTCAGCAAAAATACCGGACTCCATGAATTTCTTCTCATCGGACTGGCTCGTTACCATGATGTGGTGGCCGTTGGCCATAAAGAAAGCTGCACCCAGATGGACGGTGTCATCACCAACCAAGAAAGGAAGAATGGGATCGCTGGCCTCGCGGGAAACCAACAGGAGGCCATCAATGCCCTTCTCGTTGAGCAGTTTCTCTAACTGAGCAATTTTTTCCCTAGGGATCTGATACTTGTCATACATTGCACTTTTCCTCCTTGATGTAAACCCTTATAGCTTTTTGAGCTGAACATTAAACTTCTGGCAAGCCTCTTCGACAAGGACATTCATGGCAGAGGCCGGTGTTTTCGGCATCAAACACACGCTGATATCTATTTCTGTGTCGTTTTCTATGGTACTCCGATGTCCGCCGGCAATCCTATCAATGACCACAACATCGTGGGTTAGGAAATACGCCAGCTCCTTGACCATAGTATCCTGGCTCTCAGCCAGAAGGGAGGTCAGCTCCACGGTATTCTTTTCCTCCAGACCTGCAGCCTGCGCCACCCGCCCCAGGAACTCCTGCTCCTTGCCTTGGCAAGCCTTGGGACCTGTGGCGTCAATAAGACACCTGAGTGCGCCGATGCATCTATGAAGAATGTCATTTTTAGGATAATAAGGATTTGAGTCTGGATCCCTGGGCTGAAAGATCTGATAGCGTAGGATTTCCCGCCCTATGTGCTGAGCCCATGCGGTTTGTGCGCTGTCTCTGCCCAGACTCTCCACAATCATTTCGCGTACCTTTGCTTCATCCATACCGTCACACTCCTTAGTTTACTTTTATGATTAGAGTCCGTTGATCTCTTTCACATAATGGCAAGCCACAAAGTGATCCTTGGAGACCTCTTCCAGAGAAGGGTTGCTCTGGAAGCACTCAGGCTTGGCATAGAGGCAACGGGGTGCAAACCGACAGCCGGGTTTCGGGTTGATCGGGCTCGTAATCTCACCCTTCAGCACGATGCGTTGGCTGTTTGCACCGATCTTAGGCTTTGGAATTGCAGACAGCAAAGCTTTGGTATAGGGGTGCAGGTTATTGCGGAACAGCTCCTGAGAGGAACACTTCTCCACCAGCTGACCCAGATACATCACGCAGATATCGTCAGAAATGTGCTTAACAACACTGAGGTTATGGGTAATAAAAATGTAGGTTAGGCCCCGCTCCTGCTGTAGATCCTGCATGAGGTTCAGAATTTGGGCTTGAATGGACACATCCAGTGCAGATACAGGCTCATCGCATACGATGAACTTAGGATTCAGAGACAGGGCGCGGGCAATGCCGATACGCTGGCGACGGCCTCCGTCCAGTTCGTGGGGGTACATATCCGCCACACGCTGAGCCAGACCCACTGTATCCATCAGCTCGGCAACTCTCTTGTCTCGTTCATCCTTGTTGGCACAGAGCTTATAGGTTTTGAGAGGCTCTCCGATAATATCCGCCACGCGCATACGGGGGTTGATGGAGGAATAGGGGTCCTGGAAAATGATTTGCATTTCCCGGCGCAGTGCCTTCAGCTCAGCCTTGCTAGGATTAGAAATATCTCTGCCCTCAAAGGTAATGCTGCCGTCAGTTTTCTCCAACAGATGAAGAATGACACGGCCCAAGGTGGACTTTCCGCAGCCGGACTCTCCCACGACACCCAATGTCTTACCAGCCTCCAGAGTAAAGCTCACATCATCAACAGCGTGCAGCAGACCGTTAGGCGTTGCAAAATATTTCTTTAGGTTTTTGACCTCGAGGATAGACTCCATTATGCTTCACCTCCGTGGATTGCCAGCGCTTTCATCTTCAGACACCGGGAGAAATGGGTGTCGGAAAGCTGATAATTTTCGACCTCGGCCGCCTCGCAGGCAGGGGTACAGTAAGGACATCGGGGTGCAAATTTGCAGCCCTTGGGCAGGTTGCTGGGATCGGGAACAAGGCCTGCAATGGGCTTGAGACGATCCTGCTCCACATCCAGATCGGGGATACTGTCAAAGAGTCCCTGGGTGTAGGGATGACTGGCGTGCTCGTAGATATCCTCGAGTGTTCCCATCTCTACGATCTCACCTGCATACATGATGGCCACATTCTCGCAGGTTTCTGCAACAACGCCCAGATCATGGGTGATAAGGATCATCGAGGTATTCAGCTCTTTCTTTAGATTGTTCATCAGCTGGAGTACCTGAGCCTGAATCGTTACATCCAGAGCCGTGGTAGGCTCGTCGGCAATCAGAAGGCGAGGGTTGCAGGCCAGTGCAATAGCAATGACTACGCGCTGCTGCATACCACCGGAGAACTGGTGAGGATACTCGTTATACCGGTCTCCGGGGATACCCACCATTTCCAGCATCTTCTTGGATTTTTCAATGCCTTCTTTCTTGTTCAGCTTCTCGTGGAGCTGGATCACCTCATAGATCTGCTCACCAACCGTCAGAATGGGGTTCAGTGCTGTCATGGGATCCTGAAAAATCATGGAGATCTGTTTACCACGGATGGTTCGCATCTCTGTCTTGTCCTTCTTCAGAAGATCCTCGCCGTCAAACAGGATCTCTCCGCTGACAACCTTTCCGGGAGGAGCAGGGATCAGTCCCATAATGCCCAGTGCGGTGGTGGTTTTTCCGGCACCGGTCTCTCCCACAAGGCCCAGTGTAGTGCCTCTGGGTACCTCCAGACTGATTCCGTTAACGGCCTGGACAGTGCTTTTTCTTGTTCGATACTCAATTGTGAGATTCTTGACCTCAAGCAAATTATCGTTCATTTTATTCTCCCTCTTAATCCTTCAGACGCGGGTCAATGGCATCCCGCAGACCATCACCCATTACGTTCAAAGAAAATACGGTAATCATAATAAAGAGACCGGGGAAAATAGCCATATAGGGTTCGGTTCTCAGGTAGTCGCGTGCGGTGGAGAGCATGCCTCCCCACTCAGGAGTGGGAGGAGGTGCACCAAGGCCCAGAAAGGACAGCATAGCGCAGGCGGTAATGGAGCTTGCTACGCCAAGGGTTGCCTGAACAATGACAGGTGCAATGGCGTTGGGCAGGATGTGTCTTACAATAATTCCCAGATTGCTGACACCTGTAGCCCGGGCAGCTTCCACATATTCATTTTCCTTGGCGGACAGCACGGCGGCGCGGGTAATTCGGGCGTAGCCGGGGACATTGCCGATGCCGATGGCAATCATCATGTTGCCCAGGCCTGCACCCAGAGATGCAGAAATAGCAACTGCCAGCAACATCCCTGGTACAGCCATCAGCACATCCATGATGCGCATGATCACACTGTCCACCTTTCCACCGACATAGCCAGCAATAATACCCAGCGCACTTCCAAACACCAGAGCCACTGCTACAGCGATGATACCGACACGCAGAGAAATTCGACCACCATACAGAACGCGGCTGAACTGATCGCGGCCAAACTTGTCTGTTCCGAAGGGATGCTGCAGGCTGGGACCCTGAAGTGCCGCCTCAGGACATTGATCGTCATAGCCGTAGGGTGCCAGAACATCTGCAAATATTGCGGATAAAATCAATATGCACAAAAGAATTGCACCTAACATGGCGAGCTTATTCCGGGAAAAACGGGACAGGACGTCGACCCAGGGGTTGTTTCGACGAATAATTTTATTGTTTTTCATCTTTATCCCCCTCTTTTTCTATCTTCTTTTTTTTCTTGAAAGTGCCCATAGCGGACTTGATACGAGGATCAATGAAGTTGTAAAGAATATCGGTCAGCAGATTACAGAAGCTGAAGGTGATGGCCATGAACAGCACACTACCCAAAACAGCAGGAAGATCTCGCTGCTTGATGGCGTCAACGCCATACTTACCAAGGCCGGGAATGGCGAACACGGACTCTACCAAGACGGAGCCGCCCAGCAGATTGCCAAACTGGATACCAATGACGGTAACCACGGGGATCAGAGCATTCTTCAGAGCGTGGCGGGTAACCACACGGCGCTCTGCCTGACCCTTGGCACGAGCGGTACGGATATAGTCCATACGGATGACCTCCAACATACTAGAGCGGGTCATACGCATGATACTGGCGGCACCGCCAGTACCCAAGGTGATCACAGGCAGAATCCAGTATTTCAATCCGTAGGACCCGGAAACCGGCAGCCAGCCCAAATGGACGGCAAACACCAAACAGAGCATGAGTGCCAACCAGAAAGAAGGCATGGACACACCGATCAGGGATACAGTCGTAGCGACATGGTCAAAAACGGAGTACTGCTTTGTGGCTGCGATTACGCCACAGGTAACACCGATCAGTACGGATAAAATGACACCGGCAGCTGCCAGCAGGGCTGTTTTTGGGAAGCGAGTCAGCAGCTCATCAACAATGGGTTCGCCAGAGAACCAGGATGTGCCGAAATCAAAGCGGGTCACAATGCCCCAAATGTAACTTCCAAACCGTACAAGGAAGGGATCATTGAGGCCTAGCTCCTCCTCCAGAGCTTCAACTGCCTCAGGTGATGCATTATCGCCGAGAATCATATTTGCAGGGTTGCTTGGCGTAATATACATCAGTGTGAAGACAATCAGCGTGACGCCCAATAGAACCGGGACCATCTGCATTAATCGCTTAAGTATATATTTTGTCAATTACCTTCATCTCCTTGGCCTTTTGTATTCAGAGTAAAGATCTTGAAACGCGGGCGTGATATTATCATAATCGAAGAGTTCTCTGCAGAAAGGCGGTTATCTCATGTATTCTCCGCCTCTGCATCCTATGAAAAGAGGCCGGGAGGCGGAAATACAGCACCCCGGCCCTGTGAGCAGAAACAGAAACTGCGGAGTCTTAGAAAGAAGAGGGAATGCAGATCTGATTCTGTTTCCGCATTCCCTCTCATTACATCTATGCCTGAACTTGTTTATTCAAAGGTAACCGTGTTGTAGTTAAATCTTGCAGACGGGGTTACCTCAAAACCCTTGACATTGCTCCTGCATGCTGCGACCTCCTGCTTATTAGACAGGAACACCCAGGGAGCATCTTCAACAATCATCGCCTGCACCTGGCGATATGCCTCCATACGGACATCGGGATCGGCACTGCGCTTACCGATGTCTAGTTGCTTATCTACCTCGGGGTTGCTGTAGCAGGCGGTATTGGACCAGGTGGGCTGACCGGTGTAGAAGGGCTCATACATACCGTAATCGGCATCGCCGGTGTTGGTGATCCAACCCAGAATGTACATCTGAGTGGAGGAATCAATGATGCGATCCAAGTATGCTGCATTTTCCATAGACTCAACAGTAACGTTGATGCCAATCTCCTTGAGCTGGTTCTGAACCATTTCAGCGATGTCCACACGCTCCTGGGAGTCGCTGACGGTGATGGTGATGTTCAGACCGTCGGGATAGCCGGCTGCAGCCATCAGTTCCTTGGCCTTCTCCACATCGTGGGGATAGCCCTTGAGGTTTTCGTCATAGCCCCAGACAGTGGGAGCAATGGGGCCGTTGGCCAGAGAGCCTCCGCCTCTGTAGACGATATCAACAATAGCCTGGCGATCCAGAGCGTAGTTGATAGCCTGACGCAGGAGCTTGTTGTTGAAGGGCTCGGCAGAACAGTTCATGCCGATAAACACGTTGGAATAGCTGGGAGTCTTGAGGACGGTGACATTCTCGTTGGCTTCCAGATTCTCAATATCGTTGGCTGCAATGTTCAGTGCGATATCCACACCGCCGGACTCAATCTCCATGCCGCGACTGGAGGGCTCGGTGATGAGACGCATGGTGAGGGTGCTGAATGCGGGAACGGTGCCCCAGTATTCGGTATTGGACTTGAAGTCCAGACGGTCACCGCGGGACCAGCTATCAAAAATGAAGGGACCGGTTCCGTTGGGGTGATCCTTCATGTCGGTACCGGAGGAAACAGTCTCCTCGTCCACGATGAACAGGAAGCACAGCTGAGCCAGCATTGCCCCAGTGGGCTCGTTCAGCTTGATTTCGACATTGTAATCGTCCAGAACCTTGGTGTTCTCTGCATCCATGGTAGCGACCATCCAGTTGGTGAACTCACTCTCCTGTGCGCGCCGCAGGCTAAATACCACATCGTTGGCCTTCAGCTCCTCGCCGTTGTGGAACTTAACGCCCTCGCGGATGTGCAAGCGAAGCGTGACGTCATCGACCCACTCCCAGGTATCTGCCAGACCGGCAGATGCAGTTCCTTTCTCATCCTGACGGAGTAAGGTATCGTACATCAAGTTGTGAATCTGGGAAGAGCTGCTGTCACAGAAACTGTGGGCGTCCAGATCCTTTGGTTCTGCGCTGATAGCAACAATCAGGTTGTCCTTTTTACTGCCATCCTCATTGCTGCTGCAACCGACCATGAGGGACAGTACCATGATGCTAGCAAGAAATAGGGCTACTAACTTTTTCATACATGACCTCCATTTTCCTTAATAGGCTTACTTTATTTGACTGTGGCGGAGCACAGTTCACATTGCGAAAAACTTCCGATTAGCGGCCCAACAGCTTAAGACCATGCTCAAAGCGATCCAAACCCTCCTGCAGGATAGCGTGGCTGGTAGCAAAGCAGATGCGGATGTGTCCCTCAGCACCGGGGCCGAAGAAATTCTTTGTACCGGGAACAATGGCCAGTTTTGCCTCTCGCTGCATGAACTCGGCAAACTCCTGGCTGGTGAGGCCTGTCTGGGTGATGTCAGGGAATACCAGATAGGTTGCACGGGGGGTAAAGCAGGAAATGCCGTCCATCTTACTTAGGCGATCTATTGCGTAGTCTCTGTTTTTCTTCAGGTGAACCAGAAATGCGTCCAGACGCTCCATCCCCTGCCGCATGCATGCAATACCCGCAATCTGTGCAATGGAACAGATTCCGCCTGCAGTCGTCATCACGGCTGACTCCTTTACAATGGCGTCAAAAACCTCCTGATTGGTGCAGTATGCGCAGCCAATGCGAAGTCCTGCAACGCCGAAGCTCTTGGAGAAGCCATAAACAGAAACCACCTTGCTCTTGTCACCGTCCGCCTGCAAAATGCTGACAAAGGGCTGCTCAGGGTAAACAATGTCGGACCAAATCTCATCGTTCATGATCCACAGATCATACTTGTTTGCCAGAGCAAGGATGTAGTCCAAGTCTTCCTTCGTATACAGTGTTCCCAACGGGTTGAGAGGGTTACAAAGGCCGATCATCTTCGTCTTGGGGGTAATGTAGCTCTCTAGCTGGCTCAAATCCAGGCCCCTACCGTCCTCACGGATCTTGGCGGGGAATCTGACAGGCACACCGCCTGCTGCCATACAGGATTCCTGAAAGAGGAAGTCCACGGGATCAAACACAATCATCTCGTCGCCCTTCTCCATAAAGGCGGCGGCAGTGACATACATGGCCCTTGCAGCACTATCAAGAGGCAGAACCAGATTGGGGTCTACATTCTCGTGCTTACGCTGATTGATGCCGTCGGCGATGGCTTGACGGAACTCAGGAAAGCCCAGCTTCGGCGTATAGGAGAGATACCCTTCATCCAGATAGTCCTTCATAGCCTGAATGACCTTAGGCTCCACCTGAAAATCAGGATCTGCAGCCGTTAAAGGAATTACACCCTCAGGCACTTCTGCCCAGCGGCCATTGAACGCTCTCTTCTTCAGAACGTCCAGATTTACGGCGTTGTCTGAAAAGCAATTTGTTATCATACTTTTTCTCCTTATTCGACAGCGGCAATCACTGCAACCTCAATGGCAGCATTTTTGGGAAGAGCGGCAACCTGATAGCAGGCACGGGCGGGGGCATCCTTCTCAAAGAAAGAACCATAGGCTTCGTTGATGGCATCGAAATTGGACAGATCGGCAACCAGAATGGTGGTCATCAGGATCTTGTCCAGAGAGGAGCCGGCGGCCTTCAGAATATTGGAAATGTTGTTCATGACCAACTTGGTCTGACCGGCAATGTCTTCGGTGCTGAGAGCACCGGTGGCAGGATCGATAGGCAGTTGACCGGAGACATACACAACATTGTCAAACTTGGTAGCCTGGGAATAGGGACCGATGGCGGCAGGGGCATTTGTTGTAGCAATGATTTCCTTCATGATTTTCTCCTCAACTTTCTTAAGTTCAAAAAAATAGAGTTAGATTCAAAATTTTGGAGTTGTGTTAGATGGTCTTATAATAATGCACAATATTGCTCCTGTCAATGACATTTTTTACAAATCTATAAATCCGCTTCTGGCATATTAGACAAAATTAGAAAGTATTTATTCTGTGACAATTCCAACACGCTTATTGGCGGTTATACACAAAATATTTTCAAATACGCCAATAGTTTTATATGTTTTATTATTATCTTTCATGGCAGCCATAAATACTCCTTATTGAAAAGTGTTTGTTCTAAAATGTATCGATGTACTGTATTCAGTTCTCTTTTAAAATGAAATTATATTTATACGATAATTCTGGTTAATTATTAATATGATTTTATATATTTTGTTTCGTCGTTTTCCAGAGTAATCCCCATTGAAATTTTAGACTGATCTTTTGGAACTTAAGGGTTATCTGCCAGGCATGGACACTTCGGTAAGTGGGCTCTGCATGGTTTTATGAGATGCAATCTCTTTTCTATTGGCAAGCTACGCCGTGCTAGGTCAAAAAACTGAATGTATTGTTACAAATGTTTTGTATACATATAAACTTTTAGCTATTATTTCTCTGCTTCAACACATATTTTAGCCATTCTTGGTTTCTTTCTGCAGGTCATTGGATTTGTCACAGGTGAGTTTAAAACGCACTGTTCACCACCGGTGTACAGCCTTTCCCGTTGGTGTCAACACGTTTTCCCCATCCGTTCCTTTGAGTATTTACCGAAGTTGTGAATAACAGGTCAGCTTTTTCTCAATCTCCTCCGTATATATGCAGGTCGTCCGCCGAAATACACAGTACGATTATTCCGTTTCATCTCTGCTCGGCTCTGGGTTATTTCAAAACCACCTGTGAGTTGTTCTTAAAAAAACAGTTCGGCACTCAATGCCAAAAATATGGCAATCTGCTTTTCTGGCAAACGCGCCTTAATGTTGCCCCCCTACGCTTCTGGCACCAAGCATCACAATATTCTCGCCTGTTATGGTCTCCGGAGGCTGGAGTCTTGCCGCTAACTTAGGAGCATGTGGCGCAATTCTTCTTTTGTCCAGATGGCATTTTGGGGTGCCAATGCTCATATTCTGAATACGAGGTGATGCAATTTGGAAAATGCACAGAGGGAACTCGTCAGTGTGCTGCTGGAGCGTGTTCTGTCCCTCGGGCTTATATCACAATTTACCTATTCCAAGGCAGAAGATCTCGTACATTCTGTGATAGATTTACCGGTGCTGTTCCAGTATCCTGTATGCTTGATAAAGGAGGAATGTCCGTATGAATGTACTCAAGATCCGTAATGAGATGCGAAATGGCAAGAGCATCTTTGACCTGCCCTTGCGGGTAACCTATTACGCCAGAGTATCCACAGAAAAAGACGAGCAGCTCAATAGCCTGGAAAATCAGGTGCAGTACTACACAGAACTAATCCAGTCCAAACCAAATTGGACCTATGTGCCGGGATACATCGATGAGGGTATCAGCGGAACAAGCACCAAAAAGCGGGATAGTTTCCTTCAGATGATCTCCGACGCCAAAGCGGGGCGGTTCGATTTCATCATCACAAAGGAAATATCCCGCTTTTCCCGTTCTACACTGGACAGCATCCGGTATACCCAGGAACTGCTGGAGCACGATGTGGGGGTGCTGTTTCAAAACGACAATATCAACACCTTGGACAGCGACAGTGAATTCCGCCTGGTGGTCATGGCCGGTGTAGCTCAGGATGAGGTACGAAAGCTCTCGGAGCGATTAAAGTTCGGCTTTCATCAGGCCATCAAAAACGGTCATGTGCTGGGCAATGACAAACTGTGGGGGTATGACAAAAAGGACTGTGTCCTTACCATCAACGAAGCGGAAGCCCAGGTGGTTCGCCGGATCTTCCACCTTTACGCTAATGAGCAGATGGGTATGCGCCGTATTTCTCAGAAACTCTATGACGAGGGCTTCACCAGTCGAAGGGGCAATGCCTTCAATGTGCTGACCATCCGGCACATTTTGGAGAATCCCAAATACAAAGGCTGGTATTGCGCCAACAAAAGCCAGACGGTGGATTACCGTAGCAAGCGGAAAATATTTCTGGACGAGAGCGAGTGGGTGATGTATCCGGATCCCTCCGTTCCGGCAATCGTTTCCGAGGAACTGTGGGATCGGGCCAATACCCTCTACAAGCGGCGCCGCGCCCAGATGATGTCCCACCAGAGTGCCGCTGAATTCCACAACCGCTACTCATACAGCGGCAAGATCATCTGTGAGGAGCATGGCACCAGTTTTTATCGGCAGGTACTCAAGAGCTCTAAGGGAGAGAAAGAGGTCTGGCAGTGCCGGGTGTACCGAAACCGAGGACGGGCTGCCTGTTCTGCGCCGCAGCTGCGGACTACTGAACTGGATCAGATCATGGCTCGGATATTCGATCAGCTGATACAGGATAGATCGGCTGTTGTAGATGCTGTGATGAACGTCATTCAGGCCGTCCCCAATGAGCATGACTACCGTCAGGATGTCGTGAGGCTGGAGGCGGAGCTGTCTGCCATCCAAGCCAAAAAAGATCGTCTGCTGGAGATGAGCATTGAGGGAGTGCTCTCCACGGCAGAATTCAAACAGCGCAACGATACCTTCAACCAACAGCTTAGCCAGCTGGAGAGGCAAATGGGGAATTTGAAGGCGGAGGAAGAAAAAAGCATGATCTCCCCGGAGCGGCTGGGAATGATCAAAACTGCACTGGAAGAAGAACTCTCCTTTCAAAATGGTGTAAATTCAGCGCTGGTCACCACGATACTGGATCGGATCGTGGTCAAAAAAGAGAGCACCAGAGAAGAAATACATTTAGACATTTACTTAAAATTCGGCGACCCCTATGGGGCCGTTTTTGATCGGGGAAATTCCTCCTTCTGCATTACCCCTCCAAGAAGTACTATACGCAAAGTGACAATCAAGATGATTTAATTTCCATTGGAACGATCGGTCTTATTAAGGCGGTCAATACGTTCCGACCCGATAAGAAGATCCGCCTTGCCACCTACGCTGCCCGCTGTATTGAAAATGAGATCCTCATGTATTTTCGCTCGCAAAGGAAACTGCAGGGCGAGGTGTCCTTATCGGATACCATTGAGACGGATACTGATGGGGATTCCCTCTACCTGCTGGATGTGGTAGGGATGGATGATACCATGCTTTCGGATTTACAGGAAAAGGAAACTTGCCGCTTGGTGCATCGCTTGGTGGGGGAGTGCTTGACGGAACGAGAGGCGGACATCATCCGCCGGCGTTATGGGCTGGAGGGGCATCTGCCGCAGACGCAAAAACAAGTGGCCGCCGTCTACGGTATTAGCCGCAGCTATGTATCGCGCATAGAAAAAAAGGCGCTGGGGAAGCTGGAGCGAGCATTAGAGGCCATCTGGGGAACAACATCGGATCAGTAAGAAACTAGTAAAATTTTTCGATTCTGCTGTATATCTATTGCATTTTTACTGAAAATTTTGTATAATCAGGACAACGTTAATTATGTAACAATCAATTAACGCTAAAAAGGTTACAAGAAGGACGGAAAGCGATTTATGAGGAATATTTACTGCGGAATTGCAGATATGCGTAAACGTGTTTTTGCCGAAGTAGCTAAACTGGCCTACGCCGGTGAAAATTACAGTGAACGCATCGAGGAGCTGCCTTACGAAATTTTGCCCGGTGAGATAGGCGAACAGAGGGAGTCTGTCTTCCTGGAACGAGCAATTGTGGGCGAGCGGATCCGACTGGCTATGGGGTTGCCCCTGCAGAAGATAGGGAAGCGTAACCATCTTAGCGACGGTGTAGAAGAGAGCGCCATTGCGGAAAAATATTATGATCCTCCGCTGATCAATATCATAAAATTCGCCTGCCATGCCTGTCCGGATACCCACTTCCAGATCACGGACGCATGTCAGGGCTGCATTGCCAGACACTGCGAGAATGCCTGCCATAGAAATGCTGTGTATTTTGCCAATGGCCGTGCCCATATCGACCAGAGCAAGTGTGTGAAGTGCGGGCGGTGCAGGGATGCCTGTTCCTATCACGCCATTATTAAGTTCGAGCGCCCCTGCCAAGAGGCCTGCGGTATGAATGCCATTGGTAAGGATGAATTTGGTCGGGCAGAGATCGACTACAATAAGTGTGTTTCCTGTGGTATGTGTCTTGTGAACTGTCCTTTCGGCGCTATTGTGGATAAAGGGCAAGTGTTCCAACTGGTGCATTCCATTAAACAAGGCGACCGGGTAGTGGCGGTGATTGCGCCTGCTTTCTGGGGGCAGTTCGGCGAAAAGATATCGCCTGCCCAGATTGCAGAGGCAATGAAGATCCTGGGCTTTTCCGACTTGGTGGAAGTGGCCATTGGTGCGGATTTATGCGCAGTGGAGGAAGCTGAAGAGTTTATGGAGAATGTGCCGTCAAAGCAACCCTTTATGGCAACTTCCTGCTGCCCTGCGTGGTCGGTGATGGCGAAAAAGGAATTCCCTGAATATGCCCCTTATATCTCCATGACCATGACGCCTATGGTGCTTACGGCCCGTCTGCAAAAGAGAAAAGACCCCAATTGCCGTGTGGCCTTTATCGGGCCTTGCGCCGCCAAGAAGCTGGAGGCCAGCCGCAGCAGTGTCCGCAGTGAGGTAGACTTTGTGTTGACTTTTGAAGAGCTGCGTGGTATGTTTGAGGCCAAGAATATCCGCTTGGATGAATTAGAGGGGATTCCCGGAAGTTATCAGGCCTCGGCGCCCGGTGTCGGGTTTGCTGCTGGCGGCGGTGTAGCCAAGGCAGTGGAGAAGGTAATTGAGCGCACACATCCTGATGCGGAGGTTAAAACTGTGGCTGCACAGGGGCTGCGTGAGTGCCGCAAGATGCTGCAGCGGGCTCGCAGAGGCGAATATGATGGCTATTTGTTGGAAGGGATGGCTTGTCCCGGCGGCTGTATCTCCGGTGCAGGCACCATTCAGCCACAGGAAAAGGCGGCTCGTCTGCTGGCCCAGTATCAGCAGCATGCGCCCAAGGAAAATCCGTTGGATACGGATTATCTGGAATATCGAAAACTGCTCCATGAGATCCCGGAGGACTAAGTGCCGGTAAACTGCGAATAATTACATAATGCGAGATGACGGGTCTTGGGAGAGCGCTGGGCTGCAGCCGCCGAAGGGGTAATACTCTCAGGCAAACGGACTGGATCCCAATCGCCCTCTGGAGAGCGCTATGCGCACCGACGAAGCAATCGGAACGAAAGGTTCTGAGCATCTTTCAGGTTACAAAACAGAGTAAGCCTCTTGAAAAAGGGGCTTACTCTGTTTTATCTTGGGAGGAAAAACAATGGAGACATGGATCTTAATCGGAAATTTGATTGGCACAGTGGCCTTTGCCGTGTCCGGAGCTATGACGGGTCTGCGCAAGAAGATGGACATGCTGGGGGTAATTGTGCTGGGGGTAACCACAGCGGTAGGCGGCGGCATTGTCCGCGACCTGATGCTGGGCATTACACCGCCCTCTATCTTTTCAGATCCTCTGTCGGTGACAGCGGCAGCGGTCACAGCCGCACTTTTTTTCGTACCTTCGGTGCGGCGGTGTTTGATGAAGACGCGCCGTGCCTATGAACTGACCATGCTGTGGAGCGATTCGCTGGGGCTGGGTATATTTACCGTGCTCGGTGCCCAGACCGCGTGCCGGGTGCTGCCGGATGGCAGCTGGTTTACGGTGGCGTTCCTCGGTACGCTGACCGGCGTAGGCGGCGGTGTGCTGCGGGATGTGATGGCAGGAGATATGCCCTACATTTTCCGTAAGCATATCTATGCCTGCGCGGCATTGATCGGCGCACTGGTGTGGGAGATGGTGGGCCGTTTGTGGGGAGGCGAAGCAGCACTGCTGTTGGGCGGCGGTGTGGTGGTTGTGATCCGTCTGCTGGCAGCCCACTACCGCTGGAGCTTACCTAAGGCGGCAGCGGACGAATGGATGGAATAAAAATACAGCCATGGAGACAGGTTGAGACTCGATAGAGAACTGAATGCTTTGAAGGGCAGCTGTGCAAAAACACAGCTGCCCTTCTTCGGCTATGCGCCCTCATCCTCCATAGCTCCTGCCGTTTTGCGGGAGCATTCCATAGACAGGCATTTGTGCAGCGGAGACACCTTCTCACGACTTCTTGGCGCAAACCATCATATCGGCGCATTTGTGCAGGCGTATTTCATAGCCCTGCGCCTTTTTTGCCCCTGCCGCAAAGGCGGATGCTTTCCAGATCGTCAGGTACATAGACCTGCCCGTGGTAGACGGTGCGGGCTTCGGCGCTGTAGCGGGCCTTGCGTGTGGCAAGCGTCTGATCCTCTGTGTGGTAGAGCACCAGACGGCGCACTTCCAGGGCCTGTGCCAGCTTGGCGGCATCCAGCACGGTGCTGTGGTGTTTTTCATAGGGACGGAACCTCTCTCGATCCTCATACAGGCAGAAGGCCTCCGTCAAAAGCCAGTCACACCCACGCACCAGTTCTTGACAATCCGGGTGGCAGGGCTCATCACCCAGGCACACCAGTGTCTGACCGTCCGGCAGTATGGCGCGAAAGCCGTATTGTTTAGCCTTGGTGGAGAAAATGTCGAAAACCGTCAGCTCCATGCCGAGACAGCGGAGAACATCGCCGGGGAGAATAGGGACAAAACGAATGGCAGACCCTATGTGACGAGAAAGCTTTTCTGGCAGCAGAGTGCGGCACAGAGGCTCTAAAATTTCGAGCACCGTATCGTGACACCAGATGGTCAGTGTTCCGTGGTAGCTGTCTTTATTGAGTAGGGATGCCACTGCCCGCACCACCCACACAACACCAAGTACGTGGTCGGTGTGGGCATGGGTCACAAAAAGGTGGTGGAGGCCGGAAAAGGTCAGACCGGCATCTTCTATTTGACGAAGAATGCCATTGCCGCCGCCGGCGTCCACAAGAAAAAAATCCTCGCCGTCCTTTAGGGCAAAGCAGGTGTTATAACAGCGCCGCACCATGGCGTTGCCGGTGCCCAGTAAGATGAGATCCACGGTAAACTTCTCCTTTTTATAAATTTCCTGACTAATATGATACCACGCAGCTGGCATGGAGGCAAAGAACAGCCATCAATCACCCCAGCCCGATTGCTTCTCGCTGGGTGTGCCGAAGGCAATGGAGCCTTTGCCGTACTTTCCGCGAATGGCATCCATGGTCCGCTCAAGCTGCTCCTGCTTCTCGCTGCAGAGGGATTGCTGTACGCCCAGAAGATCCAGCTGCTGATAGCTTTCGGCAGCCTGTGTGATGTAGAGGGCGGTAACCGTCAGCATACGGATGGGGTGGGGCGCTTTCCACGCATGCTCGGTCAATTCCAGTGCTGCTTGGTAGATGTCCTTCATGAGATGGGTGCTCTCCGGGAGCTGCTTTTGCCGAGTGATGGTCTTGAATTGTGCGTCCCGAATCGTCACCTGTACGCCGCCGCAGTAGAGATCCTGCTGGCGAAGACGCTGGGCCACGTTGTCGCAGAGAAGACTCAATCCGGTGCGTACCTCCTCCCAACGAGTTAGATTCTGGGGAAAGGTAGTGCCGTTGCCTACAGATTTCACCGGCTCATGCTGGTGCTGTGGCCGGACAGGGGAGTTCTCCAGGCCGTTGGCATAGTGGTGGAGTTGATAGCCCTGCTTGCCCAGCAGTGCTTCCAGCATCTCCGGTGAGCTGTTGGCAAGCTGTCCGATGGTGTTTATGCCGTAGCTGTTGAGCAGCTTTTTGGCTGCACTTCCGACAAAGAGAAGGGCACCCACCGGCAGAGGCCAGACGATTTCACGCCAGTTTTCACGGCTGATAACAGTGGTGGCATTCGGCTTTTTGTAGTCGCTGCCCAGCTTGGCAAATACTTTATTAAAAGAAACGCCTACGGAGATTGTCAGCCCCAACTCCGCCTTCACCCGGTGGCGAATCTGGTCAGCGACCTGTTTGCCGTCCGTGCCGAAAAGATGCATACTGCCGGTGATATCCAGCCAGCTTTCGTCAATGCCAAAGGGTTCCACCAGATCGGTATAGTGGCCGTATATTTCGTTGACCAGCTGGGAATAGCGGCGATAGAGACTGTGGTGAGGCGGCAGCAGTACCAGACCGGGCGCTTTCTTCTTGGCCTGCCAGACCGTCTCCGCCGTGCGGATGCCAAGACGTTTGGCCGGCTCATTTTTGGCAAGGATAATGCCGTGGCGGGAGGAGGGGTCGCCGCAGACCGCCATGGGAATATCCTGTAAATCCGGGTGGCCCAGCAACTCCACCGAGGCATAAAAACAGTTCAGGTCACAGTGCAGGATTACACGTTCCACAGTCGATGCACCTCCTTTTAATCGTTCGTTTGTTCTATTATACCATGGCAGCTTCCCGATGGAAAGCAAAAAATGCCCTCCGCAAGACGGCGGAGGGCAGTAAGTATTAGCGGTGGAGGAGAGGGGAGAGCGGCTTATAAATGAGCAGACATAACACCACATCCAGTGCACCCTTGAGGAGGGTAAAGGGGGCATTGAAGATCACCAAACACTCCAAAAGACCGTTGACACCGGGACGAATTTGCTGATACATCTCAATAATGGCATCAATGGGCATAAAAGCGGAGTAGACAGGGTAGGTGATAAAGTAGTTGATGGGAATGCTCAAAAGTGCCATCGCTACAGCGCCCAGCATAGAGCCCATGACGGCACGGCTGCGGGACTTGCGGCGGCGATAGATCCAGCCGGCGGGCAATACGAAGCACACTCCCAGCAAAAAATTGCCCAGCTCACCAACACAGCCGGTAGTGCTGCGCAAACAGCAGAACAGATTTTTGATGAGACACACTGCGCCGCCGTACAGAGGGCCTAAGGAGAAAGAGGCCAGCAGTGCCGGCAGCTCTGAAAAATCCAGTTTAACAAAGGGCGGTATGAGAAATGGCAGCGGGAATTCCAGCATCATCAGCACGGTTGCCACGGCGCTGAGCATGGCAGTGACTGCTAGTTTATGGGTATTACGAGTATGGGTCATGGGGGATCTCCTTTAAAAAAGGGAGACGGTCGTCTCCTGTAGATATATTCACTATATCGTTCTATGCTGGAAAAAACAAGTGTCATTTGCAACAAAAACGCAGAATTTCTCTTTACACAATAGAAAATTTGTTCTATAATAAACAGCGTTAGAAAGGGGGATGGAGATATGCGGGCAAAACAGATCAGCTGCTGCTTTTCCGGCCATCGGCCTGGTAAACTGCCGTGGGGGGAAAATGAGAGCGATCCACAGTGTGCTGCTTTAAAGAAGCGGCTGTGGGATGTGCTGGAGAGTGCTTATGAAGAGGGATATCGCCATTTCATCTGCGGTATGGCGCAGGGGTGTGATTTTTACTTTTGCGAAATGGCACTGCAGCTGCGGCACTGCCACGCGGATGTAACGGTGGAGGCTGCCATCCCCTGTGCCAGCCAGAGCGCGTGCTGGCCGGTGGAAGAGCGGCAGCGCTATGAAAGATTGGTGGCCGCGTGCGACTATGAAACGCTGGTGCAGGAGAAGTATACGCCTGGATGCATGCAGCGGCGCAACCGCTATATGGTGGACCACGCCGCACTGCTGATTGCTGTACACGACGGACAGAGCGGCGGTACCTACAGTACGATCCAATATGCCCTGGGGCGAAAGCTGGATGTTGTGGTACTCTCGCCCACGGAATAATGGGGACATGGAAAAAAGCGTGGCTTTTGCCTTCATAGGCAAAAGCCACGCTTTTTTTAGCGTTTTTCGCCGGGGCGAAACAGGAGGGCGGCAAGCAATCCGAAAAAGGTGGCGGCGGTGATGCCGCCTGCTGTGGCGGAGAGCCCGCCGGTGAGGGCACCCAGCAAGCCTTGCTCCTCCACGGCTTTGGCGACACCACGGGCCAGTGTATAGCCGAACCCGGTCAGGGGGACTGTGGCGCCTGCGCCGCCCCAATCCACCAGATATTGGTAGACGCCCACCGCTTGCAATACCACACCGCACACCACATAGCCTGCCAAAATGCGGGCAGGAGTGAGGGAGGTTTTATCAATGATGATTTGTCCTACGGCGCATAAAAGTCCGCCGCAAAGGAATGCGTTGAGATATTCCATTACTGTACAGCTCCCTTCTCGTTGGAAAATACCACGGCGTGACAGATACCGGGAATGCTTTGCCCCTGAAAGGAGGATACCGGAGAGAGAAGGGCTCCGGTAGGGGCAAAGAGAATGCGATTCCATCGCTTTTGCTGCATCCCCCGCAGCAGATAGCCGCACAGGACCGAAGCTGAGCAGCCGCAGCCGGAGCCGCCGGCGTGCATATCCTGGCCCTTCAGATCGTATAAGAGCATGCCGCAGTCGTGATAGTTTTTTTTCATATCGATGCCGTCGTTGGCAAAGAGATCAATGACAATCTCGTGTCCAAGATGGCCGAGATCTCCGGTGAGAATCAAATCGTAATCCTTCGGCTTTTCGCCGGTGGCTTGGAAGTGGGCACGGAGCGTATCATAGGCGGCCGGTGCCATGGCAGCACCCATGTTGTTGACATCGGTGATGCCCATATCTACAATTTTACCGCAGGTGACATGGGTGATATAGGGTCCGTCGCCCTGTGCACCTAAGATGCAGCAGCCGGCAGCGGTGGCCGTCCACTGAGCGGTGGGGGTGCGCTGATTGCCGTAAGGTGTGGGCATACGAAACTGTCGCTCTGCGGCGCAATAGTGGGAGCTGGTCATAGCAGCGGCCAGATGGGCAAAACCGCCGTCCAGCAGCAGCGAGGCCAGCGACAGACCTTCCCCTATGGTGGAACAGGCACCGTAGATTCCGTAGAAGGGAATGTTAAAATCCCGCAGAGCGAAGGTGGTGGCGATACACTGGTTGAGAAGATCACCGGCCAGCACAAAATCCAGATCATTGGCGGTAATCCCGCCCTTTTCCAGTGCCGATTCCAGCGCACGGCGCTGCATCACGGACTCACCCTGCTCCCATGTTTTTGCGCCGAAAAAGGAGTCGTTGGAGAGGATGTCAAAGAAATCAGCCAGCGGGCCCTCACCCTCCATCTTTCCGCCGATGTTGGCAAAGGAGACCACACTGGGCGGATGGGCAAGCCGCAGTGTCTGGGGTCCCAGTCGTTTTGTTTGCATAGTTATGTTCCCCTCTCATGCGTTTTCCCTATTTTACCCGGCAGTATAAAAAATATGCACTGTAACACCATAGAAAAACGGAAATAATACTGGAAATGCAAGGAAAAATGGAGTATAATAACTAAGTTTAATCACATAGAAATGAGAGGAGAAGTCGTATGGATCGTATGGAGGAAATGCGAAGCTTTGGCTATTTGTGCCCCAAGTGCGGCAAGGTGGTCATGCACCAGCGCAGCCGTTTTGCCCTGTCGGCGGCGGCCGCTCACATGGAGTGTCAGTGCGGCGAAACTTCTTTGCGGGTGGAGACGGACGGCACGAAGTTCCGCCTGTGGGTGCCCTGCGGCCTGTGCGGTCAGACGCATCAGGCCGAGTGCAGCATGGAGAACGTGCTGGAAGGACGGGGAATCGGACTTGCCTGCCCGGAGACACGGCAGTTGTGCTGCTATGTGGGGGAGGAGCAGCAGGTGCGCTCTGCGCTGGAGGGACTTGCCATCCGGGCGGAGAAAGAAAAAAACGAAAACCCGGAGGCTTTTACCGATAATGTGATCATGTATGAGGTGCTCTCGGAACTGAAGGAAATTGCAGCCCGGGGAGGAATCCATTGTTCTTGCGGCAGTCAGCAGTATCGTATTCGGGTGGGGCGGGATTCGGTAGATCTCATCTGCCCCGTCTGTGGGGGACGGCTTCGCCTTCCGGCTGCTACAGATGAAGATCTGGATCAGCTGTGCTGCCGGTTGGAGTTGGAAATTCACGGCCAATGAGCGCCAGTGTCGCTTTTGCGCTTTTTCTGACAGCCAAGCCCATTTGTGTGTAAGAGCCACTCGTTATATCCTATGGGATTCGGATGATGAGGCCCCAACTCTTGGTGACGGCTGCCACGATCCCAGCAAAGACCATGGGCGATCTAATGGAGGCGGATGTAAGAGCCTCCCGATATGGTACTTTTATAATATAAGATCCCTCTGTGCCGCCGGCTGACCAAACAGTGGTGTTTGCAGAGGGTGGAGATGAAGAGAGAAGGAGTGTTGCAAGTGATATCCCTGCTATCAAAATGGTTCATTCCAAATCGGGACAATACCAGTGACCCGGCCGTGCGCCGTGCCTATGGGCAGTTGTGCGGCATCGTGGGTATCGTGTTGAATATCCTGTTATTTTTGGGCAAATTTATCGCCGGACGAGTCAGCGGCTCCATTGCCATTACAGCGGACGCATTTAATAACCTGTCAGATGCAGGCTCTTCGGTGGTGACGCTGCTGGGCTTCCGCTTGGGCGGATTAAAGCCGGATCGAAACCATCCCTTTGGTCACGGACGATTTGAGTATATCTCCGGACTGGTGGTGTCGGCACTGATCCTGCTGATGGGAGTAGAACTGGCACGGTCCTCTTTCCAAAAGATCTTTCATCCCACGGAAGTGGAAGTGAACGGGTTGGCGGTCACTGTTTTACTGGTGTCCATCGCTGTAAAGCTGTATATGACGTTTTATAACCGGGTGATCGGTAAGAAAATCAACTCCGCAGCCATGGCGGCTACCGGCGTGGATAGCTTTTCTGATACGATGGCCACTTTGGCGGTGCTCGTAGCGATGGCGGTGAGCCATTTCACCCATTTGATGATCGATGGATGGGTGGGAATGCTGGTGGCCGTATTTATCCTTGTCTCGGCATGGAAAGCGGCTCTTGAGACACTCAACCCGCTGCTGGGACAGGCTCCGGCACCGGAACTGGTAGAGCATATCCGGGAGCTGGTCATGGCGCATGGGCAGGTGTGCGGCATTCATGATCTGGTGGTACACGACTATGGACCGGGTAGAATGATGATTTCTCTCCATGCCGAAGTGCCCTCCGACGGCAATATTCTGGAGATGCACGATGTGATCGACGGTATCGAGATGGAGTTGGAGGAAGAGCTGGGCTGCGAGGCAGTGATTCACATGGACCCCATCGTCACGAATGATACAGAGACGATTAAGATGCGCGACCGTGTGGTGGAGTTGGTGCAGGAGGTGGAAGCCGATGCTACGATCCACGATTTCCGCATGGTTACAGGTCCCACCCACACCAACCTCATCTTCGATGTGTCAGTGCCCTTCGGAGGGGGAAAGAGCGAGGCGGCTATCGAAGAAGAAATCCGCACGAGAGTACGGCTGCTTCCCGGCAACTATTATGCGGTAGTACGCGTGGAACATGCTTATATTGATGTATAAGATAAATCAAAGGAAATATAAAAAGACCGCCTGGAAGGCGGCCTTTTTATATTTCCTGCTGGGGATACCGCGGCGGGAGGATTTGTGGTATACTGTCATTACGTCCAGGTTTGCCAGACCTCCGGATGGAAGCCAACGGTGGCCTGTTTTCCGTTGCGGACGATAGGTGCGTTAAAGAGTTCCGGGTGCTCCAGTAACTTTTCCTCCGCAGCCTGCGGCGTGAGGTAGGCCATGTACAGTTCCTCATAGGCACGGCAGCTCTTGTTGACCAATGCCTCATAGCCTACAGCGGCCTTTACACTGCGGTACTCCCCTGCGGAGAGCCCCTTGCTGGTAAGATCAATGTACTGATACTTGATGCGCCGCTCTTTGAACCAACGTTCCGCTTTTTTTGTGTCGAAGGATTTGCGCATACCAAAAATCTGAATGTTCATAAGAAGACTCCTATTTAAAATTTTGTGATGGAGGGGACAGCCATGGATGAGAAAATAAAGCAATTGAAGGAAATGGTAGACAGCAGTCATCATATCGTCTTTTTCGGCGGGGCCGGTGTGTCCACGGAGTCTGGAATCAAGGATTTTCGCAGTGTGGACGGCTTATACAGCCAGAAATTTGCCTATCCGCCGGAAACTATGTTGAGCCACACTTTTTATGTACAGCATAAGGAAGCGTTTTTTGATTTCTACCGCCATCAGATGCTGGCGCTGGATGCCAAGCCAAATGCAGCCCATTTGAAGCTGGCCCAGTGGGAGCGGGAGGGAAAGCTGAAGGCGGTCATCACCCAGAATATCGACGGGCTTCATCAGGCAGCCGGCAGCCGCGAGGTACTGGAACTCCATGGAAGCGTGTGGCGCAATTACTGTGAGTGCTGTCATGCTTTCTACGGCGTGGAGACCGTTGCACAAAGCCGTGGGATTCCCCGCTGCAAGTGCGGCGGAGCCATCAAGCCGGACGTGGTGCTCTACGAGGAGGGGCTGGATGAGAAAGTAATGGATCAGGCCCTTCACTATATCCGTCAGGCGGATATGCTCATTATCGGAGGTACGTCGCTGGTGGTCTATCCGGCGGCAGGCTTGGTGCGCTATTACCGCGGCCACAAGCTGGTGGTCATCAATAAGGGACAGACCGGCGCAAATGTGGGGGCGGATCTGGTGATTGATGGGCCCATCGGAGAGGTGTTCTCCCAACTGTAAGGCGAGTATACCACATGGAGAGGCTGAATACAAATCTCTCCGTCTGCCGTGACGGGGAGGAAAGTTTTATTTACCCCCTTGACAAAAGCTGTAGAAGTGTTATAATAAGCAAGCATTCGATTTTTGAGGATTGATTTGCGAGTGTGCTGGAATAGGCAGACAGGCAAGCTTGAGGTGCTTGTGTTCGACAGGACGTGTGGGTTCAAGTCCCATCACTCGCACCATTCTCTTAAAATAGAATAGACGCGCGCGAGTGGTGGAATTGGCAGACTCGCTAGATTCAGGTTCTAGTGCTCATTACGGGCGTGCGGGTTCAAGTCCCGCCTCGCGCACCAGCAAAAATGCTCACGCTTTTGCGTGAGCATTTTTTGTATATACATTGACAGCTGTTGGCCGTCTAGAAAGTATATTGAGTCATGCAAATTTACAAGAGATCGGGATACGGGAGGTTATACCATGGATTTTGAAAAGATGCTGCACTATCGCAAAGCGAGCAATGCCTTTGCAAATAAGATGGGGATCTGTGTAGAGGAAATTGCTGAAGGCTATGCAAGAGTTACCAAGACAGTGCAGGAAGACGAGATCAATCCGGGCGGCACGACCCATGGCGGTGTTTGCTTTACGCTGGCGGATATCGCTGCAGGTTCGGCTTCCACTACGCACGGACATGTCTCTGCTACTGTGAATGCAAGCTATCAGTATCTCAATGCCTGCTATGCCGGAGATACACTGACGGCAGAGGCCAGAGAAATCAAAAGCGGTCGGACACTGTGCGTCTATGAGGTGAGTATCAAAGATCAGAACAATAAGCATATCGGTCAGGGAACATTTACATTCTTCATCAAGGAACAGAAACTGAATATTTGACATCAAACAAAAACATAAAAAATGCGAAACACCTTGATTCTCTAAGGCTTTTAGCCTTGACATCAAAAGTGTTTCGCTTTTTTGGTGCGCGAGGAGATACAGAACTTCTCAAAAAAACCAGTAATATCAATGGTTTATGGGCATCTGAACAGAAAATTATCTTGTATAACCCCCGTTTTAGGGCGGCTGTTTTGAAACAGCCGCCCTTTTGCAAGTTCAAATAAATGTGCCGATTAGGGGGCAAAAGGCCTCACTTTTCTCCCCGTATTGTCTGTCAGAAAGAGGATGCAGATGATTCATCATCCGGTGGCACAGAGTGGGTATTTCCCCGTAGAACAAACATTGTTTCAAACCGCCGGGGGAGGTGATATGATGGTGGTATTTTGTAGCGAAAAAAAGCGACGACACGGTGATGGCAAACTGCCACCTGCGGAACACGGCTTTGCAGCTGAAAGCAAAGGGGCTTCTCTCCCTGATGCTCTCGTGGTCGGAGAATTGGGACTACACCACCAAAGGCCTTGCCCGGATATGCCAAGACGGAGTGGACAGCATTTGTGCCGCAGTTCTCTTTTTGTACAGTCCCTTTCTTGTTTGTCCATAGACTACCGGTTTATTTTTTTGCGGCGTGTCAAGTAGACAGCAACGGCAAGACAGATCACGGGCACAATGACCGCCACCGCGATGACAAGGGAATGATGCATAGCGGTGATCCGCGTCATGGTCACGCTGACCGCATCGGACACGGCAACGCTGCCGCTGTCCAGATTGACGACCGAAGCTGCAATTCGGAACTGTCCGGCAAAAGCAATCTGCAAGGGAACAGTAATGGTAGTGTTCTCTCCGGCGGCGAGGCTTGGGAGATGCACCAGCGTTTCCCCGGCGGAGCCGAACTCATCGTCATAGATCCGGTCGTTCTCTATATCCACAAAGGATAGATAAGCAACAAGGTGATCGAGGTTAGCATCCGTCTTATTTGTCACGGTAAATACGATGTCCGTTTCATAAAGAGGCATACCCTCGATAGCGCTGGGCGAATCCA
>JAHHSG010000002.1 GCA_020025305.1 Oscillospiraceae bacterium
TTTTGGAGCGGGCGACGAGGCTCGAACTCGCTACCTCAACCTTGGCAAGGTTGCGCTCTACCAGATGAGCTACGCCCGCACAACATGGTTGATTATAGCAGGCATTGCGCCATCTGTCAACCCTGTTGCTCTTATTTTTTTAAGATAATTTCTATAATCCCTGCATTACGGCCGTTGGGATAGAAATACACCGGCCATTTTTCTCCCGCACCGGGCTGCTTCTCCTTTTGAACGCGGGACACGATGTCCTCCACCTCCTGCTCCTGCTGGTCAAAATAGGACACTTGCACCACCAGTTCGTCGGCGCCGTTGCTGACGGCCGCCGACAGAAGGTCATAGAGGGCAGCAATGCTGGTGGCGTGCACCATAGAAGATACCTGCTCGGCACTGCGGCGATACCCCACCGTCAAGCGGATCTCCGTATAATTGCGGGGTGTATCATCCACGGTGTAGCTGAGGTAGTCCACAGCATAGGCGCCCAGCGGCGTCTCCTCCTTCACCTCACGGCAAGCGTTCTCCGCCGTCTCGGCCGCATCCAGCGGTTCTTCGCCGGCATAGAGCCAAATGCTGCCTTCTTTGGCACCCGAACCAATCAACACCAGCAGGTCATTGACCACGTCCTGATAACTCTCTGCCCGCAGCACATTGCTTTTATTGCCCTCATAGTAGGTAAAAGAGTGGGGCTGAAGAACGCTGTACTCCCGATTGAGGATGGGGCTGCAGCCGCTCAACAGCAGCGCTGCGCTCAGCAGCAGCGGCAACATCATCTTTTTCACGGCGCTCCTCCTCTTTAAAGGCTGTTCTCTTTGTGTTCGGCAAATCCTTCCCCTAAAATCTCATAGGCATCCATCACAATCACAAAGGCATCCAAATCGATCTCACGCACCAGACGCTTCACTTCCACCATCTCGCTGCGGCTCACTGCGCACAAAATGACCTGCTTCGTCTCTCCGCTGTAGGCACCACGCCCCTGCAGCAGTGTGACGCCCCGATCCAGCTCCAGAAGCCGTGCCGTGATTTCATCTTGCTTTTTGGAGATAATCTGCACCACTTTGGCCGCATTGGCACCATAGATCACCTTATCCATGGCCAGAGAGGCCACATAAAGCCCTACCACACCATAGAGAGCCCGGGTCATATCACGGAAGATAAAGGCGTAAACCACCGTCACTATCAAATCCACAGAAAGCAGCAGCGTTCCCATGGAAGCTCCCTCAAATTTTAACTTCAAAAGCCGGGCCGCCATCTCCGATCCGCCGGTATTGGCACTCTGCCGCATCATCGCTCCGGCAGACACGCCCAGAGACAGGCCGCCATAGAGACTGGCAAGAATGGGATCCATAGCCTGAAATTCATGAAGTGCAAGAATGACATCAATAAAAATGGAGGACATGGCCATAGCATACAGAGAGCTGATCAGCGTCTCTCTGCCCAGTTTCTTCCAGCCCAGGAAGAAGAGGGGGACATTCAGGACAATGGTCATAATACCCACCGGTGCCCAAGGCAGGAAATAGTTGATAATCTGGGCAATACCGGTAAATCCGCCTACGCTGATGTGGTTGGCATCGAAACACCACGCAAAGCCCCATGCGTAAACAGCACAGGCCAGCGTGATAATAGCATAACGCGCAGCGATTTTACGAATTGTGTTTTTCATAGATGCTTCTCCTTTCTCTTCTCCACCCCATGCCCGGCGGTTTCGCAGCAGGCTGCTCCTTTTTATGACAGCAGCTCCATCTGCTTTTCCTCACTGTCCTCCGGCTTTACGATAGCTCCGGCAGCCGGCAATGACCGAACACGATAGCGGGCATAGTTGGTAATGCCGCACTCATTCAACAGGGCCGTGCGCTCCAGATGATACTTGGGCTTTAAGGTCATGACTGCCACTCCCTGCGTAGAGCGGGTCGCCTTGGGGGAGAGCAGGGACGTATGGAGGATCAGCGCCCGCGGCTCCGTGGAGTAGAGCACCAGCTCCTGCTCCTCACGCAGCACCCAAATATCTACCAGCGGACTTTTATCACTATAGGCGCCGGTCAGCTTACGACGATTGGAGGTGGTGGCATAGGCCTTCATCTCCACCCGTGCCACCTTGCCGTTTTCAAAAAAGAACAGCAGGTGGCCGCTGTAGTCCCCGGGCAGCACCATGGCAATGACGTTCTCCTCCGGATCCATCTCCAGCTTGGCAGGGAGATAATCACCCAAAAGGGAGGCCTTGCTGTCACTGAACTGATCGCAGCGGGTCTTATAGACCTGACAGCGGTCGGTGAAGAACATCACTTCGGCATTGCTGACGGTTTCCACCGTCTCACGCAGGCTGTCGCCTTCCTTAAACTTCTGCTCGCCGCTCATGCGTAGGGATTGGGGTGTGATTTTCTTAAAGTAGCCCTCCTTGGAGAGGAACAGATGGACGGGATAGGTGTCCACTTCCTCCTCTTCCTGCCACTCCTCCACCTGATCGCTGTAAATAATGGTGGTCTTACGGGGCTGGGCGTACTTCTTCTTCACCGCCGTCAGCTCGTCAATGATGATTTTGCGGATACGCCCCGGCTTTGCCAGTGTATCCTCCAGATCGGCAATTTCCTCCTCCAGCGCCGATGTCTCCGCCACACGCTTGAGGATATACTCCTTGTTGATGTTGCGCAGTTTGATCTCCGCCACATACTCCGCCTGCCCCTGATCAATGCCAAAGCCGATCATCAGGTTGGGCACCACTTCCACTTCTTCTTCCGTGTTGCGGATGATCTCAATGGCCTTGTCGATGTCCAGCAGAATCCGCTTGAGGCCTTGCAGCAAATGGAGCTTATCCTTCTTCTTATTGAGCACGAAATAAACACGGCGGCGCACCGACTCCGTCCGCCATGCCGTCCACTCCTCCAAAATCTCGCCCACACCCATCACACGGGGCATTCCGGCCACCAGAATATTGAAGTTGCAGCTGAGGGTATCCTGCAAGGGCGTCATCTTGAAGAGCTTCTGCATTAGCTTATCCGCATCCACGCCCCGCTTGAGGTCGATGGCCAGCTTTAAGCCGGTCAGATCGCTCTCGTCGCGCATATCGTTGATCTCCCGCACCTTGCCGGATTTTACCAGCTCGGCCACCTTATCCAGAATGGCCTCCACGGAGGTGGAGTAGGGGATCTCATAGACCTCGATGACGTTCTCCTTCTTATCATAGCGCCACTTGGAGCGCACCTTCAGGCCGCCGCGGCCTGTGGCGTAGATTTTTTGCAGTTCCGCCGGGTCGCAGATGATCTCGCCGCCGGTGGAGAGATCGGGGCAGAGCAGGGTAGAGGCAATGTCGTGGTCGGGATTTTTCAGATACGCCACGGTGGTATCGCACACCTCACCCAGATTGAACCCGCAGATCTGGGAGGCCATCCCTACGGCGATGCCCTGATTGGCACTGACCAGCACATTGGGGAAGGTGGTAGGCAGCAGTGCCGGCTCCTTGGTGGTGTTGTCGTAGTTATCCACAAAGTCCACCGCATCGCAATCCAAATCCCGGAACAGCTCGGCGCAGATCGGTGCCAGCTTTGCCTCCGTATAACGGCTGGCGGCATAGGCCATGTCCCGGGAGTAAACTTTACCAAAGTTGCCCTTACTGTCCACAAAAGGATGCAGCAGGGACTCGTTGCCCTTAGACAGGCGCACCATGGTCTCGTAGATGGCGGCATCGCCGTGGGGATTGAGACGCATGGTCTGTCCCACGATGTTGGCCGACTTGGTACGGCTGCCTGTCAAAAGACCCATCTTGTACATGGTATAGAGGAGCTTTCGATGAGAGGGCTTAAAGCCGTCGATCTCGGGAATGGCACGGGAAACGATGACGCTCATGGCATAGGGCATATAGTTGCTGTCCAGTGTCTCGGTAATCCCCTGCCGCAGCACGGTTCCCTGCAGGCCCATCACATTGGGGTTGGCGGCGTGCTTCGCCGGCACATCGGTTTTCTTTTTTGCCATTGTCAGCACACCTCCTTAAGATACATCAATCATGTCCATATATTTATAGCCGTTCTCGGAGATATACTCCTTGCGGCCTGCCAGATTATCGCCCAGCAGCAAATCAAAGACCCGGGCCGTCTCCTCCGCGTCCTCCGGCAGCACCTCCACCAGGCGGCGGGTTTCCGGGTTCATGGTGGTCAGCCACATCATCTCCGGGTCGTTTTCACCCAGACCTTTGGAGCGCTGGATGGAAATTTTCTTACCCTCCAGCGACTTGACAATGTCCGCTTTCTCCTTTTCCGAGTAGGCAAACCATGTCTTCTCCTTGCAGGTGATCTCAAAAAGCGGCGTCTCGGCGATATACACATAGCCCTCCCGGATCAGGGTGGGGCAGAGGCGATAGATCATGGTAAGGATCAAGGTGCGGATCTGGAACCCGTCCACATCACCATCGGTGCAGATGATGACCTTGTTCCAACGGAGATTATTCAGGTCGAACTGATTGAGCTCCTTCACGGCACGTCCGGATACTTCCACACCGCAGCCCAGCACTTTCATTAAGTCGGTAATGACATCGCTTTTAAAAATGCGAGGAAAATCCGCCTTCAGGCAGTTGAGGATTTTTCCTCGCACGGGCATGATTCCCTGAAACTCCGCATCACGGGACTGCTTACAGGCACCCAGAGCGGAATCGCCCTCTACAATGTAGATCTCCCGGCGGCTCACGTCCTTGGTGCGGCAATCTACAAACTTCTGCACACGGTTGGCGATATCGATCTTCTCTGTCAGCTTTTTCTTCTGATTGACACGGGTTTTTTCCGCCGTCTCACGGCTGCGCTTATTGATGAGTACCTGGGCGGCAATCTTCTCGGCATCATCGTGATTCTCAATGAAATAAATTTCCAACCGGCTGCGCAGGAATTCCGTCATGGCTTCCTGCACAAACTTATTGGTGATGGCCTTCTTGGTCTGGTTTTCATAGCTGGTCTGGGTGGAGAAGTTATTGCTCACCAGCAGCAAACAGTCCTGCACATCGGGGAATGTGATCTTTCCCTCTCCCTTGAGGTACTTGTTGTTCTCCCGCAGGTATTTGTCGATGGCGCCCACAAAGGCCAGACGGGTGGCCTTCTCCGGGCTGCCGCCGTGCTCGAGAAAGCTGGAGTTGTGGTAGTGCTCACTCAAGTGCACATGGTTGGAAAAGCACCAGGCCACATTCAGCTTCACCTTATATTCCGGCTTATCCGCCCGGTCACGGCCCCGGCGCTCCGCTTCCCAGCAGACCGGCGGTGTCAGGGGATTTTCCCCGGCCAGTTCCGTGATATAGTCGGCAATCCCGTTTTCGTAGCGGAACTCCTCCGTCTCGAATTTGCCGCCGGACACCTCGCTGCGGAAGCGGAAGGTAATACCGGCATTCACCACGGCCTGCCGCTTCATCACGTCACGATAGAAGTCGGCGGGAATATCGATGTCCGTAAAGACATCCAGATCCGGCAGCCAGCGGATACAGGTGCCGGTGCGCTTGCTGCGCCCGGTCTGCTCTTTTGCCGTAAGACCGCCTATATTTTCGCCCCGCTCAAAGTGGAGACTGTACTCCTTGCCCTCACGCCAGACAGTTACGTCCATGCAGCGGGAGGCGTACTGGGTGGCGCAGGAACCAAGCCCGTTCAGACCCAGAGAATACTCGTAGTTCTCGCTGGATTCATTATTATATTTACCGCCGGCGTACAGCTCGCAGAACACCAGCTCCCAGTTGTAGCGCCCCTCCCGCTCGTTCCAGTCCACGGGACAGCCGCGGCCTGCATCCTCCACCTGAATGGAGTGGTCTAAAAAACGAGTTACGGTGATGATATTGCCGTGGCCCTCCCTGGCCTCGTCAATGGAGTTGGAGAGGATCTCGAACACGGCGTGCTCACAGCCCTCCAATCCATCGGAACCGAAGATGACGCCGGGGCGTTTTCGCACACGCTCGGCACCTTTCAGCGACGATATGCTCTCGTTATCATAGGTTTTCTTTTTTGCCATACTATCCTCCAACCGGTATGATCACCGGAAATATGCCCATAATGACTATAGTTTATCTTATTTTCTCCGTTCTTGCAAGGGGGGACAGGGGTATGCCCCATTGGGTATTTGATTTTTACCAAAATCGTTGCAAATCATCCAGCCTCCCTTTTTTATCCACAATGGTGTCAACCTTGCTTTTGCAGGCAATTACAAGGTTATGCACAGTTTCCACATAGTTATCCACACCTTTATGTTAACAATGTTTTTTTGTGAAAACTGTCGGATTCTCTCTTTTTTCCCGTCGCATTCCCCCGAAGCAAGTAGGGTTATGGCGGGTTCTCTCCCCCGCCGGAACGAGGGCATAGCACTAGAAAATGGGGTGGGACGTCTCTTGACATCTACATACTGATACGGTATAATCTAAATACCCCCAGGGGGTATATTGAAAAGGAGCTGTATCCATGAGTGAATGTTGTTGTGAAAAAAAGACCATCCGCAGTGAGGAGCAGCGCCGCAAGCTCATCAACCGTCTCTCCCGCTTGGAAGGGCAGATTCGGGGAATTCGGGGCATGGTGGAAAATGACGCCTACTGCACCGATATTCTCACCCAGAGTGCAGCCGCCGGCGCCGCCATCAACGCCTTTAACCGGGAGCTTTTGAATAGCCATATTCGAGGCTGTGTTGCCAAGGATATTCGGGAGGGGCGCGACGAAGTAATTGATGATTTAGTGCATACACTATATAAACTAATGAAATAACTTTGTGAAAGGAGCGTTTATGACACAGTATCATGTCACCGGCATGAGCTGTGCCGCCTGTTCTGCCAGCGTGGAAAAGGCGGTGCAAGCGGTGCCGGGTGTAGAGAGCTGCTCTGTCAGCCTTTTGACCAACTCCATGAGCGTGGAGGGCAGCGCCTCCACCGCCGACATTGTGGCCGCCGTAGAGAAAGCAGGCTACGGCGCTTCGGAGAAGGGGACAGAAAGGACTCCTGAGGCACCGGAGATGGATGCGCTGCAAGATCACGAAACGCCCATCCTCAAGCGGCGCCTCATCTCTTCCGTCGGCTTTTTGGTGGTACTCATGTACTTCTCCATGGGCCATATGTGGGGGCTGCCGCTGCCATCGTTCCTGGCGCATAACCCGGTGGCGCTGGGACTCATTCAACTGCTGCTCAGCGGCATCGTCATGGTCATTAACCAGAAATTCTTTATCAGCGGTTGCCGGGGGCTAATCCACGGCGCACCTAATATGGACACGCTGGTGGCGCTGGGTGCCGGTGCTTCCTTCCTCTACAGCACGGCCGCCCTTTTTTATATGAGCCACTTACAATCCACGGGACAGATGGAGGCCGCCCACAGTCTTGTCCACGAGTTCTACTTTGAGTCCGCTGCCATGATTTTGGCCCTCATTACGGTGGGTAAGATGCTGGAGGCCCGCTCCAAGGGCCGCACCACCGATGCTTTGAAGAGTTTGCTGCGTCTCTCTCCCCAGACCGCCACGGTCATCCGGGAGGGGAAGGAGACGGAGGTTCCGGTCTCGCAGGTGCGTCCCGGCGATCTCTTTACCGTACGTCCCGGGGAACACGTGCCGGTGGACGGCACCGTGTTGGAAGGCGAGTCGGCCGTGGACGAGAGCGCCCTCACCGGCGAGAGTATCCCGGTGGATAAAGCTGTGGGGGACGGTGTCTCTGCCGCTACGGTAAATCGCTCCGGCTTTCTGCGCTGCCAAGCCACCCGTGTGGGACAGGATACCACCCTCTCCCAGATCATCCGTATGGTCAGCGATGCCGCAGCCACCAAGGCTCCCATCGCCAAGATTGCCGACAAGGTATCCGGCGTCTTTGTGCCCATCGTCATTGCCATTGCCGTCATCACCATTGCCGCATGGCTGATGGCAGGGCAGAGCATAGGGTTTGCACTGGCCCGAGGTATCTCTGTCCTTGTGATCAGCTGCCCCTGTGCACTGGGACTTGCCACGCCCGTTGCCATCATGGTGGGCAGCGGCAAGGGCGCCAAGCACGGAATTCTTTTTAAAACCGCCGTCTCTCTGGAGGAGGCAGGCAAAGTGGACACGGTGGTTCTGGACAAGACCGGCACCATCACCCAAGGGCAGCCCACGGTGACCGATCTGGTACCGGCAGAGGGCATCAGCGAAGAGAGCCTGCTCTCTCTGGCGCTGGCGCTGGAGCACCGCAGTGAGCATCCGCTGGCCCGGGCCATTTTGGACAAGGGCAAAACCACCGGTCTGGAGCCCCAAGAGGTAGAGCAATTCCGCATCCTGCCCGGCAACGGCGTTTCCGCCATGCTGGAGGGAGAACCTCTGCTGGGCGGCAGCATGGACTTTATGGCAAGGGAAGTGCCTATCTCTTCTAAAATGCAGCAGCGGGCCACCGCTCTGGCCGAGGACGGCAAGACGCCTTTGCTCTTTGCCAGGGGCACACAACTGCTGGGGATCATCGCCGTAGCAGACGTGATCCGTGCCGACAGCCCTCAGGCCATCCGGGAGCTTCAAAACATGGGCATCCGCGTGGTGATGCTCACCGGCGACAACCCCCGCACCGCCAATGCCATCGGCCGTCAGGCCGGTGTAGATGAGGTGATTGCCGGAGTGCTTCCCGACGGGAAGGAGGCCACGGTGCGTACCCTGCAAAAGAAGGGCAAGGTGGCCATGGTTGGCGACGGCATCAACGACGCACCTGCACTGACCCGGGCCAATATCGGCATTGCCATTGGCGCCGGTGCCGATGTGGCGGTAGACGCCGCCGACATCGTTTTGATGAAGAGCCGCCTGCTGGACGTGCCTGCCGCCATCCGCTTGAGCCGCGCTACCCTGCGCATCGTCCACGAGAACCTTTTCTGGGCATTCATCTACAACACCATCGGCATTCCGCTGGCCGCCGGAGTGTTCATTTCCGCTCTGGGCTGGCAGCTGCAGCCCATGTTCGGCGCCGCCGCCATGAGCCTATCCAGCTTTTGTGTGGTATCCAATGCCCTGCGGCTCAATCTTATTGACGTTTATCATTCCCATCGGGATCATAAAAGAAAATCACCAGAAAAACAACAGGAGGAACCCATCATGAAAAAGACACTGCATATTGAAGGTATGATGTGCGGCCATTGCGAGGCCCGGGTACAAAAGGCGCTGGAGGCTATCAGCGAGGTGGCCTGCGCAGAGGTGAGCCACACCGCCGGCACTGCTGTGGTATCTCTGAACGCTCCCGTATCCGACGAGACCCTGAAGGCTGCCGTGGAGGCACAGGACTATCCTGTCACCTCCATTGAATAATTGACAAGGGGCAGAAAAAAGCGGCTGCTGCGGCAGCCGCCTTTTCTCTCTTTACCCCCTTGCACCTGCCATTCCTTTTGTGTATGATCTTGATGGAGGCGATTTCTATGGAACAACTGCGAGACAAAAAAGGTCTGACGGAGGCGGAGGCCATTGCCCAATACCGCGCCCATGATTATCCCAAACCCGCCATGACGGCAGATATTGTGATCTTCCGGCAGTCAGAGGCGGCCGTGCAGCTGCTGCTGATTCGCCGCGGAGGTCATCCTTTTCTGGGAAAATGGGCCACCCCCGGCGGCTTTGCCAACGAAAACGAGCCCATTGAAACCACCGCGCGCCGGGAATTGGAGGAGGAGACAGGTGTCCGAGGTCTGCCTTTGCAGCTGGTGGACGTTTTCAGCGCCCCAGGGCGCGACCCCCGTGGCTGGACAGTCTCCGTAGCCTTTTGCGCCGTAGTACAAGGAGAACTGGCTGTACAGGCAGGGGACGATGCCGACGACGCCGTTTGGTTTACCCTGCACCGGCAAGGTGACAGCTTCCTTTTGACGGCAGGTGACATCCTCCTGCGCCCGGAGGATCTGGCCTTTGACCACGGTGAGATTTTAAAAAAGGCGCTGCCATGCGCCAAGATACAGCTTTGACCATTAACAAGACGGCGATTTCCTGTTGAAATCGCCGTCTTTCTGTTTTTTTAGATGACATCATCAAATACGGAGCAGGGAATAGCGAAGATTTTCTTCCTTTTTATTCCTTCTGCGCTTCAATCTTCTCGGCAAGTTCCGTAAGATACATCCAGCGTTCCGTCTTTTCCTCCAGCTGCTGCTCCAGCGCCGCTTGCTGGGACTGCAATTCCTGCAGGCGGACATAGTCGCTGCCGCAGTCGCTCTGCTGCCGCTGGCACATGGTCAGCTGCTGCTCCAAGGCCGCCAGTTCCTCGTCGATGGTCTCAAACTCCCGCTGCTCCTTATAGGAAAAGCGCAGCTTCTGCTGCCGGGGCCGCTCCACCGCCGCTTTCGGCTTTTCCACACGGGGCGGCGCCGTCTCCTCCTTGCGCTTGGCGGCCCAGTCCGACCAGTTGCCCGTATAGCGCAGCACCTGCCCCTCGCCGGTGACCTCAAAGATGGAATCGGCCACCTTATCAAGGAAGAATCGGTCGTGGGACACGGCGAGAATGGGGCCGGGGAACCCCTGCAAGTAGTCCTCCAGAATGGACAGGGTCATCACGTCCAGATCATTGGTCGGTTCATCCAGCAGCAGCACATTGGGTGCCTCCATCAGCACCGACAGCAGGTACAGGCGCCGCCGCTCGCCGCCGGAGAGCCGTCCGATGGGCACGGACTGCAGCTGTGTAGGGAACATGAAGCGCTCCATCATCTGCTTGGCAGAGAAGGTGCCCTCGTCGGTGCGCACCTCGTCGGCAATGTCATGGATAAAGTCGTAGACCCGCTGGGTCAGATCCAGCTCCCGGCCTTCCTGGGTAAAGTAGCCGATTTTCACCGTGCTGCCCTGCTCCACCGTGCCTTCGGTGGGTTCCAGCCGCCCGGCAATCAGGTTCAGCAGGGTGGACTTGCCCGCACCGTTGCGGCCCACGATGCCGATCCGGTCCGTCCGCTGCAGTTGGTAGGAGAAATCCCGGATCACCGTGCGGTCATCAAAGCGCTTGGTCACGCCCTCCAGTGCGATGATTTTCTTTCCCAGGCGGCTGGATGCCGCCGCCATCTGCACCGTGTCGTCCTGCTCCGGCGCCTCCTGATTCAGCAGCGCTTCATAACGCTCGATGCGCTCCTTGGACTTGGTGGAGCGAGCCTTACAGCCCCGCATAATCCACTCCCGTTCCACACGGAGGATGGACTGGCGCTTGCGCTCACTGGCCTCCGCCATCTCCTGCCGCTGCTCCTTCAATTCCAGATACCGGGAGTAGTTGGCCTCGTAGTGGTAGAGCTTTCCGCGGAAGAGCTCCGTAATATGGTTGACCACCCGCTCCAAAAAGTAGCGGTCGTGGGTCACCATCACCAGCCCGCCGCGGAAGCGCCGCAGCCAATCCTCCAGCCACGCCGTCATGGCAGCGTCCAGATGGTTGGTCGGCTCGTCCAGCACCAGCACGTCCGCCGGCTGCAGCAGCGCCGCCGCCAGCGCCACACGCTTGCGCTGTCCCCCGGAGAGGGTCCCCACTTTTTGGGAGACATCGGTGATGCCCAGCTGATAGAGCATGGTCTTGGCCTCGTATTCGTTGATCTGTCGGAATTCCGGCGACATATGCAAAAACACCTGCTCGAGCACGGTGGCCGTCTCCTGCATTTCCGGGTTCTGGGGCAGGTAGCTCACCTGCACATTGGGGTTGCGGGAGATCTTTCCCTCGTCCGGCTCCACTGCCCCGGCCAACACCCGGAGAAAGGTGGACTTCCCCGTGCCGTTGATGCCGATGATCCCGGTTTTATCCCCCTCATTTAAATAGAAATTCACATCGTCCAGCAGCTGCCGCATACCGAAGTTGATGGAAATATGTTCTGCTGATAAGAGCATAAGCGCCTCCTGCGTATCTTGATCTTTGCGCCTATTCTACCACAGATCCCGCCGTTTGACTATGGCCATTCCGTCCGGCGGCCCGCCGCCGTACCCTTAGGTATCCAGCACCACACAGTAGAGGGTATCCGTGTCCGCATCGTAGACGGCAGCTGTGAAATTGTAGGAGTACCGTGCCAACGCCGCCGGTGCATCCCATGGGTCCGAACTCTGGCTGTGGCGGTCATAGAAGAAGTACCAGCCACGCTCCACCGCAGGAAGGGACGGCGGCTGTTTTCCCAGCAAATGACAGGCCAAGCGCTCCACCGCCGGGGTCATGGGCAGGGAATGCCAGACGCTGCTTTCTTGGATTGTCTGCCGTATGCCATCCTCCGGGAACCGGATTGCCCAATAGGCCGCCCCATCGTTTTGAAAGCCGCCGTGGCTATCCTGAAACGCCGTTACCGTGCCGCCACTCACATCCAGACGCAGCAGCTTGGAAATGGATGGTACACCGCTTGTATCACCGCATCCGGCGGCGCACAGCAGCAAGAGAGCTGCCAGCAGCGCCGCGCCGTATCTACACGTTTTCCGCATGTTCCTCCCCCTCTCGATAGGCCAGCAGGTCCCCCGGCTGGCACTCCAGTGCCTGACACAGCTTCACCAGAGTGGAAATTTTCAGCGCCTTGGCCTTGCCGTTTTTCAGCACGGAGATGTTGGCTATGGTGATACCCACCCGCTCGGCCAGTTCCGTCACGCTCATCTTCCGCTTGGCCAGCATAACATCAATGTTAAAAATAATCTCGCCTCCCATGCGCCCCTCCTAAATCGTCCAATCGCTCTGGTCCTGCAGCTCCGCCGCCCGCATCACCAGATGAGACAGCGCCGCCGCGGCAACGGCAATGGCCACGCCCAAAAAGACCACCAGCAGCGAAAACAGCACCACAGAAGGGTGGTTCCTGTTGAAACACAGCAGTACCACATTTCCCACGAGGAAAAAAACAGCATCCCCGACCGCCAGCGCCGCAATATGGTGCAGCAGCTTTGCATTGGCACGGGAAAAGGATTTGTCCGCCCCGATATTTCCGGCAATCTTCCACGCGCACACCCATGCGGCACAGCAGGGAAGAGCTGTGGCCCAGAGGAACAGCAGCCACCACCAGTAGTAGCTGGGATAGGTGCCCTGCTCCAGCATTGCCTCCAGCAGCATCAGAGAACGACCTGCTCCGGGGATGGCTACTCCGTAGACCAGCACACCGCACAGTGCCGCGCCCACCAAGATGGCTTTCAGCCATTTTTCGATTCGTTTTTGTTCCATGCAGCATCCTCCTTGCGTTGTATTTGCCCCCATTATGCTCTGGTTTATATCGTATGTCAAGATATTTTTATCGTATCACAATAAAATCAAAGGATAGCAGCAAGCAGAACCTCCTTTCCAGCTAAGGTGCCCGGTGCGTACAGCCGTCCTCCGCTACAGGGGATCGGGGGAAGATTTCCACAGGGGAGCAGGAAGGATTTTCGCAAGGGACAGAGGGGCTGAAGCGGCTTGGGTTTTTTCAGAGAAATACAACCGTTTTTGCCATGCCACTCAGCAATCCACAAAAAAGCATCCCCGCCCCATGGAGCGGAGATGCTTTTCAACTTTTATTCAGAGATCGTGCTTGTCATCCGTAGATGGTCTGACAGGCCTCCACCAGTGCGGCGGCATCAGCATAGCCCAGCTTGCGGGCCAGATGGGCAACACGCCCATTGCTCACCAACTCTTGGGCGGTCATAGGTGCCAGCCGTGTTTCCGCATCAAGGGGCAATGTCACATTGCCATAGGCCGCACCGGCGATACCGGCAGCGTTATGTACGCGCTCCCTGGCAGCAGGGCAGCCCTCCTCCGCTGCCTGCAAATCCCGCAGGATACAGCCAATGGCCTGATCCAGCAGAGCACCGGTATACTCGCAGCAATCCTCCGCCGCCAGCGCACGCATGGCCTGTGCCAACGACTTGGCGCCGGCCTGATGCACCTGCCCGGCCGTCATGGATGCCGTGAACATGGCATCCGTACTGGAGATGACGGGCAGCAGGCACTGGCTGTTCAGCTGCACCAGCTTCCCCTCGTCGTCCCGCAGTACGGCAAAGGGGGAGTTCTGTGCCCCGCTTCCAAAGGAGGTTGCCACCAGCGCCAGCTGTGCCTTTTCGCCCGTATGCAGGAGCGTCGGGTCTTTGACGGCGGCAGACAGATCCAGCTGTGGATTTTCATACAGTGCCCATAGTGCCTTGGCAGCGCTCATGGCGGCACCGCCGCCCACACCGATCAAGAAATCCGGCTTGAACGCCAGAACGGAGGGCAGGGCGGCACGCAGGGCGGCAAAGGCGGGCACATCGCCCACAGAAAAGTACTCGGCGGTGCGCAGTCCCTGCTTCTCCACCCAACGGATCACAGGCGTGACGATCCCGGCGGTATAGAGGTGCTCATCGCTGACCACAAAGGCCCGCTTTGCGTGATATACCTCATTCAGTTCCCGCAGCGCCACCGTATAGGACCCGGTTTTGAAATATACCTTTTTCGGAAGATTTAACTTATACATCAGTCAACCCCATTTCTTTCCGTGCCGGGGAAGCCGAGCTTCCCCGGTTTCCCCGGCATAAGTGTAAAGGAGTGTAACAAGATATGTAGGCTTAGTTGAAGCCGCCAACCTTATCCAGACCGATATCGGCAGGCAGACCTGCGGGATAAGCAGCATGGGTATCCAGAGGCAGATGGATCTCCACTTCCAGAGCATCCCCATACTTCTCGGCATACTTCTCGTTGCCATAGAAGGCCCGCAGGTAGCAAGCCTTCAGCTCACCCATGGTAGGATAGACAGGGTTGCACCCGGTGCAGGCATCGTGGAAGGCCCACTCAGACATCTGATCCACTGCGGCCAGGAACTCCGTCTCCCACGCCTCGTAGCTCTTCTCAGGATGTGCCATGCACAGCCAGTCGGCGATGGTCTCAGGAATGTCGATCTCCTTCTTCAGATCCTCGGAGGCCTTGACAAAGTTCTCAAAGGTTTCCTCGTCGGTAGCACCCTTCACGCCGATCAGCTCGCCCAGCTCCACATAGCGCTCAAAGGCCTGGGGATACTTGTACTGGGAGAAGGTACCCATATGATAGGGATGACGCTGGGCATTGAAGCGGCAGACGTAGGGGAACAGCAGGGCGTTGGCCGTGCCGTGGGGGATATGGAACCAGCCGCCCAGCTTATGGGACAGGGAGTGGTTGATACCCAGCATGGCGTTGGCAAAGGCGATACCGGCCAGTGCCGAGGCGTCGGCCATCTTCTCGCGGGCCTCAGGATCGGGCTTTGCCCCCTTGAAGGCGGACTTATAGGCTCTGGGCAGGTAGTTGAACACCAGCTCGGTGGCCTCCTTGCAGAAGCCGTCCGTGTACTCGGTAGCAAAGGTGGAGACATATGCTTCCACCGCGTGGGTCAGCACGTCATAACCGGAAGCCTGGGTGGCTCTGGGCGGCAGGGACATCATGTTGTCGGCATCGATAATGGCCATTTCGGGCATCATCTCGTAGCCGATCAGCGGCCACTTCATGCCGGTATTGGCATCGGAAATAATGGTGAAGGGCGTGCACTCCGAGCCGGTACCGGCGGTGGTGGGGATGCAGACCAGCTTGGCCTTCTTGCCCATCTGGGGGAAGAACCGGATTCTCTTTCGGATATCCAGGAAGATGGTAGCCATATCCAGGAAGCCCTCTTCGGGATTCTCGTACATGATCCACATGATCTTGGCGGTATCGATGGCGGAGCCGCCGCCTACGGCGATAATGACATCGGGCTTGAATTCGTGCATCTTGGGCAGACCCTTCATGGCGTCCTGAATCTGGGGGTCAACCTGAATGTCGAAGAACTCCGCCGTCTCAATGCCCATCTCATGGAGCTGATTGATGATGGCGTCGCAGGCACCCAGCTCATAGAGCGTGGCGTCGGTAATAATGAAGGCACGCTTGAAGTCGTAGACGTGCTTCATCTCGCGCAGGGCAACGGGAGTGCAGCCGGTTTTGTGATAAACCTTCTTGGGCAGCTGCAGCCACAGCATATTCTCCTTGCGCATGGCAACCACCTTGATATCCAGCAGCTGCTGATACTGGGTGTTGCCCATGTAAGCAGAGTGTCCCACGGCACCGGGCCCCAGCGTCAGGGACGGCGCCACGTCGAAGTTATAAAGATCACCCAGACCGCCAAAGCAGGCAGGGGTATTGATGATGATACGGCCGGCCTTCATCTTTTCGGCGAAGCGGTCAATCTTATCCTCGTCGGTAGGATCTACATACAGTGCCGCAGAGTGACCGGCGCCGCCCTCATACACCAGCTTGGCACAGATGTCATAGGCTTCCTCCAGCGTATCGGCACGAAACATTCCCAGCAGGGTAGTCAGTTTCTCATTGGCCCAAGGATTATCATGGGAGGTATCATCGGTCTCATAGATCAAAACCTTGGTTTCACGGGGCACGTCAATGCCGGCCATCTCTGCCAGACGCACAGCCGTCTGACCGACGGCAGGCGGATTGACGCCGTGGTTCTTGGGATTGAAGAACACCTTGGCGACCTTCTCGGCTTCCTCGTCATTCAGGAAGTAGCAGCGAGCCTCCTGCAGCAAAGCCTTGACCTCATCGTAGACACTGCTCAAAACGGTGATGTGCTGCTCGGTGGCACAGATCATACCGTTATCGAACGTCTTGGAATGAATGATGGACTCCACGGCCATACGCAAATCGGCAGTCTCATCAATCACAGCGTTACAGTTACCGGGGCCTACACCGATGGCGGGCGTACCGGAGGAGTAAGCGGCGTGCACCATGCCGGAGCCGCCGGTAGCCATGATCACGTCCACCTTCTTCATCAAAACATCGGAGATCTCCAAACTGGGAGCGGAAATCCAGCTGATCACATGAGGCGGCATGCCGGCCTCGATGGCGGCATCACGCATGATCTTCGCCGCAGCGATAGAGCAGTTCACAGCATGGGGATGGGGGGACAAAATCAGGGCATTTCTGGTTTTCAGAGCCAGCAGAATTTTGTAAATCGTAGTAGAAGTGGGGTTGGTGGTAGGCGTAACAGCCGCAACGACACCCTTGGGAGAGGCCACGCGCTTTGTGCCGAAAGCACGGTTCTCCTCAATGACACCACAGGTCTTGGCATAACGCATATAGTTCCAGATATGCTCGGAGGCATACTGGTTCTTGGTCACCTTATCAACGACAATACCATATCCGGTCTCATCGCAGGCCATCTTCGCCAGAGGAATACGCATCTTGGACACGGCCATGGCGGCCTTCTCACAAATGGTATCAACCTGCTCTTGCGTAAAGGTGGCATACTCTTCTTGTGCAGCACGAATAACGGGCAGGGCTTCTTCAAAAGTCTCTACTGAATTGATGATCAATGCTTTTTCCATAATCATAATCTCCTTCTTTCATGTATGACTTTGTGATGTGTTCCTACTGATCTGCTGTCTTTTTAAACTCCTTTCCTTTCTTAAGATAAATATAACGCAGTAGATGGGAATATGTCCCATTTATGCACCTTTCTATAGAGAGAAATCCAGCACCTTCCGCCTGTGGCTGCATCGGCACACGCCCTTCCTGCGGCGGGCAAGTCTCTCTGTCTGTACCTGTATTGGTCTATGTCCAAAGTATAGCACCGCCGTTTTGCTTCGTCAATATATTAAAATTTTAACAATCTATTTTATCCATTTTTGTATATACCGTATAATTTTTCGCGTATTTTCCAAAAAATTGCCCCTCCAATCTGTGTAATCCGCCCCATAATCCGACACTCACTGCCCGGGTGTTGCAACCCCATACAATTCGATTGCCGAGGGGTTCAGGCCACCCATGCCAGGTTGCTTTTCTGCTTTTCTCCTGTGAAAACATCGTTTTCTTTTGTTTGCATTTGGCGTTGGAATTTGTTACTATAGGATCAGAAATACTTCGCAAAGGATGGCAAAGCCATGGCCAACTTCACAAAAAAAGTGATCCGTGATTCCTTTTTGAAGCTGCTGGAGGAAAAACCTCTCAAGCAAATCTCCGTCCGGGATATTGTGAACGAATGCGGCGTGAATCGGAACACCTTTTATTACCATTTTCAAGATATCCCCCAACTGCTGGAGTCCATCATCCAAGAGGATGCCGATGATCTCATCCGCCGCTATCCCACCATACGTTCAGCAGAGGAGTGCCTGAACGCTCTTATTGAGTTCTCGCTGGCCCACCGCAAGTCGGTTTTGCACATCTACCGCTCCGTGAGCCGGGATATTTTTGAGCAGTATCAATGGCGGGTCTGTGCCCATGCCGCTACCACTTATATTGATAGCATTCTTGTCAACCGCAATGTCTCTGCCGCAGACCGTCAGCTTTTGATTGAATACGTCAAATGCGTCAGCTTCGGCCTTGTCAACGGCTGGCTCGAGAGCGGTATGCGCGATGATATCCACGACTTTACCCATCGCCTGTGCACCTTGAAGCAGGGTGATTTGGAGGAAATGATTGACCGCTGCGAAAACAATTAGTTTTTAGACATCCTTGCCCCCTTGCCTAAATTGTAGGCAAGGGGGTGTTACTTATCCGTATGCTTTCGGGCCGGTTCTTACTACAATACATGATAAAGAGAGGCCCGGTGCGGCCTTACATTTCCATGGAAAGGAGAGACGCATATGGGAAACAACCGTCAACTGCGCGCGGCAAAATACGGCTATCTGATTCTCTCGGTGCTCTTTTGTGCCCTGGGGATCGTACTGCTGGTGCGGCCTATCTTCTCGGTACTTGTGCTGTGCCGCATCGCCGGCGTGCTGCTGGTGCTCTTCGGCATTGTGAAAATCATCGGGTATCTGTCCCAAGACCTCTATCGGCTGGCCTTTCAGTTTGATTTGGCACTGGGCCTATTATTGATAGCGTTGGGGGCGATCCTTCTTTTTCGCACGGAAGTCGTGGCCTATCGGATCTGCGTTGTGATGGGTATCTGTGTGCTGGCAGATTCCTTTTTAAAGATCCAGACCGCTATTGATGCCAAAATATTCGGCATTCGGCAGTGGTGGCTGATTCTGGGCGGGGCCATTGCCGCAGGAATCACCGGCTTTTTACTGGTATTCCGCCCCTATGAGAGTACTCGGGCAGTAACCACTCTGGCAGGCGTTTCGCTGCTGGCTGTTGGTATTTTAAACCTCATCACTATTTGCACCGCCCTATACATACCACGCCCCCACAGTGGAGCCAAGCACAATCCTTGATGAAACAAACGCCCCCCATTTCGGCTCGAGCCAGAATGGGGGCATCTACAGACGGAACGCCCCGGCTGCCAAAAGCAGCCGGGGCGTTGCTGTTATTTAGATATAAAGGTTTACTTCCATATCTTTCCGTACAACCTCTCGTTTTCCCGTTGAGAAGGCGTGCAGATATTTCTGCGCATCCTCAAGAGGCAGCGTGAAGCCTGCAAAGGAGGGATCGCTTAGTTTTTGCCATCCTTGATAGCAGCCTGAGCGGCAGCCAGACGGGCGATGGGCACACGGAAGGGGGAGCAGGACACATAGTCCAGACCAACCTTGTGGCAGAACTCCACACTCGTGGGATCGCCGCCGTGCTCACCGCAGATGCCCAGGTGCAGATCAGGACGGGTCTCACGGCCCATCTTGGCAGCCATTTCCACCAGACGACCCACGCCGGTCTGATCCAGACGGGCAAAGGGATCGTTCTCGTAGATCTTCTTATCATAGTAAGCATCCAGGAACTTGCCGGCATCGTCACGGGAGAAGCCGAAGGTCATCTGGGTCAGGTCGTTGGTGCCGAAGGAGAAGAACTCGGCCTCCTTGGCAATCTCATCGGCCGTCAGAGCAGCACGGGGAATCTCGATCATGGTACCCACCAGATACTTCATCTCCATACCGGCAGCAGCCAGCTCCTCGTCAGCGGTAGACACCACAACGCTCTTGACGTACTTCAGCTCCTTGACCTCGCCGACCAGGGGGATCATGATCTCGGGCACCATGTTCCAGTCGGGATGTGCCTTCTGCACATTGATGGCAGCACGGATCACGGCGCGGGTCTGCATGGCGGCAATTTCGGGATAGGTGACGGCCAGACGGCAGCCACGGTGACCCATCATGGGGTTAAACTCATGCAGGGAAGCGATGATGTTCTTGATCTCCGCCACGGTCTTGCCCTGTGCCTTGGCCAGAGCCTCGATGTCAGCCTCCTCGGTAGGCACGAACTCGTGCAGAGGGGGATCCAGGAAACGGATGGTGACGGGGCAGCCTTCCATGGCCTCGTAGATGCCCTCGAAGTCACCCTGCTGCATGGGCAGGAGCTTAGCCAGAGCGGCCTCCCGCTCCTCCACGGTGTCAGAGCAGATCATCTCACGGATGGCGGCAATACGGTCGCCCTCGAAGAACATATGCTCGGTACGGCACAGACCGATGCCCTGTGCACCCAGCTCACGGGCGCGCTTGGCGTCAGCGGGGGTATCGGCATTGGTACGCACCTGCAAACGGCGATACTTGTCGGCCCAAGCCATAATGCGGCCGAAGTCGCCGGTGACGGAAGCCTCCACCGTGGGGATAGCGCCGTCATAAATGTTACCGGTAGAACCGTCCAGGCTCAGCCAATCACCCTCGTGATAGGTCTTGCCGGCCAGTGTGAACTGCTTGTTGTCCTCATCCATAGCGATGGCGGAGCAGCCGGACACGCAGCAGGTACCCATACCACGGGCCACAACGGCAGCGTGAGAGGTCATACCGCCGCGGACGGTCAGGATGCCCTGTGCCGCCTTCATGCCCTCGATATCCTCGGGAGAGGTCTCCAGACGAACCAGAACCACCTTCTCACCGCGCTCGGCCCACTCCTTGGCGTCCTCGGCGGTAAAGACGATCTTACCGCAGGCAGCGCCGGGGGAGGCGGGCAGTGCCTTGCCCACAGGCTCGGTTGCCTTCAGGGCGGCAGCGTCGAACTGGGGGTGCAGCAGGGTATCCAGGTTGCGGGGATCAATCATGGCCACGGCCTGCTGCTCGCTGATCATGCCCTCGTCCACCAGATCGCAGGCGATCTTCAGAGCGGCAGCAGCGGTACGCTTGCCGTTACGGGTCTGCAGCATATAGAGCTTGCCGTTCTCCACGGTGAACTCCATGTCCTGCATATCACGGTAGTGATCCTCCAGCAGCTGGCAGACCTTCTGGAACTGCTCAAATGCCTCGGGGAACTTCTCAGCCATCTGAGCGATGGGCATGGGGGTGCGGACACCGGCCACCACGTCCTCGCCCTGTGCGTTGGTCAGGAACTCGCCCATCAGCTTCTTCTCGCCGGTGGCGGGGTTACGGGTAAAGGCAACGCCGGTACCGCAATCGTCACCCATGTTGCCAAAGGCCATGGACTGGACGTTGACGGCAGTACCCCAGGAATAGGGGATATCATTATCACGGCGGTATACGTTGGCACGGGGGTTATCCCAGCTGCGGAACACAGCCTTCACAGCGCCGATCAGCTGCTCCTTGGGATCGGTGGGGAACTCCTCGCCGATCTTGGACTTGTACTCGGCCTTGAACTGCATGGCCAGTTCCTTCAGATCCTCGGCGGTCAGCTCCACGTCCTGCGTGACGCCGCGGCTCTTCTTCATAGCGTCAATGAGCTGCTCGAAGTACTTCTTGCCCACTTCCATCACAACATCGGAGTACATCTGGATAAAGCGGCGATAGCAGTCCCAAGCCCAGCGGGGATTGCCGGACTTCTTGGAGATGACCTCCACCACTTCCTCATTGAGGCCCAGGTTCAAAATGGTATCCATCATGCCGGGCATGGAGGCGCGGGCACCGGAACGAACGGACACCAGCAGGGGGTTCTCCTTATCACCGAACTTCTTGCCGGTGATGTTCTCCATCTTCTCAATATTCTCCATGATTTCAGCCATGATCGCATCGTTGATCTGACGGCCGTCCTCATAGTACTGCGTGCAGGCCTCGGTGGTAATGGTGAAGCCCTGGGGCACCGGCAGACCGATGTTGGTCATCTCGGCCAGGTTAGCACCCTTACCGCCCAGCAGCTCACGCATGGTAGCGTTGCCCTCAGTAAAGAGATAGCAATACTTCTTGCTCATGTTTTTCCCTCCGTATAATTTTGATATATATCTTTTTCAAGCCAGTTTATTATAAGCACTTATTTGCACAAAATCAAGGAAATTTTTATAAAAAAACAGCATTTTTAAATATTGATAGACGTCGAAAACCGCTATTACTCAGAAACAGTAGACAATGTGCACAATAAATGATGGATCGCCCTTGCAGGTATTCCTTATTTTGTGATATACTTCTATAGAAAAATAAATTGGGTTCGTATACCCGCTGAAAAGCGCACAGAATAAAAGAGGGGGGTGGCAGCGTGGAAAACAGCACTTGGGCCCAGCGTCTCCGGGCGCTGGCACAGCGCCGGGCACTGCCTCATGCTCTGATTCTCTCGGGCCCCGGAGATCGGGAGGCCGCCGCCCGCTTTACCGCTGCCGCCATGGAGTGCTCTGCCCGGGAGGGCCGCCCCTGCGGCGTATGTGAGCAGTGCCGCAAAGTCCGGGAGGATATCCACCCGGATGTCCTGTGGGTACGGGATACCGACCACAAGGAGCTGCAGGTGGAAACCATCCGTGCCCTGCGGCGTGAGATCTATATCCGCCCTAACGACGGCGAACGCAAGGTCATCATTTTTCCTAACTGCGATCAGCTCAACGAGCGGGATCAAAACGTCCTTTTGAAGATCGTGGAGGAGGGACCGCCCTATGCCGCCTTTCTTTTCTGCACGGAAGTGGCCGACCGGCTGCTGCCCACCATCCGCTCCAGGTGCGTGGAGCTGAAGCTGCCCCGACAGGGCGCAGAGGCAGAGCCGGACCTCACCTTGTGCCGTGTCTTTACTACCGCCCGGCTCCTGCCGGTGGTGGAAACTCTGGTAGATCTTGAAAACCGCAAGCTCAAACGTGAACAGCTGCAAAAGCTCCTGCAGGACACATGGCGCATCAGCGCCGAGGCCATGCTGCTGCAACGGGGAAAAGCTGCCGCCCAAGGTGCCTTAGGCGAGGGGGCCGCCGGGTTGGCAAAGGCCCTCACGTCCCCACAGCTGCAGCGGCTGACCGCAATTTTGGAACACTATACCGCTGAATGCAACTATAACGTCGGCGTGGGCCACGTACTGGGTGCCATTGCCGCAGAATGGGAGAAAATTTTATGATTGATGTGATCTCTGTCCGCTTTCGCAGCGGATCGAAAACCTATTATTTTGACCCGAAAAATACGCTGGTACGCACCGGCGATGACGTCATCGTAGAAACCAGTCAGGGACTGGAGTTCGCCAAGTGTGTTTATGGCAATCATGCTGTGGAGGATACGCAGGTGATCCAGCCCCTGCGCCCTCTGATCCGTGTGGCCACCGACAATGACCGCCGCACAGCTCAGTATAACCAAAAGCGGGAGGAAGATGCCTTCGCCGTGTGCCAGAAAAGAATTGCCGCACATGGGCTGGAGATGAAGCTGGTACGGGTGGAGTGCAGCTTTGACGGCAGCAAAATCCTCTTTTTCTTCACCGCCGACGGACGTGTGGATTTCCGTGAATTGGTGAAAGATCTTGCCTCCGTGTTCCGCTCCCGCATCGAGCTGCGCCAGATCGGTGTGCGGGATGAGGCCAAAATGCTGGGCGGCCTGGGTATCTGTGGGCGGCCCTTCTGCTGCAACCAGTTTATGGACGACTTTATGCCTGTCTCCATTAAGATGGCCAAGACGCAGAATTTGAGTCTGAATCCCTCCAAGATTTCCGGCACCTGCGGCCGTCTCATGTGCTGTCTCAAATACGAACAGGATGCCTACGAGGATGCCATCAAGCGCATGCCGAAAAACGACTCCTTCGTGATGACCCCCGATGGCCCCGGCAACGTCAGCAATATCAATCTTTTAAAGGAAAATGTCACCGTCCGGCTGGACGAGCACCCGGAATCCCCCCGCTGCTACCACAACTGCGAAGTGTGCGTGCTGCGTAACGGCAAGGGTTCCCGTGATGGCATCGAGATCCCCCAAGAGCGTCCGGAGCGCTATGTAGAGGAGCAGAAGGACGAGCCGGACATCCCCGATCTCTATTCCATCTACGGTGAGCCGGACACCCCCGCCGCTCCGGAGCAGCCCAAGGACAGTGACGCAAAACCCCGTTCCAGCCGCCGCCGCAATTCCCGCCGCAGCAAAGAGGACACCCCGGCAGAACAGGGCAGCAAGCCGTCTGTATCCGGTGCTGATAAGAAAGAAAAGCAGGAAAGAAAAGAAAAGCAGGAAAAGAAAGCGGACGCCAAAAACAGCGAGCCGCGTCGCCGCACCAATCGCCGCGGCAAGGGCGAGAGTCCCCGGCAGAACACGCCCAAGTCCAAAGCGGCCACGCCCGCCGCTCCGTCGAAGCAGTCTCAGAATGCCCCGTCCAAGCAGGGCAGTGACAAGGGCAGTGACAACGGAACGGCCAGAGGCAGACGACCCCATCGCCGCGGCGGACGCCGCCGCAGCAGCGGTGCCCCGCAGAGTGGCACATCTGCCAGCGAGGAGTAAGCATATCCACAGAGAGGAGCGCAGCGTATGGGAAAATTTGACGGTGTTCTGATTGCCAGCGATTTTGACAATACCTTGGTCTTTTCCGAGGGCGGACTGCGTAATCGCACGCCCATTCCCGCCATCTCCGGACAAAACCGGGAGGCAGTGGAATATTTCATGGCACAGGGCGGCACTTTTTCCATTGCCACCGGTCGGGCCCTGCCCTCCTTTGAGAAAGTGCGCCACGGCATTCCCATGAACGGCCCCACCATTCTCTTTAACGGTGCCGCCATCTACGATTTTTCCACACAGCAATACGTCCACACCGCTTTTTTACCGGAGAAAATACGCATCCATGTGGCGGAACTGCTCCGTGAAATGCCGGATCTGGCCTTTGAAATCTACCACGACGACAACACCATTCAAGCTGTGAATCCCAACGATATCACTCGTGGTCACGAGCATCTGACCCACGCGCCTACCACCACCATTGCGTCCATTGATGAGGCGCATTCTCCGCTTTTAAAGCTGCTTTTTGAAGAGGAGGGGGCGCGGCAGGCCCAGCTTTTAGACCTGCTCTCCAGTCGCTCCTGGGCGCAGGAGTACGAAATTGTTCCCTCCAGCAGTTTTCTGGTTGAATTGACCGTGCAGGGCTCCAACAAAGGCGGGGCGCTGCAAAAACTGGCGGAACTGACCCACACTGCCCCGGAACACGTGTACTGCGTGGGAGATCACGCCAACGATATCCCCATGCTGCGGTTAGCCCACATCCCCTTTGCACCGGCAAATGCCATTGACCGTGTCAAGGCGCTGCCCGGACTGCGGGTGCTTCCCCATTGCAGCGACAATGCCATTGCCGAGATGATCCGGCAGCTGGACGAGTTATACTAAAAAGAAGGCAGAGGTCACGGCTGACCCCTGCCTTCTTTTTCTGTTTTAACAAAATGTTCATTAGATTTTCATGATTTGGACAGATTTATATCGTATGATGCAGTTGTACAAAAGAAAGCTATCTGACCATTTTCTTCTCTCTTTACACAACACACAGGAAAAAATTCTCTGCTGCGGCAGAGGATTTTTTTCACCCATTTTTGACCGGTCTGCTCTTGTGCATCTCTCTGCACACCTGTCCCCGGATAAGATGTTCAAAGGGCTGGGGGTGGGGGAAAGGACTCTCTCCGGCGCCTCTATCCACAGCACTGTGGATAGAAGCCTATGTAATGGCAAAGAACCGCTTACCATTGTCCCATGCAGCCTGCACCATCTCCTCGGTGGAGATGCCCTTCCACTCCGCCAGCTTCTGCGCCACCAGATACACATAGGTGGAGTCGTTCCGCTTGCCTCGATAGGGCACCGGCGTCAAATAGGGGGCATCCGTCTCAATGAGCATCCGCTCCAGCGGCGTCACCGCCACCACTTCCGGTGCTCTGCGGGCATTTTTATAGGTAATGGGCCCATCAAAGCCCAGATACCAGCCCATTTTCACCAGTTCCTGTGCCATCTCCGGGCTGCCGGAATAGCAGTGAAATTCACCCCGGACATCGGGGAACTCCTGCACAATTTTCAGCGTATCGCCGTGGGCCTCCCGATCATGGACAATCACCGGCAAATCCAATTCCCGTGCCAAAGCCAGCTGTGCACGAAACACCTCCTGCTGCAGCTCCCGGGGCGGATTCTCCTCCCAATAGTAGTCAAGGCCGATCTCACCGATGGCCACCACTTTGTCCTCCTTTGCCAGTTCCCGCAGAGCATCAATCTGTGCCCCTGTGAAATCATGGCAGTTCTCCGGGTGGATGCCCACGGCGGCATATACATGGGCATAGCGATGGGCCATGGCTACCGCCATGCGGGATGTCTCCAGCGTAATGCCCGGATTCACCACCAGACCAACACCCTTTTCCGGCAGAGAAGCCAACAAGTGCTCCCTATCCTCCTCGAAGCGCTCGTCATCATAATGAGCATGAGTATCAAAGAGCATCTTCGTTCCTCCTTTTGCTCCACAAGATAGGAACATTATAGCATACGGAGACAAACTGCGGCAAGTACGGCGAATTTTGAGGAAAGGAGGTTTACAGTCCTACACAGGTGCTATATAATAGATTCGTTTATGGCTGTATGCATAGTATTTGATATGATAAAGGAGGATTTCCCATGTCCTATGAAATTCTGGTCATCAACCCCGGCTCTACCTCCACCAAGATTGGCGTCTTTTCCGATGAAAAGATGCTCTTCGATGTGACACTGCGCCACAGTGCAGAGGAGATCGGCCGCTATCCCACCATCGCCGATCAGAAGGATTTCCGCAAGGATCTGGTGGAAAAAGCGCTGGCGGACAATCATTACGATCTCCACCAGCTCAGTGCCGTATCCGCCCGCGGCGGGTTGGTGGCCCCGGTGCCCGGCGGCACTTATACGATTGATGATAAACTTCTGCACGACTCCCAGGTGGGCATTTCAGGCCAGCACGCCTCCAATCTCGGGGCACTCATCGCCCACGAAATCGGGAAGGAACTGCACATCCCTGCCTTCGTGGTAGACCCGCCTGTGGTGGACGAACTGATGGACAAGGCCCGGATCTCCGGACATCCCGCCATTGAGCGCAAGAGTAAGTTCCATGCTTTGAACCAGAAGGCCGTGGCCAAGCGCTACGCCAAAGAAGTGGGACGTCCCTACGAGGAGCTGAATCTGATTGTCTGCCATATGGGCGGCGGTGTCAGTGTGGGTGCCCACAAGGAGGGCCTCATCATTGATACCCAGAATGCTCTGGACGGCGAGGGCCCCTTCTCTCCCGAGCGCAGCGGCACCCTGCCCACAGGCGCTCTGGTGGATCTGTGCTTCGACCCGGATCATTCCCAAAATGACATCCGCAAGATGCTCACCGGCCGCGGCGGTATGGTGGCCTACACCGGCTCTACCGATATGCGTGAGATCACCGAACGAGCCAAGACCGACCCAAAAGTGGCACTGGTGCTGGACGCTTTCCACTACCAGATTGCCAAGGAGATCGGCGCGATGGCCGTAGCTTTGGAGGGTAAGGTGGATCAGATCATCCTGACCGGCGGCATCGCCTACGGAGAGGAGACACAAAGGGCTTTAAAAAAGCAGGTGGAATGGATTGCTCCCGTAACGGTGTATCCCGGCGAGGACGAACTGCTGGCACTGACCCAAGGGGCGCTGCGGGTGCTCAGGGGTGAGGAGGAAGCCCGCACCTATTGATGGAATACCATGAAAGGCGGAGGATGTCCCCTCCGCCTTTTCCGACAGCCGACGGCGCGATGTTTTCCACATTGTGGATGCTTTTGTGTACTTTGTGGAGGGCTCGGTGCTGAAAAAACGGTGAAAATTGCAGCAAGGAGGGTTCCCCGTGGACGAAATCATCAACTATCTCCAGCTCTCGAAAAAGGAGCGTCGTCATCTGCCGGCCCAACTGTCGGCCGTGGGCTTTTGCCCCGCCCGCGGCGGCTATCTGGCACTTCGCCGGGCGCTGGAACGCTCCCGGCCGGGGATGCTGCCTCAATTTCTGTTGGTACGGCGCAGCGGCGTTCTCATCGGCTATCTCTTTCTCATTGCAGAGCAGGAGAACACCTCCCGGGTGTTCCCGTGGTGGGCCGTGGACAATGCCGATGAGCTGCCCTTATCCACATCGCTGGCGCTGCTGCAGCAGGGCGAGGCCCTGTGCCGTGACTGCGGTGCCCACCAACTGGCCCAGCGTATGGCACTGCAGGCCCAGCGCCATCGACAGGGCATCGGCCGTCGGCCGGACGCCCGGTGCCGCTGACTTGCCGCTCTTTTTCCACAGTGTGAGGAAAAAGAGGCGGCATTTTGCGCAAAAAAACCGCCGCAATGGGATTGTACCCATTGCGGCGGTTTTCTGCTCTTCTATGCTTTACTTTTTTATTTGGTTTCTGTCTCGGCGCCGTTTCCCGTCTCCTCCTCGGCGCAGGTCTCCACGCAAAAGCCCTTGTGACCGCAGCAGGGACAGGTCAGTTTCCGGGTGGACATGGTATGCCTTGCAAAGGCAAATTCCTTTTTCTTCGGCTTAAACACCGTGTGGCACTGGGGGCAGAGATAGGCCACCTTTTTCCAGCAATACTGCAAGATCCACACCACATACGGAATGGCCAGCAGCGCATACAGGGCAAAGGGCCACCAGATCCCCTGAAAGATCCAGAGGAAAAGCGACCCCCACTCCACGATCCCGAAGGGGATCGCTGTGGCCAGTATGACTGTGCGCATCTTGCGCAGACTCTCCTTGTTTTTCATCATGTGGGCTATGTCGGCAATGGATTCCAGTGAGAAATGTGCCGTATTCTTCAACGATTTCCGAACCTCTCCCAGCATTTCCAGCTGGCTTCGCCGCTGGTCCAGCTCTTGGCGCAGCACCTTTTCCTGCTCATCCAGCAGTGCGGCGATCACCCGTTCAGGGTTCTCTTGGTGCAGCAGTTCCCCAATGCTGTGAATGGAGACGCCCGTCTCCCGGAGAAAGCAGATGACCTTCATCTTCTGCACATCCGCATCCGTATAAAGCCGCCGTCCACCCTCCGTCAGTTCACTGGGCGTCAGAAGGCCGCGGGCATCATAATACTGCACCGTTCGCACCGTCACGCCGCAGCGCTTCGCCATTTCTCCTGTTGTATATTTGGACATAGCATTTCACCTCCTTGTGACACATCCTACCCCATGACGCAGCGTCACAAGCAACCCCTCACGCAGGGGGATTTTTCAATTTTGAATGATAGCAGCCAGTTTTCAGAAGCAATAGAAAACAATTTCTTCCGTCTATAGGGATACTTTTCCACATGGGGGATGGAAATGTGCATTTCTCCGTGGTCTTTTCTGCCGATTAAAAAGAAAATTTTTGTCTCCGACGCAAGACACCGCTTGCCACAGCCCATTCAATATCAGCGCTGGATATGCTCATCAAAGCGGCTCTTTTTCTCCGCCTGCTCCGATTCCTCCGCCGCCGGTGTCCGGCCCAGCCTCTGCCGGAAGGGGAAAGCCAACATCAGCAAAAGTCCCAGCAGCCGATATCTGCCATAGAACAGGGACAGCCCCAGACCTGCCACGAACACCAGCAGATCCAACAGCTGCAAAAGGCTCTTCTCCCCCATCTTTTTTCCAAGTGACAGCCACACCGTCAGGCCAAGGCAAAAACCAAAAGCACACACCCAGAATAGGCTCAGTCGATCCCCCCAAAGCAGCTTTTCCACCGCCAAAACCAAGCCGCCCAGGCTGCACAGCACCGAAACGGCAGATGCAAGCACTTCTTTTTTCACCGTGTTTTCCTCCTTATGCCAGCTCCAGTACCACAGGGCAGTGGTCACTGCCCAGCACCTCGGTACGGATTTGTGCAGCAGCAATGTGCTCTCGCAGCCGCTCCGAGACAATAAAATAGTCAATGCGCCACCCGGCGTTCTTCGCCCGGGAATTAAACCGATAGCTCCACCAGCTGTAGACCCCCGTCTCCTCCGGGTGCAGCGCACGGAACGTATCTACAAAGCCGCTGGCGAGAAGCTCTGTCATCTTGGCACGCTCCTCATCGGAAAAGCCGGGGTTTTTCCGGTTGGTCTTTGGGTTTTTCAGGTCGATCTCCTGATGTGCTACGTTGAGATCTCCGCAATAGACAACCGGCTTCTTTTGATCCAACTCCTGCAGATAGGCACGCAGATCGTCCTCCCACTCCATACGGTAGGGGAGACGGGCCAGTTCCTCCTTGCTGTTGGGCGTATAGCAGCACACCAGATAAAACGCCGGGTATTCGGCGGTAATGATGCGCCCTTCATGGCGGTGAATATCTGCGCCGAAGTCATAGGTGACGGACAGCGGCTTTTCCTTCGTTAAAATCGCAGTGCCGGAGTAGCCCTTTTTATCGGCGCTGTTAAAATAGCGGTGGTAGCCCTCCAGGGGAAACACCGCCTGCTCCGGCTGCAGCTTGGTCTCCTGCAGGCAGATCACATCCGGGTTCTCCTGCGCCACATAATCCAAAAAGCCCTTATCAAGACAGGCCCGCAGGCCGTTTACATTCCAAGACACCAATTTCATGCTCTTTTGTCCTTTCTTTTCTTCTATATTTCATTTTTCCACATTGTACCCAATTTCCACGCCGATTGCAACTTGCTCCTGTCATCTATTTGGAGTAAAATAAGGAAAAGAGTTCTATTTTTTGAGAGGAGGATGTTTTCATGGCAGATCACAGCGCGGAGGGACTTCGGAACATGACCGAAGGTTCTCCTGCCGGGCATATCTTCGCCTTTGCCCTGCCTCTGTTGGCAGGCAGTTTTTTACAGCAGCTCTACAATATGGTGGACAGCTGGGTGGTGGGCAACTATGTAGGAGACGGCGCACTGGCCGCCGTAGGGATTGGCTTTCCCGTTCTCTTCATGCTCACCTCTCTTTTTATGGGTCTATCCAACGGCGGCACGGTGGTCATCTCCCAATTCTATGGGGCAGGGAAGGCCGACCGGGCACGGGATGCCATCGACACGGTCTACACCACCTTCATGGCAGCCGCCATCCCGGTGACGATTCTGGCGGTGGTGCTGGTACGACCGCTCCTCCATCTTTTGCAGGTGGACCCTTCTGCCCAGCAGGAGGCAGAAATCTATCTCACCACCGTCTGCGCCGGTGTGGTGGGTACCATCGGCTACAATCTGAACGCCGGTATTCTGGCGGGTCTGGGCAACAGCCGCTCTTCCCTTCTGTTCCTCGCGATCTCCTCGGTGCTCAACATCTGTCTTGATTTTCTCTTCGTAGCCGTTTTCCACATGGGTGTGTTCGGTGCTGCTTTGGCTACCATTGTCTCGCAGCTGGTCTCGTGGCTCTTTGGTATTTATTACATCAACCGCCACTATTCCGACTTTGCTATCCACCCATTTTCCCGCCGCTTTGACACCACTCTTTTTCGCCGTATCTTTGGCATCGGTCTGCCCTCCGCCATTCAGATGTCGCTGGTAGCGCTGGGCGGCATGGCGGTGATGGGCAGTGTGAACGTCTACGGCAAGGAGTACACCGCCGGGTACAACATTGGTTCTCGCATTGACCAGATGGCCTTCCTGCCCATTCAAAGTCTCTGCAACGCTGTGACTTCCTTCGTAGGACAGAATATGGGTGCCAACAAGCCGCAGCGTATCCGACGCGGCATTCAGGTAACGGTCCTCTCCTCCATTGTCTGGTCCTGTGCCTGTCTGCTGCTGATCCCGCTGTCTCCCGCCATTATCACGATTTTTTCCCGCACGCCCCAAGTGATTGAAGCCGGCAGCATCTATGTTGGCTGTGTGATGCCCTTTTATGCCGTGTTTGCCGTCATGTTCTGTCTCAACAATGCCATGCGCGGGGCAGGGGACAGCGTCTTTCCCATGGTGGACACCGTGCTGTCACTAATTCTCCTGCGCGTACCGCTGGTCTTTTGGCTCTCTGCCCACTATGGCGCGCAGTATATGTTCTACGGCATCGGTATCGGCTGGATCGCCGGGTGTTTGCTGTCCCTTGTCTACTATTTTTCCGGGCGCTGGAAGCGCCACGGCTCTTTGGCGGAGGAAAAGTAGTCAACATGATTGTATTTCCCGCCATTTAGGTCTATAATAAAGTATTGTGAATTCCGGCCCTCTTCCATTCGGAGCGGCCGATATAAAGGAGAGTTTCCCTATGGAAAAGAAAAAGTTCTATATCACCACCCCCATTTACTATCCCTCGGACAAGCTGCACATCGGCCACACCTATTGTACCGTGGCTGCCGATGCCTTGGCACGTTATAAGCGCCTGACCGGCTGCGACGTCATGTTCCTCACCGGCACCGATGAGCACGGTCAGAAGATTGAGGACAAGGCCAAGGAGGCCGGCTGCACCCCCAAGGAGTTTGTGGACAACATTGTGGAGGGCGAACACGGCGTTTTGGATCTGTGGAAGCTGATGAACATCTCCAACGATCGTTTCATCCGCACCACCGACGACTACCATGTAGCCGCCGTACAGCGGATCTTTAAGAAGATGTACGAAAAGGGTGACATCTATAAGGGAACCTACAAGGGCAAGTACTGCAAGCCCTGCGAGTCCTTCTGGACCGAGAGCCAGCTGGTGGACGGCAAGTGTCCCGATTGCGGCCGGGAGGTGCAGGATGCCGAGGAGGAGGCCTATTTCTTCCGTCTGAGCAAGTACGCCGACCGCGTGCAGCATTTGCTGGAGGACACCGATTTTCTGCAGCCCCGCTCCCGTGTCAACGAAATGGTGAATAATTTTATCAAGCCCGGTCTGGAGGATCTGTGTGTCAGCCGCACCAGCTTTTCCTGGGGCGTTCCGGTTGACTTTGACCCCGGTCATGTGGTCTATGTGTGGGTGGATGCCCTCTTCAACTACACCACCGCACTGGGTCTTTTCAACGATCGCTACCACGATTACGACCAGTATTGGCCCGCCGATGTCCATTTGGTGGGCAAGGAAATTGTCCGTTTCCACTCCATCATCTGGCCCGCTATGCTCATGAGCATGGAAATGCCCCTGCCCAAGCACGTCTTTGGTCACGGCTGGCTTCTCCTGGACGGCGGCAAGATGTCCAAATCCAAGGGCAATGTGGTAGATCCCTACATCCTCGCCGAGAAATTCGGTGTGGATGCACTGCGCTTCTTCCTGATGCGCACGTTTCCCTTCGGCTCTGACGGCAACTTCTCCAACGAGCTGCTGATCCAGACCATCAACGTGGATCTGGCCAACGATCTGGGCAACCTCCTCTCCCGCACCACCGCCATGGTGGGCAAATACTTCGGCGGCACGCTGCCGGAGGGCTGCCGCACCTGCGCCAACCCCGAAGCGTGTGATGGGGAGCTGCGGGACATGGCCACCGCGCTGCGGGGTGCTTACGAGAACGCTATGGAGAGTTTCGCCCCCCACAATGCCCTTGCAGAGATTTTTAAGGTCATTCAGCGTGCCAACAAGTATATCGACGAAACGGCACCCTGGGCGCTGGCTAAGGATATGGAACACAATGGTGCACGCCTTGCCCATGTTCTCTATAACCTGCTGGAGGCCACCCGGATCTGCGGCATTCTGCTCTCTCCCTTCATCCCCGCAAGCGCAGAAAAGATATTTGACCAGATTGGCGCCTGTGATGGCTGCCGCACCTGGGAGAGTGCCGCACAGTGGGGAAGTCTCACCGAGACGGCGGTTGTCACCAAGGGGGAGAACCTCTTCCCCCGTATTGACGCGGACAAGGCGCTGGCCGAACTGGAGGAGCTGGAGGCTGAGGCCCGGAAAGCCGCTCTGCCCCCTGTGGAGTTTGAGCCTTTCACCGAGGAAGCGGTGGACTTTGACACCTTCTGCAAGTCTGATTTCCGTGTTGTCAAGGTCAAGGCCTGTGAGGCTGTGAAGAAGAGTGCCAAGCTCCTGAAGTTCACACTGGACGACGGTACCGGGGTGGATCGCCAGATCCTCTCCGGCGTACACGCCTACTATGAGCCGGAGGAACTGACAGGCAAGACGTTGGTGGCTATCGTCAATCTGCCGCCCCGGAAAATGATGGGGCAGGAGAGCTGCGGTATGCTCCTGAGCGCTGTGCATACCGAGCACGGGGAGGAGAAACTGCACCTTGTCATGCTGGATGATTCTATCCCCGCCGGTGCCAAGCTGTGCTGAGAAAAAGGGTTTCGCCCATAGAACTGCGGCACTGACCACCGTCATGCCAGCCGGATTCCGGCGGCTTTGCAGCCCCGCCATCCGGGGCATTTCCTCGAAACCGCCTCGCTGTTTCCGCCACAGGCGGCGCGTTGGCGATTTCCCCGCCGGTGCAAAGCTGTGCTGAGAAAGTTTTCCACCACATGTGATGGATTTAAAAATTCCCTGCGTTCTCCGCAGGGAATTTTTTTCAACTTTTAGTGCAGCTGCGAGGGGAATATCCACGGAAAAAGCCGCCTGTAGGGAAGAATAGTGCCTGTTTTCTATGATCTTGCAGCACAGCACGGCGGCAAGAAGGCAGAACCCTTCTGCCGCCTTCCTGCCGAAATCCATTCGACTTTTCCACATTGGGGAATACTTTGTGTACTTGTGCATTCTTCCCTGCTGTTTTTACATTGTCAAAACTGCCTGCTCCTACATTTTGGTGCAAAAGCGGCAGCAAAAAAAAGAGCGGTACCCACAACAGGTACCGCTCTTAGTTTTATAAAAATAGGGGGAAAACTGTGCTTATTCGACTTCCTTGCCGGTGACAATGGCCAGCGTATCGCGGGCGATCATCAGCTCCTCGTTGGTCTGGATCACCAGCACCTTCACACGGCCGTCGGGTGCCGTAATGTCGTTGATCTCCAGTCCGCGCATTTCGTTGCGCACCTCGTCCACCTTGATGCCCAAAAACTCCATGTTCTCGCACACGGCATGGCGTACACCGGAGTCATTCTCACCGATACCGCCGCAGAACACCACGCAGTCCAATCCGCCCATAGCGGCAGCATAGGAACCGATGTACTTCTTGATGTCGTAGTTGAACATATCGCTGGCCAGAATGGCACGCTTGATGCCGGCCTCCACAGCCACATCCAGATCGCGCTTATCACTGGAAACACCGGACACGCCCTCAAGACCGGACTGCTTATTCAATACCTCATCCATCTGCTCAGCGCTCATACCCGTGCACTTCATCAGATAACCGGGGATGGAGGGGTCAATATCACCGGAACGTGTGCCCATCATCAGACCAGCCAGAGGCGTCATACCCATGGAAGTATCAATGACCTTGCCGCCATCCACAGCTGCCACGGAAGCACCGTTGCCCAGATGGCAGGTGACAATCTTCAATTCCTCCGGCTTCTTGCCCAGATACTTTGCAGCAGCCAGACTCACATAGCGGTGAGAGGTGCCGTGGAAGCCATAACGGCGAACGCCGTACTTCTCATAGAACTCATAGGGCAGAGCATACATATAAGCCTTAGGAGGCATGGTGGAGTGGAAAGCGGTATCAAATACCATCACGTTGGGCATATCCTTGCCGAACACCTGCTGTGCGGCACGAAGACCCAGCACACCGGCGGGGTTGTGCAGAGGAGCCAGAGGACTCAGCTCCTCATAGGCCTTGATCAGATCCTCAGTCACCAGAGCACTCTTGCGGAACTTCTCACCGCCATGGACACCGCGGTGGCCAATGGCACCGATCTCCGATACATCATCAATGACCTTGCCCTCACCGGTGGTCAGCATCTTTACCACCTCGGCAAAAGCCTCGGTATGGGTGGGGAAGGGCACCTTCTCTGTCCACTTGCCGTCAATCAGCTTGTGGGTGATAGAACTGCCCTCCATGCCGATGCGCTCGCACAGGCCCTTACACATGACATACTCGTTTTCCATGTCGATGAGCTGGTACTTCAGAGAAGAAGAACCGCAGTTAATAACCAGAATCTTCATTGAATTGTTTCCTCCTATTTGTTCTTTTTTGTTGCTTTACCTATGGCCACAATTATTTTCAGTATAAGCCGTCTTTGAAAAAAAAGCAAGCCCCCGGCACAGGAGAAAACGGGATTGCCTTTTGTGAACATCAACATGTCTTACTTCACGACCCCAGCAGCTTTTCTGCCCCAGCACCTATTCAGCTTTCTTTTTTCTTTTTACCGGGCAGATTCAAGATGAAGGAACCCAGCAGCACCAGAACCATGCCCGCCAAAATTTCCACAGTAAATCGCTCCTTGAGGAAGAGCACGGAGAAAAGTGCGCCAAAAACCGGGATGAAGAGGCGGTACACGCCAAATTCGCCGGAGCTCTGATAGCGCAGCACCATACTCCACAGAGGGAAAGCGGTTGCAGAAATAAATGCGCCGTAGAGCAGCAGCACTACACCGCTGGCGTTCACCTGCGGCCACTGCCTGCACAGGGCAAGGCCCATGACGATCAGCGGCAGAGAACCGAGGAAGAACTGCATACCACCGGCAAAAAACGCATCTTTTCCCTTGCCGTACTTTGCCACGAACACCGTTGCCAGTGCGCCGAACAGCGCTGCCAACAATAAAAAGCCCTCGCCGGTCATCTGAAAACCGGAAAAGCTGCCCGACCGAAAATTGGCCACCACAATGCCGCCCGTTCCAATGGCCAGAGACAGCAGCCGACGCACCGTCAAACCATCTCCCTTGATGACCAGTGCGGAGATGATCACGATAAAGAAAGCGTTGGACGCCTGAATAACTGCCGCCTTGACGCCCAGCGTGTTGGCCAGGCCCATGTAGTAAAAGATATACTGGAAACTGGTCTGCAGCAGACCCAACATCAGGATGTACTTCCAATCTGGCTTTTGCATAGGCTTGCCACGGTTCAAAAGTGCATAATATCCCAGTGCCAAAAGTCCGCCCAGGAAAAAGCGCACACCTGCCACCAACAGCTTGGCTCCCACATCATCCGAAGCCACTGACATAACTCTGTAGGTCGTCTTGATGACAGGCAGCGCACTTCCCCAAAGCATCATGCAGCACAAGCTGATGACAATGGCAAATCTTTTATTTTTAAAATACTGCTCCATAACATATTGCCTTTCCTCTTATTTTGATCATACCTGCAAATGAAAACCGACAGCATCCATCGCTGCCGGATCAAATCGTCCAAGAGAGACCGTTTCTCTTTTCTATGGGCAAAATGAAAATACAAACTGCAAACAGGCAGCAAAATAGGACCCACGTCCATATCTTGTCTCAGCAGATCCTGATCCACTAAGAAAGATGTACCACCATGATAAAAGTATAGCACAACAAAAATGGAGATAAAAGGAATATATTGTTTTTTCCACTTTACGCCTGGTTTTACCGGAAAAACAGGCACAAACAAAGACCGTGCGATTGTTTTTTCCACAATCACACGGTCTTTGTTGAATCTTCGCTTTCGGCCCTTTTACCGCTTATCCCGGTCGAAGGCCACCACTACACGGCGGTTGGGCTCCGTACCGATGGAATAGGTGGTAATGCCATCCTTTTCCTGCAGGGCTGCATGGATCACATGGCGTTCATAGGCATTCATAGGCTCCAGCGTTACGCTGCGACGATACTTGATGACCTTGCCGGCCACCTTCTCTGCCAGACTCTCCAGACTCTGCTCACGCTTGGCCCGGTAGTTTTCAGCGTCCACATGGATGCGGACACGCTTCTCACGGCCGCTGTTGACGGCATAGTTGGTCAACTGCTGGATGGCATCCAGCGTCTCACCGCGCCGTCCAATGAGCGCACCCAGCTTCTGCCCCTCCAAAATGACTTTATACCGATCCTTCTCGGACTCGTAGACCTGCACCTGGGCAGGACTTTCCAGATGCTCCAGCAACCCCTCCAAGAAGGCACGAATACGCTGTGCATTCTCATCGTTACAGGTTTGCTCAGCTTGTGTCTTTTCCTCTTCCACAGGCGCAGCCTTCTCCTCCGGTGCTGCCTTGGGAGCGGGGGCTGTTTTCTTGGGAGCAGGCACAGCCTTCTCCTCCACTGTCTCCGGCTTCTCTTCGGCTCCGTAGGTCACACGGACACGGGCAGGATTTCCGCCCAGACCTAAAAATCCGCTCTTGGCGCGCTCCAGAATCTCTACGGAGACATCATCACGCTCCAGATTCAGCTGCTGCAGAGCCTTTTGAATGGCCGCCTCTTCGGTCTTGCCCGTTACATCAATATAACTCATAGCAAAACTCCTTATTTACTTGCCGTAGTGCTCGTCGCTGTAAGCCCGACCACGGGCATAGGGGCGAGTGCCTACACGGCCGTTTTCATTGGTGGAAGCATGCTTCTCACCGGTTTTCTTGTGATTTTGCTGCTTCTTTTTCTTGGACTTGTCCTCTGCATTGAGGCTGGCCCGCTGCTGCTCCATGAGCGCCTTCTGCTTTTCAAACTTGGCCATGCGTTTTTCACGCTTCTCACGCTCTTTATCTGTCTCTTCCCGATCCAGAATCTTATTGTAGTACTTGTTAAGTGCCAACTCCTGCAGCAGAGAAAAAGCAGACTGGGCAATCCAGTATACGCCCAGAGCGGCAGGGAGGATGTAGCCCATCCAAATGGTCATGAGGGGCATCATATACATCATCATCTTACCGCTGCCGTTGGCCGGCTGCCCCTTCATGGTCACCATACTAAAGACCAGCTGAATGGCGGCGGCGATTAAGGGCAGCAGCAAAAGTCCCATCACAGCCCAGCCGCCAGGGAAGCTGCCCATGACATCGGAAGGACGGATGGACAGATCCAGACCCAGAAAATGATAGTCCAGATCCACAAGCCCCTGGAATTTTCCCTCGAAAGACGCCCAATTCTCATGGACGAACTTTGCAAGATAAATTTCCTCATAGGCGGCTGTCTGTGCACTGGAGGCAGCGCTGTAGCCCAGCGCCGTTGCTGCCTCACGGATCTGCTCAATCACCTCTCTGGGAATGCTCATGAAATAGTGCAGGGGATAGCGGATGATATTATAAAGTGCAATAAGAATGGGGAAGGGGATCAGGCTCCACAGGCAGCCGGACATGGGATTGATCCCCTCGCGGGCATACAGCTCCGACATCTCCATCTGCATCTTTTCCCGGTTATTGGCATACCGGGTCTGGATCTCCTTCACCTTATCCTGCATACGGTTCATACGCAGCGTGCTCTTCTTGGTCTTGAGCTGGAAGGGCAGCATCACCAACTTCACCAGCAGGGTGAAGAGGATCAGAGCCACACCATAGGAGCCAGTCAGACTATAGAAAAGACGGGTCAATGCTGCAAACGGTAAGCAGATATAGTAACCGATTGTTGCAAACATGGGGTTGACTTACCTCCGTTTATTTTCTTTTTATGGATAGGAACATCAGGGAACCGGATCATATCGGCCCCCTTTATAGAATGGATGGCATCGGCAAATACGCTTCAAAGCAAGCCATCCGCCCTTCACTGCTCCGTATTTCTCCACCGCCTCCACGGCATACTCCGAGCAGGTGGGGATGAAGCGGCAGCGGGGCGGGAAGAGGGGGGAAAGGGCAGTTTGATAAAAGCGGAGAAGGCACAAAAAGAGTTTCTTCATTGCTCCTCCTTACGAAGAAGCCCCGTCTCCGCCAAAAGGCCGAGATAGGAATCGTTCAGCTTCTTATAAGAAGTCCGCACAGCACGGCCCCGAGCCACTAAAATAATGTCCCAGCCGGGCTGCAGCACCTCCTGATTGAGCCGCCAAATCTCCCGCAGACGACGACGCACACGATTACGCACCACCGCTTTTCCCAATTTGGTACTGACGGTAACCCCCAATCGTGTCCGCCCCTGCCGATTTCTCTGGCAGTACAACACCAGCCATGGCGAAACAGCCGACTTTCCCTTGCGGTAAATACGCCGGAATTCATAATTCTCTTTCACCGTGACTTCGGCTTTCATAACGGCTCCCTTCGCTCCTTTTTCCCTTACTTTTTGACGATTTCATACATAGACCAATAGGGACGGCAGTTTCCTCCCACCGTCCCTTATTATTTTATCTATGCCCGATGCACTTTCCGTGACCTCAATGGGTCAGGCGAGCGCGGCCCTTAGCGCGGCGGCTGGCCAGCACCTTGCGGCCGTTTCTGGTAGCCATTCTCTTGCGGAAGCCGTGCACTTTGGAGCGCTGACGCTTCTTAGGCTGATAGGTACGGAACATTGCATGACACCTCCATTTAATAAAATCCGGCGAACTTTCTTTGTCCGCCTGCTCATACTCGACAGCAGGAACTTGTCCCCGCCGCAGTTGACATATGCATCGCACCGTGATAAACGGCGCTTTGATATTATACATAATAATACTTTTCCTGTCAACTGCTATCTTTGAAAACCGCCCGTTCTTTTTTCAAAATGTTTTTCTCCTTTTTTTGGGGAAACTTTCATGAATCCATCCCTTTCACTTCCATTTATTTCCTAATATGTGCCTGAAATATTCACGTCTGTTTGTCAGCTTTTATATTAGAATAAGTATAGACTTTTCCGCCATTTTCTGCTATAATTAAGGAGATGATTATTGCCGCTTTTTATGCAACAAAGCCACGTTGCGCGGTACCTATATACGCAGTCTGTTTTCTGCGAGAAAGGGGCGCTATTTTTGAAATCTATTTCCGATGTTTGGGTGAATGTACTCAAGCGATTGAGTACACAACTATCCGAGACCACCATTGACACCTGGTTTGATGAGATTGAGGTGGTCACCATGGAGGACTCCGCCTTTGTGCTGCATTGCAGCAACGCTTTTAAAAAGAGCACCATTGAAGCGCGGTTCAAAAAGCAAATCAAGGACGCATTGAAGGACATCTTCTCCGCCGATCTGGAGGTGAAAATCCTCAACGATGAACAGCTCTCCGCCTATCACGGCGTGGCTCCCGACCGTCCCGGCGCCCTGAATGAGTCCGCGGCGTTTACGTTTGAGACATATGTGGTGGGTCCCAGTAACAAGCTGGCTTATGCCGCCGCCCGGGCCGTAGCAGAGCGGCCGGCCGAGAACTACAACCCCCTTTTTATCTACGGTGACTCCGGTCTGGGCAAAACCCATTTGCTGTACGCCATTGCCCATCAGCTGAATCTCCGTGATCCATCGGCAAAAATTGTCTACATCAAGGGCGATGAATTTACCAACGAGCTGGTCAACGCCATTCGCGAGGGTAAGAACATGGAATTCCGGGAGAAATACCGGGAGGCCACCCTTTTACTGGTGGACGATATTCAGTTTATCGCCGGTAAACAGCAGACACAGGAGGAGTTCTTTCACACCTTCAACACCCTCTATGAGTCCGGCAAGCAGATTGTACTCACCTCCGACCGTCCTCCCCGGGAAATGACCCAGCTGGAGGATCGACTGAAAACACGGTTTGAATGGGGATTGATGGTGGACGTGGCTCCGCCCGACTTTGAGACCCGCCTTGCCATTATCAAAACCAAGGCCGCACTGCTGGGGGTACAATTGCCCGATGAGATTACCGGCCTTATCGCTGAAAATGTCACCGCCAACGTGCGGCAGATTGAGGGAACATTGAATAAAATTTTGGCCTACCGTGATCTGCTGGGTGACAAAGTGGATGAGCAGGCCGTCAGCCGCGCCGTACAGGATATGCTGAAAAAAAGCAACGATTACGTACCCACCCCCAACGCCATTATTGACTATATCTGCAAGTACTATCGTTTGGAGCCGGAGGCCCTTCGCGGGCAGAGCCGCGGCCGTGAGATTGTCAACGCCCGTCAGATCGCCATGTACCTCATTCGCCGCATGACCAATCTCTCTTTGGTGGACATCGGCAAGGAGTTCGGGGGCCGTGACCACACCACGGTGCTGCACTCTCTGGATAAAGTGGAGAAGCAGATGCGCTCTGACCCCTCCTTTGCCGAGGTGGTCAAGGAGATTACGGCCAATATCAATGCCAAAAACTGAGTATTTCCACATTTCCCGTGGAATGAACGTGGATAACAAGTGGATAACGCATCTCTGCCCCGAACCTGTGGAAAGGCGGCGGAAAAAAGGGAAAAAGAGTGGGGACAAGTTTTCCTGTAATTTCAATGGTTTGCGCTATGTTTCCACAAAAGTTTTCCCTACGGCTACTGTTACTAAAAAAAGATTAGTTTATGTTCTCTTTCTGAAAATTATTCCAAAAATTTCGATTTCCAAAGAAAGGATTGTCCGCTATGCTTCGATTTTCCTGTGAAAAAGCGCTTTTACAAAGCGCCGTAGCCACCGCTTCCCGTGCTGTGGCTTCCAAAAGCTCTATCCCTGCGTTAGAAGGTATCCTGCTGGAAGGTGCTTCCGATTTGACCCTGTCCGGCTATAATATGCAGACCGGTATCCGCACCTCTTTTGAAGCAGAGATTCAGCAAGAAGGCCGGATTGTCCTCAATGCCCGCCTGTTTGGTGATATTATCCGCAAAATGCCCGATGATATGATCGTTTTTTCCTGCGATGAAAAATATATGGTACATCTTACCTGCGGTGACGCCAGTTTTGATATTTTGGGTTTGAGTGCCAATGATTATCCGGAACTTCCGGAAGTTGTAGATGATTTTTCCGTCTCTATCCAACAGCGTACCTTAAAAGCTATGATCAACCAGACCAGCTTTGCCGTCTCCACCAACGAAAGCCGCCCCGTGCATACCGGTTCTCTTTTTGAGGTGAATGAACAGGGCTTGACCGTAGTCTCTGTGGATGGTTTCCGTTTGGCCTTGCGCCGTGAGCCGCTCGAGCACATTGACGGCGGGGCATTTTCCTTTGTTGCACCCGGCAGCGCCCTGAACGAAGTGGAAAAAATCTGTGAGGACAGTGACAATCTCATCAGTATTATTCAGGGAAAGCGGCATTTGATGTTTGAGGCGGGCAATACACAGCTGATATGTCGCAGATTGGAAGGAGAATTTTTAAATTATCGCACTGCAATTCCCCGCAGCAACCCGATTCAGGTAGAGCTGGAAACTCGTGCCATGCTGGAAAGTCTGGATCGTGTCAGCGTTGTGATCAGCGAAAAGCTGAAAAGTCCGGTGCGCTGTGTGTTTGATCATGACCGGGTGTATCTCTCGGCCAAAACCGGCAACGGCGAGGCAAAGGACATTTGCGCCATCAGCGGGGATGGAACAGGGTTGGAAATTGGTTTTAATAACCGTTATTTAATGGATGCACTGCGCTATGCCCCGGCAGATCATGTGCGCATGGAACTGAACACCGGCATTTCGCCCTGCATTATTACGCCTGTGAGCGGGGAGGAAAACTTCCTCTATATGGTGCTGCCCGTTCGTCTGAAAGCGCAGTCATAAAAAAAGTTCCTTATTTATTCAAAATAGTAATTGGATGCCCGTTTTTCAGGGAAGGAATGTCCTTTAAAGTGCAATATTGTATAAATATGCATTTTGATGTATAGACCGTTGACTGTATCATGGTAACAGGGGCTTGCCTCCACGGTGCGCTGTCTTTGAAACAACAGCAGCTTTTCCACAGTGTGGGGGAAACTTTCGTTTCCTTGTATCTGGTACGCGGCAGGGGAGGCGAAAAGCTGCGGCCTCTGCCGGGATAAGAGGGTAGAATGCTCTTCAACTTCTTAAAACGTGGCATTGCTGCAATTTTCCAGAAAAGAGAAAGATTATGACCAATATTCCCATTACAACTGAATTTATCAAGCTACAAGATTTGCTCAAGTTTGCCAATGTGGTGGCCTCCGGCGGCGAGGCCAAGATCATCATTCAGGAAGGAGAGGTTCTCGTCAACGGCGAGGTCTGCACCCAGCGGGGAAAGAAGATCCGTCCCGGGGATACGGTAACGTTGGGGGATCTCTCTCTGGCTGTTTTTTATGAGAATTGATGCCCTGACGCTGGAGGGCTTTCGCAACTATCAGCAGCAAGTCCTCACCTTCGATCATGGCTGCAATGTGATCTATGGGGAAAATGCCCAAGGAAAAACCAACCTGCTGGAAGCCATCGTTTATCTCTCCTGTGGAAAGTCGCCACGTACCCACAGTGATCGGGAATTGATTGGCTTTGAAAAGGAAAGCGCCTACTTGCGAGGGGAGATGGAGTGCCGGGGACGGCCATTCAAGACAGAAATCACCCTGCAGCGGGGCAGACGGCGGAAAATGACCATCAACGGCGTGACGGCAAAGACTGCCTCGGCCCTCAGTGATGTACTGCACACGGTATTTTTCTCCCCGGAGGATCTCTATCTCATCCGGGAGGGGGCGGCGGCACGCCGCCGCTTCATGGATGGCTGCCTTTGCCAGCTGCGGCCTCGTTATGCCGAGGCGCTGGCGGAGTTTCACAAGCTCTATGAGCACAAGACCCGGATTTTGCGGGACAGCGAGGAATATCCCGGACTTTTGGCAACGCTGCCGGACTTCAATGAACGCTTATGCGCCGTGGGCGCAGTGCTGATCCACTATCGGGCGCAGTTTTGCCGCTCTCTTGCCACCTATGCCGCGGCAGCTCATCGGGAGTGCAGCGGCGGTCGGGAGGAATTGGAGCTGCATTACCAGACGGTGAAAACCGTGGTGGACCCATTAGGGCCGCAAAAGGATATATACGAGGCACTGCGGCAGCACCAGCAAAGCCATTATCAGGCGGAAATCGCCAGTCGGATCTGCCTTTCAGGTCCCCACAAAGATGATTTGGAGGTGCTGGTCAATGGACGCAGTGCCCGGCAGTTTTGTTCTCAGGGGCAGGTGCGCACGGCGGCCTTGGCTCTGAAATTAGCGGAGCGGGAGATCCATAAAAACGTCATGGGGGAATATCCCATCATGCTGCTGGACGATGTGCTCAGTGAGCTTGATCCCCGGCGGCAGGAATATGTCCTCAACCGCATCGCCGGCGGGCAGGTGTTTATCACCTGCTGTGAAAATGATCGGCTGGAGGCCTTAGTGGCCGGAAAAGTATTCCATATTCAAAATGGGGAGGTGATGTGATGGGATATCTGCACATAGGGCAGAGCGTTATGCTGCCGGATCGGCAGATCATCGGCATTTTTGATCTGGACATCACATCCCAATCAAAAATTACCAAAGCGTTTCTCAATCAGGCGGAAGAGGAGAGCGTGGTGGTGAACGTCAATGAGGATATTCCCAAATCCTTTTTGGTATGTGACCATCCCTATCACCGCCAGATCGTATATATATCGCAGCTGAATTCCTCCACCTTGGCCCGGCGTGCCGCGGAGGAACTGAGTTTGGAAGGAGAATAAGTTTATGTCTGAAAAGGAAAATGTATTGCCCGTGGATACGGAATACGACGCCTCGGAAATCCAGGTCTTGGAGGGGCTGGAGGCCGTCCGTAAACGTCCCGGCATGTATATCGGTTCCACCTCGTCCTCCGGTCTTCATCATCTGGTCTATGAGATTGTGGATAACTCTATTGATGAGGCCATGGCTGGCTATTGCACCGCTGTGGAGGTGGTGATCAATGAAGATGGCACCATCACTGTCTCGGATAACGGGCGCGGTATCCCCGTGGATATCCAGAAGCAGACCGGCCGCCCGGCGCTGGAAGTTGTTTTTACCGTACTGCACGCCGGCGGTAAGTTCGGCGGCGGCGGCTACAAGGTTTCCGGCGGCCTCCACGGCGTCGGCGCCAGCGTCGTGAATGCGCTTTCTGAGTGGCTCACCGTACAGGTACACAAGGAGGGCAAAATCCATGAGATGGCTTTTGCCCGCGGCCACATCACCAAGGAAATGACGGTGGTGGGCGAGACCGACCATACCGGTACCTCCGTCACCTTCAAGCCCGACGCCGAGATGTTTGATACCGTCGTCTATGAGTATGAGATTCTCCACACCCGGATGCGGGAGCAGGCCTTCCTCAACGCAGGATTGCAGATTTCCATCGAGGATAAGCGACCCGGCATGGAGCAGAAAGATGTGATGTGCTATGAGGGCGGCATCCGGGAATATGTGAACTACCTCAATAAGAACAAGGTGCCCCTCCATGAGGAGGTCTTGTACATTTCCGGACAAAAGGGAGACTCCACCGCGGAAATTGCCCTTCAATATAACGACAGCTACGCCGAGAACATTGTCTCTTTTGCCAATGATATCCGTACGCCGGAGGGCGGCATGCACGAAACCGGCTTCAAGGCGGCCCTGACCCGTGTGCTCAATGCTTACGGCATGAAGTATGGCATGATCAAGGAGGGGGACAAGGTCAGCGGCGAGGACTGCCGTGAGGGTATGACAGCCGTCATCAGCGTGAAGCTGACGGAGGCACAGTTTGAGGGACAGACCAAGGCCAAGCTGGGCAACGCCCACATCCGTACATTGGTGGACTCTCTGGTGAACGACCAGCTGATGGTCTATCTGGAGGAGCATCCTGTGGTGGCCCGTACCATTCTGGATAAGGCCATGACGGCCAATCGCGCCCGTGAGGCCGCCCGCAAGGCACGTGAGTCCATTCGCCGCAAGACAGCACTGGGCGGTGCGGCCATGCCCGACAAGCTGCGTGACTGCAACGAAAATAACCCGGAGCTGACGGAACTCTATATCGTAGAGGGTGACTCCGCAGGCGGCTCTGCTACCCAGGGGCGTGACTCCCGTTTTCAGGCTGTCCTTCCTCTGTGGGGTAAGATGCTGAACGTGGAGAAGGCCCGTGCCGACAAGGTCTATGGCAACGATAAGCTGCAGCCTGTGATTGCCGCTCTGGGCGCCGGTATCGGCGATGAGTTCGACCCGGCCAAGCTCCGTTATCACAAAGTCGTCATCATGGCCGATGCCGATGTGGACGGCGCCCATATTCGTACCCTTTTGCTGACCTTCTTCTTCCGCTTCATGCGGCCCATGATCGAGGAGGGATATGTCTACAGCGCCGTGCCGCCCCTCTATAAGCTGAGTCGGGGCAAGAACACCCGTGTGGCTTACAGCGATGAGGAGCGTGATGCCATCAGTACGGAGATGCGCGGCGGCAACCCCAATGTGAATATCAACATTTCCCGCTATAAGGGCCTTGGTGAGATGGACCCCCACGAGCTGTGGGAGACCACCATGGACCCCGCGACCCGTACTCTGCGCCGGATTACGCTGGATGATGCCGTCAAGGCCGACGATACCTTCACTGTGCTCATGGGCGAGAAGGTGGAGCCCCGCCGTGAGTTCATCGAGCGCAACGCCAAATATGCCGAGAATTTGGATTATTGATTAGTCCAATCTGTAATAATTGAAGTGAATATTACAATCAGTAATTAACTTCTCTGAAAAGGGAGACGAAAATATGTCCAAAAAACCCCAATACGATCCGGAAGAGATCCGGTATCCGAATCAGCACATCGAGGAGTCGCCGCTGGTACCGGAGATGGAGAAGTCGTACATTGAGTACGCCATGTCCGTTATCAAGGGCCGTGCGCTGCCCGATGTGCGCGATGGCTTGAAGCCGGTGCATCGCCGCATCCTCTATGCGATGTACGAGGAGAATCTGACCTCCAGTCATCCTTTCAAGAAGTCCGCCACCTGCGTCGGTGACGTGCTTGGTAAATACCACCCCCACGGCGACCAGTCCGTGTATGATGCCCTGGTGCGCATGGCGCAGGATTTCTCCATGCGCTATCTGCTCATTGACGGTCACGGTAACTTCGGCAGCGTGGATGGTGACCCCCCGGCTGCTTACCGTTATACGGAGGCACGCCTTTCCAAGATCTCGGAGGAGATGATCCGTGACATTGAAAAGGATACGGTGGACTGGGACCCCAACTTCGACGAGAGCCGCAAGGAGCCCCGTGTACTGCCCAGCCGTTTCCCCAATCTGTTGGTAAACGGCTCCAGTGGTATTGCTGTGGGTATGGCCACCAATATTCCGCCCCACAACCTGCGGGAGGTCATCGGTGCGTGCATCTGTGTGCTGGATGATCCCGACTCCACCTTGGGAGATTTGATGGAGTACATCAAAGGCCCTGATTTTCCGACCCGTGCCCTCATCATGGGCCGCGCCGGGATCCGGTCCGCCTACGCCACCGGTCGTGGGCGTGTGGTGATGCGTGCCCGCCACGAGTTTGAGGAATTTGGCCGTGACCGCACCCGCATTATCATTACGGAGCTGCCTTATCAGGTCAATAAGCGGATGCTCATTAAGAATATTGCCGAGCAGGTAGAGGATAAGCGTCTGGAGGGCATCAGTGATTTGCGTGATGAGACGGACCGCAACGGTATGCGGATCGTCATTGAGCTCAAGCGTGATGCCAATCCCCAGGTGGTTCTCAACCGTCTTTTTGCCCAGACCCAGCTCCAGTGTACCTTTGCCATCAATATGCTGGCACTGGTCAACAACCAGACCCAGCCGAAGATTTTGTCTCTGCGTGAGATTATCGACGAATATCTGGCATTCCAGGAGGAGATCATTGTCCGGCGCACTCAGTTTGACCTCAAGAAGGCGCAGGAACGTGCCCATCTGCTGGAAGGTCTGCTGATTGCACAGGATAACATTGATGAAGTCATCAAGATTATCCGCACCAGCTACGATAACGCCAAGGAAAATCTGATGAATCGCTTCTCTCTGGACGAGGTGCAGGCACAGGCCATTTTGGATATGCGCCTGAAGGCTCTGCAGGGGCTGGATCGTGAGAAGCTGGAGACAGAGTATAAGGAGCTGGAGGAGAAGATCGCATGGTACCTGAAGGTGCTGGGTGATGAGAATCTGGTGAAATCCATCCTCAAGGAGGAGCTGCAGGCCATCGCCGACAAGTTCGGTGATGATCGCCGCACCGAAATTCAGGAGGTGGAGGATGAGATCGACATTGAGGATCTCATCGAGGAGGAAGAGTGCGTCTACACCATGACGGAGAACGGCTACATCAAGCGTACTGCCGCCACGGAGTACTCTGCCCAGCGCCGCGGCGGTAAGGGCGTCAAAGCCATGACCACACGGGATGAGGATGTGGTGACCAGCGTATTTACCGCCTCCACCCACGACTATATCCTCTTCTTCACCAACAGCGGCAAGGTGCATCGGAAGAAGGGGTATCTCATTCCCGAGTCCGGCCGTGCCGCCAAGGGAACCAATATTGTCAATATCCTGCCGTTGGAAACGGGGGAGAAGGTGACGGCGGGTCTGGCTGTCCGGGAATTTGACGACAGCTATCTGGTGATGATCACCCGCATGGGTACGGTGAAGCGTGTGGCGCTGAAAAATCTCAACACCGCCCGCAAGGCAGGGATTCGTGCGCTGACCTTGGATGAGGGGGATGAGCTGATTGAGGTACGCCGCACCGACGGCAACCAGAATGTGATGCTGCTCACCCACGAGGGAATGGCCATCTGCTTTAGAGAGAGCGATATCCGATGCATGGGCCGTGATGCCGTAGGTGTGCGTGGTATCCGTCTGCGTGAGGGCGACTATGTAGTGGCCGGAGCGCTGGCACTGGAGGGCCAGTATCTCTTGAGCATTACCGAGAACGGCTATGGTAAGCGCACCGCCATCGAGGAGTATCTCCGCGGTGAGGGCGGCGAGCCTCAGCGCCGCGGCGGCAGCGGTTTGAAGAACTACAACATTACCGACAAGACCGGCTATGTGGTGGCTGCCAAGGTGGTCAACGGAGAAGAGGACATTCTGATGATCTCCAACGACGGTACCATCATCCGTATGGCTACGGCTGATATTAACGTCTACAGCCGCTATGCCCAGGGCGTGAAGGTCATGCGCCTGAGTGAAGATGGGCAGGTGATCTCTGTGGCTGTCACGGAGCGTGAGCAGACCGAAGAGTCAGCACAAGGCGAGGCATCTGCGGTCATTGAGGGAGAAGCAGTGGCCGAGGAGACAACAGTGATGGGAGAGACAGGCGATGAGTAAGAAAAAGCAGATGCTGCGCCCTCTGACCCGCTGGATTTATTTCACGGAGAATTTGTACCGTGATCCGTCCGAGATGACGGAGTTTGAGTACGACCATGTGATCTATTATAAGAGCGAAGCGCTGATGGACATTGAGGCGGGGAACAAGAGAATCAACTGGATCTTGCTGCTTATTTTGTTCGTCATGTTCGCTGTGTCCATCCGGTTTCAGAATATTTGGATTGTAGCGGGCTATCTTGTGGTGGTTGTGTTGGGGCAGATCTGGCGCTGGCAGCGTCTGCCCAAGGACATTATGGAGCATCTCACCGACTCGGGCCGGCGCAAGAAGTAAGATGGAGACATACGAGGTAAAGATCATCGCCCGCATCCATACGGATCTCCCGGAGAAATTCGGTGTGCCGCGGCAGAGTGGACTGATCCCGGAACTGCAAGGCCGGATCGTATTTGAGCCGGAGTTTCGCAATGCAGATGCGGTGCGGGGAATAGAGGGATATTCCCACCTCTGGCTGATCTGGCAGTTTTCCAAGGCGGTGCGGGATACATGGTCGCCCACCGTGCGCCCGCCCCGTCTGGGCGGCAATCAGCGTATGGGGGTGTTTGCCACCCGTTCGCCTTTCCGCCCTAACGCCATCGGCCTTTCCTCCGTGGTGCTGGAGCGGGTGGAGCTTCATCCAAAGCTGGGGCCGGTGCTCCATGTCCGGGGAGCCGATCTCATGGATGGTACACCCATCTTTGACATCAAGCCGTATTTGCCCTATGCCGACAGTCATCCCGACGCTGCCGGCGGCTTTACCGACGCTCTGGCGGGGCATCTTTTAACGGTGGACTGCCCGGCAGAGCTGCTGGAAGAAATTCCGGAGGAGAGCCGGGCGGCACTGCTGGCTGTGCTGCGCAACGATCCTCGCCCCCGGTATCAGGATGATCCGGAGCGGGTGTATGGCCTTGCTTTCAGCGGCAGGAATGTGACATTCCGCGTGGCGGGAGGACGTCTCACCGTCATAGCAGTGCAATAATGCAGGTGCGCAGCGATCCTTCTCAAGAGAAATAGTTATTTTCCAAAGAGAAAAGAGCCATGCTGAGACACAAATTTCCTATTTTGAAGGAGTATCTATGAAAACAGTCACCATTTATACCGATGGCGCATGCAGCGGCAATCCCGGGCCCGGCGGCTGGGGTGCCATTTTGGAATGGAACGGGATCGAGAAGGAAATTTCCGGCGGCGCGCCGGAGACAACCAACAACCGCATGGAGCTGACGGGCGTCATTGAGGCGCTGGGCATGTTGAAAGAGAGATGCACCGTAGAGCTCTATTCCGACTCCAAATATGTCATTGATGCACTGCAAAAGGGCTGGGTTTACGGCTGGAAGAAGAAGGGCTGGATCAAGTCCGATAAGAAACCGGCACAGAATGTGGATCTCTGGGAGCAGCTGCTGCCCCTGATTGCCCGCCACGAGGTGCATTACCATTGGGTGAAAGGACACGCTGCCAACCCGAAGAATAATCGCTGCGATGAGCTGGCCGTGGCGGAGAGTCATAAGTTTAAGTGAGAGAAAAAAAGTTTGATTGTTCACAAAAAATTCATCTGGTCTTAACGATTTAGAAAATTTTCTACCGTAAGATATAAGCTGTACAAAGGATACATTCCTTATGTGATTTTCTCTCTCTCCTAACAAACACACAGAGAAAAGCCTCCTGCAAAAGCAGGAGGCTTTTCTTGTTGTAGGGGGGAGATACTTTCACGGGGCGAAGGGCAAAGTGCAAGCAGCCATGGGAATATTTCTTTGCACCGTAGAAAAAATTTGCCTTTTGAGCCCGCAGGGAGTACAATGACACAAAGTATCATGTCTGCAATAGGGAGGATGGAGCATGGAATTTAACGCAAAGGCGCAGCTGCCCGGTCTGATGGAATGGATGTGGGAGCGAATGCAGGCCTGCCACGGGCAGACCGCGGTCATTGGCATTTCCGGTGGAAAGGACAGCTCTGTGGTGGCTGCTCTTTCTGTGGCAGTATTTGGAAAGGAGCATGTCTACGGCGTGCTGATGCCAGACGGCGTGCAGCCTGATATCAACTATAGTCAGGAACTGGTGGAGTTTTTGCAAATTCCACACTGCACGATGGACATTCATGCATCGGTACAGGGCATCCTGCAGCAGATGGAGCAGGCGGGACACGCACCCAGCCGTGCAACCAAAGTCAATTTGCCCAGCCGCATCCGTATGGCCACCCTCTATGCCGTGGCCCAGTCTCTGCCCGGCGGCACCGTCATCAATACGTCCAACCTCTCTGAGGACTGGGTGGGCTATTGCACCGTGTACGGAGACAGCGCCGGTGCCTTCTCTCCCTTGGGGATGTATACCACGGAAGAGGTCATTGCCCTGGGCCGTGCCTTGGGGCTGCCGGAGAAGTTTGTGGTCAAGCCGCCTTCTGATGGACTCACCGGTCTTACGGACGAGGATAATCTGGGATTTACCTATCACGCAGTCAATGCATATATTCGGCGCGGTGTCTGTGATGAGGAGACAAAGGCCCAGATTGACCGCAAACATGCTGCCAGCCGTTTTAAGTTTGAGACAATACCGGTTTACCATAATGGACTGGACATGGCGATTGAGGACAGTACGGACTTTTATAAGGAGAAGTGACGCAGATGAGCTGGTTTTCATTGGAGGACATTCAACAGGCAGAAGCAGTGCTGCGCCCCTATCTCCCGGAAACGCCGCTGGTACAGTCCTACTATTTGGGGGATCAGTCCCACAGATTTTTTTTCAAGCTGGAGTCCATGCAGCAAACCAAGAGTTTTAAAATTCGTGGTGCTCTGCATAAAATGCTGTCTTTGACGCAGAGAGAGCGCAAGCTGGGTGTGGCGGCCATTTCTTCAGGCAACCATGGCATTTCCGTCAGCTATGCTGCCCAGCTTTTAGGGATTGCGCAGGCCGAAATTGTGGTGCCGGAGACGACACCCCGTAGTAAGATGGAGAAAATTGCGTATTTTGGCGGCCATGTGCGTCCTATGGGAAAAAATTATGATGAAGCCCATAGGATGGGCATGCAGTTCATTGCGGACAGCGGCATGACGTTCATTGACTCGTGCCACAACGACCCCAAAATTTACGCCGGTCAGGGGACGGCGATGGTGGAGATTCTGCGCCGCAATCCGGACATCGACACAGTGGTGGTGCCCATTGGAGGCGGAGGCCTGGCGACCGGCACGGCGGTTGCGGCAAAAGCACTCAAGCCGGACATCAGAGTGATTGCTGTGCAGACGGCGGCCTGTCCCGCTATGATCCACGCCTACCGGGATCATGTGTACTACGAGGAGTATCCCACCACAGGGGAGACGATCTGTGATGCGCTGGTAGGCGGTGTAGGGGTGCTGGCTTACGAAATGCTGAAGGACTATGTGGATTTGATTGTGGAGGTCAGCGAGGAGTCCATTCGCCGCGCGGTGGTCTTTTTACTGGAAAAGGAAAAAATTGTAGCGGAGGGTGCAGGAGCCATTACCACTGCCGCGGTGTTGGAGCAGCCGGAGCTTTTTACCGGAGACAATACGGCACTGATGGTGAGCGGCAGCAACATTGACGGCAAGCTGCTTCGTCAGCTGCAAGCGGAATTTGCATAAACAGTTGGATGACAAAAGCTGCCGCAGGCTCTTCTGTGGCAGCTTTTTTGTATGCATGTGGAAAAAGAAGGGCGGCACAGGGGGGGCCGCTGCGGGCAGCACGGTTTGCCTTTTCGCTTTGCTGGGTGCTATTCATTGAAAGAAGTTGGTGTTTTCAATAAAAAGTACAAAAAATCACGGAAAAGTAAGGCTGCATGGTATTCTTTCTGAGAGGAAAACAGCAATACACAATTCCACAGTTCCGTCCACAATGTGGATGATTGCAGCGGATGAAGACACTTCTATGCCAGACGTGAAATTTGTAGGATTATCCCAGAAGCCCGGTGATATCCTCCACGGTGAGGGAGGGCTGCAGGGCCGAATTGATCCCGTAGCCCAGAAGGCGGCCCAATTCACGCACGCGGCTGTCCACATCCCGAGGCGTGACGAAAAGGGGAGCGGTATCGGCCTGTGCCTCAGCGCCGGTCAATTCCTGTGCCAATACAGCCTCCGCCATAACCGTGGGTAACCCCACAGCAATCACGGGGACACCCAGGGTTTTGCAATCAATTGCACTGCGGTGATTGCCCACACCGGAGCCGGGAATGAGGCCTGTGTTGGATAGCTGCACCGTGGCACATAAATGGCGGCGGCTTCCGGCAGTCAGAGCGTCAATGACGATTACGGCGGCAGGCTTGACATGACGTACTGCCCCGGCCAGCAGCTCCAAGGTCTCTATGCCGGTTTGTCCCACCACGCCGGGGGCCAGCGCCGCTACGGAGGTGAGTGTGGAAAACCGGGAGGGCAGCGAGGCGATGAGATGACGGGTAACCAGCAGGTGATCCACCGCCATGGGACCCACCGCATCGCAGATCATGGAGCGATTTCCAAGCCCCGCTACCAGTACGGATGCCGGGGCGGAGAGGGGCGGCAGCAGGTGTCGAAGTTCCCTGGCGAGACAGTGGACACCTCGGGAAAAATAGCTCTCCTGGCGGTGGAAATAGGGGGTTAGATCCACAGTGATATACGTGCCGCGCGGCTTGCCCAAGGCCCGGGCACCGTAGGAGGTCCGCACGGACACGGTGGTAATCGTGTAGCCCTCTATCTGCCGTTCATCCAATGCAACGCCGGGAATTCGCCCCTGACCGCCCTGTTTTTCCAGCAGCGCATGGGCCGCCTCCAGCGTAAGATCGGTTTTGATTGCTGCCATTTTTGTGCTTTCGCCTCCTTATGAAACACAAAATATAGTAGATTAGATTTAGTTTGCCGGGAAAAATTGAATTTATACGAAAAAGTCAGAGAAAATTTGAAAAAGTGCTTGCAATTTCAACAGAAAGATGCTAAAATATCAATCTGCGTGGATGTATTATCATCCGGAGCGCAAATTTACCGCCGAGGAGGTGTTTGGTTTGCCTAACATTAAGTCTGCTAAGAAGCGTGTTCTGGTGGCAGAAACGAGAAATGCTCGCAACAAGGCCGAGAAGTCCGCAATGAAGACTGCAATCAAGAAGTTCGAGGCCGCTGCCGTTGAAGGCAATCGCACCGAGGCCGAGGGCGCTTACAAGGTCGCAGTGAAGGCTGTGGATAAGGCCGCTGCCAACGGTCTGATGCACAAGAACAACGCAGCCCACAAGAAGAGCGCATTGACTCTGAAGCTGAATAAGATTGGCTAATTGACCAAACCAATGAAGGACACCATTGCGGTGTCCTTTTTTTGTGCCGCTGCCTAGGGGGCGCTTAGGTCTGTGAACCATTGACAGTAGGTCGATAGTTTTTGCTTGACGGGAAGGAAAAAAAGTGATATTCTTAGTGGGTATACAGGCGTGGACGGGCGTGGCGTCCCTGAGCCGTGGGAGGAAATGCCCACCGTATGCGCTGCGTTAAGGCGTAAGAGTGTGGAGTGATCCGAATTCAGGTGGAACCACGGATAAATTTGTTTTATTCGCCCTGAACTGCTGCTGGCAGTTCAGGGCATTTTTTTATTTGAAAACAGCACGAAGAAAATCAAAGGAGAAAGCAACCATGAAAAACACGGAAAAAACCATGGAAAAAATCGTGGCTCTTTGCAAAAACCGCGGTTTTGTATTCGCCGGCAGTGAGATCTACGGTGGCCTTGCCAACACTTGGGACTATGGTCCTCTGGGTGTGGAATTGAAGAACAACGTCAAGAAAGCTTGGTGGAAAAAGTTCGTTCAGGAGAATCCTTATAACGTGGGTCAGGACGCTGCCATCCTCATGAACCCTCAGACTTGGGTGGCCAGTGGTCATCTGGGCGGTTTTTCCGATCCTCTGATGGACTGCAAGGAGTGCAAGGAGCGTTTCCGTGCCGACAAGGTCATTGAGGATTGGTGCCAGGAGAACAGCTTCCAGCTGCCCAAGCCCATCGACGCCTTCACCCAGCAGGAGATGGCTGATTTCGTGGCCGAGCATGAGATTGCCTGCCCCACCTGCGGCAAGCACAATTGGACCGACATCCGTCAGTTCAATCTGATGTTCAAGACCTTTCAGGGCGTGACGGAGGACGCCAAGAATACCGTATATCTGCGTCCTGAGACGGCACAGGGCATTTTTGTCAACTTTAATAACGTACAGCGCACCACCCGCCGTAAGCTGCCCTTTGGTGTGTGCCAGATCGGCAAGTCCTTCCGCAACGAGATTACCCCCGGTAATTTCACCTTCCGCACCCGTGAATTTGAGCAGATGGAGCTGGAGTTCTTCTGCAAGCCCGGTACGGACTTGGAGTGGTTCCAATATTGGCGCAGCTTCTGCCATCAGTGGCTGCTGGATCTTCACATTAAGGACGAGAACCTGCGTCTGCGCGATCACGATCCCGAGGAGCTGTGCTTCTACTCCAAGGCGACCACCGACTTTGAGTTCATGTTCCCCTTCGGCTGGGGCGAGCTGTGGGGCGTGGCTGATCGTACCGACTACGATCTGACCCAGCACCAGAACACCTCCGGTCAGGACATGACCTATTTCGATCACGAGACCAACGAGCATTATATTCCCTATGTCGTGGAGCCCTCTCTGGGTGCCGACCGTATGGTGCTGGCTTTCCTGGTGGAGGCTTACGATGAGGAAGTGGTGGATGAGACCAAGAATGACACCCGTGTGGTGCTGCACTTCCATCCCGCACTGGCTCCCTTCAAGGCCGCCGTGCTGCCTCTGAGCAAGAAGCTGAGCGAGAAGGCCCGGGAAATCTATGCAGAGCTCTCCAAGGACTTCATGGTAGACTTTGATGAGACCGGTTCTATCGGCAAGCGCTATCGCCGTGAGGATGAGATCGGCACGCCTTACTGCATCACCGTGGACTTCGATACCGTGGGCGATGCGGAGAAGGCCGGCGACAACTGCGTCACGGTTCGTGAGCGCGATACCATGGAGCAGGTGCGTATTCCCATCAGCGAGCTCAAGAGCTATCTGAGCGAGAAGATTGCCTACTAAAATGTGGAAAACAAAAAGACTTCGGAACAGCTTCCGAAGTCTTTTTGTGGTAGATGGGGGAGAAAAAGGCCCTATTTCCTGCTAAAAGCTTCCACAAAAGACACATCTTTTCCCACAATGTGGAAAAGGTTGTGCTGCATGGACGGCGGACAGGGTGAGCACCATGTTTGGGTGGGGCTGGTTTTATTTCAATAGAGCGGAGCAAGACCCTCTGCCGCTTGTGCATGAAAAACGCATCGTGTCTCCGGACACGATGCGTTTTCTCATCAAAATGCAAATGCATAGGAAGGTAACTGGTGTTGCGTGCCCAGCGTCCATACCCTTTAGTTCTTTTCCTCGGGCAGCGTATCAATGATGGTCCGGCGCATTCTGCGATAAAACAGCAGCGTGATGAAAAAGGAGATGGTCTCCGAAATGGGGAAAGACCACCAGACCAGATCGTCATTGCCCACGCTGCGCCCGATGAGCGCCAGCACCAGAGCCGCAGGCAGCAGGAGCAGCAGCTGGCGGACGATGGAGGCAATCATGGAATAAACAGACTTACCTACCGCTTGAAAAGCGCCGCTGAGTAAAATGCTCATGCCGGCTATGGGGAAACTGAGACCGATGATACGCAGAGCGGGAACTCCCACCTGCAGCATGGTATCGTTGGCCTGAAACATTCCCAGCAGCACATGGGGGAAAGCCTCAAAAATAATCGTGCCGATCGTCATCACAATCACGGCATACAGGGTACTGCGGTGAATGGTCTCCAGCATGCGCTTACGCTTACGGGCACCATAGTTATAGGAAATAATGGAGATAATACCGGTATTCAAACCGAAGATGGGCATAAATACAAAGCTGTTGAGTTTAAAATACACACCGAACATGGTGGCAGCCGTCTCCTTGGCGCTGTGCAGGGCAATGAGAATCTTATTCATTACAAACACCATCACGGAGCTGATGGCCATCATAATAATGGAGGGAATACCAATGATGTAGATGTTGCCGATGAGGCGCCAGTTGGGGCGGAAACCGCGAAAACAGATTTGAATTTCCTTGTTCTTTGTGCGGCAGAGATAGATGGCCAGCACCGCAGAACACGTCTGCCCGATAATGGTGGCCACAGCCGCACCTGTCACGCCCATGTCCAGCACGAAAATGAAGACGGGGTCGAGGATGATGTTGAGGATCGTCCCTACGCCCTGGGTATACATGGAGAGAATACTGCGCCCGGTAGACTGCAGCAGCCGCTCAAAGGTAATCTCTAAGAAAATACCCGCAGAGCCGCAGCAGACGATGCGCAGATAGAGATTGCCCTGCTCCACAATCTCCGCCACATCGGTCTGGAAGGAGAAAAAGATGCGGGAGAAGCACAGTGCCAAAATGCAAAAGACCACCGCGCTGGCAATAGCAAGAAAAATGCCATGGCGTGCCACTTCGTTGGCCCGGCGCTGATTGCCCGCACCTAAGGCACGTCCCAGCAGGGAACTGATGCCTACGCCGGTACCGGCCGCCACTGCGATGATGAGCTGCTGGGCCGGGAAGGCGAGGGACACGGCTGCCAGCGCCGACTCACTGATGTGGGAGACAAAGATGCTGTCTACAATATTGTAGAGAGCCTGTACCAGCATCGAGGCGATGATGGGCAGCGATATGTTCCAGATGAGCTTAGAAATGGGCATGGTGCCCATTTTGTTTTGATGGTTCACAGGAGGTCACTTCCTTATATAGAATAATAATCCAACTTCACATTATAGCACATTTATCTTAAAAAGAAAAGTTACCTGCTGGGGGAGGCGTAAGAAAGAACGGAGACGCGGACAAGCGCCGGAGGAGAAAGCATCCAGGCCGTGTGCCAAGAAAAGGGAGTGTATCAACCATAGATACACTCCCTTTTGGATATCAGTATCCACCAAGCTGCATGTAGGCATCTTCTCCCTTGAAGAGCTCATGCAGCAATGCTTGTGCCCGCATTTTGTCTTGACCGGGAACATAGACGCTCCTTCAATCCTGCATGCCCGTTTTCATCACCATGGCTTCGAAGCGGCCTTGCTTATGTGCAGGCATCAAAACTCCGGGCCCTGCACGTTCTGCTCAATAGGCGCCAAGCGGTAAAGGCGATTTTCCAGATTCCGGTTCTTGATGGTGCTGGAGATGGTGGGAGCAGCACCCAGCACCGTGAAAAGGTAGAGCATTACCAGATTCACATAATAGTTGCTCTTTTCAATAATATCGTATTTTACCAGTGTGGGAATGATGCGAAAAGCGCTGATTATGTCGGTATCCATCTCATTGGCGACCAGGAAAGCCCAGTCCACGCGGTCACCGAACCAGGTCATGACCAGCATCAGCACCGAGCAGATAATAATCCCTCTTGTGTTGAGCTTTCCTCCCAGCAGCTCATAGCCTTTGAGAGTACAAACCGCCAAAATCACACCGCTGATAGCGGCAATGTAGCCCAGACGGCTCAAGAGAACAATGGCTGCCACACCGATGAGGGAGCCTAACAGCGCCCCGACAATGCCGCCTACAATGTTATCATGTCTGCCCTTTTTATGGGTATCCAGAGCGGTACGATCCTGCTGCAAGCGCGTGAAGCACTCACGGCAAAGCATAGCGTAGCTGCCGGAGATATAGCAGGGATCCACATGGGGAGCGCCGCAGGACTGGCAGCAATCTGTAAAGCCCTCACTTTGAAGATAGCGCACCAGAGAAGCGATGTTCTCCCGCAGTCCGTCCTGCAAAGCGTCCAGTCCCTGCATTTTTTTCAGTGTCATCACAATGCAGCTTCCGTTCTGGATGAGAGACTTTACCTGAGGATGATTCTGCTTGTATTGCTTGCAATCGTTCTTGGTAAGAGGGCCGGTAGAACGATGGGCAGAGATGTCTACCGCCAAAATATACGGATTGTTGGCTACGGTGGGGCTGACCAATACATGGAAACCGCCGAAGGTGCCATACATCCCGCCGCCCTCTGTGTCTAAACGCATACCCAGATTTTGTGCCACTTGCTCATGAAGTTCGGTCATTGGTTTGTTATTCATACTATTCGCTCCTAAATTTAAGACATCACTGACTCTGCCGAAAAGGGGATGTGCCGATTGCTGCTGTCTTTTGGAAGAACGTGGAAAGGGTAACGGCAGTAAAGTGTAAATTATAACGATATTTTAACATGCCGGCAGCATTGACGCAAGATAGGAAATAGTTGGGAAATAAAAATAGAGCCCTGCGCAGGATGTATGACCCTCCTGCACAGGACTTTCTCATGGGAGGAAAAGCCTTATTCCTCCTCGCTGGCCTCCAATGTTTCCATGAAGAGGTTGAAAACAGCCTCGGTGACTGCCTCATCCTCCACAAATTCCAGAGAATTGCCGCCCACGCTCTCCATGATGACAAGGCCGACTTCAGCCTCGTCCTCAATCTCTACAGGACAGAGAACAGCAAAGTCACGCTCCTGATAGGTCTGAAAGCCCAGCACCTGAAAGGCCTCCTCCGTGCCGTCCTCGTCCGTGAGCATAATGGTGGGTTGGTTCTCATCATCGGGGATGTTCATTTCCAGTTCCAGATCGCTCATATAATTGCCTCCTTCTGTGGTATGTTCTGATTTTTTATGATGGATGATCTGCAGCAAAAAAGCTGCGGATTTCCTCCTCAACAGCCTGCACGCTGCCTTGGGCAAAGCCGTCCCGACCACCGCCCCGTCCATGGAGAGCGGTATTCATGGCCTGGATAAAGGGGCGTATGTCCACACCCGTATGGATCACGGCATAGCGGTAGGTAGTTCCTTCGCCGGAAAAGACGGCGCAGCGGCCACCGCACTTGGTGCTGACCGCATCGCACAGACGGCGCGCCCCATCACCGGAGAGGGGCGGTGTAAGCAACAGTACATTTCCACGTCCTGCGTATTCCTCCGCCGTGCGTCGGAACGTTTCCTCTTCCAGTGCAGCGGCTCGCTCTTTGGTGTGGAGCAGTTCCGCCTGCAGGCGCTGCACCGCATCGAAGGAGGCTCTGTCTTTCACGGAAAGGGACTGGGCAATGGCATGATTCTGCTGCCAGCTGTCGGAGAGGTAACGCAGGGCACGCCGGCCGCACAAAAGCTCCAGACGGACACCGTCCCGGAATTTCTGACAGGAGAGGAACTTGACCAGTCCCACCTCACCGCTGCGGAGAACATGGGTACCGCAGCAGGCACATCGGTCTGCACCGGGAAATTCGGTGATGCGTACCGCACCGTGCAGCTCTTTCTTGCTGCGATAGTCCAGCGCTGCCAATGCCTCTGGTGAGGGATAGGTGATGGAAATGGGGTGATTTTCCCAGATGTACCGGTTGGCTTCGGCCTCAATGGCAAGCACTTCTTCCCAAGTCATTTCGGCGTTGTAGTCAATGGTGACACGATCGACACCCATGTGGAAACCCACATTGTCGCAGTGAAATGTGCGGCAGAGCATACCGCTGACGATGTGTTCGCCGGAATGCTGCTGCATATGGTCAAAACGCCGTTCCCAGTCAATGACACCGGTGACCTTTTCTCCCACAGGGAGGGGGGAGGAACAGGTGTGGATCACGCAGCCGTCTTTGTCGTGAACGTCGGTGACCTCCGCTGTGCCTAAGGTGCCGTGGTCGGCAGGCTGGCCGCCGCCCTCGGGGTAGAAGGCGGTGCGGTCTAAAGTTACGGTAAAGCCGCCCTTGCCCGGTGCGCAGGAGCACACCGTGGCGGTGAACTCCCGACAGTAGGGGTCGGCGTAATAGAGTTTTTCTGTTTCCATGGATGCACGCTCCTTTAAACATAGTGTGCCATAGATGTGGAAAAAACACAAGAGTGAATTATGTGGAGGAAGGAACGCCGTTTGAAACCATAGGGTTCAAAACTTCCTTTCCACGAAAGGTGCTCCATACAGTGACAGCCCATTTCCAAGGTGTCTGGTGCCGCCGCACAAAATCCATTTCATAGAGAACTGCGCTGACAGTTTTCCGCTGCAAGGTGGGAGTACCTGCTTTTCTCATATTGGCGATAGGCAAAAAGCGGTGGAGGAATACTCCGTCCACCGCTTCGCTGTGTCAATTTTCAGAAGAGTTACTCCTCTTCCACACCCACCACGGCGATGTGCAGCTCGTCCAGCTGCGCCTGAGTCACGGTGGAAGGGGCATCCATCATCACATCCTGTGCGTTCTTGTTCATGGGGAACGGGATGATCTCACGAATGGAGTTCTCTCCGGCCAGCAGCATCACCATACGGTCTACGCCGGGGGCGATGCCTGCATGGGGAGGTGCACCATAGGTGAAGGCGTTGTACATGGCGGGGAACTTCGCTTTCACGTCCTCCTCGCCCAGACGTACCATCTCAAAGGCCTTGATCATGATTTCGGGATCGTGGTTACGCACAGCGCCGCTGCTGAGCTCCACGCCGTTGCACACCAGATCGTACTGGTCGGCAGTGATGTCCAGCAGATCGATCTCGCCCCGCTCGGCCTTAAGCAGGGTCTCCATACCGCCGCTGGGCATAGAGAAGGGGTTGTGGCAGAATTCCAGCTCCCCGGACTCCTCGCCGATCTCGTACATGGGGAAGTCCACAATCCAGCAGAACTCGTAGCGCTGGGTATCCATGTGCTCGGGGCAGGCGGCACCCAGCTTGTTGCGCAGCACGCCGGCGGTCTTTTGTGCGGCCAGCTTCTTACCTGCGGTCACACCCACAAAGCAGCCGGGGGTCAGACCCAGCTTTGCCACCAGAGCGTCCTTGCTGCCAGCCAAGAACTTGGCAATGCCGCCTGCCAGCTCACCCTGCTCGTCCATCTTAAACCAGTAGGCCTTGTTGCCGGATTGGACTTCTACCTCGCCGCACAGCTTGTCGATGGCTTTGCGGGCCAGCTTGCAATCGGATACAACGATGGCCTTCACTGTTTGACCGTCCAGCGGCTCAAAGCCGCAGCCGGCCACTTCGGCACTGATATCCTGTACCATCAGGTCGATACGCAGGTCGGGCTTATCCGAGCCGTAGATCTCCATGGACTCGTTGTAGGGAATGCGGCGGAAGGGGGCAGAGGAGGCCACGTTGTAGGTGCCGTACTTGGCAAAAATGGGGGGCAGCACATCCTCCAGAACGGCGAACACGTCGTCCTGCGTGGCGAAGGCCATCTCCATATCCAGCTGATAGAACTCGCCGGGGGAGCGGTCGCCCCGGGCATCCTCGTCACGGAAGCAGGGGGCAATCTGGAAATAACGGTCAAAGCCGGAGGTCATCAGCAGCTGCTTGAACTGCTGAGGGGCCTGCGGCAGGGCATAGAACTTGCCGGGGTGCTTGCGGGCGGGCACCAGATAGTCACGGGCACCTTCGGGGGAGGAGGCGGTCAGAATAGGTGTGGTGATCTCCAGAAAGCCGTGCTCGGTCATGGCCTGACGGAGAGCAGACACCACGTTGCAGCGCAGGATAATGTTGTTCTTGACCTCCGGGTTGCGCAGATCCAAATAGCGGTATTTGAGGCGGGCGGCCTCGTCTGCCTCACGGGAGCGGTTGATCTCGAAGGGCAGGCTGTTGTGGCGGCAGCGGCCCAGCACCTCGATCTTGCTGGGTACCACCTCGATTTCGCCGGTGGGCAGCTTGGGATTTTTGCTGGAGCGCTCACGCACTACGCCTTCTACGGAGATGGTGGACTCCTTGTTGAGATCGTGGATAACGGACATCATCTCCTCCGTCTCCACTACCACCTGGGTGGTGCCATAGAAATCACGCAGCACCACGAAGGCAAAGTTGCTGCCGACCTCGCGGACGTTTTCCATCCAGCCGACCAGCTTGACCTGTTGGCCCACATCCGCAAGACGCAGCTGGCCGCAAGTATGTGTACGGGATTGCATCATAGTTATTTTCTCCTTTTTTGAGATAAAGTTGATTACTGATTGTAGTATATAGAAGTGATAATACGAAATGGAATTAAAAATCCGTGGTTTCTTTGTGCTCTGCTCTGGGAAGCTTCCCAATTTGTTCTCTCCGAGGGGTTACTTTCTGGCACCAGCCCCAGAAAGTAACCAAAGAATGCCGCTTGGAACCAAGGTTCCAAGACTTCCTTTGCGCGAAACGGATATGCAAACACGGCGACCATTTGCCCGCGATGATTTGCGAGGTGGGGCTGTGCTTTCCGGGGTGGAAATGCAGAATGGATTTGCTCCTCTGAGCGCTGCCGCTTTTGCTCTAAAGTGTAGAAGCAGAAGTCTCTGCCGATGACCTCAGTCAGCGGCTGAGCCGGTAAGCCGCCCGTTCTTCCTTACTTCTCCAAAATGACAGCGCCGGCGTTTTTCTCTGCAAGCCCGGAGCGGATGCGGGAGAGTGTGTCATCAAAGCACAGCTTCGTCTGCTCACCGGTCACCATATCCTTACAGGCCACAATACCGGCGTTGATTTCGTCCTCGCCCATAAAAATCACATAGGGAATACCCAGCTTGTCGGCATAGTTCATTTTGGCTTTGAACTTCTTCTGCTCCATATAGAGTTGGGTACGGATTCCGGCATCTCGCAGTGCCGTTGCCAGAGCAATAGCAGGGGAGAGATCCTCCGTCATGGGAAGGATCAGCACGTCAGCCGGTGCGGTGGGCAGGGCGGGGTTCAGCATCCCCTGCTCGCCCAGCACGTAGAATAGGCGGGTCAGACCGATGGAGATCCCCACACCGGGCAGCTGCCGATCGGTGTAGAACTCCGCCAGATTGTCGTAGCGGCCGCCGGAGCACACGGAGCCGATTTCGGGGTGATCCAGCAGGGTGGTTTCATAAACAGTGCCGGTATAGTAGTCAAGACCCCGGGCAATGGTAAGATCGACGGCGAAATTTTCTTCCGGTACGCCAAAAGCATTCAGATATTTCACCACGGTGTGCAGCTCACTCAGACCCTGGTCGAAGGTCTCGTGGCGGCCTGCATAGCCCTCCAGAGCGGTGAGCACCTGGTCATTGGTGCCGGAGATGGCAATGAATTTCAAAATCTCATCTGCCTGCTCCTGCGCAAGGCCGATGTCGTCGACCAACAGCGTGCCGACTTTCTCAGCTCCGATTTTATCCAGCTTGTCCACGGTGCGCATAATGTCGCCGGACTTCTCGCTGAGGCCCTGCATGGCGTAGAACCCGTTGAGAATCTTGCGGTTGTTGACCCGGATCTGGAAGCGGCGAAGGCCCAAAGCGGTAAAGGTCTGATAGATAATGGCAGGGATCTCCGCTTCGTTGCTGATGTCCAGCTTGCCATCGCCGATGATGTCGATGTCGGCTTGATAAAACTCACGGAAGCGACCACGCTGGGCGCGCTCGCCGCGGTAGACCTTGCCGATCTGATAGCGGCGGAAGGGGAAGGACAGGTCATTGTAGTGCAAGGCTACATATTTTGCCAGCGGCACGGTGAGGTCAAAGCGCAGGCTCAGGTCCGCATCGCCCTTACTGAAGCGGTAGATCTGCTTTTCCGTCTCGCCGCCGCCCTTGGCCAGCAGTACCTCGCTGGACTCAATCACCGGGGTATCCAGCGGCGTAAAGCCGTAGCGTGCGTAGGTGGTGCGGAGCACTTCCATCATGCGCTCCATCTGCTGCTGGGGGGCCGGCAGCAGCTCCATAAACCCGGAGAGGGTACGGGGTGTCATTTTCGCCATAGTATCTGCTCCTTTATCTGGTAAAATGTGGATGTTCCGTGGCTGCGGGCATAAAAAACGCTCTCATCCCAGACTTGGGACGAGAGCGTACGCTTCGTGGTGCCACCCAAATTCGGCCTCCTAAGAAGGGGAGACCCTTGGAGCTCCTGTTACGGGGAGCGTGCCGTGGATGTTGCCATCCCCGCTGCTGGTGCTGTCTTCCCTCTGCCTGCCGCAACGCGCTTACAGCCAATGGCGCGTCTCTCTGAAGCGGTGGTGCAGAGCTACTCCTGCTCCGTCATCGCGGTTCTATCTAACACTTTATTTTAGTGGCTTTTTCGCCGGTTGTCAAGAGGTAAAGGGCTGGGTCTTGGGATTGACAATGTCACGCCAATCCAGATCACCCCGGGCCAGACCCAGCACCAGCATTTCGGCGGTAGCGACATTGCTGGCAAAGGGAATGTTGTTCTGATCGCACAGACGGGAAATATACAGGGTATCATCATTCACCGTCTTGGCATGGGGATCGTCAAAGCATAAAACCAGATCGATTTCATTATAGGCGATGCGTGCGGCAATCTGCTGTCCGCCACCGTGGTCAAACCCCAAAAAGCGGTGTACATGCAGGCCGGTGGCCTCGCTGATCTGTATCGCAGTGGCGGAGGTGCCGCACAGGGTATGTTGTGCCAAAATGCCGCAATAGGCGGTGCAGAACTGCACCATCAATTCTTTTCGGTTGTCGTGAGCCAGTAGAGCAATATTCATGGAAGGAAGCTCCTTTCTTTTCTGTGTTTTCTATCTTAAATGGGCATCAGCGGAACTCGTTCTCCGCGGATACGCCGTGCAATATTTTCGTAGGCACGGGCGGCATAGCTGCTGTGTTCCCGCAATGGAATACCGCGGCCTAAACAGCGGGGGACCTGGGGGTCCTCGGGTACTACGCCTAATAGGGGCAGACCTGCCGTATCAATGGCATCGTCAATGGTGGTATGCAGCTGGCGCAGCAGCTTTTTCTGCACGCGGCCCACCACCAAATGCAGAGAATTGCGTGGAAAACGGCTCAGCTCCATGACGGTGCGCTGTGCATCCCGTAATGCAGAGGCGTCGGTATTGGTAACCACCACTACGCTGTCGGCGCAGAACGTGGCGAGACGAAAGCCAAAGCCCAAGCCGGCAGGTGCATCAATGAGGCAGTAGTCGTAATTTTCACGAATTTGATGGGCGAGATGACGCAGGTGTCGTCCCTCTAATCGCATTAAATCGGTGGACTGGGGCGCTGTGAGCAGATGCAGATGCGGGTAGTGGGGATGAGGTACAGCCGCCTCCTCCAGTGTGCAGCGCTCGGCAATCACATCGGTAAAATCCATGAAGGCCCGGTCGGAAAGACCCAGCACCAGATCCAGATTCCGCAGTGTGATGTCGCAATCCATACACAGAGTATGATACCCCATGTGGGCCAAAGCGATTCCCACATTGGCGGTGAAAGAAGTTTTACCGGTTCCACCTTTTCCGGAAACTACCGCTATAATTTTACCCATTTACACGCCTCTTTTCAAGTGGTAATTTGTGATTTATGACAGTATTTTTTCGTTTAGCGCAGCGGACTTTTCTTAATACGTGCAAAAGGGCGGGGAAAAGTTTTGTCAGTGGGCTTTTCCTTCCGAATCACCACAATGCGGCGGCGCACATCAGTGCCGGGAATGGTATACTCCCGCACCCCCTCCAAATGTCCGCCCAGCTGAGCAATGGCACTTTTTGCACCGAGAATCTCTTCGTCACTGTCCAGCGCCTTCATGGCCAGAAATGCGCCGCCTACCTTCACCATAGGGAGCGTCAGCTCACATAGGGTAGGGAGGGAGGCCACGGCTCGTGATGTCGCGAAATCAAAGGCCTCCCGGTGCTCTCGGGCGAACTCCTCTGCCCGTGCATGGACGCAGCGAGGAGAGGACAGTGCCAGTGCCGTGCAGACGTCCTCCAAAAAGCGGATGCGCTTGCCCAGTGTGTCCAGTAGCGTCACCTGTGCTGTGGGCACTAAAATTTGCAAAGGCATACCGGGAAATCCACCGCCGGTCCCCACATCCACCACCGTTTTGTTGGAAAAATCTTCCATGGCCGCCAAGGAGGCACAATCCAACAGATGGAGTTGTGCCACGGCGACCGGCTCGGTGATGGCCGTCAAGTTCATGACCTGATTTTTCTCTAGCAGCATTTCGGCGAAGCGAAGGAGTTGAGGTGCCTTTTCCGCATCCAGTCCCAGTTCTGTCAGTCCACGCTGCACTAATTCTAATGTTTCTCTCACGGCTGCTCCTTCAATAAATCACGAATTTCCGTCAGCAGCTCCTCGGTCGTGGGGGGCTTGGGGGCTTCCGGCTGGGGAGACGGTACGTTTCTTTTGCGGTGGAGGGCATTCATCGCCTTGACCATGAGAAAGACCACCAGGGCAATGAGGAGAAAGTCAATCACAGTGGCAATGAAGCTGCCGTAGTTCAAAGCAACCTCCGTAATGCCGGCGGCTTCATCTCCTGCTTTCAGTATCAGTTTCCACTGGGTAAAGTCTACACTGCCGGTGATGAGGGAGAGAAAGGGCATGAAAACATCGTTGACCAGCGAGGTAGTAATTTTACCGAAAGCGCCGCCGATGATCACACCTACAGCCATATCAAACACATTGCCACGCATGGCAAATTCTCTAAACTCATGCAAAAACTTCTTCATAAGGCCATAACTCCTGTATTCTGCTTCAGTTTTTCACGTAAAAAGTTTAGTTTTTGGGAGTTAGCTTCTCGCATCCGCCCATATAGGGGCGCAGTGCCTCGGGAATCAAAACGGAGCCGTCGGCCTGCAGATTGTTCTCCAGAAAAGCAATGAGCATCCGGGGAGGAGCCACGACGGTGTTGTTCAGCGTGTGAGGCAGATACATTTTGCCGTCCTCTCCCTTGACACGGATCTTCAGGCGGCGTGCCTGTGCATCTCCCAAGTTGGAGCAGGAGCAGACCTCGAAGTATTTCTGCTGACGGGGAGACCATGCCTCAATGTCGCAGGACTTCACCTTCAGATCGGCCAGATCGCCGGAGCAGCACTCCAGCTGGCGCACGGGGATATCCAGAGACCGGAACAGCTCCACGCTGTAGCGCCACATCTGCTCGTACCACTGCATGGACTCCTCGGGCTTGCAGACGACAATCATCTCCTGCTTTTCAAACTGGTGGATACGGTAGACGCCACGCTCCTCAATGCCGTGCGCACCCTTTTCTTTGCGGAAGCAGGGGGAGTAGGAGGTGAGGGTCTGGGGCAGCTTGCTCTCGGGCAGGATCTGATCAATAAACTTACCGATCATGGAGTGCTCAGAGGTGCCGATCAGATAGAGATCCTCTCCCTCGATTTTGTACATCATGGCGTCCATCTCCGCAAAGCTCATCACACCGGTCACCACGTTGCCGCGAATCATGAAGGGGGGGATGCAGTAGGTGAAGCCCTTGTTGATCATAAAGTCACGGGCATAGGCGGTCATTGCGGAGTGAAGGCGGGCAATGTCGCCCATGAGATAGTAGAAACCGTTGCCGGACACACGACCTGCGGCGTCCATGTCGATCCCATCAAAACGCTCCATGATCTCCGTATGATAGGGAATATCAAAATCGGGGGTCACCGGCTCCCCAAAGCGCTGCACTTCTACATTGCAGCTGTCATCCGGGCCGATGGGAACAGAGGGATCGATCATCTGGGGGATGACCATCATAATGTTGTTGAGCTGCTCACTCAGCTTCGTCTCCATCTCCTCCAGCTGGGCAAGACGTGCGGCGTTGGCCTTCACCTGCTCCTTGGCAGCTTCGGCTTCCTCCAGCTTGGAGGGGTCCTTCTTGGCCTGTCCCATGAGCATACCCACTTTCTTGGAAAGCTGGTTGCGTGCGGCGCGCAGCTCGTTGGCTTCAGACTGCGCCTTCCGCTTGTCGGCGTCCAACGCAATCGCCTCGTCTACCAGAGGCAATTTGCTGTTCTGAAACTTTTTCCGAATGTTTTCCTTAACTGCTTCGGGATTCTCCCGAACAAAACGAATATCAAGCATGATAAAGTCTCCTTTGATCTCTTTCTTCTGTGATGAATGTTTCACGTGAAACAAGGGAAATTACTTGTGTTTGATGGCGTGGAGAGCATCCAACAAATCGTTCAGGTCGTCCAGACCGTAGTATTCCAGTTCGATGCGGCCTTTTTTCCGTCCGGAGATAATGCGGCAGCCGCGGCCCAAATGGCCGCCTAGCTCCTTAGCTGCCTCTTCGGCGTAGTTCACGGTAATGCCGGACGGGGGAGGGGTTTCCTTCTTTTCGGCGGTCAGCTTCTTGACCAACAGCTCTGTCTGGCGTACCGAGAGATCCCCCTTGAGAATGGATTCGGCAGCCTTTTCCTGTAGTTCTTGGGGCAGGGGGAGCAGAGTACGGGCGTGTCCGCCGGAGAGGCGGCCGTCTTCCACCATGGCACGGACGGAGGGGGACAGGCGGAGCAGACGCAGGGCGTTTGCCACGGCGCTGCGAGATTTCCCCACACGCTGCGCCGCTTCCTCCTGGGTCATGCTGTAGTTATCTATTAAGACCTGATAGCCTTCGGCTTCTTCAATGGGGTTTAAGTCCTCACGCTGGAGGTTTTCAATCATGGCCAATTCCATGGCCTTGCGGTCATCCGCCTCGATCACGATAGCGGGTACTTCATGGAGTCCGGCCATACGGGCGGCACGCCAACGGCGCTCACCGGCGATAATCTGATAGTAGCCGGATTGCAGCTTGCGCACCGTCAGGGGTTGAATAATGCCGTGTTCCCGAATGGAATCGGCTAAATCAGCTAAAGCCTCCGGGTCAAACAGCTTTCTGGGTTGGGAGGCGCAGCTTTCCACTTGGGAAATGGGGAGATAGAGACTGTTTTTCTCCTCCTGCGTCTCCATGACGTCATCGCCCAATAGAGCGGCCAAACCTTTCCCCAGACCTCTGGATGTGTTTGCCATAGGATCAATGCTCCTTTCTCATTAGGAATTTTTCCGCAGAAACTCCTCTGCAAGGTTTATATAAGCCTCTGCACCACGGCAATGGCGATCGTAGGCGGTAATGGGCTTGCCGTGGCTGGGCGCCTCGGATAGCCGGATGTTGCGGGGAATAACGGTAGCGTACACCTTTCCGGGAAAGAAACGCTTGACTTCCTGTGCTACCTGAATGGCTAGATTGGTGCGGCCGTCAAACATGGTTAGCAGCACGCCTTCGATCTCTAGCTTGGGGTTCATATTGCGTCGTACAATGCGTACTGTATTCATCAGGTCGCTGAGTCCCTCCAAAGCAAAATACTCGCCCTGCAGCGGAACCAGCAGAGAATCGGCGGCACATAGAGCATTCAGCGTCAACAGCTCCAGAGAGGGAGGACAGTCAATGAAGAGAAAGTCATATTCCTCCCGCAGTGGCGCCAAGCATTTGCGCAGTAGGAACTGCCGATCCTCCAGATTAATCATCTCGATGCCGGCACCCGCCAGTGCTTTGCTGCTGGGCAGTACGTCGCCATAGGGCGTGTGGACAATGGCTTTATGCACGTCCATGTGATTGATGAGTACGTCATAGACGCCATTGGCGGTAGATTTATCTACGCCCATGCCGGAAGTAGAGTTAGCCTGCGGGTCAAAATCACACATCAAGATCCGCTTTCCTTTTACTTTTAAGGCGGCAGACAAATTCACGCAGGTGGTGGTTTTGCCTACGCCGCCCTTTTGATTTACGATTGCAACGATTTTTCCCACGAAATTGCCCACTCGCTTTCTCTTTAAAATGGCGCATAGATGTACGCTCTGCCTATAGTATAACAATAATAGACCAAGGATTCAACTAGAAAACCTCAAAACAATGCATGTTTCACGTGAAACATAAAAAAGAGCAAGATAAAGGAGGATGTTTCACGTGAAACATCCTCCTTTATCGTTTTTTACATTAAATCAAAATGACCCCGTGCCGAGCGGGAAGAGACAGATGCAGCAGTCCCTGTGATACGGCAAATCGGCATCCAGTCACGGCATCGGTGGCGGTGCTGGCTGTCCAGGGCAGCTGCAGCTCCAGAGGTGCATCCCCGGCATTGAGAGCGGTGAGCGTTATCTCACCATCTTGGGTGCGAGTAAAAACCAACCCGCTGCCTTGCGCCCGGAGATACTGAATTTCACCGGTTTGGAGAGAGACACGCTCTTTGCGCAGCTTGCCCAGCAGGCGATAGAAGTCTACCAGCTGCTGATCCTCTCGCCCCCATGGGTAGGTGCCGCGATTAAACGGATCCTCAAAGCCCTGCATCCCGGCCTCGTCGCCGTAGAAGATGGTGGGTGAGCCGGGGAAGGTAAAGAGCAGCATGGCCGCCAGATGGAGTTTTTCCATGCCGCGCTGATATTCCTCCGGGGACAGGCGGTAGGCGGCACGAGCATCCTTGCTGTCAAGCTGGGCATTACCGTTGACGCCCAGCAGCGTCAGAATGCGGGGCGTGTCGTGGGTGCTGAGAATATTCAGCCCGGAGTAGAAGGCAGAAGGAGGATAATTTTCACGAATAGTCTCCATAGTCTCCCGAAACGCTCCGGCATCACCACCGCCCAGATAAGCTAGGGTGGCATTGCGGAACGGATAATTCATCAGACCATGCGTTTCATTGCCCAGAAGATACCGTCGCCGACGGCTGTAGGCAACCTTGTTGCTGCCGTCCTCCCACACTTCGCCCAGCAGAAAGCTGTCGGGTTTTTCCTCCTCCATGACACGGCGGATGTCGGCAATGAAGTCATCCGGCAGCTCGTCGGCGACATCCAGACGCCAGCCGTCAGCACCGGCACAAAGCCAATGACGCACCACAGAGTCCTCACCGGTGATGATAAACTCCCGATAGGAGGGATCGTTTTCATTCACGGCGGGCAGCGTGCGAATGCCCCACCAAGCGTCGTACTCGTGGGGCCATGGGTGGAAATGATACCACGGTGCATAGGGGGAGGCAAGGCTTTGAGCGGCGCCTTGCTGGGGATAGAAACCATCCGCGTTAAAATAAAGGCTGTTGCTGCCGGTGTGATTAAAGACACCATCTAAGATCACATGCATGCCGCGCTTTTTGGCCTCGTCACATAAATGGCGAAAATCCAGTTCTGAGCCGAGCATTGGGTCGATTTTTCGATAATCGGCTGTGTTGTAGCGGTGATTGCTGGCGGCCTCAAAAATGGGGCAGAGGTAGAGTGTGGTGACGGATAGGCTTTGCAGATAATCCAGCTTGGAGCAGATCCCCTCCAGACTGCCGCCGAAAAAGTCGTTGTTGCGTACCTCACCCTGCGCATCCGGGCGGTAGACCATTGGCTCGTCCCAATTTTGATGGACCATGCGCTCGCCCACCATGCCGGTTGCGTCTGGAATGGACAAACGACAGAAACGATCTGGAAAAATTTGGTAAGTTATCCCACGACCGAACCAGTCGGGCGTGGGATGGGTAGGATCATAAACGGTGAGCTGCCAGCTGAGCATCTCCTGCTCGGCGCCGTATCCGTTTTTCCCCAGCCAGATCATGGAGCCATCCGCGCGGGTAAAGCGAAAGCCGTACCACACCAGTTCCGGATGCTCAGGGGCAAGAAAAGTGCCGGAAAAGAGGCCGGGACCGGGGGAGGACAGCGCAATCTCCGTGCCTATGGCATCGAAATCACGCCACAAAAGAAGCGTGCAGGCGGTAAAATGCTCCTGTGGCAGAGGGCGAAGCGTTAAAGTGACTGGCGTATTGCAAGCCACAGCGCCGAAAGGGGTTTTGCAGCGCGGATCACGGGAATCAAAAACAAAGGGTTCAGACATAGGGACGTTTTCTCCTTATTGGTCAAAGGTCAAGGCATCAGCGCATTTTCCCCAATGGTGACAGTGGGGGCCTCTCGGTGAGAGAAGTAAGCGTTGATAATGTCAGCAGCAACGGGGGCCAGATCGGCACCGGCGTCAGCTCTCTCAATGGCGACAGCTACAGCAATTTCGGGCTTATCATAGGGGGCGAAGGCAACAAACACGCCGTTCACGGTACCATCGCCGTCAATCTCGGCGGTACCGGTTTTAGCACCCAAGTCCACGGGGCACTTGCTGAATATATAGGACATAGAGCCCATGGCCATGTCGCGCATGCCCTTTTTGACAGCATGCACGGTGCTGTCGCTCATCTCGACCACGTTTTCCGGGTCTTTATCATAGGCATAGATGAGGGAGGTGTTGTCGTAGGTTTTTACATTTTTGAGCAGATGGGCCTGGTAGTGATTGCCGTTGCCCACCAGTGTGGCGATATAGTTGGCCAGCTGCAGAGGGGAAAAGAGGCTGTAGCTCTGGCCGATAGCAGCAGTGATGGTCTGACCGTCCGTCCACTCAAGCCCTGCTTTTTCAGCGTATTCCGGGGAGGCCATCACACCGCTGGAATCACCAATTTCAATGCCGGTGGAGCGGCCCAGACCAAACTGGGCGGCATAGCTGTCCAGAATATCAATACCGGTAAGCCGACCCACTTCATAGAAGAAGTAGTTACAAGAAACGGTGATGGCTTCAGACACATTGACGTTTCCGTGGCTGCCGCCAGACTGGGCATAGAGCCAACAGCGGGGCTGGGGACTGGGGTAGTAAGTGTAAATACCACGGTCGTAGATGGAGGTATTGGGCGTGATCACGCCGCTCTCCAATGCCGCCACAGCCGTCAAGGGCTTAAAAGTAGAGCCGGGGGCATAGATACCATCTGTGGCACGGTTGAGCAGAGGTGTATTCACCTCGTCCTTTACCAGCTGGGAGTAAATCTCATCAAAACGGCTTAAATCATAGGTGGGATAGGAGGCCATGGCCAGTACCTCACCGCTGTCCACGCCCATCACTACAGCAGCACCGCCCCGGGCCTTGCCGTTGTGGTCGTGGATGGCTTGGATTTGGGAGGCCAAAGATTTTTCCGCAGCCTCCTGCAAGTCGATGTCCAGGGTCAGAGCCACCGTATTTCCGGGTTTTGGCTCGTTCATGTAGAGCTCACCGGTGATGTGGCCTTCACTGCTGGTGGTGATGAGCTTGGTACCGTTGGTACCGTGGAGATATTCCTCAAAAGCGCGCTCTACGCCGTCCTTACCAACCAGAGCGTTCATGGAATAGCCCAAATCCTTGTAGCCGGTAATGCCGTTTTCCTTGTCGCCATCCCATTCTTCTTTATAGATGGGGCCGATACGACCCAAAATATGGGCAGCGAAAGGGGTGTTGTAGACGCGAGCAGAGGAGGTGCCGGTGCTGACACCGGCATAGTGGCCGTCCACGACTTGGCTGATCAATTCCACCGAAACATCATCGGCAAACACATAGTTTTTATCGAGCAGTGAATGCACGCTGAGCTCGTAGCGCACACCGGCAATACAGCGCTGCTGCTCTGGGGTGTAGCCCTTCTCCAGACCATAGAGCCTGCACAGAAATGCCATCAGCTCCTGGGCACTCATCTGGAAGGAAAATTCGTCTTCTTCGGTGTCAGGGTCATCCAGCTGCGCCGGCAGTTCTTGGTTCTCTACGAAAAGACGGAAAGAGGAGTCCATACGCTCGGGAATCAATACCGGTGGAGTATCAAAGGTGAGGGGGAGCGTATCATTCCATGTCACATGATTCGTGCGGCAAAGATCTATCAGGCGCACAATGGCGGCGTTGAGGTCTTCGTTGCCTTCAAAGGATTCATCAGAAAAGAGAAGCGTGTAGGTCAAACGATTAGAGACCAGCACCTTGCCGTTGCGGTCGGTGATTATGCCGCGGGAGGCCTCCACCGTCTCGGCGGTGGCGTTGCTGGAGAGGGATTTGGCCCGGAATTCGCTGCCGCGAATGATCTGGGTATTGTACATTACACCAATATACAGCATAACGATCAGGCCTAAAAACAGGCCGATGGCAATGAGCCGATATTTCAGAGGGTGAGGGGTATTCACGAGCCGTCTCCTTTCTTACAAATCGCGCATCCGCAAATAGATTTTCCAATCCAGCCAGAAGATGACCGGAGAGAAGGGAAGAGTCAGCAGCAATTCCCGGCCCATCAGTCCCAATGCATCCAGGAGGGAGATGGCGGGGTGTGAGAGGGCCGTTAAAAGGTACAGCAGTCCGCTGATCAAGAGGCCCATGGTACTGCAGACGCAGGCACACAGAAAGCCGGGCATCAGCAGCCGCCCGGCAATGAGGCCGGAGAGCACCGCGGCAGTCAAAAAGACCAAAGTGTAGAATCCTGGAATGGGGCCGGGCATCAGCAGATCTGTGCAGAACCCGAAAATCACCGCAAACAGCGTGCTCTCGTCCCGGTTTTCCAAGGTGGAAGGCATTAAGGCCAGCAGGGGGGGCAGAAAAGGGTGCACGCCGTCCCACAGGGACAGGCGATTGAGGAGCAGTCCCTGCATAATTAAAAAGAAAAGTGCTGTGGCGGAGTAAAAAAGCCACTTATAGAAGAGATCCCGTTGATTCATCGCAGATCCTTTCTCACTGTACCACTTGGAAAGAGGTGATGACGAACACCTGCTTGAGCTGCTGGAGATTCACTTGCGGCACCAGCACACCGTAGCGGGTCAGGCCGTTATCGTCCGTGCGGATTTCCTCCACTGCGCCGATTACCAGTCCGGAGGGATAGTAACCGCCAATGCCGGAGGTGAGCACCAGATCGCCGTTCATTAAATGGGAGTCCCCTTGCAGATAGGAAAGTTTCAGGCGATTATCCAGCATCAGGCCCAGATCGCCCAGCGCCACAGTCGTCTCTCCGGTGCGAAAGACAGTGGCACCCAGCTGGGAATTGGGGTCGAGAATGGTGGTGACGGTAGCCCAGTTGAGGCCCACCTCAGAGATGACACCCACCAAAAAACCCTCTTCGTTGACGACACAGTCTCCGATGGCTACATCGGCATCGGTGCCCACGTCCAACGTCAGTTCAGCCTCCCAGTTAGAGGTGCTGCGTCCTACCACATGGGAGGAGGCAAAGGTAAAATCCTCCCGCTGCTGACGCAGGTTCAGCAGGGTGCGCAGCCGCTCATTCTCCTCACGGGCTTTTTCGGCGCTGCGCAGATCCTTTTCCAACTCTGCCACTTTCTTGCGCAGTTCCTGATTCTCCTTTTGCAGCGACTCTACGCTCTCAAAGTGATCTCCGGCGCTGCTCACCCAGCCGCTTACGGCACTGCCGGCGGCGCGGAAGGGAGAGGTTACGACACCTACTGCATTATAGAGAAAACCGGTGCCGCTGTTCATGGCCGAGACAATGCACAGTCCCACCGCAATGATCACGGCTACCGTCAGCACAATGATTCCGTGCTTGGTAAAAAAACGTTTCATGCAAAAACTCCTTACTTGAGAAGTTTGACCCCAAAGGTCTCCAGCATCCTGCTTAAAAGCAGAACAGGAAGTCCCATGACATTGAAAAAGTCACCGTCGATGCGTTCCACCAAGAGTGCACCCTGTCCCTGTATCCCGTAGGCCCCGGCCTTGTCCATGGGCTCGCCGCTTCGGATGTAGGCACGCAGCTCTGCCTCGTCGGCGCTGCGAAAATAAACCTGGGTGGCGGCGGCACGGGTCAGAATTTTCTCCCCCTGCCGCACGGTAACCCCGGTGCAAACGGTGTGTTCTCTTCCTGCAAGGGCCGTCAGCATGGACAGTGCATGGGCCTCGCTGTGAGGCTTGCCCAGCCGCTTGTCATCCAAAAATACCATGGTGTCGGCGGTAATGACAATTTCATCCTCGGTTGTGGGGAGGGCCAGGGATTTCTTTCGGGAAATGTAGGATACAATTTCCTCCGGGGACAGGGACTCCGGGTAGCTCTCCTCCACCTGCGGTACACGCACGGTGAAGTCAGTGATACCTATTTTCTCCAAAAGCTCCCGGCGGCGCGGTGAGCCGGAGGCCAGTACAATTCGAGTCATCCCATTACCTCCCTGTGGAGCCGAGGCCACCTGCGCCCCGCTCTGTCTCGTCCAGTGTCTCCACAAAGGCCACAGCGGGCTGCACTACCGGCACGATCATCATCTGTGCGATGCGATCCCCCGGCAGCACAGTGTAGTCCTCTTGGGAAAGGTTGACCAGCCCCACGGCAATCTCGCCGCGATAGTCGCTGTCGATCACGCCCACGCCGTTGCTGAGGGCAATGCCTTTTTTGATGCCAAGACCGCTGCGGGCGAAGAGCAGTGCCACATAGTCCGGGGAAGGCAGGGCAATGGCGATGCCGGTGGGCACTATCTCACGGGCCCCGGCGGGAATAGTCATGGGTGCGTCCATGCAGGCACAAAGATCCATGGCGGCAGCGCCGTCCGTTGCGTAGCGAGGGGCGGGAATGTCCTGCCCGATGCGGGGGGACAGCGCCTTGATTTTCAGCTCGATCATGGTAGAAAACTCCTAAAATTGAAAACTAATGGTATAATTAAAACTATATATTACTGATTGTTGTCATTCTACCCCGCGATAAAACAGGCCGCGGGTGTATTCGTCGGGGGTGAGATCGTTCTCCCCACGGTAGCGACGGAAGATGCGCACGCACTCCTCCGGCGACTCGGTGGTGAAGCGAAGGCGACCCCAGCGCAGACCACAGGCGTGATACTCGGGCTTGTCGGCCAGGAAAAGAACACGGCTGTTTTGAATTTCGCTGCGGTGTCCGTAGGCGGGCAGCACAGGGAAGTGGGCGCCGGTACGGTCACTGAGATAGTTCTCTTCTTGGCAGCGGCATGCGCCATCATTTTTGATGACGCAATTTTCCGTAATCATCAAAGGCAGTCGTCCGTAGACAATGGCTTCGCAGGGGAGATATTTTTTGAGATCCCGTATCTGTGCCTGCCGCAGTTCAAAGGACACGGTGGCACTTTGCAGCCCCTGTTCCTTTAAACAGAGGAGGGCACGGGAGTTAAACACATTCATTCCATAGTCGCCGCGAATCTCCAGAGGGAGACCCTCCACCATAGGGAGGTGTCCCAGATTGCTGACGGCCACAGCGGAAAGACCGGGGGTTTCGGTGAGAATGGCACGGAACTTCGCCTCGTCCTTCGTGCGAAAAATGCGGGGCAGCACGGCGCAAAAGCGGGTGCGATCGTGATAGGCGGTGAGATCCACAAAGGGCAGCAGCTCCAGCGGAAGGTAGATCAGTTCCGGGCCGCACGCTACCAGCGCCTCCGTCAGTTGTTCAGGTCTTGCAATGGAGCAGGTAAAGCCCATGTGCCCGGTCGGTGCCGGGGCAGCGGGCAGGGGGGCGGCATCCAGACTGCGGCGCCGGGCACCCAGCTGGGACTCCAAGGCCTCCTGCAAGCCGGCAAGGGCCTCCCGACGCAGCGCATTGATGGCGCTGGCGCTCAGCATCAGACCCTCGTCCAATTCTATGTGGATTTCACGGGGGATAAACACGGTGCCGCCGGTTTTAGCAAGGCGGGTCTTTAATTCCTCTGCTGTGAGGGCACGGTTGCGGGCCGCCTCCGGCACAGCACCTTTGGCCGTGGCGATGGCGATCTTGCCATCCATATAGGAGGCCTGCACCGTTAACACGGCGGGGGTATCCCGGTGCACCGTACAGCGCATGGCAACATCTACCGTCCGCAGATCCTCCTTCTCATAAGCGGCACGGGCGGCGGCAAACAGCTCCTTGGGTTCCGCTGCCTTTTCCGGGCGGGAGCCGAACATCCCGGCCCCCTTCTTGCCCAGGTAGTACCAATCGGTAAAGCCGCTGCGGGAAAAGGCGTCGGTGAGCTGCTGTTGTTCCTCTTTGGCAGGGCGGCGTTTTTCATCCAAGATCCGGCGGTAAATTCCGGTGACCACAGCCACATACTCCGGACGTTTCATGCGTCCTTCCAGCTTCAGACACGCCACCCCCATCTCCTCCATCTCCTGGAGATATGCCGAAAGATTGGCGTCTTTCAGGCTGAGGGGACGATTGCCGCGGGCCGGCTGATTGACGCCGTAGGGCAGGCGGCAGGGCTGGGCACAGCGCCCACGATTGCCGCTGCGCTCTCCGATGAGGGCGCTCATGGCGCACTGTCCGGAGTAGCACATACATAGAGCGCCGTGGGCAAAGACCTCAATCTCCGCAGGGCAGCTCTGACAGATGGTGCGGATGTCCTCCCGGGACAGTTCCCGGGCCAGAACCACCCGCTCCATACCCAGCGCAGCGGCACGGTTGGCACCGCCCAGAGAGAAGAGGCTCATTTGTGTGCTGGCGTGGACAGGAAGATCGGGCGCCACCTGCCGGGCCAGCTGGAAAACACCCCAGTCCTGAATCAGAACCGCATCCGCCCCAGCTTTGCTGGCATGGCGGAGCAGCTGGGCGGCGGCATCCAATTCCCGATCGCTCAGCAGCGTATTAAGAGTGAGGTAAACCTTTACACCGCGCAAATGACAGTAGCGGACGGCGGCGGCAAAATCCTCCAGAGTAAAATTCTTGGCGCTGCGCCGTGCGTTGAAGGAGCCAACGCCCATATAGACGGCATCTGCGCCGCATTGCACCGCAGCGACCATGGAGTCCCAGGAGCCTGCGGGGGATAGAATTTCTGCCATTTACTTGTGGTTCTGCTGTTCCCGGAACAGCTGGCGCTTCAGCTCAGAGACTTCATTCTTGGCGGCGTTTGCCTCGTCCAGATAGGTCTTGAGCTGGCGCCGCAGATTCTCGTCGCCCTCCTGTGCCTTAAACAGCTCGTCGGCCAGGTTGACGGCAGCGAGAACGGCGGCATCGCCGCGTCCCATGTGGGCGTTTTCGATGAGCTCGCTCATTTTCTGGTTTACCAGTGCACCCACTCTTTCCATGTACTCTGCGCTCTCCTCGGCGACCAACGTGTAGTCCTCGCCGCAGATATTGACTGTGATATGATTTGCCATAATAACCCTCCTGTTGGCATTGGGTATCGATAGTAATACATTATTTATTATAACACAAAATTCCTTTGGGAAAAGGTTTTTTCCCAAGAAAGGCGGAATTTTCTGAAAAAAGCCCGGCGACCCTTTACGAAAAAGGGGATTTCGTGTAAAATAGACTATCTACAAGAACGGAAGAGAAAGGAGAGTGCGTATGGGCGGCTATATTTTGCGGCAGGAAGAAGAAAGCTTGGTGCTTCCCGCCGGGGCGGTGGATCGTCTGGTGGACAAAGGCAATGGCGATGCGGCGCTTTTATATCTGACGCTGATGCGTCTCTCGTCGGCGGTGACGCCGCAGGAGTTGATGCGCCGTCTGCATTGGAGCGAGCTGCGGCTGGACGATGCAGAGACGGCGCTGCAGCAGATGGGACTTTTGGAGCGCCGCAGCCCGGAGTCAATTCCGGAGCAGGCGGAGGAACGCCCTCAGTATACGACGCAGGATGTGGTGCAGATGCTGGAGGAGGACAGTGCCTTTGATCAGCTGCGCCGCCAGACGGAGGAGCGGCTGGGGAAGAAGCTGAATACGCCGGATTTGCAGATCTTGGCAGGCCTCTATGATAATCTGGGGCTGCCGGCGGATGTCATCTACCTTCTGGTGAACTACTGCATCAACCGATCTAAAAAGCGCTATGGCGAGGGGCGGCGTCCTACGCTGCGCCAGATCGAAAAGGAGGGCTATTATTGGGCCCGCCGGGGGATCTTCGATCAGGAGCGGGCGGACGAATATCTCCGTCTTTGCGCGCAGCAGGAGGAACAGTACTCGGGCTATATGCAGGTATTGGGGTTGGGTCGCCGCGGGCCGGTAGCCAGCGAGGAGAAGTACATCCGCAGCTGGATGGAGCAGGGCTTTTCCCCGGAAGTGGTGGCGCTGGCCTATGATAAGACGGTGCTTTATAAAAAAGAACTGAATTGGCGGTACTTAAACGGTATTTTACGCCGTTGGCATGAGAATGGCTGGCATACGCTGGAGCAAGTCCAGCAGGGTGACAGCCGCAAAAAGAGTGAGAAAAAGACGGAACATACATCCGATATTGACCAGTACATGAAGTGGTGAGGAGGGATAGGCTATGGCATACGACGGAAAGATCATGCGCCGGGCGCTGGCCCGGTTTGAGGAGGATAAGCAGCGCCGTGCCCAGCAGTTTGAGGAGCGCCGGCAGCGTCTTTTCAGGCAGATTCCCCGTCTGGCGGCAATCGACACCGAACTACGCAGCACCATGTCCCAGATCATTGCCAAAGCGCTGCAGCGGGGCACAGACCCGGTGCCGGCCATTCAGGTGATCCGGGATAAAAATCTGGATCTGCAGCGGGAACGGGCCGAACTTTTGCTCCGTGCCGGGTATGACGAGGATGCCTTGGAGGAAAAGCCCAACTGCCCCTTGTGCAATGACAGCGGCTATCGCGGTAGTGCCCTGTGCCAGTGTCTCCAGACCTACTATGCCCGGGAACAGATTGCGGAGTTAAGCCAGATGCTGGATATGGGTACGGAGACCTTTGATACCTTTTCCTTTGACTGGTATTCCACGGATCGCGGCAGCTATGCCCGTTCCCCCCGTGAGACGGCGGAGCACAATTTTGATGTCTGTCAGGACTACGCCCGTCAGTTCTCACCCCGCAGCGGCAACCTGCTGCTGTTTGGTGCTCCGGGTCTGGGCAAGACTTTTCTCTCTGCGTGTATGGCGCGGGTGGTCAGCGAGAGCGGCTACTCCGTGGTCTACGATACCGCTTCACGTATCTTTGCCCGGTTTGAGGACGCCAAGTTCCGCCGGGATGAGGAGGATAGCTCCGATGAGGATGTGAACCGCTATTTGAACTGCGATCTCCTCATTATGGACGATCTGGGCACGGAGATGACCACCAGCTTTGTCCAGAGCGCATTCTATCAATTGGTGAACCAGCGGCTGATGGAGGGACGCAAGACGGTGATCAATACCAACCTGAACCCCACGGAAATCGGTCGGCGCTACGGTGCACAAATTCTCTCCCGTATGGAGGGGGAATATGAGATTCTGCCGTTTATCGGACAGGATATCCGCTGTCTCAAACGGCAGAGGCAGGGGTAAAGACAGAGAGGTGCAGTCCTTCGGGACTGCACTTTTTGTTCTTGTGACAGAATTGTTATATCTGCGTCACCCGGCAGTCACCTGCGGAGTGTAAAATATAGGTGTATTTACACAAGAGAAGGAGAGTGCCGACATGGACAACCAAACTCCACAGGGGAGAAGTGCGTCACGTCGCAGACGGAAGCGCCGCAAAGAGCGGCGGAGGAAGCGTATGAAATGGATGCTGTGCCTGTTGGCAGTGGCGGCGGGTTTTGTACTGGTGGGACGATGGGCCGCAGATCCGGACTGGCTGCAAGAGGGTAAGGACCGCCTTCAGCATTTCCTGTGGAATGATGTGATGCCGGATGCCGGCCATGCCAAATCCCTGCTGGTGGTGGAGCAGGGGAGTGGAACCGTGTGCCTCTCCAAAGAAGAGAAAAAGCGGTGCCAGCCGGCCAGTCTTGCAAAGCTGTTTGTCATCGAATATGCTGCCACCTTCACACAGCTGGAGGATGTGGTGGAGGTAAATGAGGCGGCGCTGGCGCTGACAAAGCCGGAGTCCTCTATGGCGTGGCTGGAGCCAAAGGAGTATTATCTCCGAGATCTCTTTGCAGCCATGCTGGTTCCCTCGGGAAATGATGCCGCCTATGCCGTGGCGGATTACTGCGGCGGCCGCATCGACCCCACGGCTGCACCCGGTCAGGAGCGGGTGGAGGTTTTTATGGAAAACCTGCGCCAACACCTCTCACAGCAGGGCTATGGTGATACCATGCTCTACGACCCCAGCGGCTTTGATGAGGAGGCCTATACCACTGCGAAGGATCTGTGCCGGGTAGCCGAACGGCTGCTGGCGTATGACTGGGTGCGGGAGATGGTGGGACAGCTCTGGTATACAGCGGAATTGCCGGATGGGAGTATTCAGTCGTGGAAGAATACAAATCTTTTTTTAGAGCCCGTCTCCGAATTTTATCATGAAAATGTGATCGGGGTAAAGACCGGTTCAATGCCGGACAATTACCACTTGCTGGTTCTTTACCGCCAGCACGGCAAGGAATTTTTAGTTTGCAGTCTTGGCTCCAAGTCCGACACTGCCAGATACCATGATGTGATCGGCATTTTAAAGAAGCTGGATGCATCGGATTATTTGCAGGAAGAGTAACAAGCACTGGAAAAGCGGGGGATAGGGGCTTGCCTACCCCGCTTTTTGTGGTTTACGGCTAAAAAATGCCAATTTCCCGACAAAATCCGGGAGATTCTGCAACCTGTTGGGCATAAAATAAGGGGAAAGGAGGGGACGAACATGAGATTTCCGCAAAGAGGGGAATTTTTATCCTGCCGAGTCCGCTACATAGAGGCAGAGCGGATCTACCCCAATCCGCACCAGCCACGCCGCACCTTTGAAATGGAGGCGTTGGAGCAGCTGGCGCAGAGTATTTCCCGCTACGGCATCCTGCAGCCGCTGACGGTGCGCTCTGTAGCCGACGGATATGAATTGGTGGCGGGGGAGCGGCGGCTCCGTGCTGCCAAGCTGGCAGGCCTTCGGGAGGTGCCCTGCCTGCTGGCACAGGTGGGGGAGGAGGACTCGGCACTGTTGGCGCTGATCGAAAATTTACAGCGGCGGGATTTGAATTTTTGGGAGGAGGCGGAGGCCATTGCACGGCTCATCAGCGAATACCATCTCACCCAGGAGCAGGCGGCGGAGAAGATCGGCAAGTCTCAGTCGGCTGTAGCCAATAAGCTGCGGCTGTTGCGCCTGAGTCTACCGGTGCGGCAGGTCTTGCAGGCAGCGGAACTGACGGAGCGCCATGCCCGTGCCCTGTTACGCCTCAGTGATGAACACCAGCAGATACAGGCCGCCCGCACGGTGGCGGAGCGGGGGTATACGGTGGCGCAGACGGAGAGCTATGTGGAAAGGCTCCTTGCACAAGACCGGACGACACCGCCCCGTGGGCGCAGTACCTACGTGATCAAGGATGTGCGTCTATTTCTCAATAGCGTGAGCCATGCCATGGATGTGATGCGGCGCAGCGGTGTGGAGGCAGCCTACGGACGGCAGGACACGGAGGAGGAAATCTGTCTGACGATCCGCATACCAAAACGCAGGGAAAAAGCGGTTGTTACGGAATTGTAATGCTCTTTTAGCGAAAAAGCGATATAATCAAGAGAGCTATATTGCGTATATGGCAAGAGTACCGTCACTGAAGGAGGACCCCTGTATGAGCAAAGAGAAAGAGACGCTTTTGCAGGAATCTATGGAGCCGCAGCAAAGAGAAGGACAGACCGAAACGGAGCACAGCGGCGCACAGGGGGAAACACCCTGTGATAGGGTGTGTGGAGAAGAAAATGCCCTGCCGGAGAATCATCGCCCGGTGCACAGATGGAAAAAGCCGGTATGGATCGGTGTGTTGACCGTGGCGGCGGCCTTGGTGCTGTGCTATGCCGGATTGTGTGTGGCCGCCGGCATGAGCAAAACCGTGGCCAGCGGCGTCTATGTGTTGGATGTGGACATGGGCGGGCTTAGCCGGGAGCAGGCGGCGCAGCGCTGGGAACAGGAGCAGGCGGCGCTTTTGGAGCGCACGACTGTTTCGCTCACTGCAGGGGAGGAAACGCTGAGCCAAGTGACACTGCAGCAGATGGGCGCTTCAGCAGCGGCAGAAGCGGCAGTGGATGCGGCGTGGAACGTGACCCACGACAATATTTTTCTGGGCGGCTGGTATTTGCTTTACGGCTGGCTTGCCGATATCCATGTGCAGCCCCAGTGGACGGTAGACAGCGGCACCATGCGCCGCTGCGCTAAAGAACTGAGCGAGCAGACGTGCATACCGGCGAAGGATGGAGCGTGGCGTCTGGATGAAAGTAAGAGCGATGGATTTTATGTCACCTGCGCTGCCGACGGCTATCGCATTGATCCGGCGCAGCTGATGACGTCACTGCGCACCGCCTTGGAGCAGGGCGATCTTTCTCCGGTTTCGTGCAGCTATCAGTCGCTGGCCGGCAAGCCACTGGATTTGGATGCGCTTCACCAGGAGATCTGTGCAGAGGGCATCAGTGCCATGTATGATAAGGCTACGGGAGGCTTGACGGAGGAGCGTCTGGGCGTGGAGTTCGACCTGACTGAGGCCAAGGCGCTGCTGGAACAGGCAGAACCCGGCGTGGAACTGGAGATCCCTGCCACCATTACCCGTCCCAAGGTGACCAAGGAGGAGCTGGAAGAGGTGCTGTTCCGGGATGAACTGGGCAGCTATACCACCTATGTCAGCGGCTCCTGGGGCCGCATCAGGAACGTGGAGATTGCGGCAGACAGTATCAACTACTGGGTGCTCAACCCCGGCGAGAGCTTCAGCTACAACGAGGGCATCGGCCCTACCACGGCAGCCAACGGCTATCATCCCGCCCCCAGCTATGTGGGCGGCAAGACCGTGGACGACTACGGCGGCGGTGTGTGTCAGGTGTCCTCTACCCTTTATTACGCCACGCTGCTGGCCAACCTGGAGATCGTCACCCGCTACTGCCATCAGTATGCCCCCAGCTACATCCCCTTTGGCTGTGACGCCACGGTGTATGAGTACCCCATCGACTTTGTGTTCCGGAACAATACGGATTACCCCATCCGTATTGTTACCAGCTGGTACGGCTATAATCTCACAGTGACCATTCAGGGCACCAAGGTGGACGACAGCTATGTGGAGATGGTGACGTCCATCGAGGGGGAGTACCCCTATGAGGTGATCTATCGGGAGGTGGATAACCTGGCCCCCGGCGTGGAGGTGGTGGAGCAGGACCCCTATACCGGCTATACCGTCTACGCATGGCGCTATGTGTATGCCGGTGACGGAACGCTGATTTCCAGCAATCTGGAGTCTGTGAGCAATTACGAATCCCGGGATATGATTATCAAGGTGGGCAAGAAGCTGCCGCCCAAACCCGCCCCGGAGCCTGCGCCGGCCCCGAAACCCGCACCTGCCGGCGGCGCATAAGTCCATTTTGCGCACCGACCATAGAGGAAAACAACGGCTCGCCAAAAGGCGGGCCGTTTTGCTGGAAATTTCCCACAAATGGTGGTATAATAAACTACTTATATCATGCGTCGCCCCCAGTTAGGGGCGGCAGGAGCGTTCAGGAAAGGAGAAAAACCATGTGCGATACCATCGCCGCCATCGCCACGGCCCAAGGCCCCAGTGCTATTGGCATACTGCGCATCACCGGGCCGGATACCTGTACCATTATGGATAGGGTGTTCCGCCCCAAAGGAAAGAGGCTTTCACAGAGGGAAAATCGAAAAATGGTGCTGGGCGATGTGCTGGATCGGGAGGGCAAGGTGATTGATCATGGCCTTGCGGTGCTGTTTCACGGCCCCAACAGCTACACCGGGGAAGACAGCGGGGAGATCCACTGCCATGGTTCGCCTCTGGTGCTGCAGGAGGTGCTGCTGTCCCTGTTCCAAGCCGGCGCACGGCAGGCGAAAGCCGGTGAATTTACACAGCGGGCCTTTTTAAACGGACGCATGGATCTCATCGAGGCCGAGGCGGTGGCTGACCTCATTGATGCGGAGACGGCGGAAGCCGCCCGTAACGCCGCAGGACAGCTTTCCGGGACCATCAGCCGAGGGATCAATGAAATCTACGATGATTTGATGGACATTACCTCCCGGTTCTACGCCGTGGTGGACTATCCGGATGAGGATATCGAGGACTTGCAGCGCACCACTGTGGAAAAGACACTCCGGAACTCAGAGGAGAAGCTGGGGACGCTGTTGGCCACCTTTGACCGAGGCCGCATCATGAAACAAGGTGTACCCACGGTGATTTTGGGGCGTCCCAATGCGGGAAAATCCTCTTTACTGAATGCCCTTTTGGGCTATGACCGGGCTATCGTCACCGATGTGGCAGGCACCACCCGGGATACGGTGGAGGAGAAGGTGCTGGTGGGGCGGACGCTGCTGCGGCTCATTGACACCGCCGGCATCCGAGAGACGGCGGACGAAGTGGAGCGCATTGGCGTGGAGCGCAGCCGTGATGCGGCACGGCAGGCGGACTTGGCACTGCTGGTGCTGGACGGCTCCCAAGCGCTGACGGAAGAGGACGAGGCCGCCATAGCGGTGGCCGAGAAGGCCCCCCATCTTATGGTGGTGCGCAATAAGTGTGATCTCCCCGGCGGAGTGGATGAGGCGTATCTGCGCCGTCGATTCCCCGGTGTCAGCAGCGTCTCTGCCAAGACGGGGGAGGGACTTCCCGCGCTGGTGGAGAAAATCGAGGAAATTTATGCTGCAGGCGATGTCAAGACGGGGGAAGTGATGACAAATGCCCGGCAGGCCGAGGCAGTCGGCCGTGCGCTGGAGGCGGTGCGCCGTGCCAAAGAGGCGCTCTCGTGCGGCATGACGCCGGATGTGATCCTCACGGAGGGAGAACAGGCGCTGGCGGCGCTGGGGGAGCTTAACGGCAAAAGCATCCGTGAAGATCTGGTAGCCACCATTTTTTCCCGGTTCTGCGTAGGAAAATAAAAAGCGCAGCCGTATGTAAAATATAGCGCAAATGCTACCGCTTAAAAAGTTTCAATGGTATAATGATGGAAAATATGACAAGGGAGGAATCTTCATGAGCGAATATATCATTATGACGGACAGCTGCTGTGACCTGTCTGCTGCAGAGGTGGCGGAGTTGAATTTGACCGTTGTCTCCCTATCCTTCCAAATGGACGGCGAGAGCTATTTGGATACACCGGATCATGCGGAAATGCCGATGGAGGAGTTCTATCGACGGCTGGATGCAGGAGCCCAGTGCACCACGTCTGCCGTCAGCGTGGGCCGCTTTGTGGATGCCATGCGTCCCATTTTGGAACAGGGCAAGGATATTTTGTACATCGCCTTCTCCAGCGGCCTGTCTACCACCTATCAGTCCGGCTGCATCGCCGCCGACGATCTGCGTGAGGAGTTCCCGGAGCGGAAGATCACCGTCATCGACTCCCTTTCCGCCTCCCGTGGGCAGGGAATGCTGGTGTATCGTGCCGTCCAGGAGAAGAACAAGGGCAAGACCATGGAGGAGGTCGAGTCTTTTGTCCGAGAGGCTATCCCCGGTCAGTGCCACTGGTTTACCGTGGACGACCTCTATCACCTGAAGCGTGGGGGGCGTGTCAATGCCACCACGGCGCTGGTAGGTACGATGCTGCACATCAAGCCGGTGATGCACACCGATATTGAGGGCCACTTAACACCCGTGGGCAAAGCGCGGGGCATGAAAGGCGCTCTGAAGGCACTGGTGGATGGCATGGAGAAACTGGGCGTGGGTGATTTGAGCAAGCAGACGGTATTTATCTGTCAGGCCAATTGTCCGGACAGCGTGGAGTTCATTTCCAAGGAGCTCCATGACCGCTTCGGTGTCACAGATATTCGTTCTGAATTCATCGGCCCCGTCATTGGAAGCCATACCGGCAGCGGCACATTGGGACTGTTCTTTGTGGGACGGGAGCGGTAAGAAGGAACGGAGGATAGGCGCTTATGCAGTGGATAGAATTGAAAATCGATACCACCTCGGCGGGCTTGGAGCCGGTCAGTGAACTGGTGGAGGCACAGGGAATCACCGGACTTGTCATTGACGATGAGGCGGACTTCAAGGATTTTCTGGAAAATAACCGCCAGTATTGGGACTATGTGGACGAGGAGCTTGTGCAGGAGAAGCGGGGCGTGTGTCGCATTACCTTCTATGTCTCCGCCGATGCAGAAGGCTGGGACATGGTGGCTAAGGTGCGCATCGCACTGCAGGCGCTCAAAGAGGAGCACACCGAGTATGGCTCTCTTCTCATGACCATGGCGCAGATGGACGATGCCGATTGGGAGAATAACTGGAAGCAATTTTATAAGCCGATGGAGATCGGCGAACGGCTCATCGTAGTGCCCGAGTGGGAGAAGGCCAATACCAAGGGGCGGATTCCCCTCATTTTGAATCCAGGCCTCACGTTCGGAACCGGCAGCCATGCCACCACGCGGCTCTGCTTAACGGCGCTGGAACAGCACGTCCGGACGGGGATGCAGGTGTTGGATCTGGGCTGCGGCAGTGGTATTTTGTCCATCGCAGCGCTGCTGCTGGGCGCACAGCACGCTTTTGCCTGCGATATTGATGAAAAGTGCGTGGATGTGGCCTATGAGAATGCGGCCCTCAACAACATTGGGAAGGATCGCTATACCGTGCGCTGGGGCGATGTGCTGTCGGATACCCGGCTCCAAAAAGAGATGGGCGGCCAGTACGATATCATCGTTGCCAATATTGTGGCAGATGTGATTATGAGCCTTTCACCGCAGGTGCGCCCCTTCCTGAAAGAGGGAGGCTTGTTCCTCACCTCCGGCATTATTGATGACCGGGCAGCAGAGGTGGTGGAGAAACTCCGGGCCGATGGCTGGGAGATTCTGGAGCAGCGCCACAGTGAGGGATGGTACTCTTTCCTTTGCAGATGATGGCTCCATAACTGAAAAAAAAGTACCTGCGATGCCGCAGGTACTTTTTTGCCCCTGGGGATGGGGACAGGGGCGCAGGGGTTTGTCTCAGATCAGCCCAGGAGCGCATCTTTACAAATTGTTCATTTACGTTTCATGATTCCGCAAAAAATAGACGTTATAGTATAATCACACAAAGGGATACTTCCTATGTGATTTCTCTCTCTCCTAACAACACAGCCAAAAGAGCCTTTCGCTATAGCGAAAGGCTCTTTTGCGTTTGATGGCTGCCTTCTTTTGCAGACGCATGAGAAGGCAGTATTGTTTCTCTATTCGCCCGCAGCAGACGGCGCATGGCGCTGCCGCAGCTGCGCCATGGCCTTTTTGAACGTGACAGCAAAAATGGAAGCGGTAAAAAGCACCGCCAAAAAATCTGCCACAGGCTCGGCCAGATAGACACCCATGGTAGGGTTACTTACCACATGGGGCAGCAGATAAATGAGGGGCAGCAGCAGGACAAATTTGCGCACAACTGCCGCGGCAATGGCCTGTTTGGCGTAGCCCAACGAGGTAAAGGTCATCTGGCAGCCCATTTGAATACCGAAAATGAAGATAGCGGAGGCATAGATCCGCAGGGCCGGTGCGGTGAAATTCAGCAGCGCCGGGTCGGGAGTGAACAGGCGGGCAAAGCCACGTGGTGTGATCATAATGGCAGCCCACAGCGTTACAGAATAGAGGAGACCGGAAAGCAGCAGCAGCCAGAAGGATTGTTTCACCCGATCGGCGTTTCCTGCGCCGTAGTTATAACTGGTGATGGGCTGGGCACCTTGGGCAAGACCTTGCAGGGGCAGCATGGCAAGCATCATCACGCTGCTGAGGATGGTCATAGCACCCACGGCAATATTGCCGCCGTAGAGGCGTAACGAGACGTTAAAGCACACGGAGATGACACTCTCGCTGCCCTGCATGATAAAAGCAGCCGTCCCCAGCGCCACACAGGGCAGAATAATGCGCGGCGTAAGTCCCATATAGCGGATGCGCAGTTTCAGCGCCGTTTTTTTGCTGAAGAGAAAACACAAGACCCATACGCCGGAAATGGCTTGGGAGACAATGGTGGCCAATGCCGCACCCCGCACACCCATCTGCAGACCGAAGATAAAAAGGGGATCGAGGAGAATATTGCATACAGCGCCGATGACCACGGAGAGCATGGAGATTTTGGTAAAGCCCTGTGCGGTAATAAATGCGTTCATGCCCAGCGTCAGCTGGACAAAAATGGTGCCCACGGCGTAGATGTTCATGTAGGCTACGGCGTATTCGATGGTGTCCTCCGTAGCACCGAAGGCCATGAGCAGCTCCCGATTCCAGATCAGCAGCACCGTGGTGAGCACAACGGAGAGCACCAGCAGCAGCGTAAAACAATTGGCCATGATCTTCTCTGCAAAATCCGGATTCTTTTTTCCCATATAGACGGATACGCGGGGAGCCCCTCCGGAGCTGACAAGGGCGGCAAAGGCGGACACCAGCATGATGATGGGCATACAAACACCCATTCCGGTGAAGGCCAGTGAACCGTCGCCGGGGATATGACCAATGTAGATGCGATCCACGATGTTGTAGAGCATATTGATGAGCTGTGCCACCACCGTGGGGATAGACAGCTTTAAAAGGAGCTTGCCTACCGGCTCCGTGCCTAGAAAATCTTCGTTTTTATCCATAAATGATCCTCCTGTGATGGTGCGTCATGACGGGGTGGTGTGAAAGTGAGATTGTGCTGCATGGGCGCTTGCAGCGCCGGCTCAAGTGGGATTTTCTCCAAAGGAAAAGCATTTGCTGCTGCAAGAACTGCTGAGGCTTTTGCCCGCCGGTGGTGATGGGAGAGCCTTCCCGAAATTGAACAAATCCCTTTTCACAAAAACACCCGTGAAACCTCGGTTTCACGGGTGTTTCACAGCCATTCAATTTGTGAAAAGCGCCTTACTTAATGGGCAGACCGGCGGCTTCCTTGTCGGCAATTTCCTTCAGCGCTTCCTTGCGGCTCAGGTTGACACGGCCCTTCTCGTCTACTTCGATGACCTTGACCCAAGTCATGTCACCGATCTTCAGCACATCCTCCACCTTCTCGGTGCGCTTGAACTCCAAGTCACGGATGTGGCACAGACCGTCCTTGCCGGGCGCCAGCTCAATGAAAGCACCCATCTGAGCGCCGTCACGCTTACTGGTCAGATAGCTGACCACACGGCCGTAGTAGAGAGAACCCACCTCGGGCACAAAGACGATCTCGTCAATGCACTTCTTAGCCGTGGCGCAGGACTCGGCATCGGGGGAGGCGATGTGGATGGTACCGTCGTCGTCGATGTCAATTTTGGCACCGGACTCAGCCACGATCTTCTGAATGACACTGCCACCCTTGCCAATCACGTCACGGATCTTATCCGGATCAATATGCATGGTCAGCATCTTGGGAGCGTACTTGCTCACCTCGGCGCGGGGCTCGGCAATGCAGGGCAGCATGATCTGGTCGAGGATCTGTACACGGGCATCGTAGGTGATGTCCAGAGCATTCTCGATAATCTCCATGGTCAGACCGTCGTTCTTCAGATCCATCTGGATGGCGGTGATGCCCTTCTTGGTGCCTGCCACCTTGAAGTCCATCTCGCCGTGGAAGTCCTCCACGCCCTGAATGTCAATGAAGGTGGTAAAGCTGCCGTCGTCATCCTGAATGAGGCCGCAGGAAATACCAGCCACAGGTGCCTTGATAGGCACACCGGCGTCCATCAGAGCCAAGGTAGAGCCGCAGATGGAGCCCTGAGAGGTGGAACCGTTGGAGGAGACCACCTCGGAGACCACGCGGATGGCGTAGGGGAACTCCTCCACGGAGGGGATCACGGGCAGCAGAGCACGCTCCGCCAGTGCTCCGTGACCGATCTCACGGCGTCCGGGGCTGCGGGCAGGCTTGGCCTCACCCACGGAGTAGCCGGGGAAGTTGTAGTGGTGCATATAGCGCTTCTCGGTCTCTTCCCAGATGGTGTCCAGCTTCTGGTTGGCGGACAGGGTATCGAGGGTAGCCACGCTGAGCACCTGGGTCTGACCACGGGTAAAGAGGCCGCTGCCGTGAGCGCGGGGCAGCAAACCCACCTCGGCGGCCAGAGGACGGATCTCGTTCTTGGCACGGCCATCCACACGGTGGCCTTCCAGCAGCCAAGCCTTCACGATCTTCTTCTGGAACTTGTAGGTGATCTCGTCCAGATACTGATCCATCTCCGGATAGTCCTCCAGGAAGAGGTCATGCCACTTCTCAATGAGCTGGTTCCAGCGGGCCTCGCGGACGTTCTTGTCATCGGTATCCATGGCGGCCTTGGCGTCGTCCATGGTAGCCTCCACGATCTTGTTGAACAGCTCCTCGTTGAAATCGGCGTGCGGATACTCAAACTTAGGCTTGCCAATCTCGCTGACCATCTGGTGGATGAGGGCAATCTGCTTTTGGTTTTCCTCATGGGCGGCCTTGATGGCCTCGAACATCACGTCGTTGGGAACTTCGTTGGCGCCGGCCTCGATCATCACCACCTTCTTGTCGGTGGAGACCACAGTCACGTCCAGATCACTGACCTTGCGCATTTCGGCGTCGGGGTTGATGACCAGCTTGCCGTCCACCAGACCCATCTTCACAGCGCCCACCGGGCCATTCCAGGGAATATCGGAGATGGCCAGAGCTGCGGAAGTACCGATGAGGCCGCAGATCTCGGGGGAACAATCGTGGTCAACGCTCATGACGGTGCACATCACAGACACGTCATTGCGGAAATCGTGGGGGAACAGGGGGCGAATGGGGCGGTCAATGACACGGCTGGTCAGGATGCCCTTCTCGCCGGGGCGGCCCTCACGGCGGTTAAAGCTGCCGGGGATGCGGCCCACGGAGTACATCTTCTCCTCAAAGTCAACGCTGAGGGGGAAGAAGTCGATGCCGTCCCGGGGACGGGCAGAGGCAGTGACAGCACACAGGACGCTGGTCTCACCATAGGTGACCATGACGGCGGCGTTGGCCAGTTCGGCCAGCTTGCCCACCTCCAGCGTCAAAGGACGGCCGGCCAAGTCCATGGAGTACTTGCGATAGTTGGGAAACTGTCTCTTGGTAATGATAGTAGACATGGTTGATGCTCCTTTTCAAAAATTTGTTTGTATGTGGAGCCAACCATTTAGCACTTGAAATCAGGTCAAAAGGAGATCAATTTGGCCCAATTTCAACTGCTAAAGGCTTGATAGGCCCCGCATACGCTGCGGGGAAAATGTGAAAGAAGGGTGGTGCGCGCCGCACACCACCCTGTTTTCGCTTACTTACGCAGACCCAGCTTGGCGATCAGAGCACGATAACGCTCGATGTCCTTCTTGGCCAGATAGTCCAGCAGACGACGGCGCTTACCGATCATCATCTGCATACCGCGACGGCTGTGGAAGTCGTGGGGATGAACCTTCAGATGGGCGGTCAGCTGGCTGATCCGCTCGGTCAGGATAGCGACCTGCACCTCGGGGGAGCCGGTGTCCGTTGCGTGGGTACGATTAGACTCAATGATAGAAGTCTTCTGCTCTTTCTGCATCATAGTGTTGTTCCACCTTTCTTTTATGTGCGCCCGCAAACTGAGTGGACGGAGGGTGAAGCTCCGCAGGACTAAGTAAGGGGCAAATTCACGCATATTTGCGTTCTTTAAAAGAATAGCACAGGAATGGAAGATTGTAAAGGAATATTTTGAAAAAGTACCTCCTTTTGTAAAAACGCAAACATGGCAGTGCCTCTCCCGCCCTGCATCTTATGGGTGTTTTACGGCAGAGGGCAGGGAAGAGAGGCGTCAGGGCTGCAGCTGGATGGCGGAGGTGGGGCAGCTGTCCGCTGCTGCCTGCACACTTGCCATGCAGTCTTCCGGCACCGCTTCGGTGGTGGCCTGCGCCGCCTCGCCCTCCAGCATGGAAAAGACAACGGGGCAGAGGGAGACACACAGGCCGCAGCGCAGGCAGGCCTGTCGATCAATGGCTGCTTTCATAGTATTGCTCCTTTCAATTTAGATAGGTACAGTATGCCCCTTTGCCACGGGCTGGCATACGGCAGAGCAACTTTTTTCAAGAAAAATCCACCTGCCCTCTTGACAGATGCCTGCTGTCATGATAATTTAATTGTACTAATACGGTTAATACACTCGGAAAGGAGTGAGGACGTGTGATCCATTTGGATTACCGGGATACCCGACCGCTTTATGAGCAGGTGCGGGACGGCTTGCGCAAGCTGATGGTCACCGGCGTATTGCAGCCGGGGGATAAGCTGCCGTCGGTAAGAGCACTGGCGATGGAGTTGGCCATCAATCCCAACACGATCCAGCGAGCCTATGGGCAGCTGGAGGCGGAGGGGTATGTGGTTTCCGTCAGCGGCAAGGGGACGTTTGTAGAGGAGCTGCAGCAGCAAAATACACAGCGCCGCGCCGAGGTGGAGGAGAAGCTCCGCCCGCTGCGGGAGGAGCTGCGCAGTTTGGGCATGACCGCCGCGGAGTGGGCGGCTCTGTGGGAAGGAGGCAATCGCTGATGCTGGAAGCAAAAAATGTGGTAAAAAGTTTTGATGGGTTTCGTGCGCTGGACGAGGCGAATATGACGGTGCCCAAGGGAGCGGTGTATGGGCTGGTAGGCCCCAACGGGGCCGGCAAGTCCACCATCATCCGTCATCTCACCGGTGTGTACCGTGCCGACAGCGGCGAGGTGCTGCTGGAAGGAGAACCGATTTATGAAAATCCCGCCGTGAAACAAAGGCTCACGGTGATCAGTGACGATTGGTACTATTTTCCCCAGGCGACCATTGCGGAGATGGCAAAGCTCTATGCCGGGATGTATCCCACCTTCGACTGGACACGGTATCAGAAGATGCGGGAGGTATTTCCTCTCAACGATCACCAGATGATCCGCCGTATGTCCAAGGGAATGCAGAAGCAGGCGGCCTTCTGGCTGACCATGTGCTGTATGCCGGAGTATCTCATCCTCGATGAGCCGGTGGACGGTCTCGACCCGGTGATGCGCCGTCAGGTTTGGTCACTGCTGCTGGGTGATGTGGCAGAGCGGGGCACCACGGTGCTGGTGTCCAGCCATAACCTTCGGGAGCTGGAGGATGTGTGCGACCATGTAGGCATTATGAGCAAGGGGAAGGTGCTTCTGGAGCGCTCTTTGGCGGAGCTGCAGGACAACACGGTGAAGCTGCAGGTGGTCTATCCCACGGCGGAAGAACCCCAGCTGCCCTGTGAGCTGCACGTCCTGCACCGTACCCATGTGGGGCGTGTATATACCTATATTATCCGCGGCAGCGCTGAGGAGATCACCCACAGAATGCAGATCTGTGATCCTGTGGTGCTGGAAGCCATTCCTTTGACGCTGGAGGAAATCTTTATTTATGAGATGGGAGGGGAAGACTATGCGGTTCGGGACATCATTCTTTAATAAAACATTGATCCGCACGGATGTTCGCCGCTACTGGCCCGTGCTGTTTGCCTATACCGCCGTTTGGATGTCGCTGCCGCTGACCCAGTGGACGGATGCGCAGTTTAATGAACTGAATGCGGCGGCACAAACACAGTTTTTTGCGGGAAACACCATCTATGAGATGATGCCTGTAGCCATCGGTACGGCCGTGGTGTTCGGCTGTATCATGGCCATGGCAATGTTCTCCTATTTGACCAACAGCCGTTGTGTGGGTCTGATGCACAGCCTGCCGGTGCGCCGTACCACCCACTTTGTCTCCCATGTGGCCTCGGCACTGGGTATGTTTGTGGTGGCCAATGTGTTTGTGGCGCTGCTGACACTGCTGGTACAGGTACTGACCGGGACGGCCGCCCCGCTGGATGTGCTGGTATGGCTGGCGGTGGTAACCATGCTGGATTTCATCTTTTTCTCCCTGGCCGTAGTGTGCTGTATGTTCACCGGCTGGCTCCTGGCCGTGCCGGTGCTGTACGGTGTATGCAACTGCATTGTCTGGGTGACGCAGATGCTGCTCCAGTCGCTGGGAGGTGTGTTCTACTTCGGCTATGTCACAGCTCCCCCCTCTGATGCGGTGGTGTGGTGTACGCCAGTGATGAATCTTGCGGGGAAGATCAACAGCTGGTTTTATCGCAGCCCCGAGGGGGCCATCCCTTCGGCACAGCTGGAGAAACTCTATGCGGACACACTGCTCCCACGCTGCCTGGGCAGTGAGGCGTGGCAGACGCTGGGGATTTACACCGCAGCTGCCGTGGTACTGCTTGTGATTTCTTGGGCGCTCTATCGTCGGCGTGCCAGTGAATCTGCCGCCGATCCGGTGGCGTTCCGGTGGGCAAAGCCCGCCTTCCGCTATGGCATTGCCCTGCTGGGCGGCCTTGCGTTGGGCTTGGGACTTTATTCTATCCTATCGGTCCATAGCAGGGGTTTGCAGCTGCCGCTGCTGCTCCTCTGCCTGGTGATCATGGGTGGGATGACCTATTTTGCCGCTGCCATGATGATTGATAAGTCTTTCAAAGTGTTTCGCCACGGCTGGAAGGGTGCCGTCGCCGTGGGTGTGGTTCTGGTGGCAGTGTGCCTTGTGACCAAGATGGACCCCACCGGCGTTACCAACCGCATTCCGGCACAGGAGGATGTGGAGAGCGTATCTCTGTCTGCCAGTATGGATCACTATATTTCGTCGGATCAGACCTGCACCGATCCAGAGGTCATCGCGGCTGTGCTGGAGTGCCACAAGGCCATTTTGACCTATGGTGAAAGAGCCGACTATTCACATAACTGGTTCGGCGTCTATATCCACTATAACCTGAAAAACGGAACGACGATGCATCGCACCTATCAACTGGGTGAGGAGCAGATTCGGAATGCACCGGAGCTGAAGGATGCGCTGGAGCAGACGCTCAATCAGGAGGAGATCCGCCGCGCCCGTATGACCGGCCGCACCCAGCCGCTGACACAGGGGGATCACCTGTGGGGCGGCTATGTGGAGATCTATGAAAAGGACGTGCACAAGACGCTGACAGCCGAGGAGGCCACGGCCTTCTATGAGGCGCTGGAGCGGGATATCCGGAATGGTGTGGGCAAGGTAGCCATCGGAGCAGCACAGCCCATGGCGAAGGATCTGGGCATAGCTCTGACCACCGATGAAAGGGATATCGATATCAATAATCTGCCTGCCGATGCCACCGAGGCGCTGGGGGTGCTGGAAGAGATCCTGAAAAGCCAGAATGTGACCCATGAGGACCTGGTCGATGTACCCGACGAGGAATTTGTGGATTAAATCCACAGTGTACTTGCATAGAAAGGGGCAACAGCCATGAAAAAGGTAGGAAGTTTTCTTTGCGCTGCGCTGCTGCTGGCAGGGGTATTCGCTGTGGGCTGTCGGGCCATCGTCAGCCGGGAGGTACCGCTGAGGGAAATGGTATATGCCATTACCCTCCGGATGCCGGCAAGGCACTGAAAAGAAGCAAAAAAGGGAGTGTATCCTAGGATACACTCCCTTTTTTTGGAGTCTTGTCAGCACCCTCAGCGGAATAAAGACAAGTTTCAGATCTTTTACTTGTTGCGCCATGTAACGGGAGAGAGTACCAGCAGCATGGGGAAAATCTCCAACCGTCCCAGCAGCATGGCAAAGGCCAAAACCAGCTTGGAGAAAGGGGAGAAGGCGGCAAAGTTACCGGTAGGGCCTACCATGTCAAAACCGGGACCTACGTTATTAAAACAGGTGGCGGCAGCCGTAAAATTGGTTTCAAAGCCGAATGGTTCCCAGCTGATAAGCAGGAATGTGCTAATCATGCAGGCGAAGTACAGGGCAAAGTAGACAGCGGTGTTGCGCAGAGCCTCCCTGTCCAGCGCCTTGCCCTCGTAGCGCACGGCGGAGACGGCCCGGGGATGGACGATATGGCGTACTTCCTGTCGCATCAGCTGCCATAGAATGACCACACGGGAGACCTTTAGGCCGCCGGCAGTGGAGCCGGCGCAGGCGCCCATGAGCATGAGGAGGAAGAGAATGGCCTTGGAAAGTCCCGGCCAGAGGTTAAAATCTGTGGTGGCATAGCCCGTGGTGGTGGCAATGGAAGCCACTTGAAAAGAGGCAAGGCGAAGACTCTCTCCCAGAGAGGAGCACATATGATAGATATTGCAGGTGATGATGGCAATGCTGCTTACGATCACAGCACCGTAGGTACGCAGTTCTGCACTGCGGAAAACCTCCCGCCAGCGACGGAGCAGAAGCAGAAAGTATAGGTTGAAATTAACGCCAAAAAGCAGCATAAAAGCGGTAATGACCCACTGCAGATAGGGACTGTAGGAGGCGATGGAGTCGGCTTTTATGCCGAAACCGCCAGTGCCCGCCGTACCAAAGGCGTGCACCACGCTGTCATAAAGGGGCATACCGCCCAGGAGAAGCAATATGATTTCCAATACGGTCATGCCGAAATAGATGAGGTAGAGAATACGGCTGGTATCCTTGGCACGGGGCAGCAGTTTCCCCACCACCGGGCCGGGCATCTCTGCTTTGAGGATGTTCATAGAGCGGTCGGGGGAGCGGGAGACGATCACCATGACCAGAACCAGAACGCCCATGCCGCCCACCCAGTGGGTGAAGCTGCGCCAAAAGAGAATCCCTCGTGGCAGCAGTTCCACATTGGGGATAATGGAGGCTCCTGTGGTGGTAAAGCCGCTGACCGTCTCAAATAGTGCATCCACATAGTGAGCGGTGACACCGCTGAGATAGAAGGGCAGTGCGCCCACAAAGGACAGGAGAAGCCAGCTCAGTGCCACAATGGCAAAGCCCTCCCTTGCAAAAACGCCCCGATTCTTAGGCCGGGAGATCAGTGTCAGAGCGGCACCAAGAACCAGAGCTGCGGCGATGGTCCACACAAAGGACCATACGCAGGCCTCGTTGTAGCAGATGCTGACCAGCAGCGGCAGCAGCAGTAACGCACTTTCCAGTACCACCACGCGGCCGATAATATGAAAGACCATGCGATAATTCATTGCATATTTCCCTCGTTTGCACATTGCCGCCGTAAAGCAGGATATAAACGCAATCTTAACGGATGCAACAGAATGTTCATGTAATCTTAATCTTACCATATTGCTGCCATGGGGGCAACCCTTGGAGAAAGAATAAAAAGGCAATTGGATCAAGAATTTGCCGTCGCAACTCTCTTAATATGCCCGCAAAAGAGAGGAATATCGCCAGCTTTTGGAAATAGGAAAGCACATTTACGGAAAAGCGCTTGGATTTGAAGGTGGATCATCAGGGCAGCGATACATTTCACATTTATGCCTTCCATGGAAAAATAGTTCAACATGGGAAGTAATAGGAAGAAGAGAGCAACTGGGAGGCAGATGATCCAGAAATGCAGAGCGAATGATTACCGGGAACTGCAAGTGAGGGAATCCTTGTATTTCCCGCACTGGATGAAGAAAATTTCACCTTTGTGATAGATGCGCACTCGGATAATTGGAACGAGGAGATAGAGCCGTTCAGTTTTGATATTTCCGTACAGTAATTTTTGCCGCATAATGATTCCGCTGTGGTCAAATAAAAATGCTAAAATTCAGTTCGGCTAAATGTGCCTATAAACAAAAAAAGGTGCCTGTTTTCTAAGAAAACAGGCACCTTTTCTGGTGGACTCGAAGGGGATCGAACCCTCGACCTTACGGATGCGAAGGCTGGTTTGGGAATTTTTGCAATGATTTCGGCTGCTTTTTGCTGCTTTTTGCTCTGGATGGGGTTTTATTTGGTACTTTATAGACCGCCCGTTTCCGCGTGTTCCACGCGTGTCTGTGGTAGTTCCTGTGGTCAACAGGGGAGAGACTGGTCACAGACCGTCGCTACCGTCCTTGCCGCAGAAGCGGTAGAGATAGTGGGTGGCCTGACAGCCGACCGATACACCCGCCTCAAAACCTCTCCGGCTGTGCCGCTCGCATAGGTCGGCCACCAGATGAAAGACAGCGTTGTTGTCCGCCAGCGGCAGCGCCTTCAGCATCTCCTCCAAGGCTTCATAACCAGACCGGATCTCGGTGTCCTCGATGGGGTAGGCGTCGGTGTAGAGAACGTAGTATAAATCCATGATGTCCTGCATGTCCGTGGGAGCCATGCTGTGCTTTTCTGTGTAGGCGCGTAGCAATTTAATGAAGTCGCCCATGGTCATCACCTCCAGTTTGGTGGTGATTGTACCTCTGTTTGGCAAATTTGCAACGCGCTAAAAAGCACAAACTTTCCACCCCACAACTGTCCAAATTGGTGTCGCTAAAACAATAAAAGGCCTCGCCGGAGCAACCGTGCGCCGAACTGATACATATTGATACCAGTAAGTATCAGATGGCAGTGAACTTGTAAGGAATACTTACAAGTTCATCCCCGAGCATTATAAACACTTAGTAAAATTAAGGGGTGGAATGAGTTGAGTTGCTGGACATTCTGAGGTATACTAAAAAATAAATAGAAATGTGACAGTAAGTGCAGAATTATAGAGACATTACTATCTATATTTACAGATAATATCACATAAGAGGAGAGGTGCTCTTTGGAAAATCTGGATAAATTAGTAAATCAGCTAAGAAGCCTACCTAGTGAGACGCCCTGGTTGGAGTTTAAACACAACAACTATAAACCAGAAATGATCGGGCAGGACATCAGTGCCTTGGCGAATAGTGCGTGCCTCCACGAGAAGAGCCGCGCATATATGCTGTGGGGAATTGATGATGATACACACGACATTGTGGGAACAGAATATGATCTTCAAACATTAAAAAAGGGAAATCAAGAACTGGAAAACTGGTTGAGAAGCTTGCTATCCAAAAATGCAGATTTTCAATTTCACAGCGTAAATATGGATAATAAAAAGGTAGGAGTGCTCATAATATATAGAGCGTCTAATCAAACGGTGATGTTTGAGAAGACCGACTATATCAGAATCGGGAGTTATACGAAGAAATTGAGTGATTATCCTGCTGTACAAGCGAAACTTTGGGACAAGATTCGCAATTTCAGATTTGAAGAGCAATTTGCCAAAATAGATATGGATCTCGACTCGGCGTTACGAATGCTGGATTGCGCGGCGTATTTTGATATTTGCGAAATTCCACAGCCGGGGAATAGCGAGGGCGTTGCGCATTATATGTTGGAAGAGGGAATAATTGAAAAGTTAGATAACGGCCTATATGCTATTACGAATATGGGCGCGATTTTATTTGGCAAGAAGCTGACTGATTTTGGAAGACTCTCACGAAAAGCAATCCGCGTTGTTCAGTATGAAGGGAATAACCGGATGAATATGCTTAAAGAAAATATTGGTGGAAAAGGCTATGTCGTAGGATTTGAGGGGCTTGTTCAATTTATCGAGGCGCTGGTACCGTCAAAGGAAGTTATTACTGGTGCGTTACGGGAAAAAAGAACTGCGTATCCCAGTCTGGCCATTAGAGAAGCGGTTGCGAATGCGCTGATTCACCAGGATTTTTCTATTACAGGAACGGGCCCAGTTGTCGAAATTTTCGACAGCCGTATCGAAATTACTAATTCTGGTACGCCTCTTGTTGATGTTTGGCGAATTATTGACAATCCGCCAAAATCCAGAAACGAAAAGTTAGCAGCCCTTATGAGGCATCTCAGAATGTGTGAAGAACTTGGGACAGGTTGGGATAGAATTGCCATTTCTTGTGAGCTGTTACAGCTACCTGCACCTAAGATTCAAGTATTTGAGGATAGTACAAGAGTAACGCTATACTCTGAGATCCCGTTCTCCAGCATCTCTCAAGAAGACAAGTTGTGGGCCTGCTATCTGCATGCGTGCGTCAAGTATGTCCAAGGAGAACAACTAAGCAACAGCTCTCTTCGTGAAAGATTTGGACTAAAGAGCTCGTCCTCTGGTAGTGTTTCTAGGTTAATCAAAGATGCTGTGAGTTATAAGCTTATTAAACCGCTTGACCCAACGACTGCACCAAGGTATATGAAATACATTCCAACATGGGCCTGAATTTAACTTGCCGGTAACTTGCTGGTAACTTGCTAATGGGGTTAGACAGCGAGTAAAACAAGTGTATTTTGACAATATCTTGTGGGTAATACGAGGAGATATACTGAATATTGGATAAAACTAACTTGCCGGTAACTTGCTGTTCACTTGCTTTTGCGATAAAATCGTGAAATCCAAAGGCTTTTGAGAACACTTGTTAAAATAGGAAGAATGCAGTGATATAATATTTGGGCATCAGATGGTGATATGAATCTGCATACAGGTTCAGATGCTAAGAGACTTATGGTAAGAAGAAGCACCCATTGAGTGGCTGAATTGCCGTTGTATGCAGATTATTAATACGGTATAATTTAAGAAAGTAAACAGAGGAATAAGGAGTAGTGTATATGAGTGAATTCAAAATTTATTTCGAAGCACTTGCGTATAATTTGCCAATCATCCAAACGTACACTATAGATGGATATATACTTTTACCAGTTGAAGTTAGCGAAAATATAGCGGAGAAGGTCTTGCCGCCTAAAGAGCCTTTGCAGTTTAATTGGTCCTTTGCCAGATGTTTCTACCAAAACCATAAAGGGAAAACAACATATACTAAAGTTAGAAATAAGGACCCGATTATATATGAATGTGAAGACCTTTGGTCAGAAACAGAACAAAACAATGTTCAAAAGATTGTGGATAATAAAATCGAAAGATTCAATAATATGCTGTTGCTTATCACAAATATGCATATTTTTTTCCCAACCGTTAAAACTATGGTTCTGTCCAAATCAGGCGAGAGAGTTTGTGAATTTGTGAAGTCAGATACTTGCGTTAATTTCGGGAACTGGAAAGAAGAACGTAAAAGAGTCGGGATCGGAGATAGAATCAAACTACATTTAGATGAATTAACCTTTTATGATTTTATAGAGGATAAAAACCTTACCCGCTATAAAAATGCGTTAAAATATTATATAAGCTCTTTTGGGGAATCTAAAAAAGAAATGGCATTTTGCTTGCACTGTGCTGCAATAGATGCCATCACTAGTACAAGCAAATCTGGAACAACAAAGAAGCGAATGGCAAAGTATACAAGTGTGCTTTTATGCCTACCAGAAGAATCTACAGAAATAGAAGAAAGACTGGGATATTACTATAAATTAAGATCAGGTTTTGTACATGGTAAGTGGCCACAAATTACAGAAGAGCAAGAATTTGACCTGCGAGAGTGTGTGCGAAAATTTCTAATAGCATATTATATTTTTTGGCTGGTGTTAGGAGTAAAGACAGAAGAACAGTTCCTCCAAAAGCTTGATGCTATTTATGAAAATCACGCTTTGTATGTTACAGAGGCAAGCGTAGCGTATGGGATTATGAGAACGCTTTATATAGATGATGAGACAGAAGGCGGAATACTATCGCTTTCGATGCTGGAGTGCTTCAAGGCTCTTTCTGAAAAATTGAAAGAAGCACTGAAACAGCAAGAATTAATAGATAAATAGCCGGTTCATATAACCGACACTCCACACCAAAACGATCACCACAAAGGCCCAGCACCGCATAGGTGCTGGGCCTTTTGCTGTCCATCCATAAACACTCCGTAAAGGCGCACAAAAACAGGCCGAAATTTACAGCCTTCCATATACGAAATAAATGGAGTATGGTATACTGATTATGAATAAAAATATTTGGAGGCTTCTAACCATGGCAGAGAAGAACACAGCCAATATCGGCTTTGAAAAACAGATTTGGGATGCTGCCTGTGTTTTGCGGGGCAACTTGGATGCATCAGAATATAAAAATGTTGTGCTGGGTCTGATTTTCCTCAAGTATATTTCAGACCGCTTTGAAGATAAGTATCAGGAACTCGTTGCTGAGGGAGATGGTTTCGAGGAAGATATTGACGAGTACATCTCTGAGGGTATTTTCTTTGTGCCGGTAAGTGCCCGCTGGAGCGTGATTGCATCCAAGGCCCACACGCCGGAAATTGGTACCGTTATTGATGATGCCATGCGGGCTATTGAAAAGGAAAATAAGCGTCTCAAGGACATTTTGCCTAAAAACTTTGCCCGCCCTGAACTGGACAAGCGCCGTTTGGGCGAAGTAGTGGATCTATTCACCAATATTCAGATGATCGAACACGGCAGCGAAAAGGATATTCTGGGCCGTACCTATGAATACTGCCTTTCCATGTTCGCCGAGCAGGAGGGCAAGCGCGGCGGTGAGTTTTTCACGCCGTCCTGCGTGGTTCGCACGCTGGTGGAAGTGCTCCAGCCGTTCAAAGGCCGCGTCTATGACCCCTGCTGCGGCAGCGGTGGTATGTTTGTGCAGTCCGCAAAATTCATTGAAAACCACAGCGGAAATATCAATGATATTTCCATTTACGGACAGGACGCCAACCCCACCACTTGGAAGTTGGCACAGATGAACCTTGCCATTCGTGGTATTGAACCTGACCTGGGTACTTATGCGGCGGATACATTCTTAGACGATCGCCACCCCACCATGCGGGCAGAATATATCATGGCCAATCCGCCTTTTAACCTGTCCAACTGGGGTGCCGATCAGCTGAAAGAGGATGTCCGCTGGCAGTACGGTATGCCCCCGGCAGGCAACGCCAACTTTGCATGGCTCCAACACATGATCTATCACCTTGCCCCCAATGGCAAAATGGGCATGGTGCTGGCAAACGGCTCTCTGTCGTCCCAGTCCGGCGGTGAGGGTGAGATTCGAAAAAACATCATCAATGCTGACTTGGTGGAGTGCATTGTGGCTATGCCTACCCAGCTATTCTATACCACCCAGATTCCCGTTTCTCTGTGGTTCTTGAATAAGCAGAAAAAGCAGACCGGAAAAACGCTGTTTATAGATGCCCGGAACATGGGCACTATGGTCAGCCGGAAACTGCGGGAGCTGACCGATGAGGACATTCAGAAAATCGCAGACACTTACAAAGCTTTTGTGGAGGGAACGCTGGAAGATGTAAAGGGATTCTGCGCCGTTGCCACTACGGAAGAAATTGAGAAGCAGGATTATATTCTCACCCCGGGACGTTATGTAGGTATTGAAGAACAGCAGGAGGACGGCGAACCCTTTGAGGAGAAGATGGGCCGCCTGACTTCTGAACTGTCCGAACTGTTCCAAAAGTCCCACGAATTGGAAGATGAGATCAAAAAGAACCTGGGGGCGATTGGGTATGAAGTGTGATTGGACAACATATCCGCTTGGTGAACTGGTTTCATTTTCATCAGGTGGAACACCAAGTAAAAAAAGGCAGAATATTGGTCAGGAAATATTCCGTGGATTAGTGCAAAAACACTCAAGGAAGAGCGCATTTTTACATCAGACTTATTTATTTCAGAAGAAGCTCTGAAGGCAGGTAGTAAACTAGCCCCCGTTGGAAGTATCCTTTTGTTAACAAGAGGTAGTGGCCTATTTAACGGAATCCCCATAGGATTAGTTGAATCGGAAGTAGCATTCAATCAAGATATTAAATGTCTAAACTCATGTACCAGCATAGAAAATAAGTACATATTCTATTGGTTATTATCTCAAAAGAGTTATCTTAGTGCGAAAGTAGGGGTAACTGGAATAGGTGCCGGAAAATTCGACTTAGATTTTTTGCAAAAACTAGAAGTTCCAGTTCCTTCTAAAATATTACAAAACAGAATTGTAGCAATTGCTGAATCTATAAGTCAAAAAATTATCGCAAATAATAAGATCAACGATAATTTGCAGCAGCAGGCTCGTGCTTTATATCGCCAGTGGGTGATTGATAATGTAGAAAACTATGAAATGCGAGCGTTATCAGAAATTGCAGAAATAAATCCAGATACATACTCTTCAAAGGAGCAATGGGAGTATGTAAACTACCTTGATACCAGTAGTATTACGAATGGTCTAATTTCAGAGATACAATATATAATTCCTGCTTTGGAAAAACTGCCAAGTCGGGCAAAACGAAAAGTTCTACCGAATGATGTGGTTTTCTCAACCGTTAGACCCAATCAGCAGCATTTTGGTATTATCAGTGGTCCTATGCCCAATATGCTTGTATCAACCGGATTTGCAGTTATTCGGAGCAAACATCCAGAAGTTTGTAATGAACTTATATATCTTTGTCTTACTGAGAATGAATTTGTTGAAAAAATGCAACAGCTAGCAGAACAAAGCACTTCGACATTCCCATCCATTAAGCCGTCCGATTTGGCTATATGTGAGGTTCCATGTCCGAATGAAAGCGTGTCTGCGGATTTGACCAAAATGTTGAAATCTCTATTTGCACTTATGTCTGCTAATCAGGCTGAAAATAGAACGTTGACGACACTTCGTGATATCTTACTTCCTAAACTCATGTCTGGCGAAATTGATGTTTCCGATATTAAGATTTGAATTGAGGAAGTTCTTTTTATGGGAAGGGGAAAGATGAAAAATAATCCGTATGGGGAATTTATAAATTTCCAAGAGGAGATGAAAGAGTATAAGCGATTGTGCCGGGGGAGAAGTAAGAAATATAAGTTCTACTCAGAATGGGAAGAACATATGGGAGAGCTTATTTCCCCAATCTGTGATCAAAAAAGATTGAAAGATTTTAAGCGCTTTTTGATTAATCGAGAACGAATAACTGAGGGGGCAGCACCTCTATACATTCAGTTTGTGCTTCTTTTTATAGCAGTATGGTTGGATAAGGACGATAGTCTAAGTGTGTTTTCGCTTATAGCATTATGCTCATTCGCAATTCTGATTACTATGCTGCAAGAACATTGGCTGAAACTGGAGAATACATTTTATAAGGATGTATTAGAAATTGTTGAGGAGGTTTCAAATATGAAACGTGCAAATGGTGTATACAAATGTGCTCGTTGTGGAGAATTTGAATGGTGCACCTGCTTTTGTGAGGATGAAACAGCATTTATAGGTAGAATGGATGAAATGTTTAAACATGTTGTTAATAGTAAAAAGCTCGATAAGCGTAGGTACCGAGTAGTCGTGCGCTGCCCTAAATGTGGGAAGCGCTATACTGTCGAGGGAGAATTTAAATAAACACAGATTAACAGAAAGATGCACTACGAGGAGGTACTCCTATGTCGTTTTCCGAAGATACCTTTGAACAAGCCATTATCGAACTCTTTGAAACCTTGGGCTACACCCATATTTACGCCCCGGACTTGGAGCGGGACTATGAAAGACCTCTGTTGGATGCTACATTGCAGGATAGTTTGGTACGCATCAACAAAAATTTGCCCATAGATGCCATCGAGGAAGCTCTCTCAAAACTGAAAAACTTTGATACCGGCAGTCTGGTGCAGAAGAACAGGGTGTTCATGGACTACCTGCAGAACGGCGTCACGGTGAAGTATTTTGTGAAAGGCGAAGAACGGTCTTCTATTGTGCGACTTCTGGACTATGAAAAGGTGGAGAACAACACTTTTTATGTGGTAAATCAGTTTACATACATAGAAAACGGCAACAACCGCCGCCCGGATGTGATTCTGTTTATCAATGGTCTGCCGCTGGTGCTGATGGAGCTGAAAAGCCCCTCCAAGGACGAAGTGGGCGCTGAGAACGCCTACAACCAAATCCGGAACTATATGCAGGATATTCCGTCGCTGTTCATCTATAATGCCATCTGTGTCATCAGCGACCTTTCCACCAACAAAGCTGGTACGATCACTTCTGGTTTCGATCGCTTCATGGAGCGGAAGACCAAAGATGGCGATTATGAAAACACGGCGTATGCCCAGTTCGACACCTTCTATGAGGGTATGTTCCAAAAGAACCGGTTGCTGGACATTCTGAAAAATTTCATCCTCTTTTCTGGAGATACGCAGAAGCCTATCAAGATTCTGGCGGGATATCACCAGTATTTTGCTGTCCGAAAGGCAGCGGAGCGCGCCTTTACCGCCACAAAACAGACGGCAAGGGCGGCGTGTTCTGGCATACGCAGGGCAGCGGCAAATCCCTGTCCATGGTCTTTTATGCCCACCTTTTGCAGGAAGTGCTGGACAGCCCTACCATCGTGGTCATGACCGACCGTATTGATCTGGACGACCAGCTCTACACGCAGTTTGCCCGCTGCGCCGGTTTTCTGCGCCAGACGCCGGTACAGGCGGAGAGCAAGGAGCATCTGAAATCCCTGCTGGATGGCCGAGAGGCAAACGGCATTATCTTTACCACCATGTTTAAGTTTGGGCGGGGTGAGAAGCCGCTGTCTGAGCGAAGAAACATTGTGGTTATGGCTGATGAGGCCCACCGCAGCCAGTACGGCTTAAATGAAAGAGTGGTCACAGAGACTAATGAACTGGGCCTGCCAGAGGCACGCGTTGTGGTAGGCAATGCGCTGATTATCCGTGAGGCTCTGCCCAAGGCTACCTTTATCGGCTTTACCGGTACGCCCATCGCTGTGAAGGATCGCAATACCCGTGAGATTTTCGGCGATTACATCGATATCTACGATATGACGCAGGCGGTGGAGGACGGCGCGACCCGGCCGGTTTACTACGAGAGCCGGGTGGTTCAGCTGAAGCTGGACAAGGACACGCTGGATATGATCGACCACACCTACGATGTACTGGAGCAGCAGTCTGATACATTTACTATCGAAAAGAGCAAGAAAATGCTAGGTCAGATGGAGAGTGTCCTGGGTGCAGAATCAACTATCGACTCGCTAGTAGAGGATATTCTCCATCATTATGAGACTTACCGGGCCAATCTGCTGACCGGTAAAGCTATGATTGTGGCTTACTCTCGGTCTATTGCAATGAAGATCTATCATAAGATTTTGGAGCTGCGGCCCGAGTATCAGGAGAAGATCGGCGTGGTTATGACGGGCGGCAATAATGATCCCGAAGAGTGGAAGAAAATCATCGGCACGAAAGCGCATAAAGAGGAACTGGCCCGTAAATTCAAGGATAACAACGATCCGATGAAGATAGCCATTGTTGTAGATATGTGGCTGACAGGTTTCGATGTGCCGTCATTGGCAACCATGTATGTCTACAAGCCGATGCATGGCTACAATCTAATGCAGGCGATCGCTCGTGTTAATCGTGTCTTTGAAGATAAAGAAGGTGGCCTGATTGTTGACTATGTGGGCATCGCATCTGCCTTGAAAGCGGCCATGCGAGAGTACACCGCTCGCGACCGACAGAAGTACGGCGATATGGATATTGCCAAAGTGGCTTATCCGAAGTTCCGGGAAAAGCTGCAAGTCTGCAAAGATTTGTTCCATGGCTTTGACTATCGATCTTTCATTGGTGGAACTCCGCTACAAATGGCAAAGGTCATTTCGAAGGGAGCCAACTTTATTCTTGATCCTAAGGTGAAAGATCGCAAGGATCTGTTCCTGAAGGAAGCCATGCTGATGAAGCAGGCTCAATCGTTGTGTTCCAGCATGCTGACATCTCTGGAGCGCCACGAAGCAGCATTGATGGAGGTTGTCCGCTCTACAGTTGCCAAACTGACCATGGGCGGAAAGGGTGGTAAGGTACTTTCGCTAAATGAAATCAATGCTGAAATCAGCGAGCTTTTGAAAGCAAGCATCCAGAGCGACGGTGTAGTTAGCTTGTTCGATGGTAAGGAACAGGGCGAAGCGGTCTCACTGTTTGATCCGGAGGTTTTGGAGGAGATCTCCAAGATGAAGGAGAAGAATGTAGTAGTAGAGATGCTGCACAAGTTGATGTTGGAGCAGATTTCTATCTATAAAAACACAAATGTGGTGCAATCACAGAAATTCTCTGAAAAGATCACAAAGCTGATGAATGCCTATTATAACGGGCTGATCACGAATCAGGAGGTTATTGATGAGCTAATCAAGGCGGCTAAAGACATCGCAGATCTGCGTAAACAAGGCAAGGATTTGGGGCTTTCTGAGGAAGAGATGGCTTTCTATGATGCACTGACCAAACCCGAAAACATCAAGGACTTCTATGAAAATAAGGAATTGGTTGAGCTGACCCGAGAGCTTACAGAAATGCTGCGCAAGAACCGCACGATTGATTGGCAGAAGAAAGAAACAGCCAGAGCGGGCATGCGCAAAATGGTTAAGCGTCTGCTGAAGAAATATCACTATCCTCCCGAGGGGATGGATGATGCTATTAGTATCGTGATCAATCAGTGTGAGCTTTGGACGGACTATGTTGCATAATAGAAATATGAAAAGGCGTGAGCGAGTTTATTCGCTCACGCCTTTTGCACAGACCTTCCTGTAAAGTACACAAATCTGCAAAGGTGGGCTGGACTTTTGAAAAAGTGCTGGTATGTTGTGTGGTTGAGGTGATGAATATGAAGAAAACAGCACTCGCCACAGCTATGATCATCATGCTTATAAGCATGGCAGCATGTGCACAGTCGACCACACAACAGACTCCAGAGACAGAGAAAACCACCACAAACACCAGGGGAATCGTATCGGATTCAGGAGTGCAGAGGGTGGAGAATGAGCGCCTTACAAACCAGGCGGAGGCGGATGAGAGGCCCACTACGGCAAAGGTTACAGTGCCATCAGTAGAGACGGAAGCGGGGAATATACCGCTGGCGGAAGGCGAGGTCTCCATGGTAAAACCAACTGCAAAACTGGATGCGGCGGAGGAAGCTGCACAGACAGTGCCGAAGGAGCCTCTGAACCCCTCTGAGAATCCGGAGGCAAAGCCACAGGACAAGCTAGCTTCTGAACCGGAAGCTCAGCAAGAAACCATGCCTAAGCCACAGTCTTCTGAGCCAGAACCGGAACTGCAGGTGAAACCAGCTGAGCCAATTCCTGAGGAGCTTACTTCGGAAGAGCAGCCAATTATTCTCGATGTTGATGCCCTGTGTCGGTATGCCGTCGACTATGCAGTGGGGACTTACGGCTACGAATACTGGCCGGGGATGCGAGACGGTTACTATCCGGCCTACACCTGTTATATCGAAACACTGGAGCAGGGATACGCTGCGATCCGAGAATGCGTGGATGATCTGACGCTGGAACTGAATGCTCGTGGCGAGCCAATCGTGGAATATGTGGATGGAATTGGCTACGGAATGCCCTTCGATGTGGAGATCTATCCTGACCCTGACGGCTACGAAAATAGCTATCGCGTCCAACTCTACTACTGAGTGCTGCAGTATATATGGTTCAAATTCATGATGCAGTAATAATAAAAGACCTTGAAAGACAGAAATCCTTCGACCAATGGTCGAAGGATTTTTTTGTAGCTTAGAGTTGGAGAAGAGGTGTAGTGGTCGGTTCCGAAAATCTGTCAGATTGGAACTGGAATTCGCCATCAGACAGCGCAAAACGTTGCCGGTGTATTCCGAACAAAAGGATCACTCTGAATGCTACGCAAAGGCGACTTGTGGGGGCTAAAATTATTGCAGGATTAGAAGAGAGAAGGGCTGTGGGATATTAAAAATCAGTGAAAACTAGCACTGAGAGTGCTAGTTTTTGTGAAAAACTGGCACCACGAGTCTCTTCTGTGAGAAATTGATCGAAGTTAAAATTAATAATATAGAAAGAAGAATGACTTAAGAAAGGTGTGGTCAGAAGAAACAGTCTCTAAACAACGGCACAGACGGCGGGCCGGTGCCATCAAAATTCCAGCAGCCAGCCAAAAATATCATACGACGAGGAGAACCAAATGAAGGAATCGAAAGTCAAAACTTATGAGGAACTGCCGCTGTTTCTCAACGCGGAAATGGTGGCAAAGACGCTGGGTGTGTCGTCCAGCAGCGGCTACGAATTGCTGAACAGCAAGGGCTTTCCGTCGCTGCGTGTCGGAAGTCGCATCGTAGTTCCCAAGCAAAAATTTATCGAGTGGGTGGAAAAGAATACAGGAGGTGCCAATGTTCGATAAAAAGCGAGGAAACTATTTCATCATGGACAACAACATTTTCAGTCTCAAACTGAAGCCCGGCGAGTTCGTTGTCTACGCCTATCTGCAGCGGCGTGCCAACATCAAAACCGGTCAGTGCTGGCCCAGCTATCAGACTATTGCTCATGAGACGAACATGTCCAAAAATTCTGTTGCCCGTCATGTTGCCGCTCTGGAGGAGAGAGGTTTGGTGATGACAGAGCGGACTTTCTGGAGCGATCAGAGCGGCAATAAGATGAACGGCCACCTGTTGTTTACGATGCTGCCTTTGTCCGAGGTGATGGAAGCTGATTACCAGCGGCAGCTTGCGAAACTGGAAGCGGATACGGAGCGCCAGCGGGTACAGGAAAAACTAAAGGCGCAGCAGGACGTGTGATCGACCGCTGTGCGCGCTGTGTGCCCCTGTGTCGGACGTTCCGGAGAGGGGTGAAGAAACTGCACCTCCTGGAGAGTGAATCGGCCCTTTGGGCGGGATTTCAGGGAAGTCCGGCAAGCAGGAGGGGAAGCAGGATAAAGGAGTGGGGTCATAACCGACACTGCTCCCCACTCCAAATGACGCCTGACCGCAGTGCGGACAGGCTTTCATGGGTGGGTTGCAAATGGCGTCAAAAGGCCCCAATCAACCATCGTGTGGCGTCAACAACCGGGAAAAGCCTGAGTTGCCGCCATTTACGAGGGGGTCAACCCCTCAGAAAGGAGAAAAATGCGAGAAAAAGTGAAGTTTGCCTTTTACATGACACCGGAGCTGAGAGAGGAACTGGAGAGCCGCTACACGGAAGATGGCAGTACCAGTCAGACCGCTTTTGCGGAGCGGGCGGTGCGGTTCTATCTCGATTATCTCAGCGCCGGAAAGTCCCAGCTTTATCTGCCGGACGCCATCCGGACGGTGATGGAAGGACAGATGGGACTGTACGAACAGCGCCTGTCGGCTCTGCTCTTCAAGCAGGCGGTGGAGATGGATATGATGATGCGGACTCTCTGCGATACGGTGGATCTCCCGGAGGAGTATCTCCAGAAGCAGCGGGCGCGAAGCATCAAAAGTGTGAAGGCCACCAACGGTCAGCTGCGGCTGGAGCAGGTGGCAAAGGGGGTAGACGAGAGTAGATGCTGATTCTGAAAAGCCCCTACATCCGCTGCGGCGGTGAGAAAAATACGGTAGGGCGGTACATGCAGTACATCGCTACCCGGGAACATGTGGAACTGCTGCCGGATGACACCCCGGCCACCCAGCGCCAGCAGAACCTCATCAAAATTCTGCTGCGGGATTTTCCAGACAGCAAAGAACTGCAGGAGTATGAGGACTACCGCCATGTGAAGTCCCGCTACCACGCCTCGGCGCTGATCCATGCGGCGCTGGAGTGCCATTGGGAAAAGGCGGAGCGCTCGGATATCTACATGCACTATATCTCCACCCGCCCTCGGGTGGAGAAGCTGGGCCGCCACGGTCTCTTTGGAGAAGGGGAGGAGGTAGACCTGAAAGAGGCCATGGCCCAGCTGGATGGATACACCGGCCGTGTGTGGACGCACATCCTGTCTCTCACGCGGGAGGATGCGGAGCGGCTGGGCTATGATAACGCCCATGCGTGGCGCAATCTGCTGCGACTCCACCGCAACGACATCGCCGAGGCCATGCAGATATCGCCGGAGCACTTCCGCTGGTACGCGGCGTTCCATGATGAGGGCAATCACCCGCATGTCCATATGATGGCGTGGTCCACGAACCCCAAGGAGGGCCGCCTCAACCGAAACGGCATCAAAGACATCCGCTCTCGGCTGACCCGCGATATCTACCAGCAGGATCTCTACTCCCTCTACGAGGACAAGAGTGAAGCCCGCAATGCCTTGGTGCGGCAGGCTCGGGCCACCATGGAGGAAATGGTGGAGACCATGAAAACCAGCCTCTGCCATGCGCCACAGGCGGAGCGGATGCTGCTGCAGCTGGCAGACCGGCTGGAGAGCCATGCGGGCCGGAAGGCCTACGCCTATCTGGATGGCGAGAGCAAACAGCTGGTAGATGACATCGTGGACACCATGGCGGAGCTGCCGGTGGTCAAAGCCTGCTATAAAAACTGGCTGGTGCTGCAGGGACAGGTGGGCAGTTCTATCAGAAGGAGCCTGCACCGGAGAAAAAACTGTCGGAGCAAAAGGAATTCCGGGCCATTCAGAATGCGGTGGTCCATGCTGCGGCGGAGCTGATGGAGTGGACCTTTGAAGAGGAGGACCTCGCAGAGCTGGAGCTGGCACAGGACCCACAGGAAGAGGATATCTCCCAAGAGGGCTGGGATTGCTGGGAGACCGTGCTGGATGTGGAGGGCTGCGATTTTGAAACCCGGCAGGCGGCGGCAGAGCGGGCGCTGCAACTGGCAGAGGAGGGAGACGGCTGGGCACAGTATGTGTGCGGCTGGCTCTATGAGGACGGCTCTATCCTGACGCTAGACAACTACAAAGCCATGCAGTACTACGACGAAGCCGTGGGGCAGGGCATTGCGGAGGCCTATCTGGCCCTTGGAAAACTCTACTTATCGGGCGATCGGGAGGTTGCCGACCCGTGGGAGGGCGTACGCCTGTTAAAAAAGCTGGCCAGAGCGGGAAATCCCTTTGCCGCCTATCGGTTGGGCAAGGAGTACATCACCGGCTACTATGTGGAGAAGGATTGGGACAAGGCGAAATATTGGCTGCGGCAGGCGGCCAAAGCGTACCACGCCCCGGCGCAGCTGGTGCTGGCGAAACTCTGCCTCCGCTCGGATGAGGTAGATGAGGGCAGTGCCTATGAACATCTGAAAGATGCCGCGTGGAACGGCAGCCGCTATGCCGACGCCCTCTCACAGCGGGCCATGGACTACCGCACGGCAGCTGCGTTCTTAGGCACATGCCGCCTGTTGGCGGAGATTGGCCAGATCTTTCAGGAGCACACCATGCTGCCATCCTCGGATGAGAAAATACGCATCGACCCCAAGCGCATCCGCAACAGCAAGCTGAAAATGCGAGGGCACAATGTGCGAAACCGGGAGGACTATGGCCCTACCTGGTAAAGTGAAAAACTTTCTCTGGCTATTGGTCGCAAGGTGTGGTATGTGTTTGTGTTGCGAAAGGAGGGAGCGAGATGGCAAAGAGAAGACCCAGCGGCGATGGCATGGTGCGCCGCCGAGCGGACGGACGGTGGGAAGGCCGCATCGTGGTAGGACATAAGGATAACGGAGACTCCATCTTCCGCTACTTCTCCGGCAGGACACAAAAGGACTGATGGAGAAGCTGCGGCGGGAGAAAGAGCAGTACGCTGACGCCGACCTCTGTGAAGGGAGCAACATGACATGGGGGGAATGGTTGGACAGATGGCTGGAGGAGATCATGGCTCCGGCCGTCCGGCCGACCACCCTCAAGAACTACCGCGACTACATAAATCGCTATGTGACCCCCCGCCTTGGCGGCAAACAGATCGCCAAGGTCACGGCACGGGATGTCCAAAAGCTTTATCGGGAGGTACAGGAGCATGGCCGGGCAGAAGAACATCCGGTGTATGGTCACCGCCTGTCGGCGGCTACGGTGCGAAGCCTCCACGGCGTGCTGCATCAAGCCATGGACAAGGCGGTGGAGGAGCGGCTGATCGCCAAGAACCCAACGGAGGAAGTGACCATCCCCAAAAAGGAAGTGCGGGAGAAGAAAATTCTCAACGATGAACAGCTGGAGCGGTTCATGGACACCATCCGCAAGGACGAGGCGTGGTTCGACTTCTTCTACACAGAGATCACCACGGGGCTGCGCCTCGGCGAGATCTGCGGTCTCATGTGGCAGGACTTCGATGCGGAGAAAAGGACCCTGTCCGTGCGGCGCACCATCCACACGGAAGAGGGCGGCGAGCTCACGGCGGGTGATACGAAAACGGAACAGGGGCGGCGTACCATCATGCTGCCGCCCAGCACGGCGGAGCTGCTGCGACAGCGACAGCACCACTCGGAACAGTGGATCTTCCCCAATCTGCTGCATCCGGACAGGCCGGTGACACCGGGCAAGGCCTACGCCCAGCTGAAGAAATTACTGCGGGAAGCGGACTTACCGGACATCCGGTTCCACGACCTGCGGCATACCTTCGCCACTCATGCACTGACCAGCGGCGTGGATGCCAAGACGCTGTCGGGTATCCTTGGTCACACCAAGGCGTCCTTCACGCTGGATACCTACACCCATGTCACCGGCGACATGCAGAAAAAGGCGGCGGAGATCGTGGGCAGCTTTATGAGTAAAATCGCCATGTGAGGAGGTGAGGGGGTGGCGAAACGGAGAAAGAACGGTACCGGCTCGGTGCACCTGCGGAAAGACGGCCGCTGGGAGGGCCGCATGGTCATCGGCTACGATGAGAACGGCTGGCCCAAAACAAAAAACGTCCTGGCCAAGACCAGGACAGAGTGTACGCGGAAGCTGAAAGCACTGCAGGAGGGATCGGAGGAGAAGAAGCCGGAGACCGTCCGGGCCATGACCTTCGGCGACTGGCTGGACTACTGGTATCAGAATCACTCCAAACCCCGCATCCGCAAGGCGACGCAGCAAAACTATGAAAACTGGATCTACCACCACGCCATCCCCGGCCTCGGTGAGATCCCTCTGCAGGAACTGTCCCAAGGCCAGCTGCAATCCTTCTTCGCGGAGATGAAGCGCAGTGGGCGAAAAATCCTCACGGACAGGTGTGGCACGGAGATGTCAGCCAAATCTGTCCGCAGCTGCTATGCGGTGTGCAAAATGGCGCTGGATCGTGCGGTGCAGGATGGCCTCATCCGTAAAAACCCAGCCATTGGTTGTAAGCTACCCCCATCCAAGGAGCAGGAGATGAAGATCCTCTCCGAAGATGAACTGCAGCGCTTTCTGATGCAGGCCAACGAAGAGGGGCTCTACGAGCTCTTCCTACTGGAGTGTACTTCGGGTATGCGCCGTGGTGAGCTGCTGGCGCTTCAGTGGGGGGATCTGGATTTCAACACCGGAGAACTGCATATTGACCGGCAGGTCTATCCGGTGCATGGTAAGCTGATCATCGGCGAGCCGAAAACTAAGGCGGGCAAGCGCTCCATCGTGCTGCCGATGGATATGGTGGATCTGCTGCGGGAGTACCGCAAAGGCGTGTTCTCCCAGTGGATGTTCCCGTCCCGCACCAAGCCGGAGCAACCCATCGACCCGGACCATATCCGCAAGCGGCTCCACCGGATTCTGGAGCAGTCGGGGTGCAAGGATGTGCGGTTCCATGACCTGCGGCATACCTTCGCCACCATGTCGCTGGAGCACGGCATGGATATCAAGACGCTGTCGGCGGTCATCGGCCACGCCTCGGCAGCCACTACGCTGAACACCTACACCCATGTGACAAGCGAGATGCAGGCACAGGCGGCGCTGCGCATCGACAAGGGGATCGCCGGGGTCGAGAGTTTTGAGACGGTGTCGGTGCCGTGTGAGGCCTCTGTGGCCAAAGCTCCCTACCAGCCGGTGAAGCTGAAGCGTCGTCGTCCGGGAACCGGCTGCGTGAGCCGAATCAATGACCATCTCTGGGAGGGGCGCTACTCGCCCAAGTGGATCGATGGAAAAAAGCGTGCCCGGAATGTGTACGCCAAAACCGAGGCGGAGTGCGAGGAGAAACTGGCGGCGCTGATCCTCGATATGAAAGCGGGACTGGCCCGGCTGCGGAAAGAACAGGGGGCGCAAAAACTGCACCGCTGAAACAATAAAAGGGCTGAAAAAACACCTGCATGCTGCATGCAGGTGTTTTGTTATTTAATTTCCTGTTCGAGGTTCCGGAACAATTCCGAGTTGAAGAAGTCCTCGATAGTGATGCCCAGGCCATCGCAGAGCTTCTTGATAGTGGAGATAGTGGCGCTGCGGTTGCGGCCGCTGACGATATTGTTTACCGTGGACTGGGTCACGCCGCTCATGCTGCTGAGTTTGTTGACAGAGATACTGCACTCGCTGCATAGCTCTAAAATTCGTTCTTTGACAGCTTCACCGATGTTCATGGAATCACCTCTTTGCATTGATGATATCCATTTTCTCTTGAAAAGATTAACTCTTTAGAGTTAAAATAACTCAAAAGGGGTGAATTGGATGAAATCGAGTAAAAAGAGCTGTTTCTTCATCGGACATCGTGAGGCAAATGAGGAGATCTATGCGGAACTGAGGGAGGCGGTAGAGCGGCACATTGTGGAGTTTGGTGTCACCGAGTTCATCGTGGGGCACTACGGCGGCTTCGACCGCCTGGCAGCGAGAGCGGTGATGGAGGCGAAGCATGCGCATCCGGAGATCACCCTGCTAATGTTGTTGCCGTACCATCCGGCAGAGCAGCGGGTAGCGGTGCCGGAGGGCTTCGACGGCACCTATTATCCGGAGGGAATGGAGAGCGTGCCGCGGCGGCTAGCCATCGTGCGAGCCAACCACTGCATGGTGGATCAGTGCGACTACCTGATTGCCTACGCATGGCACCCTGCCAGCAACGCCCGCAATCTGGTGGAATATGCCCAGCGGCGGGCGGTGAAGCATGAGCTGGGGATCACACTGATCGGCGGAAAAGAAAAATGAACTATCCGGAGGCTCCGGATAGTTCAAAGGGGAGCTATGTGATTCAAAAATGGTGATGCAGTAACAATAAAAAGGCTGGAACTGGGATTCTCCCGGCTGCTTATTCTGTATTTCTTTGACGGGTGGAAAGGTCGTTGTCAACAATTTTTGAGAGTGCATCAAGCATGGGCTTGAAATTTGAAAAATCGATTTCTTGATAGTGATTCATAACATATTTTGAAAAGATATCCTTGCCGTAAAATAATGAGGGATCACCTTTTCCGTCTCTCTGAAAGGTTTTTTCATTAATTTTTAAGGATAATAATTCTTGGGGAAATAAGTCCTCAATTTCCGCTTCAGGTAGATCGTTAACTAAAGGGTTCGTAAGCAAGTATGAGTTTGCATCATTTGGCAACGTGGCATATAGGTTTTCAAGAAGTTGTTTCCTTATTTCGTCTGTATTGGAGGATATTTCGTTCATAAACTTGCGAAGAGGGCGCTTGCTCTGGGTCTCGTTATCAAAAATAAAAATGATAGGTGGGTTAGAAGGAGATTCACAGATCTCCTTGAAATGCGCTGGATAATTTGGACAGCCATTTTTCCCAGTAAAGTAGCGGTATAGATGTGTTATGGCATCCGCGCCCTCGGTACTAATTCCAAAAAAATATGATAGACGGCTAGACCTTTTTGTGGCTAGACTTCGTTTGAAGAAAGAAACTTTAAATTTGAAATTGCCTGTATCATCTCTTTCGACAAGATTTGGATAGAGGGAATATAAATTCTTTAATGCTGCTTTTAAGTATAAGATATCTGTTTTGCCTTCTGTAATGATTATTGGCAATTCGGGTGAGACAAAATATTTATAAAATAAAAACTCACGATATTGGCTTTCGCGACCATTTAAACAATAAGAAGTATGCCGCTCTTTAGAGTCATGTCTGTTATTGTAGTGGTCAATATGGTCAATAAAAGAAAAACGTCCTTCTAATTGTGCTAATGTGCCTGAAGTGCCATCAATAAAGTAGTGACCTTTTTTATACAACTCGTGAGCCATGGCTCTGGTTGTACGAACATAGCGTCTATCAATGTTTATTTTTTTGTTGACTATTAGGCCAGTTACTTCTTGTCGAGAGTCTCTGAATGATAAGCGCGTTTTTTTATCATTTACGGAAAAGCCGGAACGTTCAATTTCTGATACAAGTTCATCCATGAACTCGCTTTGGATATCTAAAAAATTGCGATTATTTGTAGAAAAAGTTAAATCATCAGCGTATCGGGTATAGTCTAGTTTGTATTTTTTTGAAATCGAGAGTAGGCGCATATCAAGAATTTGGCAAATCCAGTTTGAAATAATAGGAGAAGTGGGTGCGCCCTGAGGGAGAGAGCCATTATAGCAGGTCAGCTGAGCGAGAATAACAGCGACTTCATAGGGCAGCTTAAAATTCCGATTTTTCTGAAAGAAACCGAGGACTCTGCCAAAATGTATGGAAGGGAAAAAATCCTTTAGATCAAGATTCAGTACAAATCGTTTATTCCTGTGAATGACAGCATTTGTAATAATGCTTTTATCTTTTTCAAAGGCATGTGAGATATTGGGAATAGTATGTAGATCACAGCGCAAAGATTTCTGATATTCCCATAATTTATTGGCAATTTTCCTTTGTACAGCCATTAGCTCGCGGTTTGGGGCACAGATTTGTCGCTCTCCACCTGATTTTTTCGGGATGGTAAATGTGGTGTAACAATTATCGACCTTTTTTACATAGAGTAGATGAGTCAGATGGCGTAGCGGAATCTTAAGAAAATTTGCAAGATCTTCTCTATTCTTTATATCGCAGAAACTTTCCATGCGTATACTCCTAAAAGAGCGTGTGGCAACTCATTATGCCGGTGTTGGGAATGGCAACAAGTAAGTAAAATTCACTGGGAATGTATACTGGATGGAGGCGAATGCGCCTACCATTTTAGTCAATGCTCGCGAATCACGAGCCAAAAATCTTGCCACACGCTCAAGTTTAATATAATTATACAATATTTTATTATCTTTTCAAGGTCAATATTTTATTATCTTTTCAAGGTCAATATATTAGTACATGACAGCTGCGAAATAGAAGCGAGAGAACATGAGAGATGAATTTGTCTCGCACCCTCTCTGTGGTCAAAACTGCTTTCCAACTGTGGTATTTATGTGGTCAAACAAAAATGTCTAAAAATTGGCTCAACTTTATACGTCTATAAATAAAGAAAAGTACCTGTTTTCTGCGAAAACAGGTACTTTTTGGTGGACTCGAAGGGGATCGAACCCTCGACCTTACGGATGCGAACCGTACGCTCTCCCAGCTGAGCTACGAGCCCATATTTGGGTAGGGGATGAACCCTTACCCAAATATTATACACGTTCCTTACAGAAATGCAAGTGCTTTATTCGATGACGGGCAGCTTTGCCATCACAGCGGCGCAGCGGGGGCACAGATCGGGATATTCTGCATTCTTGCCCACCAGCACATGGTGCTTCCAGCAGCGCATACACTTCTCGCCCTTGGCCTCGCTGACCAGCACACGGACACCGGCGATGGAAGTATCGGCACCCTGTGCATAGACTTCGGAGTCGTCGGTGACCTCCACATCGGACACGATGAAGAGGTCGGCCCACTTATCCTCAAAGCCCTTGCGGGTAATCTCCAGATTGGACTCGGCCACGGGCTTGTCGGTGGCCAGCACCACATGAGCTTCCAGAGCCTTACCGATCTTCTTATCGGCACGGGCCTTTTCAAGAGCCGCATTCACGCCGTCACGCAGCTGAGACAGCATGGCCCACTCTGCCATCCGGCCCTCGCTCAGCTCGTAGTCCGTATAGGGCTGCACCATATCGTTGAGCAGCACGTTGCGGCCGTCGTCGCCCTCGCGGTGGGGCATGACCTGCCAGATCTCATCACAGGTAAAGGCCAGAATGGGGGCGAACATACGGGTCATGGCGTCCAGAATGAGGTAGATGGCGGTCTGGGCGCTGCGGCGCTCCAGACTGTCAGCGCCGTCGCAGTAGAGACGATCCTTGAGAATGTCGAAGTAGAAGGAGCTCAGATCCAGCACGCAGAAGTCATTGATGGCGTGGGAGATGACATGGAACTCATAGTTGTCGTAAGCGTTGAACACCTTGCGGATCAGCGCGTTGAGGCGGGTAACGGCCCAGCGATCCAGCTCCAGCATCTCCTCGGGGGCCACCAGCTGGTTGGGATCGAAGTCGGTCAGATTATCCAGACAGAACTTGGAGGTGTTGCGGAACTTCAGATAGTTCTGGCTCAGCTGCTTGAAGATGTCGTCGCTGCAGCGGACATCCACATGGTAGTCGGCGCTGCCGGCCCACAGACGCAGCAGGTCTGCACCGTACTTCTGGATGATCTCGTTGGGGTCCATGCCGTTGCCCAGAGACTTATGCATGGCACGTCCCTCGCCGTCCACGGTCCAGCCGTGGGTCAGGCACTCCTTGAAAGGTGCCTTGCGGCCCAGAGCACCCACAGCCACCAGCAGGGAGGACTGGAACCAGCCACGGTACTGGTCGGCACCCTCGATATACATGGTAGCGGGCCAGAACTTCTGGTCATGCTCCATGGCGCAGAAGTGGGTGGAGCCGGAGTCGAACCAGCCGTCCAGCGTATCGGTCTCCTTCTCGAAATGCTTGCCGCCGCAGTGGGGGCAGACAAATGCATCGGGCAGCAGCTCCTCGGCCTCCATGTCGAACCATGCGTTAGAACCCTTCTCCTCGAAGATACGGGCCACCTTCTCAATGGTCTCGGAGGTGCACACGGGCTTGTGGCACTCCTCACAGTAGAACACGGGGATGGGCAGACCCCAGCGGCGCTGGCGGCTGATGCACCAGTCGTGGCGCTCACGGATCATGGCGTGCATCCGCTCCTGACCCCAGGCGGGCAGCCAGCGCACCTCATCGCAGGCGTCGCAGGCCTCGTCCTTGAAGGAGTCTACAGAGCAGAACCACTGCGGGGTGGCACGGAAGATGATGGGGTGCTTGCAGCGCCAGCAGTGGGGATAGCTATGGACGATCTCCTCGCTGGCAAAGAGGACGCCGGCCTCCTGCATATCCTTGAGAATGACAGGGTTGGATTCCTCGGTCTTCATACCGGCATACTTGCCGGCGTAGTCGGTGTGGCGGCCCTGATCGTCCACGGGCACCACCATCTCCATGCCGTAGCGCATGCAGGTCTGATAGTCGTCGGCACCGAAGCCGGGAGCGGTGTGGACGCAGCCGGTACCGGAGTCCATGGTGACATAGTCTGCCAGCAGCAGGCGGCTGGTCTTGTCCAGGAAGGGATGGTTGGCCAGCATATTCTCGTAGAAGGAACCGGGGTGGGTCTCGATGATCTCATAGTGCTCAAAGCCGCCCACCTTCATGACCTTTTCCGTGAGAGCCTCGGCCATAATATACATCTCGCCGTTGTCGGCCTTGACGATGGCGTAGCTCTCATCGGGATGGAGGGCGATGGCCAGGTTGCCGGGCAAAGTCCAGATGGTCGTCGTCCAAATGACGAAGAAGAGCTTAGAGAGATCCAGATGGCTCAGCTTGCCCTGATCGTCGTTCATGGAGAACTTGACATAGACGGTGGTGCAGGGATCGTCCTGATACTCGATCTCAGCCTCGGCCAGAGCCGTCTCGTCGTGGGCACACCAGTACACGGGCTTGAGACCCTTGTAGATGTATCCCTTTTCATACATTTTGCCGAACACACGGACTTCGTCGGCCTCAAAGCCCTTATCCATGGTGCGGTAGGGATGCTCCCAGTCGGCCACCACGCCCATGCGCTTGAAGCCGGCCATCTGGCGCTGGATGTACTTCTCAGCGTAGTCGTGGCAGGCACTGCGGAAATCGGAGACGCTCATCGCCTTGTGGTTGAGCTTCTGCTCCTTGATGATGGCGGACTCGATGGGCATACCGTGGTTATCCCAGCCGGGGATATAGGGGGTGTAGTAGCCGCGCATGGCATAGCTGCGGGTGATAAAGTCCTTCAGTGCCTTGTTCAGGGCGTGCCCCATGTGGATATCGCCGTTGGAGAAGGGAGGGCCGTCGTGGAGAGAGAAGAGGGGCTTGCCGTCATTTTTCTTCAAAAGCTCGTGATAAAGATCCATGTCCTGCCAATGCTGCAGCATATCCGGCTCACGCTTGGGAAGTCCCGCACGCATGGGAAAGCCGCTTTTATGCATATTCAGGGTTTTCTTGTATTCCATGTGATTTCCTCCTGTTGTGTTCATTTGATGGATATAACAATAAAAAATGCCTTTGTCTCCCGTAAGAGACAAAGGCATGAAAAAGACCTCTGCGGTACCACTCTTGCTGCCGACCAATATGGTGCGACCACTCAGTTCCCACCAACCGTGGGGGAGGGGAGGTAACGGCCCTCATTCCGTCCGGGCTTACTGTAGGTTCAGCCGGCTGCTCCGGGGTGATGTTCACAGCTGTTCCGATCTCCGCCTTGCACCAAAACGGCGGCTCTCTTTGCATCGAAAGAAGTGCTACTTGTCCCCTTCATCGCAGTTAATCTGATGATAACAGCATTATCTTACCCACTTTTTCCCTGTTTGTCAACGGTAAAATAGGAAATTGTGAAAAAGGCTGGCAAAATTACTTATTGGCCAAAGTTGAGATACAGACCGTAAGCGCCCATGGCGGCATAGATTGCACCCAGCAGCAGCAAGATCATGCTGATGACCTTGAAGCCGGTGGTTTCCTTCTTATTGAGAAAACGGCGGGAATAGTACACCAGCAGGCAGGAAAGACCGGTGATCAGGGCGGTGCCGTGGACAGCCAGCGGATTGCCTTTTAAGGAGGTGTTGATGAGAATCACCATCACCAGCAGCAAGCCGAAAGCCACACCCAGAGCGATTTTCACCCACAAGGGCATACGGCTCTTGGACGGCTGCTGTACATTTTCCTTGGGCGTCCGATCACGGAGGTGGTAGTCGGAGCCATTCTTCTTTTGATGCACGTTTTTGTTGGGGTTGCCCTTGGCCTTCTGGATGTTGCGCTGGATCTGCGCATAATCCGAGGTACCGTTCATTTTCTGGGTTTTCTTTTTTGCCATGGTTTATCTCCTTTTTCTTGCGTTGGTTTTAATCTTTGAGACCGGCGAGGTAACGCCGGATCATATCCAATGCGTGGTGAGCGGCCAGAATCCGAACACGTTCCCGTCCGGTCCCCAGACGTAAGTGCTGTACGGAAGTCCCCGCCGGGGTGCTCAGACCGATAAAGACAGTGCCCACTTCGTTGCCCCGGTCATCCCGTCCGGGTCCGGCCACGCCGGTGACCGATACGGCCAGATCCGCCCCGGTGATCCGTCTTGCACCGTCCGCCATAGCGGCAGCCACCGGCTCCGAGACGGCACCATCAGTGTCTAAAAGGGATTGCGGCACACCTAAAAGAGCGGCCTTCACCTCGTTGGTATAGGACACGATGCCGCCGCGGAATACGGCAGAAGCGCCGGGTACATCGGTGATGCGCTTGGCGATAAGACCGCCGGTGCAGCTCTCCGCTGCGGCGCAGGTGCGCTGCTTTTCCTGTAAAAGAGACACCACCGCATACTCTAAACCCGGAATGTTTTCGCCGTAGCAGTAGTCTCCTAACAGGCGGCGCACTTCCCGGAGCATGGGAGACATCAATGCACCGCATGCCGCCTCACTTTCCGCTTTGGCAGTCATGCGCAGCATGACCTCGCCGGTCTTGGCGTAGGGTGCCAGCGATGGGTTCACCGCATGGTTCATCAGCGGCGCCAAAAGCTCCTGCACCTGGGGCTCTGTCAAGCCAAAAATGCGGATGTCCCGAGACAGGATGACCTGCTGCGAGCGGCGGCGCAGCCATGGGAGCACCTGATGCTCCGCCATATGGCGGCATTCGTGGGGAACGCCGGGGAGCATCATGACGGTGACACCGTCCTCTGTAAAGCAGCAGCCGGGAGCAGTGCCGACCGGATTTGGGAAAATTTCACACCCGGTGGGGAGGTAGGCCTGCTGGAGGTTGCACGCGGACATAGGCCGATGGAGTACCGCCTCAAAACAGTGCCGGATCTGCTGTGCAATCTCAGGGTGAAAGACCAGCGCCCGACCGAAGGCCTGAGAGACAACGTTCTTTGTCACATCGTCATAGGTAGGCCCGAGCCCGCCGATGTAGATAATGAGATCGGCGCGGCGGCGGGCGATGTCGGTAACGGCCTGCAAGCGCTGGGCATTGTCGCCCACTGTCGTATGGTAGAGTACGTCTACTCCCGCCGAGGAGAGAATCTCCGAGACAAATTGAGCATCGGTGTTGGCAATATTGCCCAGCAGCAGCTCTGTGCCCACGGCAATTACTTCTGCACGAAAATTCATCACATCGCTTCCTTATTGCAGCTTCAGCTTTACCACTTCCCGCTGCTCCATGGCCCGCTGGCACAGACCTTCGATGTCCAGCACTGCTTCCAGCTCCCGTACATCCTCCACCACAGGCTTGGTCTTGGGGTGGCGGGGGGTGAATACGGTGCAGCAATCCTCATAGGGCAGAATAGAAGTATCGAATGTGCCGATATGGCGGGCGATGCGGACGATCTCCTCTTTGTCCATGCCGATGAGAGGCCGCAGAACGGGGAGATCGGTGACATCACCGCTGACACGCAAGGCGTCCATGGTTTGGCTGGCCACTTGTCCCAGGCACTCGCCGGTGACCAACGCCTTGCACCGCAGTTCCTTTGCCAGCATGTCGGCAAGGCGCATCATGAAGCGGCGCATAATCAGAGTAAAATATTCCTCCGGGCAGCTGCGGCGGATCTCCTCTTGAATTTCGGTGAAGGGGAGGATGAACACGTTCAGCCGTCCCGTCCATTCCGTCAGCTCCTGTGCCAGCTGCAGCACCTTCTCTCGCGCCTGATCGGAGGTGTAGGGAGGGGAGGCGAAGTGGATCATGTCCAGCTTCACGCCGCGCTTGGCAATCATATAGCTGGAAACGGGGGAGTCGATGCCGCCGGAGAGAAGGCTCACGGCGTTGCCGCCCATACCGATGGGCAGGCCGCCTGCCGCAGGCTCTGCCGGGCCGTGTACGTAGGCTGCATCCTCCCGCACCTCCACATAGACGGTCAGTTCAGGGTGGTGTACATCCACCTCCAGATGGGGGAAGGCCTGATGCAGCTGTCCGCCCACCCACTGGCTCAACTGAATGGAGCCCATGGGGAAGGTCTTGTCGGCCCGCTTGCTCTCCACCTTGAAGCTGTGGGCAGCCCGCAGGCTGTCGCCCAAATACAGCTTTGCCATCTCCAAAATGGCTTCCTTCGTCTTTTCACAGGGGATGGAGCGGGTAATGGCAATGATGCCGAACACGTGCTTGCACGCCTCGTAAGCGCCCGAAAGGTCACAGTCCGCCTCCTGCGGCTCCACGTATATGGTGCTCTGCCGGGAGTAGATCTTGAACTTGCCGAACCGGGAAGTGCGGCGGCGGATATTGCTCATGAGTTTCATTTCAAAGCTGCGGCGGTTAAGTCCTTTTAAAACCACCTCGCCCAGCTTGCATAAGATCATTTCCTGCATGGGATGCGTCTCCTTTAATGGTGTAGCGGCAGGGGAGTAAACCTCCGTGCCGGATGGTATATGAACTATGTAAACATAGTATAAATCTGAGAAAAAAGCAAGCGTTCTTACTTTAAAATATCGTTGCTGCGGTATTGAATGGCCTCTGCCAAATGGGCGGGCAGAATGTGCTCACTGCCCTCCAGATCGGCAATCGTGCGTGCCATGCGGAGGATGCGGTCGTGGCTGCGGCCCGTCAGTCCCATGCGGTCAAAGGCATGTTTCATCAGACGCTCACCTGCCTCGTCCAGTGCGCAGAACGTGCCGATCATAGGCGGGGTCATATAGGCGTTACAGCTGACGGAAGTCCCGGCGAAGCGCCGCTTTTGAAGCTCCCGGGCGGCGTTAACCCGGCGGCGGATAACCTGCGAGGATTCTGGGGAGTCCTTACGCTGCATGGCCTCATATGCCACGGATGGCACGGTGATGTGCATATCGATGCGGTCCAGCAGCGGCCCGGAGATGCGGCGCATATACCGCTCCACCTGCGCCTGTGAACAGGTGCAGCGTCCGGAGGGATGGCCGTACCAGCCGCAGCGGCAGGGGTTCATGGCGCACACCAGCATGAAGCGGCTGGGCAGCGTGAGAGAGCCGGCGGCACGGGTGATGGTGAGTGCGCCGTCCTCCAAGGGTTGGCGCAGCGTCTCCAATGCTGTTTTGTCAAATTCCGGCAGCTCGTCGAGAAAAAGAATACCGTTGTGGGCAAGAGAAATTTCCCCGGGCTTGGGTACCGTGCCGCCGCCGGAGAGGGACACGGAGGAGGCTGTATGGTGGGGAGAGCGGAAGGGCCTGCGTGTTATCAGAGGGTGCTGGGGGTCGTTCAGTCCGGCTACGGAGTAGACCTCCGTTGTCTCCAGCGACTCCTGCTGCGTCATGTCCGGCAGGATAGAGGGCAGGCGCCGTGCCAGCATGGATTTACCGGAACCGGGGGAACCGATCAAGAGCACATTATGTCCGCCGGCGGCGGCCACCTCCAGCGCCCGCTTTACATTCTCCTGCCCCATGACATCGGCAAAATCCGGCAGGGGCGGGAAATCGTCAGGGGAGGAAACCCAAGGACTTGCGGGCAGAATGGGCACCTCTCCGGCAAGGTGGGCGGCCAGCTGCCCCAGCGTCTTTACCGGGTAGACAGTGATGCCCTCTGCCAGTGTGGCCTCGGCGGCGTTTTCCGCCGGGACATAGAGTTCCCTGATCCCTAAACGCTGGGCGGCCAGGGCCATAGGAAGTATGCCGGTAATGGGACGCAGTGTCCCGGCAAGGCTCAGCTCACCGACGAAAGCGGCATTCCGGGGTAAGGGAGGCAAGGCTTCGGCGGCGCAGAGGATTCCCAGAGCCATGGGCAGATCGTACACGGTGCCCTCCTTGCGCTGCGAGGCGGGAGCCAGATTGACAGTGATGCGGCTGACGGGAAATTTTCCGCCGCAGTTCTTGATGGCAGCCCGGACGCGCTCCCGGGCCTCCCGTACGGCGGCATCGGGCAATCCAACGACATCAAAGGCAGGCAGTCCGCCGGACAAAAAACATTCCACGCTGACCTCATAGCCGCGCAGACCATTTAAACCCAGGGAACGAACGCTGATAACCATACCGCCGCCTCCTTTCCGTCTTTCGTATAAGATGCCTATAGTATAGCATAAAACGGCCAAAGGTGGAACAGATTTATAAAAAAACATAGGGAAAACATGGCAGCAAGTTGGGGTTTTCTCATATTTTTTAGAAGTGAAAAGAACATTATGGCTAAAAATGCACATAGGGCGTAATAATTTTTGTGCACGATGAAGAAAAAATAGCAAAAAGACGATTTGGACAAAATTCTACATTTACAGCGGTTGGAAACTGTGATATTATCTGTAATACTGAATATTTCGTACATATATTGTTTTATAATATGTAAAACTCTTGTGCGGAACTTAATATTTAAGGAGGCTCGTTCTATGGAAAGAAAAATGAAGTCCATGGATGGCAACAACGCTGCCGCTCACGTATCCTATGCGTTTTCGGAAGTTGCTGCAATCTATCCTATCACGCCTTCCAGCCCCATGGCTGACTTTGTGGATCAGTGGTCTGCTAATGGCCTGAAGAACATCTTCGGCAACAAGGTCAAGGTTGTGGAGATGGAGTCTGAGGCCGGCGCTGCAGGTGCCGTGCATGGTTCTCTGGGTGCCGGTGCCCTGACCACCACCTACACTGCATCTCAGGGTCTGCTGCTGATGATCCCCAATATGTATAAGATTGCCGGTGAGCAGCTGCCCTGCGTATTCCATGTCAGCGCTCGTACCGTCGCCACCCACGCACTGAACATTTTCGGTGACCACTCCGACGTTATGGCATGTCGTCAGACCGGCTTTGCCATGCTGTGCGAAGGAAATGTGCAGGAGGTCATGGATCTGAGCCCTGTGGCTCATCTGGCTGCCCTCAGCGGCAAGGTGCCCTTCATCAACTTCTTCGATGGTTTCCGTACCAGCCATGAGATCCAGAAGATCGCTGTCTGGGATTACGAGGATCTGAAGGATATGTGCGACATGGATGCCGTGGCTGCATTCCGTGCCCACGCACTGAACCCCGAGCATCCTCATATGCGCGGCAGCCATGAGAACGGCGATATCTTCTTCCAGCACCGCGAGGCCTGCAACAGCTACTATGATGCTCTGCCCGCTGTTGTTGAGAAGTATATGGACAAGATCAATGCCAAGATCGGCACCGACTACAAGCTGTTCAACTACTACGGTGCTCCCGACGCTGATCGCGTCATCGTGGCGATGGGCTCTTTGTGCGATGTGGCTGAGGAAGTCATTGACTACCTGAATGCCCACGGCGAGAAGGTGGGTCTGGTCAAGGTTCGCCTGTTCCGTCCCTTTGCTGCCGATCGCCTGATTGCTGCTATTCCCTCCACTGTTAAGAAGATTGCTGTGATGGATCGCACCAAGGAGCCCGGCGCTCAGGGCGAGCCTCTGTATCTGGATGTTGTTACCGCTCTGCATGATGCCGGTATGAACGACATCGTGGTAACTGGCGGCCGTTACGGTCTGGGTTCCAAGGATACCACGCCTACTTCCGTGTTCGCTGTTTACAACGAGCTGAAGAAGGATGCCCCCAAGCACAAGTTCACCATCGGTATTGTGGACGATGTGACCAACCTGTCCTTGGAAGAGGAAGAGAATTGCCCCAACACCGCAGCTCCCGGCACCATCGAGTGCAAGTTCTGGGGTCTGGGCGGCGACGGTACCGTTGGCGCAAACAAGAACTCCATCAAGATTATCGGTGACCATACCGACAAGTACGTGCAGGCATACTTCCAGTATGACTCCAAGAAGACCGGCGGTGTGACCATCAGCCATCTGCGCTTCGGTGATCACCCCATCCGCAGCCCCTATTATATCAACAAGGCTGACTTCGTTGCCTGCCACAACCCCTCCTACATCATGAAGGGCTACAAGATGGTCAACGACGTGAAGCCCGGCGGCGTGTTCATGATCAACTGCCAGTGGGACTTCGAGGAGCTGAACCATCACCTGAAGGCAGATGCCAAGCGCTATATCGCCAAGAACAACATCCAGCTCTATACCATCAACGCCATTGATCTGGCCATCGAGATCGGTATGGGCAAGCGCAACAACACCATTTTGCAGTCCGCTTTCTTCGCACTGGCGAAGGTCATGCCCATCGAGGAGGCCATCGAGTATATGAAGGCCGCTGCTAAGAAGTCCTACCTGAAGAAGGGCCAGGACGTGGTGGATATGAACTACAAGGCCATCGACCTGGGCGCTACTGCCTTCAAGAAGGTGGAAGTTCCCGCTGACTGGGCTAACGCTGTGGATGCTGACGATGATAAGCAGCTCAAGGGCAGACCTGAGCTGGTGAAGATGGTGAAAAACATCCTCGAGCCTGTGGCTCTGATGGAGGGTGACAGCCTGCCTGTTTCCACCTTTATGGATCACGTGGACGGCCAGTTTGAGCAGGGCGCTGCCGCTTACGAGAAGCGCGGTGTGGCTGTTTCTGTTCCCACTTGGGATGCCAATAAGTGCATCCAGTGCAATATGTGCTCCTATGTCTGCCCCCATGCGACCATCCGTCCCTTTGCTATGACCGAGGCTGAGGCTGAGGCTGCTCCCGAGGCTTGCAAGATTGTGGACGTGAAGGCCGGCAAGGGCAAGGGTCAGTATAAGTTTACCATTGCCGTTTCTCCTCTGGACTGCATGGGCTGCGGCGTGTGCGTAGGCGCTTGCCCTGTCAATGCTCTGACCATGGTCAGCCAGGAGGGCGAGCTGCCCCAGCAGGATGTCTTCGACTACTGCGTGGCAGAGGTTGCCGAGAAGAAGGATATTCAGGACAACACGGTCAAGGGCAGCCAGTTCAAGCAGCCCATGCTGGAGTTCTCCGGTTCCTGCGCAGGCTGCGCCGAGACCAGCTATGCCCGTCTCGTGACCCAGCTGTATGGTGATCATATGTATATCTCCAACGCTACCGGCTGTTCTTCCATCTGGGGCGGCCCCGCTGCAACCTCTCCCTACTGCACCAATAAGGACGGTCACGGTCCGGCATGGTGCAACTCCCTGTTTGAGGATAACGCAGAGCATGGTCTGGGTATGTATGTCGGTCAGGAGAAGATCCGTGAGGATCTGGCCGAGAAGGTCGCCGAGATCGCTAAGACCGCTGAGGGCGACAAGAAGGCCGCCTGTGAGGCATACCTGAACACCATGGACGACAGCGCCGCTAACCGCGAGGCTACGGACAAGCTGCTGGCTGCTTTGGCCGGTGATGAGTCCGAGCTGGCTAAGGATATTGTGAGCAAGAAGGAGTATCTGGCCAAGAAGTCCATGTGGATCTTCGGCGGTGACGGTTGGGCTTACGATATCGGTTACGGCGGACTGGATCACGTTCTGGCTTCCAAGAAGAACGTGAATGTGTTCGTGTTCGATACCGAGGTATACTCCAACACCGGTGGACAGGCTTCCAAGGCTTCCAACATTGGTCAGGTGGCTCAGTTCGCAGCGGCCGGTAAGGACGTCAAGAAGAAGAGCCTGGCAGAGATTGCTATGCAGTACGGCTACGTGTACGTGGCGCAGGTGGCTATGGGCGCTAACCCCGCACAGACCATTAAGGCCATCACCGAGGCTGAGGCATACGACGGTCCTTCCCTGATCATCGGTTATGCACCCTGCGAGATGCACTCCATCAAGGGCGGCATGATGAACTGCCAGAAGGAGATGAAGAAGGCTGTGGATTGCGGTTACTGGAACCTGTTCCGCTTCAATCCCGCCGCTGAGAAGAAGTTCACTCTGGACTCCAAGGCTCCCGCTGGCGGCTATCAGGAGTTCCTGATGAACGAGGCTCGCTACAGCCGTCTGACCCGCGAGTTCCCCGAGCGTTCCGCTGAGCTGTTCGAGCGCAACGAGGCTGAGGCCAAGAAGCGCTATGAGCACCTGCTGAAGCTGGTGGAGATGTACAACGACTAATTGTCGGTATCGTACAAATACGCACAAAACCTAAGAGAGCGTCCCGTAGGGGACGCTCTCTTTTGTTGCAATGGCGCTGAGGGATAAAAGGAACAGTTCCATTGTGATGATCGGCGGCCCGGTTTCTTTGAGGGGGCAGGGAAAATTGGAAAATATCAATGGTACAGGTTTTGGAAATCGGATCATGCGGGGAAAGCTGTGCGAAAAACCAATTGGGCAGCGCATCGGGGGGCGGCAGCAGCTGTATCCGGAGACGGCGGACGGTTTATTTTCTGATAAAAAATCATATAAATATGCATATACCCTCTCAATTTCCTTGCATTCTTAAAAGAATAATGTATAATGGTAAATAACCTGCAAATGAATTGGTGATTTCGACAAAAACCGTGGGATCTCAGGTGCTGCGGATAGTGCCGGGATATAGAAAACACTTTAAAGGAGTGCCAACATGGAAGAAAAGAAGAGAAAAGAGCCTCGAATGCCGAAGCTATGGGAAGCACTGGTTACACTGCTGTTTTTGGTAGGTGTGCTGGCTCTGGGTATTATTGTCTATGGGACGGACCCCCATGTGCCCATGTTTGTGGGTACCATCGGTGCGGCTTTGATGGCACTGCATCTGGGGTACCGGTGGAAAAAAATTGAGAAGGCCATGCTCGATGGCATCTATAAGGCGCTGCAGTCCATGATCATTTTGGCGATCATCGGTATTCTGACCGGTGTTTGGCTCAATGCCGGTGTGGTTCCTGCCATGATTTACTATGGATTGAAAATTCTGTCTCCCGGTATTTTCTTTGTGGGTGCTATGCTGATCTGCTCCATCACGTCTCTGGCAACGGGTACCTCGTGGGGAACCATTGGCACCATGGGTGTGGCACTCATGGGAATCGGCTTTGGCTTGGGCATGAATCCCGGCATTACCGCCGGCGCCATTTTGTCCGGTGCTTATTTCGGCGATAAGATGTCGCCCCTGTCCGATACCACCAACCTGGCGCCTGCCATGGCCGGTACGGATGTTATGACCCATGTGAAATTCATGCTGCCCTCCACCTGCATTACCTATGGTATTGTCCTGGTTGTGTACGCGGTGCTGGGCTTTTGGCAGTACAAAGGCGGCGATGCGGATCTGAGCAAAGTGGAGATGCTGTCGGACGCACTGAGCAGTATGTTCCACATCAATCCTCTGCTGCTGCTGCCTCCCGTGGTCGTGATTGTAGCGGTGGCGCTGAAGATGCCGGCGATTCCCGGAATCGTGCTGGGGATTCTGAGCGGCGCCGTGGTGGGCTTGATTTTCCAGCCGGAGTGTACCTTGGGCAGTCTCTTCAACTGCGGTATGAACGGCTTTAGCTGTGAGACGGGCATTTATGAAATTGACAAGCTGCTCAACAGCGGTGGGTTGATGAATATGATGTTCTCCATCTCCATGACCATCATCGCCATGATGTTCGGCGGTATCATGGAGGAAACCCATCAGCTGGAGGTCATTGTGGATCGGCTGAAGAAGGTGGCAAAGACCCCGGCAGGTCTGGTGACCATCACCGAAGCAACGTGTGTTGTTTCCAATGCAACCATGCCCGAGCAGTATATCTCTCTGGTGGTGCCCGGTCGTATGTACGCAGAGGAGTACCGTAAGCAGGGACTGCATCCCACCACGCTGTCCAATGCGCTGGAAGGTGCCGGTACTGTCACTTCGGCGCTGATCCCGTGGAACACCTGCGGTGTGTTCATCAAAGATACGCTGGGCGTCGGTGTGGGGCAGTATGGTATTTGGGCGATTTTCAACTGGCTGATGCCCATTATGGTCATTCTGTTGGCATTTACCGGCCATACGGTGGCGGATGCCGCCGGGGTTCGTTTCGCTAAAAAGCGCAAGCTGGCTCGTGAGAAGAAATAAAATGAGATAAAAAAACTCCGACCGTCAGGTCGGAGTTTTTTCCGTATTAAAAGCCAATGGCTTTTGCCGAGCACAGGAGCGTGCCCATCAGGGCTGGAATTCGGGGCAGATCTCCTGAATCTTGGGCAGCATACCCCGCTTTTCGGGGGTCTGCGCCGGCAGCTGCCAGAAGTCGTGGGCACAGTAATTGTTGCCCTCGATGATGGCGGGGCCATCGGGCGTGATGCCAACATCCCAGCCGATGTAGCGCATCTGAGGCACCTTCAAAGCCGCCTTCTTTACCATCTCGCAGGCCTCGAAGAACAGGGGCACCTGACGGCCGATCAGCCTCACATGGGTCATGGGGTGCTCCTCATAAGTGATGGCTAGAGAGCCGTCGCCGCTGACGCCGGGGGAGCAGATCTTACCGGTCTCCAGATCTACGCGGCAGCCGAAGCCGTAGTTATCCACAACGCGTCCGTTAAGACCGAACTTCTGGGTGGCGAAGATGACATGGGGGACGCCCTTGGCGTCCAGCAGGGTAATGAGGCGCATGCAGTTCATGGCCAGAGGATAGACTGCGGCATTGTCAGGGTGCTGCTCCAGCACCTTTTCCAAGAGCCACGCATCCTTGTTCTTCAGATCCTCATAGAAAGCGTCAAAATCGGGGTAGTCCCGGCTGTCGATCTTCTGGCAGCCGTGGCCGCAGGAACCGGCAATGGGCTTGGAGAATACGATGGGGTACTTCTCCACAAAGGCCCGTACCTCCTCTTTGGAGGCCGTGCGGTAGTTGACAAACTCGCGCTTGACGAACTCGGCAAAGAGGGTGTTGAACTCATCCTTATTGTTGAAGATGTGCTCGTAGCTCTCGTCGTTGAAGAAGGTAACCAGCTTCTTAGAGATGATGCGTGTCACATAGGTGGCGCGCTGTTCATCGGTCAGATCCCAGAAACCAAAGGTCATGTAGTCATAGTATCCGGCACCGAACTTTCTGGCGCAGTGTACCATATCCATGGCAAGCGACATCTTACTTTTACCGCTGGCCTTGTGGGCGCGGTCCAGTACCTCAGAGAACTTACTCCAGCGCATACCGGAGAGGACACGCAGATAATATTTTAAACTCAGCATGATTTTCAACCTTTCAAAAAGAATATGATTATTGTACCACGAATAAGAGGGAAATTCCATCCCTGCAGAGGTATTTATTCCGTCACATAGACCCGTGGTACACGACCGGTAATGCCGCAGGCGATTTCGTCCACGGTGATATCGGCCAGCTCTGCCATTTGGGGGAAAGAGATGCCCTCGCCCAGCAGGGTCACCAGATCGCCGCGCTTCACGTCGGGGATCTCTGTCACATCGACCATGAACTGATCCATGCATACCCGGCCTAAAATAGGGGCTTTTTGTCCATGGATCATTACATAGCCCCGGTTGGAGAGGCGGCGGCTGTAGCCGTCCACAAAGCCCACGGGAATGGTCGCCACCCGGGTGGGCTTTTCCGTCACATAGGTGCCGCCATAGCCGATCTGCGCTCCGGCGGGCACGGTCTTTACCATTACCACATAGGTTTCCCAGGTGAGGATTTCTTCAAACCCGAAGGGTGCCCAATTTTTATCGTCGATGGGGGACAGACCATAGAAGGTGTCGCCGGTGCGCACAGCGTCCAGCTGCAATTCCTGGGGCCGCAGCAGAAGCGTGGCGCTGTTGGCGGCGTGTACCATGGGAATGATGACGCCCGCCTGCCGCAGGGCGGACACCGTGGCGGTAAAGCGCCGGTATTGCAGGGAGGTTTCCTCCCGATCCAGCTCATCGGCCCGGGCAAAGTGGGTAAAGACACCGGTGATACGCAGGTTGGGCATGGCGGCAATTTTCAAAATCTCGGGCACGGAGGATTCCTTTGCCGGGAATCCGATGCGGTTCATGCCGCTGTCCAGTTTGATGTGGATGGGCTGCACCACGCCGGCTGCGGCGGCCAGATCTTGCAGCAGCTGTGCTGTCTCCACGGCGAAAATCGTGGGGGTGAGGCGGTGCTCGATGAGCTGGAATAGCTGCTCGTCCCAGGTGTCACCCAGCAGCAAAATAGGTTCCTCTGCGGCACCTGCCTGCCGCAGTGCCGCACCTTCCTCCCAGGTGGCAACGGCATAGTGACGCACGCCGCAGCGGCGGAAGGTTTCATAAAGACCGGCCACGCCGTGACCGTAGCAGTTGCCCTTCACCACGGCAATCAGCTCCGTGCCGGGGCGGATCTGCTGCTGTACGCGGTGAATATTGCGCTCCAGACGGTCCAGATGGATGGTGGCCTGTGTACGTTGATGAATCGTAGTCATAGTCTGCTCACTTTTCTTTCAGCAATAGTGGAAGTCACGGCCTTCCTCGCCGAACTCCGCCACGCGGATGCGATAGGCCTCCATGGCGGCCTCCTCATAGGCCAAGTGCTCACAATCTGCCCCCATCAAGTCCAAAAGATACTTGGTGAAAGGGGGATTGAGCACCAGCAGCGGCCCGGTGAGATAGGTGGCCAGCAGGTTCTTTTTCCGCCATCCTTCCTCGGCAGTGGTCTCGTTGCGGCCGATACCCTTTACCGTCTGGAAAAGACCTTCCCCTGCCGGAAAGCCATAGGTGTGACCGAACAGGCTCTTAAAGCCAACGATGTCCATCTCTTGGAACTTGCCCAGATAGAAGCTGTTGTGGCGGTGCATCATGCGGTACTCGGCGTGGGTGGGGAGGATGCCAAGACCCTCCAGGCACCAGCCCTGATCGTCCGCGGCATATTCGCTGAAGGCGTCCAGCGCATTGCCGGTAATGAGCATCAGCTGTCCCTCCTCCAGCTTGTGGAGAAGTTCTTCCTTCACGGGCGTGAGCGCCTCCACGATCAGTGAGAGCCCCTTTTCCGTGGTGCTGCCCAGATAGACAAGGGCAATGTCCTCGTCAAGGAAATGGGGGCGGGACTTGAGATCCGTCTCCACAATCTCCAACTCCGGGCAGGACTGCTGGAGATAGCGAATGTTCATCAGATCACCGCAGAGATTGCAGATCTCGGGAAAGAGAATTTCTACTTTCATGCCTCTACCTCCTTGCTGCGCTCCGTGGCAATGGTTTTCATGTGGTCATAGACCTTGTAGGCTAAAGCCAGAGAGTCCGTGCCGTAGAGGATATACACATCATCCCCCGGCGTGTAGTGCAAAAGCTCAGCGGCCTTGTATTCGTCCCGCTGGCACACGATCTTTTCCTCCGGCACACCGGCCATCAGCAGCCGCAGCCGATAGTCGGCGGCCCGGGCACCGGCGCAGACAATCTGGGCAATGCTATCGTTGGCTAAAAATTCAAAATCTGCATCAAAGATCCAGCAGGTGTTCTCCGACCAGTGGTGCGTGTCACCCAGACAGTTCATCATCAGGAGAAGCTCCTTGCGGCCCGGGCGGTGGGCGATGTAGTCAAAGGCACGGGAACCGGCCAGCGCATTTTTCTCTTTGGACATCTGGCGCACCAGTGTCACTTGCCCCACTTTTTCCTCGCTGTGGCGGCTGGCAGTGATGGCGCTCTGGGCCATCAAGGGCAGGATCTCCTCGTGGCGGAAGCCCAGCTGGCGCAGGAGGGAGATCACGGTTACCATATTGTAGACATTGAAAACACTGTCGGTAATAAGACGGTAGTTGTGTTGTACGCCGTCCTCCCACAGCTCCATGCTGCCGCCCTTGATATCCACATTTTTGGCAAGATACAGGGCGTCGGGGGAGTGGAAGCCACAGTCACGGCACACGGCCCGGCCGATGTGGTGGTAGCGGCGGAATGCATACGCCAGCTTACCGCTGCATTGGGGGCAGATGCGCACATCGTCAATGAGATTCACACACTCCTGCGTGTCGCCCTCCATTTTGTCGATGCCGAAATAGACACGCTCATTGTCCGGGGCAACCCCGGCGCTGATGAGATCATCGGCATTCAAGAGGAGCTTGGCGCTTTTGGGGATGGAGCGGGTGAGCACATCGGCAATGAAATAGGGGTGGGCATTGCGCATGATGGAGTCCCGGAACAGGTTGGTGATCACCACATAGGTGGGGGGCACAAAGGGGAAAATGCGGATGGAGGCCCGCTCATCCACTTCGAGCACCGCCAGATCGTACTCAGGGCGGATGCGTCCTGTCAGGGTGCAGCCACGGAGCAGTGCCGTGGAGATACCGGAGGCGATGTTGGAGCCGGCCCGGTTGGAGAGTACCTTTTTGCCGGACTTTTCCAGAATGTCGCCTGCGAGGTTGGATACAGTGGTCTTGCCGTTGGTGCCGGTGATGGCCACCACGGTGTCGGGACGGCCGATGTAGCGCAGAAAATCAGGACACAGCCGCAGCGCCAGTGAGCCGGGGAAGTCCGTGCCGTTGTGGTGGGTGATCTTCAGCGCCGGAATGGACAGCTTTGCCATCCAGAGCGCAAAAAGAAAGCGGAGTTTACCCATAAAAATCGTCTCCCTTTTGTATTTATCACAATTATTTTGCCTATTTTGTCTGTAAGTAAATCATCAGCGCGGCGATGTCCGCCGGGGACACGCCGGAAATACGGCTGGCCTGTCCCAGATTGCGGGGGCGGATCTGCCCCAGCTTTTCCCGTGCCTCCAGGCGCAGGCCCTGGATGTTGGTGTAGTCCATGTGGTCGGGCAGGGGATGCTTTTCCAGCTGTTCAAATTCCGCCACCTGTCGTTCCTGTCGGCGGATGTAGCCCTCGTACTTCACCCGGATGGCCACCTGCTCTGCCACGGCGGGGGAGAGGTGAGGGGCGTTGGGATCAAAGGACATCACGTCCTCGTAGCTCAGCTGGGGACGGCGCAAAAGGTCAATGAGCCGCGCACCGTCGCTGACCGGGGCGGTGCCGCGCTCCTCCAACAGTCGGTTGAGCGCCGCTGTTGTGGGCACACCGGTGTGCTCCAAGCGGTGGATCTCCCGCTCCACAGCGTCGTATTTCTCCTCCACCTGCCGCAGCCGCTTGTCGGATACAAGGCCGATGCGATGCCCGATGGGACATAGCCGCTGATCGGCGTTATCCTGCCGCAGCAGCAGTCGATATTCCGAACGGGAGGTCATCATGCGATAGGGCTCCTCGGTGCCTTTCGTGACAAGATCGTCAATAAGGGTGCCGATGTAGCTCTCACTGCGCTTGAGGAGCAGAGGTTCCCGCCCCAAAAGCGTCATGGCGGCATTGACACCTGCTACGAAGCCTTGGACCGCCGCCTCTTCATAGCCGGAGGAGCCGTTAAACTGTCCTGCACCGTAGAGGCCGGGGACAGCTTTAGTCTCCAGCGTTGGCTGGAGGGCCAGAGGATCAATGCAATCATATTCAATGGCGTAGGCCGGGCGCATCATCTCGGCGTGCTCCAAGCCCGGCACCGTGCGCAGCATCTCCCTTTGCACCTCCTCCGGCATGGAGGAGGAGAAGCCCTGGAGGTACATCTCCTCTGTGTCCAGACCCATGGGCTCCACAAACAGCTGATGGCGGGGCTTGTCGGCAAAACGAACAACCTTTGTCTCAATGGAGGGGCAGTAGCGGGGACCGACGCCCTCAATCACGCCGGAGTAGATGGGGCTGCGATCCAAGTTGTCCATAATAATGCGGTGCGTCTGGGGTGTGGTGTAGGTGAGATAGCATACCGCACGATTTTCAAGGGGGGTCTCGGTAGTGAAGCTGAAGGGCTGGGGGTGTTCATCGCCGCGCTGCAGCTCCATCCGGGAAAAGTCAATGCTCCGGGCATTGATACGCGGCGGAGTTCCGGTTTTGAAGCGCCTGAGCGGCAGCCCCAGACGGCGCAGCGCATCGGTGAGGGGACCGGCGGCGTGCATGCCGTCCGGCCCGGAATTCTCCACGCACTCGCCCACAATGGTTCGGCCTTGGAGATAGGTGCCGGTGCAGAGAATCACCGCCTTGACCTCAAAAACAGCACCGGTGCGAAGAACTACATGGCTGATGTGGCCTTCGGTGGTGCGGATATCCACCACTTCTGCCTGCCGCAGTTGCAAGTGGGGCTGCTGTTCCAGTGTGTGCTTCATCACCTGCTGATAGGTGCGCCGATCCGCCTGCGCCCGCAGAGAGTGCACGGCAGGCCCCTTGCCGCGGTTGAGCATACGGTATTGAATGCAGGCCTTGTCGGCTGCCTTGGCCATCTCGCCGCCCAGAGCATCCAGCTCCCGTACCAAATGTCCCTTGGCGGTGCCGCCGATGGCGGGGTTGCAGGGTAAGTTGCCTACGGCATCCAGATTAATGGTGAAGCACACCGTCTCCATACCCAGCCGTGCGGCGGCCAGCGCGGCTTCGATCCCTGCATGACCGGCACCCACCACTGCAATATCAAATTGTCCTGCTAAGAATTCTTTCATACATCCAGCCTTCCTGGTTTGCGGTTTTCTCTTGTAATCTAATACTTTATTATATATGATTCACCTATCCGAACGCAAGTACTGTTGTAAGAATGAACGGAAAAAGTGTAAAAAAATTGTAAAAAGTAACGAGGATGCCTTGCAATTGCCACAGCGTGGTGCTATAGTGCAAATAGAAGGAAATGAAAGGAGCGTGATAGTATGGTATTGAGAAAGTTGATTCAGGCCGATCTGGACGACATGATTTTCGCAGGCTGCGATTGCTGCCCCAGTGAGCGCTAAGAAAACAGTGTGCAGACAAAAACCACGCCGATGGGCGTGGCATTTTTGCTTTTAGGGGAGATTTTCCCATTTTCTATAGAGAGTATCCAGAAATCCGCAAAACAAAACGGCACAGGCATTATGCCCCGTGCCGTTTTTTCTTATTTTCCCGGAAATCCCACCATACAAGAAAGGCGCCCAGCAGGAGGAGAGTGCCTAAAATAAGGAGGGCGCAGTTGCGAAAATATTCCTGTGGCAGCAGTAAAATGACAGGGTCGGTCTTGACATCAAAAATCCAGTTGCTCTTGCCGGGAAAGAAGATGCCGTGAAAGACAGTGAAAGCACGGTCGAAGTTGAGAGAAGCCAGTACAGCAATCAGGAGAAAAGCGGCCCCCAACCCGCAGGCACTCCAAAAACCGGGGGTGTGGTCGCAGAAACGGTAGTTGGAAAACCCGGCCTTTTTCCGCCAGACAGCCAGTCCGGCCAATGCTGCCAGAGCGCCCAGCAGGAGAAAGAAATCCAGCAAAAAGAGGAAGCGCACGTCGGCGAAGTGGTCGGCACCGCTGGAGGAGAAGGGAAGTGGCCCGGCGGCAAAATCCGAACGCAGGCCCATACAATAGTCCATCACATCATCATAGACTGCAAGAATCTCTTCTCGGCCCAGTCCCAGTACGCCTTCCAGGCGGAGGGGCGCAAGATGCCATGCGTAAAAAGGCCGCAGGAGCAGCGGCACGGCAATGGAACCGGAGAGGATCGCCAGTGCCGTGGCAGCGGCGGTAAGAATGCTGCTGATTTTGGATGCCATGGCCCGTTCCTCCTTTTCCGTCAACGCAGCGGACACAGTGCATCATAGCTGCGGCAATAGTATGTGAAAATCCTGTCTGCATGGTAACACAGACAGGATTCATTTGCAAGGAATTGAGCAGTTATAACGCCCACAATTCGCTGTCGCTGGTGGACACGCACCGTGCACCTGCGCCCAGCGCCGAGAGAATATCGGCTTTGCCGCTGAGAAGGCCGCCTGCAATGAGGGGAACGTGGAGTTCCCGGCAGAGCCGCTCAATGACCGATGGCATGGCACCGGGCAGTACCTCGATGGCATCGGGGCGAGCCTCCTCCGACTCACGGCGAAGATTGCTCATGGCCTTGGAGTCGATAATAAACACACGCAGCACGGACAAAAGCCCCAGCTCCCGGCTGCGCCGCACCAGATGGGGGCGGGTGGAGATGATTCCGTCTGCACCGCAGCGGTGCAGGAAGTCTACAGCAATCTCCTTCGAGGCAAGACCCGCCACTAAATCGGCATGAACCACGATTTTCTTTCCGGCCTCATGGAGGCGCCGGAGCAGACGTTCCATATTGAGAATGTCGCCGCAGAGCAGGAAAACCACCTCACCGGGACAGGCGAGGCAGGCATCCAGCTGCGCCAGATCTTTCAAGGCGGGGACAACGGCCTGCCGCTCCAAGGCATCAATCAAGCTGTGGGACATAGATACCACATCCTTATATATTTATATGGTATATGGTATCACACCGCAAGTCGCCGCGCAAGAGTCAAGCGCTGCGGGTAGCGATCAGCGCCACACCGGTACCGCAGATGCTGGGATCAATCACGTCACCCAGCTGAATGGGCGCGGTGACATGGATGCGCCCCATGGCTTGTGCGACTTCCGCTGCCTTCTCCTTGGGGACAGGGGCGGCCGTGCGGACGGAGAGCACAGGCAGTGCGCCGCCGGTCAGGCGCACTGTGCCGGTGACCGTGCGTTCCGGAGCCACGCACTCCTTGCGGGCGTAGTCATCGCCGCGGCGGCAGGTGTTGCCGGTCACGGCGGTAACGGTTCCGTTCTCTATGGTGGCTGTCAGGGTGCAGCCCATGGGACAGCCAATACAGGTTAATATACGTTCGCTCATTGTGCCTGACCCTCCTCAATACAAAATGTGATCTGCGCCGTGTAGCTCTCCACATCCTCCGGGCGCAGAGTGATGCTCTCCATCTCACCGGGGGCCAGTACCCGTTTGGGGACGCGGCGCACCAGCCGGTCGTCTGCATAGACGCAGATGGCTGCGTTTTGCAAAGGCTGTGCCACACGGAATCGAACCGTGACAGGCTCGTTCATGCTGTCAGGATGGAGATACTGGGGGACGGTGTAGCGCACGCCGTTCTTCCCGACAAGAGGAATGGCTCTGCCGCCTTCTTCCCCGTGGAGGAGGTATTTGGCGGCGCTGCGTCCGGCCAGTGCGGCCTCCTGGGAGACAAAGTCTACCAGATCATGGACATGGAGCACGTTGCCGCAGGCAAAAACACCGGGGATGGAGGTGGCCAGATCGTCACCTACCTGTGCCCCGCCGGTGACCGGGTCCATTCGGACCCCGGCGGCGGTGCTCAGCTCGTTTTCCGGCAGGAGACCCACCGACAAAAGCAGCGTGTCGCAGGGAATGTGCTGCTCTGTGCCGGGAATGGGGCGGCGCTGATCGTCCACTTGGGCAATGGTAACACCCTCCAGACGCTGGCTGCCCTGGATATCCACCACCGTGTGACTGAGCAGCAGGGGGATGTCGAAGTCCTCCAGACACTGGACGATGTTGCGCTTCAAGCCCCCGGAATAAGGAAGAACTTCTACCACGGCCTTTACATGGGCACCTTCCAATGTCATACGGCGGGCCATAATCAAACCGATATCACCGGAGCCCAGGATGACCACCTCACGACCGGGCATAAGACCCTCCATGTTCACAAGGCGCTGTGCTGTGCCGGCGGAATAAATGCCGGCACAACGTGTTCCGGGGATATTTAAAGCGCCGCGGGATCGCTCACGACAGCCCATAGCCAAAATAACGGCCTGTGCCTTGATTTGCTGCAAGCCCTCCTTGCGGCTGGAAACAGTGAGCACCTTCTCACGGGAGAAGTCCAGCACCATGGTGTCGAGCATCATGGGGATGTGGAGCTTTTCGGCCTCGTCAATGAAACGGGCGGCATATTCCGGGCCGGTCAGCTCTTCCTTGAAGGTGTGCAGACCGAAGCCAGCATGGATGCACTGGTTCAAAATACCGCCGGGGACGCTGTCACGCTCAATGATGAGCATATCTTTCACACCGGCGTTGCGGGCGGCAATGGCGGCGCTCAGTCCGGCAGGGCCTCCGCCGATAATGGCTAACTGTACCTCTTTCATTACGCCTGCACCTCCTTGGTATACCCTGTCAAAAGGCGGCTGTCACCGCCGGATTTGGTTAACTCCGTCTGGGGAACACCCAGTTCACGGGAAAGAATCTCCATGACCCGAGGGGCGCAGAAGCCACCCTGGCAGCGTCCCATGCCGGCACGGCAGCGGCGCTTCACGCCGTCCAAAGACCGTGCGCCGCGGTGGATGGCATCTATGATCTCGCCCTCACTGATCTGCTCACAGCGGCAGATGATCTGACCGTAGGCAGGGTTGGCCTCTATCAGCGCTTTGCGCTGGGCAAAAGGCAGGGAGCGCACGCAGACGATGGCCTTCCGGGTGCCGTCAAAATTGCTTTTCTCCTCCGCCCCCAGATGCTTTGCTGCCAGTTCTGCCAGATAGGCGCCGATGGCAGGGGCCGCGGTCAGACCGGGGGATTCAATGCCCAACGCTTCAAAGAAACCTGCTGCACTCTCGCCCACCACAAAGTCGTCCGCACCGTCTGCCAAATGGGCACGAAGTCCTGCAAAACCGGTAATGATGTCCCGGGTTGGCAAATGGGGAACGGAGCGCTCCGCTGTAGCGAGAAGCTGGTCTGTGCCCTGGGCTGTGGTGGCCGTTACGTCCTTATCCTCCTGGTCAATGGCGGTGGGGCCCAGCAAGAGATTGCCGTGGACGGTGGGAGTGACCAGCACACCCTTGCCCATGGAGCTGGGCAGTTGAAAGACGGTGTGGTTTACCAGTGCCCCGTCCTTACGATCCAGCAGGCAATATTCGCCGCGGCGGGGGAGTATATGGCGCTGATCGGCGCACAGCTGGTTGTGGATCACATCTCCGTAAACACCGGCAGCACTGATGACAATGCGGCTTTCAAAGGTACCACGATCCGTGTGGACGGTGAACGTGCCGCCCGGGGTGCGTTCCACCCGCTCCACGCAGGTATCAAAGCGGAACTCGGCACCGTTGTGCTGCGCATTCTCCGCCATGGCGGCCGTCAGCTCGAAGGGGCAGACAATAGCGCTGGTGGCGGCGTATAGGGCCGCAGGAATATTTTGGTTCAGCGCAGGCTCCCGGCGGTGCAGTTCCTCACCCTCCAGAATTTCCAGCCCAGCCACACCGTTTTTGCGGCCCCGCTCCATCAGTGCTTCCAAACGGGGGCGATCCTCTGTGGAAAAGCTGACCACCAGCGCACCGCAGCGGCGGTAGGGCACATCCAGCGTCTGGCACAGCTCCTCCATTTTTTGACTGCCTTCCACGTTGAACCGGGCCTTGAGACTGCCGGGCTCGGCATCAAAACCGGCGTGAACGATGGCACTGTTGGCTTTGGAAGTACCGGTGCAGACATCCTCATTGCGCTCCAGCAGCGCTAACTTTACATGGTAGCGGCTTAGCTCACGGGCGATGGAGCAGCCCACTACGCCGCCGCCGATGATGACAGCATCATACATTGTCATTTCTCCTTCCTAATGAACGCAAAAAAGCCATGCCAGAAAAGACCCGGATTCTATCCGTGCCGATTTCTGCATGACTCAAACTCTCACTGCATCACTATTTTGTTGATCATAGTCTATCATTGCCGCCGGAGATTGTCAAGGGGCTTCCCTGAGACGGAAAGGGGATATCTTGACAAAATCTTAGCGAAAAAGTATGTTATAAGTATAGTATAAAGGTAGGGAGAGAGGGGACGGTGTTTTGAAAAGACCAATATTCCATTGGCCGGCGGCCTGCATGAAGCGCCGGGGCTTATTGAAGCGGGGCATCACCTTTTCCGTTCGGGATTTTATCGTATTTGTTGTGCTTTTTCTCGTTTCGGTGGTGCTGTGCCTGCTGCTGCGGCATCTGGACCCCAACGATGACACCAGATATGTGGCGATGATCTTTCTGCTGAACGTATTCCTGACTGCCATGCTGACGGAGGGGTATCTCTTCAGCCTGTTTGCGGCGGTACTGAGCGTGCTGTTGGTTGACTATGTTTTTACGGAGCCTTTTTGGCGGCTCAGTTTTGTGATTACGGGCGTTCCTGTTACGTTTCTTGTTATGCTCATTATCTCCACCGTCACCGGCATGGTGGCCAGTCGCGCCAAGCGCATGGAGGCGGCGGCACGAGAGGCAGAGCGGCAAAAGACATATGCCAATTTGCTGCGTGCCGTGTCCCACGACATCCGTACACCGCTGACCGGTATTATAGGTGCTACCAATGTGCTCTTGGAGCAGGGGGAGAGGCTGGAACCGCAGCAGCGGCGCAGTCTTCTAGAAAATGTGAAGGAGGAGTCACAATGGCTCATCCGTGTGGTGGAAAACATGCTCTCTATTACGCGCTTAGGTGCGGAAAATACAGCGCTTCGAAAAACAGAGGAGCCTGCAGAGGAGATTATTGAGAGTGCGGTGGCTAAATTTTCAGCACGCCACCCGGAAATTGCCGCCGAGGTGGAGGTGCCGCAAGATCTTTTGCTGGTACCTATGGACGCCCTCTTGATGCAGCAGGTGCTTACCAACCTTTTGGAGAACGTGGCAGATCACGGGGGCAACGCCACCCAGGTGACCGTCTGCCTGCGGCGCAGTGAGGATGCATGGGCGCAGATCAGTGTGGCTGATAATGGATGCGGTATTCCCAAGGAGAAGCTCCACACCCTCTTTAAGGGATTTTGCCCTGCGGCACAGCAGGGGGATGTGCAGCGCAATATGGGCATAGGCTTGTCCGTGTGCCGCACGGTGGTGGAGGCGCATGGAGGGCGTATTTGGGCGGCGAATCAGAGCGGCGGCGGTGCCATCTTTACATTGGAATTACCCTTGAAGGAGGATGAAAATGAAAATCAGAGACAAAGTTTTGATTGTGGAAGATGAACAGAATATCAGTCATTTTATTTCCATGACGCTGCAGGCCAACGATTATGATACCCTTATCGTGCGCAGCGGTACGGAGGCACTAACCATGATTTCCTCCCATTGTCCGGATCTGATTTTGCTTGATCTGGGCCTTCCCGACATGGAGGGGATGGAGGTACTCAAAGAAGTGCGGCGCTGGTCGAATCTTCCGGTGGTGGTTGTTTCGGCCCGCTCTGCCGAGGAGGACAAGGTGGAAGCGCTGGACAGCGGGGCTGACGACTATCTGGTCAAGCCCTTTGGCACATCGGAGCTGCTGGCTCGCATCCGTGCCGCTATTCGGCATACCCGCACCACGCTGGCCAACAGTGAGATTGCCCAGTCCGGGAAATTTACCACCGGAGAGCTGGTGGTGGATTATGATAAGCATCAGGTGCTGGTTCGGGGCGAGAATGCCAAGCTGACAGTCAATGAGTATAAGATTGTGGCTCTGCTGGGGAAGTATGCCGGGAAAGTGCTGACCTACGATTTCATCATCCGGGAGCTGTGGGGGCCGAAGGCCCGCTCGGATAATCAGATTCTGCGGGTGAATATGGCCAATATCCGCCGCAAGATTGAAGAGAACCCGGGACGTCCCCAATACATATTTACAGAAGTGGGCGTGGGCTACCGAATGCGGGATGCCGATTAATGGGAAATTTTCCATGAAAGAACGATAAACCGGAAGGGAACTCCGGAAGGAGCAGGAGAGGTATCTTGGGCTGAGACGGGGTTTAAAAGGCGTTAAGAACAGGAAATTACGGGATGACAGCTGGTTACTAAAGGCAAATTTGTTCAAAAGGGAGAAATTGCTATTCACAATTTGTTCAAAAATTAAGCGGAATTCGCAGGTAAAAACTTGACATTCCGCCCAAATAAAAGTATGATAAACATACCAAATTTGAGGAGGTAAACAATTATGAGCAAAAAGAGTACGCGAATTGCATACCTTGTCGCTCTGGGAGTCCTCGTGGTTCTGCTGGTGTTTCTGGGTGTTACCTATGCCGGCAAGCCCGCTCCCGTCCTGGAAGTAGATGGAGAAATGGTGCAAACCGGTACTCCGTTCGCCGGAACATTCTGGTCTCTGCTTCCGCCTATCGTAGCTATCGTTCTGGCTCTGATCAGTAAGGAAGTTTATTCTTCCCTGTTCATGGGCTGCCTGGTTGGCGCTATGCTGTGCACCCAGTTCGCTCCTTGGGAGACGCTGGTTCAGCTGGTTGGCGGTGACCACGGTATCGTCACCACAGTTGCTGATGCCGGGAATGTGGGCATTATCTTCTTCCTGGTCTGCTTGGGCATCATGGTGGATCTGATGAACAAGGGCGGCGGTTCCGAGGCATTCGGCCGCTGGGCAACCAAGTCCGTTAAGTCCCGCGCCGGCGCACAGCTGATGACCATGCTGCTGGGCATCCTGATCTTCATTGATGACTATTTCAACTGCCTGACTGTCGGTGCCGTGATGCGTCCCGTGACCGAGTCCCATCACATCTCCCGCGCCAAGCTGGCCTATATCATCGACTCTACTGCAGCACCTGTGTGCATGATTGCCCCCGTGTCCTCTTGGGCAGCAGCCGTTTCCGGCTATGTGCAGTCTGACAGCGTCAATGGTCTGCAGATGTTCATGAGCCAGATTCCTTATAACTATTACTGCCTGCTGACCCTGCTGATGATTGTTGTCACCTCTGTGATCAATCTGGACTACGGTCCCATGCTGACCCATGAGTATAATGCGCAGGTTAAGGGCGACCTGTTCACTACCGAGGAGCGCCCCTTCGCTGGTGCTGACGATTATGAGAAGCCCGCCAATGGCAAGTCCTCCGTTGTTGACCTGCTGCTGCCTGTGATCGTTCTGATCGCATCCTGCGTCATCGGCCTGATCTGGACCGGCGGCTTCTTCGATGGTGTTGACTTCATGACCGCATTCTCCGATTCCAGTGCCTCCACTGGTCTGTCACTGGGCGGTCTGATTGGTCTGATCTTTACCTTCATCTATTTCTGGCTGCGCCGCACCATTGACTTTGAGAAGAGCTTTGAGTCTGTTCCTAACGGCTTCATTCAGATGATTTCCCCCATCCTGATCCTGACCTTTGCTTGGACCCTGTGCGCATTCACCCGTTACGGTATGTATTCCGCTAACTTCGTGATTGATGCCATGGCCGGCGCAGGTAGCTTGATGAAGTTCCTGCCCGCAGTGATCTTCATTATCGGCTGCTTCATCGGTTTTGCAACCGGTACTTCTTGGGGTACCATCGGTATCATGGCTCCTATTGTTGTTAACGTGTTTAACTACGATGATCCCTCCATGCGTACCCTGTGCGTGATCGGTCTGGCTGCAGCTTGCGCCGGCGGTGTTTGCGGCGACCACTGCTCCCCCATTTCCGATACCACCATCATGGCTTCCGCTGGTGCGCACTGCTATCACCTGAACCACGTGTTCACGCAGCTGCCCTACGCCATTACCGTGGCTTGCGTGTCCTTCGTGTCCTTCATCATTGCTGGTTTGATCCAGAATGTGGTGATCTGCCTGATTATCGCCGTTGTTTTGATGATTGCTACTCTGCTGGTTATCAAGGCTATTGTTTCTAAGACGAAAGCTGGTGTGTTCGCTGAGATGGCCGAGGCCAACAAGGCTCTGAAGTAAGAGAAAGCTTTGAGATCTTACATAGTCTGACTAAAAGCAAAAAAATGTGCGCCGCAATTGCGGCGCACATTTTTTGCTCTGAAGTTGCTGGATAGGAGTATTTTCTGCTTTTACCTGGGAAGGTCTACAAATCAAGATCCGGCCATAGCTGGTGCAGGGAGTTTCAAGGCACAGGCGGATCGTTGGGTGGTTTCCCGGACAGTGCAGCCTGATATGACAGTGCGGTTTGGGCAGGAGAGCACCGCCCCGGTAGTGGCAGCTCCTTGCGCCATATGCGGTGGTTGCCCGTTGCGCCATTTTCCGCCTGTAACAGCAAAACCTTGATAGTCTGGCAGCATCTCCGTTCCTGCCGCCTGTCATCAGATTCTCACAGTGTTTGCTGGGATTGCAGCGAGGGAAAAAGCTCACTGCATTGGCAGGGGCAGTGGGGGGTGAATACGGAAAAAGCCGGGCAGCAAAAACGTTTGCTGCCCGGCTTTGGTCTGGCTCTTAGAAATGTGCCTCCACATACTTGTTGTACTTCTTGTGGTCCATGGTGTGCTTATAGGTATTGCGAAAACGCTGTACGGTAATGCTGTTAAACTCCAGGACTCTGCGGTACTTCAAAACACCGCCGCCAAAGGAGAGAATGCCGCACACATAACCCACAGGAGCGGTTTTATAGCAGAGTCCTATGAGGCATGCCAGAACCACCACGGAGAATACCACACCGGCAATCTGTTTTTTGGGATGGAGTTTCTTCACGTCCTCCTCGGTTACCACGCCCTCTGCGATCATTGCCTTGGCAAATCGCTTTTGCACTCCGAAGAGGGAGATGGCGCTCAATATACAAGGGGCTGCCACAAAGAAAGCAAATAGGGTGACGCCTACATAGTAAAACAGCAGTACGGTTGTTTGATCCATAAGTATAAATCCTTTCTCAGTTAAGCTAACTCCGGATCTTCACCGTTATCCTCGGTGAAGTGCAGAGGAAGATCATTTCTTGCCGTGGCGTAGAGCATATTGGGATAGGACAGGAGGAACTCAACGATGTCACCTACCTGCAAATTCCGCTTGCAGTCCTGAATATCCAAGAGGCAGTGGTCGGAAGAACCACCCAGCACCGTGATGCCCTTGTCCCGGGGGATCAGTTGCTCCACATCGCCTACATCGGCGCGTCCTATGGCCACGATACACCGCTTTCTAAAACCGCGATCCACATAGGTAGGTTTATTGCCAAAAGCGTCGATGATAATATTGCCGACGGGATAGGTGGGTTTCGTCTTGATCTCCACCACCTCGGCCTGCAAGACCATGGTATCCGGGTGCAGGCCCATATTGGGAATCTTCCACACATAGGGCAGGTCGTGGGCATTGAGCACCGTCTCACCGATCCGCAGATGATTGATCCCCGCAGGCATGGTGCCCCAGTGTACCAGCGTATAGGAACTGGACGCGCCGCCGGAGATGACTTCCAGCTTTCGACCGATGCGGGCTTCTACGTGGTGCGCAATCGTCAAAAGGGAATGCATTTTGTCCGCAGTAGGCTGGATAGATCCATAGCAGCCCAGATTTACGCCGATCCCGGCCAGATGCACATGGGGGAGATGCTTCTCCACATGGACGCACACGTCCACCATCTCATCGTGATTCCAAAAGCCTTCCCGCAGATCACCCAGATCCGCCATCACAATCACGCGGTGGGTGCTATTCAGCCGTTGGCACACCTCCTCCAATGCATTGAGGACGGAGAGTTCACTTTGCAAGGAGGTGTCGCACCAGCGAACGACCTCCTCCAGCTCAGAGAGCATAGGAATGCGCAGCAATAAATAGGGGCCGGGAATACCGGCTTCGTGGCAGGAGATGATCTGTTCAAGTCGGCTGCTGCCCAGTTCGGACGCACCGCACAGGCGAAAAAGCCGCGCAATTGTGGGAAGGCCGCCGCAGCCCTTGATTACGCCGCAGACCTGAATGCCCGACTGGCGGCAGAGATCGGTGACGTGCAGCATATTTTGCCGCAGCCTTGACAAATTGATGATAAGTCTAGGGAATTGACGCTTCATATGGCATCGCCTCACGACCAAATAATGATTTAATTATAACACAATCCTGTTTGCTTTGCTACAGAGATTTCTCGTATTTCGTTGTGAAAGCTGCCAAAAGGCGATAAGAAGAATCGTGCAAAATGCCTTGTTCTATCAAAGAAGGAGAAAGAGTATGTGTGAAAAAAGGGCGTCCCAAATGGACACCCTTTGGAGAAGATGTTACGCCTTTTTCTTCCGTACATAGACCAGCAGCCAGCCCACAACGCACAGGGGAATCGCCCACAGGACATCAAGGAGGGAGTGCTGCTTGAGAAAGACAGTGGAAATGCTGATCAGTACAGCGGAGACCACATAGAAAATCTTCCACCCCCGGGTTTGCAGCCACTTGCAGTGGAGCGCGCCGAGCATCGCCACCGCTGAGCCAATCACGTGGAGGGAAGGGCATACATTGGTGTTGGTGTCAAATGCATAGAATGCGGCCATAAACCGGGTGAGAAAATTGTCCCGTGCAAATTCCAAGGGGCGCAGTTCCTGACAGGTAGGGAAGAGAAAGTAGACGGCCATCGTCACTGTATAAGTAAACATGGTGAAATACATCATACGGCGGAAAGCCTTGCTGTCATAGAAGAAGAGAAATACCACCGTGCCGCCCAGATACACGAACCAAAAGAGATAGGGAATCAAAAAGAGTTCATGAAAGGGAATGAAGTCATCTAAGGGGCAGTACATGGGGTGATAAGATTCCACGGTATAGAAACGCTCCACAAAGCCGAACAGAAGTCCGAAAACAGGCCAGAAGAGCAGGAGCCATGCATGTCGGTAAGGCTCCTCGTTGATGCGGCGGAGCCGGAATTGACGCCAATCAGCGTCCGGGTGGATCTTTTTGGGGGATAAAGTGGTACTTGTCATTTGGTTAGCATTAATACGCCCAAGCAGTTGGGGCCGCAGTGACTGCAGATGGTGCAGCCGGCGTGGGTAACAGTGACCTCTTCAAAGGGCTGCAGCTCTTTAACAAGAGCAACAGCCTTCTCCACCAGTGCATCGGGGGCAGAAGAATATGTGATAAAAATGCGGGAGGGATCAATGTCGGTGCGGCCCTCCAGACGGCCGCGAATGTAAGCTAGAACAGATTTTTCCATGTCGCCCCGATACTTCTTCCCAACAATCATACCGCCGTCCCGTACACGGATCTCCGGACGCAGCTGCAGTGCGCGGGCACCCAACGCCGTCACGCTGGAGCAGCGTCCGCCCTTTTGCAGGTATTCCAGCGTCTGCAGCACAAAGCTGATGTCCAAATGCTCCCGGATGGTATCCAGCTGCTCTTTAATGGCGGGAGCGTCCATCCCTTCTTTGACCATGCGGGCGGCCTCCAAAACAAGATGACCGCTGCCACTGGAGAGGCTTTGGCTGTCCACCACATAGACGTGCCCCAGTTCCTTTGCCGCCAGACAGGCGTTCTGGTGAGAAGTGGAGAGATTGCTGGAAATATTGATATGGATCACATCGCAGCCGTCGGCCACATACTTGCGCCACACATCCAGATATTCCCCTACAGAGATGGCAGAAGTCATGGGCAGCATGTCGGTTTTGGACACATATTCAAAGAGTTGACCGGATGTGACATCCACACCGTCGCGGTATACGTGGTCGCCAAGAGTCACACTCAGGGGAATGACCTCTACCTTATTTTCCCGGTAGAGAGACTCGGTCAGATCACAGGTGGAATCGCAGGTAATTTTGATTTTAGACATAGAAAAAACCTCCTTGAGTCTGCAATTGCGGAAATGGCTGGATCAGTTGGCGGGAAGCGTCACAGTGAAGCGGCATCCTGCTTCCGGTAGATTTTTCACCCGGATTTCACCACCGCAGGTATCCAGCACCCGCTTTGCCAGCGCCAGCCCCAAACCATTGCCTTCCGTGGTGTGGGAACTGTCACTTTGATAGAATTTATCGAAAATATGTTTTTGCGCCTCCGGGGCGATGCCCGGGCCGGTGTCTTCAATGGTAAAAACGATCTGCTGGCCCTGCCGCTCTAAGCGCAGGCTCACCATGCCGGCAAAAGGATCATATTTGATGGCATTGTCCAAAAGATTGATCCACACATGGAGGAGCATACTCTCATTACCGGTGAAGGGCAGGGGGTCTAAATTTACATCGAACTCGATTTCTTTAGCCTCCCATTTGGGTTCCAGCAGGACGATGGCCTGCCGAATCTGCTCATCCAGGCGGAAAGTGGTTTGGCAGGAGTTGATTGCCTGATGATCCACCTTGCTTAAAAGGAGAATATTGCCCACCAATTGGTTGAGACGATGGGTGTTGAGCAGGATTTTTTCCACATACATGGCCTGCTCCGGGGATACATGGGCGTCCTGCAGAAGGGTGGCATACCCCTCAATGGCATTGATGGGGGTTTTGAACTCGTGGGACACATTGGATACAAAGTCGGTCTGTATAATTTCGGTAGCGCCCAGTTCCTGTACCATGAGATTGAAATTATCGTAAATATCCCGGATTTCACGCACCCGGTTAGGCGGTTCCAGGCGATGGGAAAAGTCGCCGCGGCTCACCTGCCGCATAGCTTCGCTGAGGCGGGTGATGGGGGAGAAAATCAAAATGCTGAGGAAATAGCCCAGCACGCAGCTAAGGATAATACTAAAGACCAGCACCCAGGTGGGAGAGGACAGCCGCAGATTAAAAACGCTGTCGAAAAGCCAGCTGAGGAGCACCGCCACTATGGCACCGATAGCGATTTCCGCCAGAGCGATTAGCACATAGTAGGGCCGCAATCCCAATTTTTTCTTCGTGCCTTTTTTCATGACCGAACCACCTTATAGCCCACGCCCCGCATGGTGACAATTCGGAAATCCTGATTGTCGCGGAACCGCTCCCGCAGCCGTCCGATGTGTACGTCCACCGTATGGGTGTCGCTGTCGGAGTTATAGCCCCAGATCTCATCCATCAACTGCTGCCGGGTAAAGATTTTCCCGGGGAAGGAGGCCATTTTGTAGAGAAGCATAAATTCTTTTTGTGGAAGCACGGTACTCACACCGTCTACACTCACCGTCAGGGAGTCGCACTCCATGGTGGTGGAGCCGATGACCTGCCGCCGTTCGTTGATCATCTGGGCACGGCGCAAAAGCGCACCTACCCGCAGAACCATCTCGTTGACATTGACGGGCTTGACCATATAGTCATCCGTGCCGGAGAGAAAGCCCAAACGCATATCGTCAAATCCTGACTTGGCCGTAATCATCAGTACCGGGGTACTGTTCCCGGCTTGACGCAGAGAGTCTACCAACTCGTAGCCATTCATCTCCGGCATCATGATATCGGAAATGATGAGATCGAAATAGCCATCGTCCATGGCTTGCAATGCCTCGACACCGTTGCCTACACCCTGCACGGCATAGCCGTTTTTAACCAGAACATGCTCAAAGAGCTGCCGCAGCTCTCGGTCGTCTTCGGTAATCAAGATTTTAAACATAGTGATGACCATTCCTTTCTATGAGATGGGGCGGCGATGCATGGGGTCAAATAGTATCATTATCATACCGCACCTATATCAACTGAGCGTCAAGCAAAATTCAACATTTGTTGAAACAATAAGATCTCTTGATGGCTGGCAGATGAGCAAAAAAAGTCGGGCCCGAAGGCCCGACTGGAGGGACACGTTACTGAACTGCGATGGCCTCCACCTCGCACAAAACCCCCTTGGGCAGTTCCTTCACAGCCACGCAGCTGCGAGCGGGCTTGGACACGAAGTAGCGGGCATAGACCTCGTTGAAGGCGGCAAAGTCACCCATGTCGGACAGGAAGCAGGTAGTCTTGATGACCTTGTCGTAGCCCACACCGGCAGCCTCCAGAATAGCACCCACGTTCTTGCAGCTCTGCTCTGCCTGAGCAGCAATGCCCTCGGGGATGTTGCCGGTGGCGGGGTCTACCGGGATCTGACCGGAAGTAAAGACAAAACCATTGACCTCAAAGCCCTGAGAATAGGGGCCGATAGCGCCGGGAGCGTTCTTGGTTTCCAGAATATTCATGTTGTCAGTCTCCTTTGCAAATTGATATGGCGCAAGGCAGCGGTGCCGCCTTGGGGAAAATTACTTTGCTTTCATTTAAGCACAAATTTCACAATTTTGCAAGGGAGTTTCAGGGAAAGAGGAAAAGAGACTGGAAAAAAAGAGAAAGACATAGTATGATGTGGGTAACAAAACAACGCAAAATTACGAAGAGAGAAAAGGGGAGGCCATATGATTACAAAAGAAGAACTGCTGACAATGCTGCGTCAGGACGTTGTTCCGGCGCTGGGATGTACGGAGCCGGTGTGTGTTGCATTGGCTGCCGCCGATGCCTATCATGCCATTGGCGGTGATGTGGTATCCGTAAAGATAGAGGTGAACCCCGGCATATATAAAAACGGAATGTCGGTGGGAATCCCCGGATTCCCCCGTGTGGGGCTGAAATACGCCGCGGCGCTGGGGACTTATCTGTGCAATCCGGAAAAGAAACTGGAATTGCTGGAGGACATCAACGATGACATCATGGAAAAGGCCATCCGGCTGGTCGAAGATCGCCATGTGGTAGTTACGATTAAGCACGATGAGACGGCGCTTTATACCCGTGCCGAGATTATCACGACCGCGGGCATCGGCATCAGTGAGATTCGCGGTACCCATTCCAATATCGTTTATACCCGCCGCAACCAGGAGACGCTGCTGGAAAAGCCCTATGTACCGGGCAGGGAGGACGATATTCACACCCGCTTAAAGGATATGACTGTCTCTGAGATGCGGCGGCTGGTGGAGTCGTGCTCCGAAGAAGAGCTGGCCTTTATGCTGGAGGGCGAGGCGCTGAACAGTGCTATGGCAGACTATGGTCTGGAGCACGATTTGGGGATTGGGATCGCCACGGCGCTGAAGAAGGAAGTAGAGAACGGCGTTGTGGGCGACAATGTGGTGACCCGCACTGTGCTGCGGGTAGCTTCCGGCGCCGAAGGCCGTATGAGTGGCTGTCCCTACGCCGTCATGTCCAGTGCAGGAAGCGGCAATCACGGCTTAACGGCAATCATTCCCGTGGTGGAGATGGCAAAGCACGTGCAGGCGTCCCGTGAGCAGCTGGAGAAAGCGTTGGCTCTGTCCCATACGCTGACAGTCTATATCAAGCTTTTTACCGGAAAGCTGTCTGCTACCTGCGGCTGCGGTGTCTCTGCGGCTACGGCGGCTTCAGCGGCGATGACATGGCTGCTGGGAGGAAATGATCGGCAAATTGGTTCGGCCATTATCAATATGAGCGGCAACCTGACGGGCATGATCTGTGACGGCGGCAAAATCGGCTGCGCACTGAAGCTGGCTACCGCCACCCATGCGGCCATGATGTGCGCGTATCTGGCCATACAGGACGTGTGCTTGCAGGAGACGGATGGTATCTGTGCTGCTACACCCGAGCAGGTGATTCGCAACATGGGCCGTGTGAGTACACCGGGCATGGTACAGACCGACCAGACCATTCTGGAGATCATGATGGAGAAGGATCAGTCCTGCTGACGCACAAGGAAACAGCACCGCTGCGCTGCAGTGCTTTTAAAAGAAAAATCTCTGGTTTCTTTGAAACCAGAGATTTTTTTACTTATTTTACTTATTGATAGTCTTGCAGCAGGAACATGGGCTTGATGACGACCACTTCGTCATACTCCTCCTGCTCCACCTGTACATCGGCGGTGAGGGCCTTGAGATCTTCTTTTATCACGTTGAGGGCCTCTTCCACGGATTGGGCACGACCCTCTCGCAGTACACGGATCATTCGTTGGATGACAATGGGGTGGGCATACCAGTAGGGAATGGGGAAATCCTCACCCACCAGATTGAAGATAGCCGCTTTGGCAGCCTCCCACTCCTGTGTGATGATCTTGCGATTGTTGCGTGCCGTGGGCAAAACCTGCGCACTGGAGAACATAAAGAGGGCGGCAAGACCCAAAAGTGTGAAGTAGATGCCGGTGGTGTCGTGGGTGAACAGCTTCTGCACGCCGAAGGCGGCGGCAATGATACCGGCGATGACGATGGCCAGTGCCACCCATTTGTAGGCGGGATTGGTGCGGTCGTTGATCCGCTTTGCCTTGGCGGCAGCCGCCAGGCGGCCAGTGATTTCCGGTTCCTTTTCCAAAATAGCGTGGGCCTCTTTCAGCGTCTCACAGGCAGCCTGTGCTTGGGGCGTCAACTCCTTGAGATAGCGCTGGGCTTCCCTCTCTTCACGCTCACGCAGACGGCGCTCTGCCTCTGCGCTGTGGCGCGGAATGTCAGGCAGCACCTTAGCCAGATGAGCCAGCATACGATCCACATCTTCCTCGTGCTTGAAGTTGCACTGCTTCTGCTTGCCGTCATCGTATTCTACCACCAAATAAGGCATACTGCCGAAAACACCCTTGCCGGAGAAACCACCCTTGGACATAGCGACGCGCTTGAAAACACGGCGCACGGACTGCAAAGGCAGGTAGAGGCGGCGATCGACAAAAAAGGTGTTGAGATACAATGCCTTTTCACCGACACCGCAGGGGCCGAAGCGGCGGCATTTCTTTTTATCGAGTTTTACGGTCTCCTTGTCCAGAGCGACGGAGCCAAGCTGAATGGGTGCAAACATTGTTCTTCCTCCAAAACTACCAAAAACGGCGGGAGAAGAACTCCTCCCGCCGTTTAGGGGATATTTTACTTCTGCAGAGTATCGTAGTGAGGCTCCGTGCGCTTGCGGACCTTCACAGCATACAGGAAGATGCCCAGGAACACAACAGCCAAAATGATGCCAGCGGGGTAAGCGATGGCGGTGGACAGGTGCAGGCACTCCTTAGCGGAGAAGAAGTAGGTCATGGACACAGCGCTCATGAAGGTAGCGGGCACTGCGGTGATCCAGTAGTTCTTCTTGTCATAGTACAGGTACATGGAAGCGGCCCACAGCACGATCATAGCCAGCGTCTGGTTGGTCCAGCTGAAGTAACGCCAAATGACCTGATAGTCGATGAAGCCCAGCATATTGCCGATGCCCAGAATAGCGCCGACGCCCAGCACGGGGATGCAGAGGATCAGACGGTTCTTCATGCCCTTCTGATCCATGTGGAACCAGTCGGCCAGCACCAGACGGGCGCTGCGGAAAGCCGTATCGCCGGAGGTGATGGGGCAGGCGATAACGCCCAGCATAGCCAGAGCGATGCCAACGCCGCCCATGGTCTTGGAGCAGACGTCATAGATGGCGGCGGACTGACCGGCAGCCAGAGCCTCATCCAGACCGGTGCTCAGACCGCCGGTGACGCTGTAGATGGCGCAGCCGGCAGCAGCCCAGATCAGGGCGATGACGCCTTCGGAAACCATGGCGCCGTAGAAGACGAAGTGACCCTGCTTCTCACTCTTCATGCAGCGAGCCATCAGGGGGCTCTGCGTGGAGTGGAAGCCGGAGATAGCACCGCAGGCCACGGTAATGAACATACCGGCCCAGATAGGCGTTCCCTTGGGGTGCATATTGGTGAAGTTCTCCCAGATCTCGGGGATGACGTAGTCAGCCTTGGTAAAGATACCGATGGCCACGCCCAGAGCCATGACGATCAGGCAGATACCGAAGACGGGATAAATCTTGCCGATGATCTTGTCCACGGACAGGAAGGTGGCAATGAAGTAGTAGACCAGAATCAGGATCAGCCAGAACAGGCCGGTGCTGACAAAGCCGGAGCCACCAGCCTCGGATACCAGCTTGACGATCAGGCCGGCAGGACCGACAGCGAACACGGTGCCCACCATGACCAGCAGGACCACAGAGAACACACGCATTACGTTCTTCATCACGCCGCCCAGATAGATACCGGAAATCTCGGAGATGGAAGCACCGCTGTTGCGCTCACTCATCATGCCGGAGAAGTAGTCATGGACAGCACCGGCAAAGATGGTACCGAAAGTGATCCACAGGAAAACCACAGGTCCCCACAGAGCACCTTGCAGAGCACCAAAGATGGGGCCAAGGCCGGCAATGTTCAGCAGCTGTACCAGGAACAGCTTCCACTGGGGCATCACCACATAGTCGACACCGTCGTTAATTTTGACGGCAGGAGTTTCACGGTCATCGGGGCCAAAGGTATTCTCTACAATTTTACCGTAGACGAAGTAGCCCACAACCAGAAACGCCAAGCAAAGGAAAAAGCTAATCACGTTAAAATCTCCTCTCCATATTGTGATAGCGATATAAGGTTCTTTCCTGTGCCTGTGTTCCCTCGTCAGTGCAAACAATGCTATAATGTGCACAATTTATGCATAATACAAGTAAGATGCATACAAATAGGCCGAGAAAATCAGACATATGGAAAGATAGACCTTGCTGATTTCATATTAACAGTGTTTTGACAGGAGCTCAATGTAAATAATAAACAAAAAATGTCAAGCAAAATTCGCACGATGTATCATATAAGCAAAAAAGTTGACGAAAAAATGATAATGCAAAAATATTTTTTCTTTATAATTGCTATCTTGCGCATATATTTTAAGTGTTATGGCTAAAAAATGGAGAAAAAACAGGAAAAAAATCGAAAATTGACGCAAAATAGGATTTCTGGAATATCGGGAGACAATAATTATAAAACGTCTTTGCGGTGGAGACAAACTTTCTCAACGCAGGTGCACTGCGCTGTTTATCAGAAAACAAAGCCGTGGAGAAAAATGCATAAAGTGTGGAAGAATATGTAACGATAGACGTTTTATGTGTGCCGCTGCACATCTCCTCTCTTGCCAAAAGAAACCTATGCGCTTATAATCATCATGAAAAGAAGAATGCTCTTGCGCAACATATCGTTGCCGGGTATTTTCACAATTATCAATCGAGGAGAAGCAAACCCATGGAGGAAAAAAATCCGCAGGTGCATAAGCGCCGTGTCCGCTATACGGGGACACACCCTCGCAATTTCAATGAAAAATATAAGGAACTGAATCCGGAGCGTTATGCCGATACGGTGGAAAAAATCCGCAAGAAGGGCAACACCCCTGCCGGTATGCATATTTCCATCATGGTCAACGAGATTCTTGATTTCCTCTGTATTAAGCCCGGTCAGCAGGGGTTGGATGCTACCCTGGGCTATGGCGGCCATACGCTGGCCATGTTGCAAAAACTGAACCATGAAGGACATATGTATGGTTTGGATGTAGATCCCATTGAGTCGGAAAAGACGCGTCATCGTTTGGCACAGAAGGGGTACGGCCCAGAGGATGTGACAGTGAGGCTAATCAATTTTGCCTGCATTGACCAAGTGGCTGCCGAGGTGGGGCCCTTTGACTTTGTATTGGCGGATCTGGGCGTCTCCTCCATGCAGATCGACGATCCCTCCCGCGGTTTTTCCTTCAAAAATGACGGCCCGCTGGATCTTCGGCTGGATCCCCGGCACGGCATTTCCGCCGCAGAGCGCTTAAAAACCGTTGAACGGGAGGAATTGGTGGGCATGCTGATGGAAAACGCGGATGAGCCCTACGCCGAGGAGATTGCCGCAGAAGTGTTCCGCCGGCGCGCAGCTGGTATGCCCATAGAGACCACCAAAGATCTATTCCATGTGGTAGAGAAAGCGATGGAATTTATTCCGCCGAAAGAACGGAAAACAGCAGTGAAGAAGTCCTGCCAGCGCACCTTCCAGGCGCTGCGAATTGACATCAACCATGAGTTTGAGGTGCTCTACCAGTTTCTTGAAAAGCTGCCGGGTGTTTTAAAGCCCGGAGGACGGGTGGCCATTTTGACATTCCATTCCGGTGAGGACCGGCTGGTAAAGAAATCCTTTAAACAGCTGCAGTGTCAGGGTGTCTACAGAGAAGTGGCGCGGGATGTAATCCGCCCTTCAGAGGAGGAGTGCCGCAGCAACAGCCGGGCTACCTCCACCAAAATGCGCTGGGCCATTAAAGCGTAATGCAAAAAATGACATGGATCAAAGAAGGCTTGCAAGCAGACGCTTTGCAAGCCTTCTTGCATATAGATGGCACCATCACAGCACAAAAAAACCGAGCCAGCCAAGAATCCCTCCGAAAAGGACACCGGCTGCCACATCTCGGATAAAATGGACGCCCACCAATACACGGAGAGGAGCAAGAAGGAGGGTTATCCCCGCCATCCCCCAGCCCAGCGGCGGCCAGAGCCACAAAGCACATACGGTCAGCACGGAGGCACTGAACATGTGGCGGCTGGGGAAGGACTGTCCGGCGCGCTCCTTGTTGTCCAGAGAGGGCGTGTGGTAGACCTCGTAGGGGCGGGGGAAGTTGAGCCATCGGCGCAGCACGGAGCCGCTCCCAAAGACCACGGCGGGGACGATAATGACCCGCCACAGCCGGGAATCCCCGGACACCAGCAGGGCAGCAGTCATGGCAAGATAGGCCAAATAGACGGTGTCAGAGAGCAGTTTGTTGCTCCACAGCAGTGTTTTGAGCGCGGCGGGATGCGCCCAAAACCACGCTTGTACGGCGTGATATCTCTGTTCGGTCACAAGCGGATTCTCCTTTGCCTCAGATCTGCTTATATTATAATATATCCACAAACCAGACACCAGAGCAAAGTGGTCACGACTGGAAATAAAATCTTGCAAGAGATAGGTCATCCAAAGACAGCGGACAAAAATCCCGTGGAGGAATATGCGAGAATGCTTAAATAAAATACATGGGAGCAGAAAAAGGAAAAAGCTTATATATGGAGGAATTGCACGTAAATTCTGGAAAATTGATATAAAACCGTCATAAAATGTCGAAAAAAGTGAAAATAACCGGAGAAAAAGAAAATGTAAAAATATTTGCATTTGGGGATTGCTTTTTAAAAAGCACCGTGCTATAATGCAAACAACAAAAGCAAAAAGAAAAAATTCGTTGACCGGGAACAAGTAGTCGTCGGTAAGCTCTTTTTCAGAGAGACAGTGGTTGGTGTGAACTGTCAGGTGCGCCGAATGTATGAAATCATCCCCGAGAAGCAAGCTGAACAAAGTAGGTGCGCCGGAGTCAAGCCACGTTACAGGTGAGTTGCATTGTTGGATGCAAATGAGTGCCGGATTTTATCCGGAAGCAAGGTGGTACCGCGGTTTTTCAATCGTCCTTCTATTGAGAGGGGCGATTTTTTTGTTGCCACTTTTTAAAATTTTGTGTAAAGACCTTCTGTCTGTAACGCGCCAACACACGGATGCAGGCAAGAAGAGTATGGGAGGAAAATATTATGAAACTGGGAAAGAAAAACATGCTGTTGGTCAGCTTTATGCTGTTCTCGTTGTTCTTTGGCGCGGGCAACTTGATTTTCCCGCCCTTCTTGGGGCAAAGCGCCGGAAATCATACGCCGTTGGCGCTGTTGGGCTTTCTGGTGACAGCTGTGGTGCTGCCGGTGATGGGCGTTGTTGCCGTGGCCGAGTTCGGTGGCTTGGATAAGCTGGCAAGGAAAGTCGATCCCCGCTTTGCTATGGTGTTCACCATCCTCATCTACCTCTCTATCGGCCCCGGCTTGGGCATCCCCAGAGCGGCCTCTGTTCCTTTCGAAATGGCCATCGCTCCCTACCTTCCCGAGAATGCGTCGTTCCCCTTGTTTATGCTGCTCTACTCGCTGGCGTTTTTCCTGGTTGCCGGCTGGCTGGTACTGACACCCAACAAACTGGTGAACCGCATTGGCAAGTTTTTGACGCCCAGTCTGCTGCTTTTGCTTGCGGGTCTGTTCGTCTGCTTCCTGCTCAACGGTGACACGGGTGTGGCGGCTCCCCAGCCTGCTTACCAAGAAACGGCACTGGTGACCGGCTTCTTGGAGGGATACAACACCATGGATGCCATCGCGGCTTTGAACTTCGGCTTGGTCATTGCTACTACCCTGCGTTCCATGAAGGTAACAGAGCACAAGGATGTGATGCGCTACACCGTTCGCGCCGGTGTCTTTGCCGGCAGTATCCTGGCCGTGATCTATGGGATGCTCTCCTACATGGGCATGAAGTCGTCCGCAGTCTATGAGCTGCAGGGCAACGGCGCTTGGACACTGCGCTGCATCGTCCAGCAGCTGTTTGGTAATACAGGCGCGGTTCTGCTGGCGACCATCTTTACACTGGCCTGCCTGACCACCTGCGTGGGCCTTATCACCTCCATCGCCCAGTATTTCTCCACCTTGACCAGTAAGTTCAGCTATCGCCAGTGGGCAGTGGGTATCGTTGTGTTCGCTTTTGCAGTCTGCAATCAGGGGCTCAATACCATCTTGAGCATCTCTGTCCCTGTACTCAACGCCATCTATCCTGTGGCCATCGTTCTGATCGTTCTTGGCCTGTGCGACAAGTGGCTGCAAAATAACCGCTTCGTCTATCCCTGCACCGTGGGTGCTGTGGGTGTGGTCAGCGTGCTCTATGCACTGGAGAATCTGCATGTTCCCATGGGTCCTCTCGGCAAGGTGCTGCATATGCTTCCGTTCTACTCCGCCGGCATGGGCTGGGTCTGCGTGGGTGTGGTTATGGCACTCTTCAGCCTTGTGCTGACGCGCCTGCTGGGAAGCCGTGTAGGTGTTTCCACTTCGGAGGAGACGACCGCCTGAGGCAGAAAAGGCCGGATCTCATGCTTCTGATATGATTATAAAAGACCTCCGATCCGCAGTTCAGCGGATCGGAGGTCTTATTTGTTTTTTAATATTATATAAGGTATAGGGGGCAGCGCAGGATGGCTGGGCAAAAGCGCTGTGCATTACGGCATTTTATTTTTGATCCAAGTCTCCACATAGTCTACAAATTGTTTGGCGGCGGGGGAGAGGGTATCAAAGGAGCGAACCGCAAGGCCAATGTCACGGAACTGGGGCGGGTCCAGCGGGCATACTGCCACATGGAATGGAGTGCGCTGCAGCACAAGCTCTGTGAGTGAACTGACGCCGAGGCCGTTTTCCACCATCGACATGATGGTGTAGTCATCATTCCCGCGATAGCGTAAGTTTGGTTTGACATGGTACCGCTCCAAAAATTCCGATACCTCCCGGTCGCGTTCATCTTCCAGCTTGATGAAAGGGTCCTCACCGAAACGGGTAATGGGATAGCTTTTCGCCTTGGCTAGGGGATGATCTTCCGGGACTACTGCCATGTGCCGATCTCGGTGGAGGAAAATCGTTTCCAGATGGGAAGAACAGGGAAGTGCGATAAAGCCGCAATCCACTTGCCCTGATGTAATCATATCTTCTACGCCGCGATATTCAATTTGGGTAATGACTTCAAATTGGATGTCGGGATATTCTATCTGAAAGGCTTTGATGATGGGTGGGAGCCAGTGCATAGAGGCACTGGGAAAAGACCCGATCCGAACCGTACCGAAGGTTAATCCGTGCAGCTGTCCGATCTGCTGCTCCAGCTCTCGCTGGGCATTGCAGACAGCACGCAGGCGAGGAAGGATTTCTTTGCCTGCGGTGGTTAGCTTGGCACCGTTTCGTCCCCGGAGCAAAAGCTGCACGTCCCATTCCTTTTCTAAATCTGCCACAATACGGCTTACGGCCGACTGCGTGTAACCCAAAGCCTCTGCAGCGTGTGTTAGATTTCCCAAATCCGCTACCTGCAGCAGCACTTCATATTTCCCTGTTTCCACAGCATCACATCCATTCTACATTTACATTGAAACTTTTGAAAAGATATAATTCGTTCATATGACAATCATTATATCGCATACGGAGGACAAAACCAAGGGATTCCCTCCGTTAAAACGGCTATAAGATAAAAATGATTAGATTTGCGTAAAAATATGGGGAATAAGGATATATTCAGGAACATATAGACAAATATGTGGACAAAATTAACGAAGCGAAGAGGCGGAAGTACAGCCAGTTATGTGAAAATACACATTCCTGTTACTCATGATTTACATGATTTATATTCGCTTTACTTATCGCGCACCATGTAGTATTCTTAGGTTGTAAAGAAAAGAAATGCTTTGATTAAAGAAAGGAAGTGCGCTTATGAACAAGAGCAACAACATGATGGATATTCGTCCTCGTCATAACACCAAGACCCCTCCGTATAACTATCCCGAAGTGCTGGGAGCTCCTGCATTTGATGCTGTGTGGGAAGGAAGTCTCTGGAACGCTTTCCTGATGATGGGAAAGACGGAAGACTGATTTGTACGAGGGCTGACACTCCTATAAACTAAAAAGGGTATGTTGCAGTAGGATCAATGCTGTAACATACCCTTTTATTTTTTGTTGTTTGCTTACTGTCATCTTCGTCAACAATGGAACAAAAACAAGGGGATGTTTTGAGCATATTTTTGCTTCTGCCTGAAATTTTGTCAGAAAATGATTCTGCCTATATGCATATTGTTAAAAATTTAATAATATAGAGGCGAGATCGACAGAAAAATAACGATCTCCGCCGAGAAGTGCTGTTACACAAAGAATTTCTCTCTAGCCGAGAGGGCAATGATGCCGGTCACCAGCGTGCTGTCCACCTTCATGCCGCGGGAGGCCCAGTCGCCAATCATACCCACCGTGCCGTGGGCGTAAAAACGGGCGGCGATCTCCCGGTGCTGATCCGGCATCCGGTGCTGCTCGAAGTGCTGCTGCGCCTTATGAATCAAAAAGTCCGTGTAGTATTGTACCAGCAAATCCCGCAGGCAGTGGTGCCCATTGTCCTCTAAGAGCCGGACATACAACGCCTTCTCGTTCTTCAGATGATTACATAGAGCGCTGACGCTGTCAGCCAGCCCGCTGTTTTGAAAGAAGGGCCGGAGCACAGGGGAGATCTCCTGATCGAAGATATATTGAATGACATCATATTTGTCAGCGAAGTAGTAGTAGAACGTATTTCGGTTAATGCCGCAATGACGGGCGATGTCAATGACCGATATTTTTTGGAAGGGTTTCTCCGACGCCAATTTTTTGGCGCTGAGGATAATGGCCTGTTTCGTAATCTCCGCTGCGGACATATCTATCGCTCCTTTCATGTCTATCTATTATATCGAAAATCCATGATAACTGCAATTGTTCTTTTTGAAAATTTATGATGGGGAGGATAGGCGGTTAAAATTATATCTTATAGAGGAGGAATTACAATGAACACTGACGCTACCAATCAAAGCGGCAAAGCGGACATCCTCATTAAATGGGTGATCTTTACCGCAGCTATCACCGGTTTGGCACTGCTGAGCGCCTTTTATCCGGTGGAGGGCAACGTCCCTTGTATCGTTATCCCCTGTATTTTGGTGCTGCTCTTTGCCAAACCCGTATTCTTCGAGAGATTGAAGCTGTCTACGCTGCTGACCATGCGCATTCTCATTGTCTTTGCAGCACTGAACTTCTTCAATCCCCAAGTCTATGTGGACATCATCATGCTCATGCTGATCGTCAATATTTTGGAGGCAACGTTCACGGATCTGCTGCGCCATAAGCGCTACTGCAATGCCATCACCGGTTTCGTGCTGGCCTTCGCTGTTGTGACCCTGCGAGGCTTGTGGCAGTTCGAGGCTCCGTTTGGCAAGTATTATCTGGCTGAGGGTGTGGTTCCTGCGGTTACCGTTTGCTTCGTGGCTGCCTATACCCTGTGGAACTGGATTTTTGTCACCAATGAATTCAGCGACTCCGTGGCACTCATGCACGTGGGCTTCCTGCTGGCACCCATTCTGGGATCTCTGTGCACGCTGGAAATGGGCGTTTACGGCGGGCTTGGCATGTGGCTGTTGCTGCGGGCCAATTCTCTGGCCATCGGTGGTTGGATGCAGATCGGGGCTAAGAGTTGGTTTGAACGGGAGTACCACAGTGCCCGTTTTGCCAAATTTGTGCTCTGGACCAAGCAGAAACATATCCAGATTGTGCTGATGCTCATCAATTTGGCGCTGCTGGGCTGCGCCATCTATCTCACGTTTTCCAATGGCGGTATTCGCTTTGCGTTTTCCCCTTTCTTTTTGAATTGAGCAGCTGTTGCAGCTGCTTTATCAACACACGGGCTTTGCCCAGAATAGGAGATATTGCACATGAATCATTATGATGTAATCGTCATCGGTGCAGGTAACGGCGGCCTTGCCGCGGCTGCTACACTGGCCGAAAAAGGGAAGAAGACCATTCTCTTTGAAAAGCACAACATTCCCGGCGGCTGCGGCACCAGCTTTCGGCGTGGGCGCTTTGAGTTTGAGGTGGCGCTGCACCAACTCAGCCACATGGGAACCCCGGAAAAGCCCGGCCCTCTGCGGGAACAGTTTCGCCGCTATGGTATCGAGAAGGAAATTGAGTGGATCCAGATCGAGGAGCTGTACCGTGTCAACTTCCCGGACGGCACCGGCATCAGCATCCCTGTGGATCGGGCAAAGTGCATTGCCTTCCTGCAAAAGGAATTCCCAGCGGAGAAGGAGAGCATCCAGCGCTACTTTGATACCCTGTATCGCTTTGTAGAGGAGGCTGCGGCGTTCTCTGCCAAGAGTGCCCAGAGCACCGGAGAGCCCGGCGATGTGAAGAAGTTCTTCATGAAGAAGGGCTTCCCCAAAATGTATCCTACGCTGGCCAATTACGGCCTCAAGAGCAGCCACGAGGTTCTGGAAGAGTTCTTCCCCAACAACAAAAAGCTGCAGCTGGCGCTGAACGTGTACTGGTGCTTCATGGGCATGACCCCCGAGCGTTTCCCTTGGTCCATTCTGGCCAAGTGCACCTATATTTACATGGAGGATAAGCCCTACTATCTGCGCGGCACTTCCATGATGATGAACCAGGCCATTCTGGAGGCCGCCAAGCGCATGGGCTGCGTGGCACAGATGAACTGCGGCATTGATAAGATCCTTGTGGAAAACGGCAAGGCCGTGGGCGTGCGGGATGAGTTCGGCAATGAGTATCGTGCCAAGAAGATCATTTCCAATATTTCCCCCATTGCCACGTATGGAGCGCTGATGGACCCCAAGGATGTGCCTGAGGCTGCCCGTGCGTATCTCAAGCCCTACACCGTGGGTATTTCTGCCCTCACCTGCTTCATTGGTCTGGACTGCCCTCCCGAGGAGATCGGTTTCAATACGTCCTTCACGCTGAACTACGAGAGTCTGGACGCCATTGCCGACTGCAAGGATGCCTATAAGCTGCTGCCGGAGAATGATCCGCTGATCGCTACATGCTACACCGTGGATGACCGTCAGGTTTCTCCGGAAGGCACCTCTATCATTACCGCCGGTACGCTGAAGTACGGCGAGGCGTGGGAGAAGCTGCCCCCCGAGCAGTACTATGAGATGAAGTATGAGGCAGGCCGCCGCATTGTGGCGCGGCTAGAGAAGATGTATCCCGGCTTCACCTCCCACATTGAGGAGATGGAAGTGGCTACGCCTTTGACCCACATGCGCTATCTCAACCATCCCCACGGCGCCATCTATGGCTATGAGCAGGATCTGCGCCAGTCCGTGTTCTTCTTCCCCAGCGAGAGCAAGATGGAAGGCTTGGAATTTGCCAGCGGCTGGGTCAACGCCTGCGGTTTTGGCCCCAACTATACCTACGCAGATACAGTGGCAACCAGAGTTGCCGAGGAGGTTTAATCATGGGAAAGTCTATTAAAGAAACTCTTTTGGGTACGCTGGTACACGGCGAAGAAATCCTCAACGAAATTAAGGTCCTGCGGGAGACCTCCCCGGATCAGCTGACCGGCGAGGATCAGGCGGCGGCCGTATTGAAATATCACCACCCCAAGATCCTGCATCTGGTGCTCACCGACATCTATGAGGAGGGAACCAACGGCAAGGTATTCCGCTTCTCCTCCAAGACCGGCTATCTGCCTCCCTTTGAGGCGGGTCAGTATCTGAACATCTTCACGGAGATTGATGGTGTCCGTACCAGCAGACCCTATAGTATTTGCTCCTCTCCTCGCCAGCGTGCCTACTACGAGATCACGGTGGCCCGTGCTGTGCAGGGCTTTGTGTCCGACTATATGTTGGATCGCGCCAAGGTGGGCGATGAGTTCGAGGCTTCCTGCCCCGCCGGCGTATTCCATTATCAGCCGGTGTTCCACAGCCCCAAGATGCTGATGCTGGCCGGCGGCAGTGGTATTACCCCCTTCCTAAGCATGGTTCGTGAGGTGACACAGGCAGGTCTGGAGCGCGATATGGTGCTGCTCTATGGCTGCCGGAACAAGGATGCGGCGTTCTTCCATGAGGAGCTGACCCGCATGAGCGAGAACTTTGAGAATTTCCGCTATTATCTGGTGGTTTCCGATGAGGATGCTGTCTGGGATGGTGCCAGAGGATTCATCACCGCAGAGCTGATCCGTGAGCTGGCTCCGGATTACGCCGAGCGCACGGCCTATATCTGCGGCCCGGAAATCATGAACGCTTTCTGCGTGACACAGCTGGAGGAGCTGGGTGTTCCCCACAAGAATATCCGCCGTGAGATGTTTGGCGCTGCCAAAGATATCACCAAGGAGGCGGGTTGGCCGGAGCAGCTCACCGGAAACGAGGTGTTCAAGGTCACCGTCAATGGCGAGCGTGTCATTGAGGCTCGTGCCAATGAGACGCTGCTGTGTGCGCTGGAGCGCTCCGGCGTGCGCATGAATGTGTGCTGCCGCTGCGGCGAGTGCAGCCTGTGCCGTGTCCAGCTGGTTTCCGGCAAGGTGTTTCTCTCCAAGGGGATGATGCTTCGCAAGGCGGATGAAAAGTACGGCTATATTCACTCCTGCAAATCCTATCCCATCAGCGATATTTCCATCCAACTCTGATTGAAAGGCGGGGTGATCCATGTTCTTTTTTACAGGTTATCATCTGACAAATATCATCGGATTCCTTGCTTTGGTTGCCGTACTCGTGCTTCTCAATGAGATCACGCGCCGGAGCAAGGTGGCCTCTGTGGTTATGTACGTTGCGGTGCCGGTGGTGCTGCTGGTGCTGATTGCCATGGGAGTGGTAGGCAGTCCTTCGTCCAAAACGTGGTTTGGTACGGTAAAGACCATTTCGGCTCTCATGGGTGTGTGGGGCTTCCTGCTCATTCGCCATACAAAGCTGGGGGAAACCAAGTTTGCCATGTATTTCCCTGTAGCTATCTTGGGCATCAACATCGCTGAGGCAGTGTATCGGGATATTGAGGTCTTTATGACCTACAAAACCCTGACTACGGATGAGGCGGGGCTGACCCTGCTGGGTGGCTACTGGAACATTTTTAACGCTGCCGCCGGTGTGCTGCTGCTGCTCACCATGACCGGTTGGGTCGGCATTCGGGTGGCAAAGACCCGCTCTCGGGATATGGTCTGGCCGGATCAGCTTTGGTTCTGGATCGTGGCCTACGATCTGTGGAATGCCGCCTATTGCTATAACTGCATTTCCACACGAGCCATGTACGCAGGTATCGCACTGCTGGTGTCCTGCACCTTGGCTGAGGCGTTCTTGCAGCGGGGTGTCTGGCTGCAGCATCGTGCCCAGACGCTGGCACTGTTCGGTATGTTCTCCCTGGCAGTGGATTATCGTACCATGGATGCCTTCTCCATTGATGCGACGTATAACCCTAACGCGTGGGGCGTTCTCAGTGTGGTGGCCTTGCTCTTCAATCTGGGTGTATTTGCGTATATGCTGTGGACGATGAAGAAGACCGGCAGAAAGCCATATTCCGGCGAGCTGTTCGTAGAGAACGAGGGGTATCGAAAGAATTTGCAGGCCAACGGTCTTAACTGAAATTTGTAGATAAAAAACAACGGCGTGACGAAAGTCACGCCGTTGTTTTGTTGTTTTTATGATTCATTCCGCTTTTGTAAATACATGTAAACTTATGCAAAGAAGCTTCTGCTGCCATTTTCCGGTACATAACCAATCTTTTGAAAGCTTTTTTGTCCCGAACGGCAGAAATTCAGCTTTCCCGAGAACGGTAATCGTCCATCATGGTGGAGAATAGCTGCTTAGTGCTGGGCGGGGTGTAGCTGATGGCGTTGGCACCGGCCTGCACGGTTTGCAAAATGCCTTCCGGCGTAGGGCCGCCGGTGGCAATAATGGGAACATCGGGATATTTCTCTCGAATGGCCGACACAACCATGGGCGTGCGCTCGGCGGCAGAGATGTTCAGGATGGACGCTCCGGCGGTCAGCCTCGCATCAATGTTGGTATGCTCGTTGAGCACAGTGACCACAATGGGAATATCAATGGACTTGGAAATACGCTCGATATCCTCGTTGCTCATAGGGGCATTGACAACCACGGCCATGGCCCCCTGGGCTTCTGCGTCCGTAGCCAGCAGTGTAGAACGTATACCATTGGTGGTGCCACCGCCCACACCACAAAAAACAGGGATGGAGGCATTACGGATGATAGCATCGGAAATGGTCTGCTGCGGGGTAAAGGGATAAATGGCCAGGACAGCATCGGCGTCGCAATTACGGATGATGGCAATGTCTGTGGTGAACACCAGGGACTTGATGCGGCGCCCGTTAATCACAATACCGCTGGCGGTACGGATTTCATTGGGCATCTCAAGAATATGGTGGCGCAGTTTGCTATTAACAGTGGGTCTGCTTTTTGCTGACATAATTTTTCGTCCCCTCCTTGGCAACAATCATACAATTATACCACACATTGATCAGTGGTGCATAAAAATTCGATAAAATCCTGAACATCCATCTTGAGAAGGCAGGTATATCATATAGCGGTAAAGAGCCCCCTTAATGGGGAAAAATGAGTTAAAAAGACTGGAAAACGGGTATAAAAAATCCTCTAAGTGAACTTAGAGGATTTTTGGTGGAGACTGCTGGACTCGAACCAGTGACCTCCTGCGTGTGAAGCAGGCGCTCTAACCAGCTGAGCTAAGCCTCCGTATGGACAGCCCAAAGCGGACTGCCATTTCATGGTGACCCGTACGGGACTCGAACCCATGTTACAGCCGTGAAAGGGCCGTGTCTTAACCACTTGACCAACGGGCCGCAAGTGTATCCCTGTAAGGGCCTGATGAGATGGGAACCATCTCATCAGGATTGGTAGCGGCGACTGGATTCGAACCGGTGACACTGCGGGTATGAACCGCATGCTCTAGCCAACTGAGCTACGCCGCCATGTGAAACCCTCGACAAGGCAAGATTTAATATAACATATACTGCCCTGCATTGTCAACACCTTTTTGCGCCTTTGTTAAAAATTTTCTCCTTTTTTGAAAAATGAAGGAGTGCGGCATTTACATAAGTGATGGAGCAAAGCTCCCTGTCTGCGTAGGAGACAGGGAGCTTTCAAATTTAGGGCTATAGGGATTAATACATACCACCCATATCACCGGCGGGAGCCGCAGGTGCGGGGGGTTCGGGCTTATCGGCCACCAGAGACTCGGTGGTCAGCACCATGCCGGACACGGAAGCGGCGTTCTCCAGAGCGCTGCGGGTCACCTTAGCAGGATCAACGATACCGGAGGAAATCATATCGCAGTAGACCTCGTTATAAGCGTCGAAGCCGTAACCGGTCTTCTCAGCGGTCTTGACCTTCTCCAGTACCACGCTGCCGTCGATGCCGGCATTAGCGGCAATCTGACGGATCGGCTCCTCCAAAGCCTTAGCCACGATCTGGACACCGGTCTTCTCGTCACCCTCCACGGTCTCCAGCAGAGCAGTGACGGCGGGGATTGCATTGACAAAGATGGTGCCGCCGCCTGCAACAATGCCCTCTTCCACAGCGGCCTTCGTTGCGTTCAGAGCATCCTCAATGCGCAGCTTCTTCTCCTTCATCTCGGTCTCGGTAGCAGCGCCGACCTTGATCACGGCCACACCGCCGGCCATCTTAGCCAGACGCTCCTGCAGCTTCTCACGGTCGTAGTCGCTGGTAGTGACACCGATCTCAGCACGGATCTGGGCTACACGGGCGTCGATGGACTCCTTGTTGCCGGCACCGTCTACAATGATGGTGTTCTCCTTGGTGACCTTTACCTGACGGGCACGGCCCAGCATATCGATGGTAGTATCCTTCAGATTCAGACCAATCTCCTCGGAGATCACCTGGCCTCCGGTCAGCACAGCGATATCCTGCAGCATTTCCTTGCGGCGATCACCAAAGCCGGGAGCCTTGACGCACACCACGTTCAGAGTGCCGCGCAGACGGTTCACGATCAGGGTGCTCAGGGCCTCGCCCTCTACATCCTCAGCGATGATGAACAGCTTCTTGCCGGCCTGCACCAGCTGCTCCAGCAGAGGCAGGATGTCGGCGATGACGGAGATCTTCTTATCGGTAATGAGAATGTAGGCATCATCGATGACAGCCTCCATTTTCTCGGTATCGGTGACCATGTAGGGGGTGATGTAGCCACGGTCAAACATCATGCCTTCCACCACTTCACTGTAGGTCTCGGCGGTCTTGGACTCCTCGATGGTGATGACACCGTCGTGGGACACCTTCTCCATGGCCTCGGCAATCAGCTTACCGATGGTCTCGTCACCGGAAGAAACCGTACCGACGCGGGCGATGTCATCGGAGCCGTTGACCTTCTGGCTCTGGGTGCGGATGGCCTCCACGGCAGCGTCCACGGCCTTGGCCATGCCCTTCTTCATCACAATGGGATTGGCACCGGCGGCCAGATTCTTCAGACCCTCACGGATCATGGCCTGTGCCAACAGGGTAGCGGTGGTGGTACCATCGCCGGCCACATCGTTGGTCTTGGTGGAAACTTCACGCACCAGCTGTGCACCCATATTCTCAAAGGGGTCCTCCAGCTCGATCTCCTTGGCGATGGACACGCCGTCGTTGGTGATCAGGGGAGTGCCGAACTTCTTATCCAGCACCACATTGCGGCCCTTGGGGCCCAGGGTGATCTTTACGGTATCTGCCAGCTGATTGACGCCGGCTTCCAGAGCTTTGCGGGCCTCATCGCCGCGCTTAATCATCTTAGACATAATCAATTACCTCCTACTTGAGACGAAAAGTGAATGAATTACTCAACAATGGCCAGGATGTCACTCTGACGCACCACAATGTATTCCACATCCTCCAAGGTGACCTTGGTGCCGGCATACTTGTCGGTGATCACCTTATCGCCGGGCTTTACACTCATGGTCACGGACTTGCCGTCCACCATGCCGCCGGGCCCCACGGAAATAACCTCTGCAACAGAAGGCTTCTCCTTGGCAGAGCCGGTCAGGATAATACCACCCTTGGTGGTTTCCTCCGCCTCGGTCATCTTCAGTACGACACGATCAGCCAATGGTGTCAGTTTCATGATAATGATTCCTCCTTGTATGTGTATATTTAGAATAAACAAAATACTGCGTTAGCACTCATGACTTAGGAGTGCTAACGCAGTTAATAATACCACACAAAATTTCTTTTGCAAGGGGAAAAGTGAGAAAAATGAAAAAGTTCACAAAAAAGTAAAAATCCTCAGCCGCGGGCGGTGCGGTTGCAGCTGCAGCCGACAGGGCCAAAGAAATTGACCCGCTGCTCGGACAGGCGGATGGTGACCTCCGAATTGTGGAAACTCTCGCCATCAAGACAGGTCACAATGTTGGGCTGATCAGAGCAAATGCGGATTACTTTGGGGGTGCAGGCGGTGGCAACATGGGACATCTTGTGGTAGTCACCTTTGGAGTAGCTGTTTACAAAGCGGGCAAATTCCAGCTTGCCAACCTTGGTAACCAGCAGTGTGTTGAGGACACCGTCATCCATTTTCGCCTCCGGCATGGGCATGAAACCACCGCCGTAGTACCGACCGTTACATGCGGATATCAGAATATAGTCGTTTTCCATGCGCTGGCCGTCCACCTCCACCGTCCAATGGGTGGCAAGGGGGCGGAAGAGAAAGTTCACGATCAGGGAAAAGACATAACTGCCCTTACCGGCCAGCAGGGGGCTTTCACTGTATTTATGTACATCCTCCGCTACGCGGGCATCAAGACCGGAACAGGCAATGGTCAGAGCAATGCGCCCGTTCACATCAATGGCATCAATAGGAAATTGGGGGCCGTTCCACAGATTTTCCGCATCCTGAAACTTGATGGCGTCTTGCCCGAAGTTCCGTAAAAAGTCGTTGCCGGTGCCGATGGGGATACAGGTCATGGCCGTATTATCGTAACCAATAATGCCGTTGGCTACTTCGTTGATGGTGCCGTCACCGCCGCAGGCATAGAAACGCAGTTCCTCTCCGGTCTGGCACAGCTGCCGTGTCAGCTCAATTGCGTGACCCTGCCGTTTGGTAAGGATGCACTGCACGTCCAGATCATGCTTTTCCCGCAGACGATCCGCCATATCGTAGATGCGCTGGCGGCTGTCGGATTTGCCGGCAGTGGGATTGATAATAAAGATATGTTTCATAGTCGACCTCCTATTTTTCAGAGGGTAGTATTTTTTATGTGTGTTTATACGTTTCCATACATAAAGAGATCACATTTAATCATACCGTTATAGAGCTTGCGCTTGCGATCGGCAGTGCGGCCGAAGGTGCGCTCGAACTCGGTGTGGCTGCTGAGCACCAGTGTGCGCCACTTGGGCGGCAGCTGCTGCCACACCCTGCCAAGTTCCCGGTAGAGTTCTTCCGCCTCGGATTTCTCTAACAGCCGTTCTCCGTAAGGAGGATTGGTGACCAGCTGGCCGTACTCGCTCTGGCGGCGGAAGCTGCGCATATCTGCCACTTCAAATCGGACGATGTCATCCACCCCTGCCTTGCGGGCGTTATCCTGTGCAATTGCCACCGCTTTGGGGTTCACGTCCCCGCCCCAGATGTCGTAAGCGCCGTGGAATTCTTTGTCCATGGCCTCATCGGCGGCATCCATCCAGATGCGGGAGGGCAGGAAGCTCCAGCGCTGTGCCTCAAAGCTGCGCTCCAGACCCGGGGCGCGGTTTTTGGCAATCAGTGCGGCCTCAATGGGAATGGTACCGGAGCCGCAGAAAGGGTCGCAGAAGGGGTCACGTCCCCGATAGCGGGAGAGAATGACCATGGCGGCAGCCAGTGTCTCCCGGAGGGGAGCTTCCACCCCCACAGCCCGGTAGCCGCGTTTATAAAGACCCTCGCCGCTGGTATCCAGACAGATGGCGGCTTCGTCCTTGAAAAGAGAGAAGCGTACCTGATATTTGGTTCCAGTTTCGGGAAAATGCTCCATGCCGTAGTGAGATTTCATACGCTCCACCATGGCTTTTTTGATAATGGACTGGCAAGCGCTGACAGCGTGGAGCTGAGAGGAGATAGAGTAGCCTTTTACCGGGAAGGCCGCGTCGGCCGGGAGATAGTCCTCCCATGCAATGGCGCGGGTGCCCTGAAAGAGCTCTTCAAAGCTATGGGCGGGAAATTCCCCCAATACCAGCAGTACGCGGGCGCCGCAGCGCAGATTAATATTCAGCCGTGCGGCATCGGTATCCGTGCCGCGGCAGAGAATGCGGCCGTTTTGTACCTGCACATCCTGCAAGCCCAGACGCTTTACCTCATCGCCCACCAGCTTTTCCAACCCCAAGAGACAGGGGATTAAATATTTTGCCATGAAATGGTTCCTCGTTTCCTATTCTTGTCACAATCTATCATATATGACTGCACCCGAAAGTGCAAGAAAGGCGGGCAAGAAAATTGCCTCTTAACGAAAAATTAACACGAGAAGGGAAGGCAAGAGAGAAAAAAGAGTAGCACAGTGGGGAAAACTATTGTATAATCGAAAAAAGAAAAATGACAACTTGCAGTTGCACAGAAAAAGAGCAGCGCAAATGCAGGTTGGTAGTGTTTGGGCATTGAATCGGCTATACTGAGCGCAGCAGGAAAGGAAGGTGCAGTCCATGTCTGTGGGAAAACAGCTGCAAAAAGTGCGGCGGAGCCATCATCTGACGCAGGAACAATTTGCCGAGCAGCTGCAGGTTTCAAGACAGGCGGTTTCCAAGTGGGAATCGGGCCGCGGCTATCCGGAACTGGAGAAGATATTTTATATCTGTAATCGCTACGGTATTACGCCGAATCAGCTCTTTTGTGAAGAGGTGCCTCTGGGGGAAAGCGGACAACAGGCAGGGCTTATTCCGGGCGAGGCACGTTCTGCGTCTGCACCGGATGACAAGACAGTGCCCGGCCGGCGGAGACTTTTGTGGATCATTGTGGCCGCTACACTGGTACTGGCGCTGCTGATCGGCATCATTCTGAAAGGAGGAGATGCAGATATGTATCAAGTGATTTGGATTGCGGCGATGGTGGTCTTCGGCGTTTTGGAGGCCGTCACGGTGGGACTGACCTCCATCTGGTTTGTGGCAGGTGCGCTGGGGGGATTGATTACCACCATGTGCGGCGGGCCGATTTGGCTGCAGTTGACCGTATTTTTCGTGGTGTCCATCGGCTGCCTGCTGCTGGCACGGCCTTTGGTGGAGAAATACGTCAACAAGACCACGACCGCAACCAATGCAGATCGGGTGCTGGGCGCTGTGGGCCGCGTCACGGAGACGATTGATAATGCAGAGCCTGCCGGTGCCGTGTATGTGGACGGAAAAACCTGGACGGCCCGCAGCATTATGGATGAAGTCATTGAGCCGGACACACTGGTGCGTGTGGTGCGCATGGAAGGTGTAAGGCTTTTTGTAGCAGAAGTCAAAGAAGAGAATCAGGACAATGTGTAAAGAGTAAAAGGAGGATAAGATTATGCCAGGACCCGGATTTATTGCGCTTGCAGTGATTGTCGTTTTTGCGCTGATCGTGATCGTGCGCAACATTTATGTGGTGCAGCAGTCCAAGGCCTATGTGGTGGAGCGCTTGGGGGCATTTCATGCCGTGATGGGTGTGGGTATCCACGTGAAGGTACCTTTCATTGACCGTGTGGTCAAGAAAGTTTCCTTGAAAGAGCAGGTGGCGGATTTCGATCCCCAGCCTGTCATCACCAAGGACAATGTCACGATGCAGATTGATACTGTGATCTACTTCCAGATTACAGATCCCAAGCTGTACACCTACGGTGTGGAGTATCCCATGAACGCCATCGAGAATCTGACCGCCACCACGCTGCGCAACATCATCGGTGCGCTGGATCTGGATCAGAGCCTCACCAGCCGCGATATCATTAACGCCAAGATGCGCTCCATTCTGGACGAGGCCACCGATCCCTGGGGCATCAAGGTCAACCGTGTGGAGCTGAAGAATATCCTGCCGCCCCGTGAGATCCAGAACGCCATGGAAAAGCAGATGAAGGCAGAGCGTGAGCGCCGTGAGTCCATTCTGCAGGCCGAGGGACAAAAGGCCAGCCAGATTCTGGTGGCCGAAGGTGAGCAGCAGTCCACCATCCTGCGCGCCGACGCGGCAAAGCAGGCAAGAATCATGGCGGCTGAGGCAGAGGCTGCTTCCATTCTGAAGGTACAGCAGGCATTGGCGGATGCGCTGAAGCTGCTGAACGAGTCTGCCCCCAACGATCAGGTCATCAAGCTCAAGGCACTGGAGGCCTTCCAGAAGGCCGCTGACGGCAAGGCCACCAAAATCATCGTTCCCAGTGAGATCCAGTCCCTGGCCGGGCTGGCATCCTCTGTCAAGACCATGTTCGAGGATGACAAAGCAGCCGAGTGAGTCGTTTGCAAAACATAAAAGAGGAGCGTATCTGATGATACGCTCCTCTTTTTGCGCGGATTATACGCCGAATTTGGTGATGAGGCCGATGAGGATGCACAGGGCGGCTCCGATGCGGATGCCGCGCTTGAGCTTCTTGGGATCCTGCCAATCCACACTCTTAGGCCATGTGGGGTGAATGAAGAAGATGGTTCCGTAAAAAACCCAGCTGATATTATGGAAAATTCCCATTTGGGTGACGTGGGCCAGAATAATAGCCACAATGGCCACCAGCAGGCACAGAAGAGCTTGCCTCTTAAAGGTGAGATGCAGCATAGAAGGCCTCCTTTCTTACATGGTACGGAATATAAAGTTGTCTTATTATAACGAATTACAGCATAAAAAACAAGCCCCGAACACAAAAGGTTCGGGGCTTGCGGCAATCCCTTGTGCTTTTTACAGCTTGGTGACCATAGGGATGATCATGGGGCTGCGCTTGGTGCTCTTGTAGAGATAGCTGCTGATCGCCGAGCGCACGGCGCGGCAAATCTCGCCGTCCTCCCGGCGCTTGCGGGCACTCATGTCCTCCACCGTGTTATAAGCGATGGTACGCAGTTCCTTCAAAAGTTCCTCGGACTCCTTCACATATACAAAGCCGCGGGTCACAATCTCCGGCTCGGAGAGGAGGTGGTGGTCATGGGAGGAGATGGGAAGTACCACCACGACCATACCGTCGGCAGCCAGCAGGCGGCGGTCGTTCAGGACAACGCTGCCCACATCGCCCACGCCGCTGCCGTCCACAAAGACCTCGCCGGCGGGGACGGAGGCCTCGCACTTGATGTGCTTGGTGGTCAGTTCAATCACACCGCCGTTTTCTGCCACCACAATGTGGGTGGGATTCATGCCCATCTGCATGGCCAGCTTCTTATGAATTTGCAGCATCCGCTGTTCGCCGTGGAGGGGGATGAAGAACCGGGGGCGCACCAGTGCGTGAATGATTTTCAATTCCTCTTGACAGGCGTGTCCGGAGACGTGGAGCATATCGGCTTTGTCATAGATCACATCGGCGCCCTTGCGGAAAAGCTCGTTGATGACGCGGCCCACCGTTACCTCGTTGCCGGGGATGGCACTGGCGGAAATAATCACCTTGTCAGAGGGGCCGATGTCGATCTGCTTGTGGGTCGAGAAGGCCATGCGGTACAGGGCACTCATTTCCTCGCCCTGTGAGCCGGTGGTCACAATGACCTGCTGGGAGGGGGGAAGATTCTTGATGCGGTTGATCTCCATAAGCGTACCTTTAGGTACCTTCATATACCCCAGCTCTGTGGACACCTTCAAAATATTTTCCATGCTTCGTCCGGTGACAGCCACCTTCCGCCCACAGGCTGCCGCAGCGTCCAGCACCTGCTGAATGCGGTGGACGTTGCTGGCAAAGGTGGTGACGATGATCCGCTTGTCGCAGTTGGAAAACTGACGCTTGAAGGTCTGCCCCACAGCGCTCTCGCTGAGGGTGTAGCCGGGACGTTCCACGTTGGTAGAGTCAGCCAGCAGTGCCAGCACGCCCTTTTTGCCCAGCTCACCCAGACGGGCCAAATCAATCACCTCGCCGTCAATGGGGGTGGAGTCGATTTTAAAGTCACCGGTGTGGATCACGGTGCCCATCCGGGTATGAATGGCGAAGGCCACAGAGTCAGCAATGGAGTGATTGACGTGGATAAATTCCACTTGGAATTTACCGGCCTTGATGGTCTGTCCGGCCTCTACGGTCACCAGTTTGGTGGAGTTCACAAGACCGTGCTCCTGCAGTTTGAGCTTGATAAGGCCGGCCGTGAGCCGTGTGCAATAGATGGGCATGTTGACCTGCTTGAGAATGTAGGGAATTGCACCGATGTGATCCTCGTGGCCGTGGGTGATGAAGAGACCCCGCAGGCGGGAGCGGTTCTTAATAAGGTAAGATACGTCCGGGATCACGCAGTCGATACCATACATATCATCGCCCGGAAAGGCCATGCCGCAGTCCACTACGATGATCTCACCGCCGTACTCGTAAACGGTCATGTTCTTGCCGATCTCATTGAGACCGCCAAGAGGAATAATTTTCAGTTTTTCTGCCATAATGGAAAAATTCTCCTTTATCGTTCATCAAAGTTGCACGACAAGAAAGCTGTACCGAAACGGCGCAGCAAAATAGAGACGGCTCAACGTACAGCAGCCCTGCATCGCTGCTTTCGGAGAGAAAATCGCCTTTTTGTCGTGTATGTAATTTTGTGGGGGATTCCCCTATATTTGATCGCGCTCCGAACCGCTTTCGGAAATGCGAAGCATACAAAACAACACGGAAATTCGTGAATTTTTTTAAGTATAGCACAGATTTTGCTATTTGTACAGCCTTTTCCGTTCGCCTTTTTTCGTACAGAGGTGACAGATGCGGAAAATGGCTTGAGAATTGAAAGGAACTATGGTATGCTTAATCATTATATAATAGGTAAAATAGGAAGAGTTTGTGCTCCTATCGAAGGAGGGATCTTTATGAATAAGAAAATCAGTCGCCTTTTTAATACGAATCAAACCATTTATGTCCTGTGTTTGGCGCTTTTTGCTGTGGCAACCATCCCCTTTGAGCCGATGCTGGCGGTTGCCGAGGCATTGGTGGCGGTGCTGGCGTTCCTGTGGGGACGCAATGCCGGCCATGCTGCCCAGCAGACGGTGAGCCAGTATATGGATCGCTTTGTAGGGGGCAGAGACTCGGCACAGGCAAGTAATATGCTCTATATGCCTCTGCCTATGATGGTTTTTGATGTTTATGGCGGGGATGTGCTGTGGAGCAACGACGCATTTTTAAAGCTGACAGAACTGGATGAGAAGCTCTTTGAGTCCAAAGTAGAGAAGGTAATTCCGACCTTCTCTACCCACTGGCTGTTGGAGGGGAAGCGGGAGTATCCGGAGCTGGTGGTGTGGAAGGATCGAAAATATCAGGTCTTTGGCAATGTGGGACACTCCGATGCGATGTCCGGTGCGGTGGGTACTCTGGCCACCACCTACTGGATCGATGTGACAGAATCAGAGGAGATGCGGCGCCGTCTGGAAGAAACCAGACCGGTGGTGGGAATCCTTATGGTGGACAATTATGAGGATCTGATGAAAGCCTGCCCGGAGAGCAAGCGCTCGGCCGTGCTGGCGGCACTGGAGGAGAAGATAGGCCAGTGGGTGGCTGACTCCGGCGGATTGCTGCTCAAATATGATCGTGACCGTTATCTCTTCCTTTTTGAGGAGCGCAGCTTTCCCGGTTATGCGGAGCGGAAGTTTGACCTTTTGGATCAAGCCCGTGGTGTAGTGGCGGGAGAAGGCGTAGCGGCCACGTTGTCCATCGGTATTGGGCGGGATGCGGAGAGCTATGAAGCACTCTTTAAAAATGCATCTTTGGCATTGGAAATGGCCCTCTCCCGCGGTGGTGATCAGGCCGTGGTGAAGGATCATCAGAATTTCGATTTCTACGGCGGGCGCTCTAAAACCACGGAAAAGCGCACGAAGGTAAAGTCCCGCGTCATGGCCAATGCCTTGGGCGAACTGATGCACGAAGCGGATCAAATCTATGCCATGGGTCACAAATATGCGGATATGGATTGTCTGGGTGCCGCAGTGGGTATTTGTGTTATTGCCCGAAAGCTGGGCAAGCAGGCTAAGATTGTGATTGATACAGAGAATAATGCCGCCCATCCCGTGCTTCGCAAGCTGTTGGAACTGCCGGAATATGAGAATGTGTTTATCACGGGCAACGAGGCCTTTTTGCGCGCACAGCCCGGGGCGCTGCTGGTGGTGGTAGATACCAACCGTCCCGGCAGTGTGGAGTCGGAGGGACTGCTGGATGCCTGCAAGAGCGTGGCTGTCATCGACCACCACCGCCGCGGCAGCAGCTATATCGAGAAAATGGCGCTCAACTATCACGAGCCTTACGCCTCCTCCACCTGCGAACTGGTGACGGAACTGCTGCAGTACCTCATTGAGCCGGGGGATCTCCTGCGTGCAGAGGCGGAGGCATTGCTGGCGGGTATTGTACTGGATACCAAGAACTTCACCAATCGCACGGGCGGCCGCACCTTTGAAGCGGCGGCCTATCTGCGCCGCATCGGCGCCGATACGGCGGATGTACAGCGCATGTTCCAGAGCGATCTGGAGTCCACCGTTGCACGCTATGATATTATCCGCAGGGCACACCTCTATCGGGATACCATTGCCATTGTGGCGCTGGACGATGAGTGCGACCGTGTCACAGCGGCAAAGGCCGCCGACGAGCTGCTGACTCTCAAAGGGGTGCAGGCTTCCTTTGTGCTATATAAAAAAGAGGAAGGGGCCTACATTTCTGCCCGTTCGTTAGGCGAGGTCAACGTGCAGGTCATTGTTGAGGAACTGGGCGGTGGCGGAAATTCTACCACGGCTGGCGGGATGCTGCCAAATTGCATTGTGGGAGAGATGGAGGCTAAACTGAAGGCCGCCATTGACGAATATTTTGAGAATTAATCTATGGAGGAGGAACATATAATGAAAGTTATTTTGCAAAAGGATATTCGCGGTAAGGGGAAAAAGGGACAGCTCATTGAAGTAGCTGAGGGCTATGCCCGCAACTTTCTGCTGCCGCAGAAGGCCGCTGTGATTGCCACCCCGGATGCCGTTAATACGATGAAGCTGCAGGCCAAGGCCAAGGCCAAGGCGGATGCGGAGGCTAAGGCGGCGGCTGAGGAGATTGCCAAGAGATTGAAAGAGGCACAGGTGAAGATCTGCGCCAAGGGCGGCAACGGCGGCAAGCTGTTTGGCGCTGTCACCGGCAAGGAGATCTCCACGGCGCTCAAGGAGCAGTTTGACCTGGATATTGACAGCAAGAAGCTGGTGCTTTCCGAGCCCATCAAGGCGTTCGGCGGGTATCAGGTGAAGGTAAAGCTGGGGTTTGAGATCAATGGCACGGTGAACGTGATGGTAGTTGAGGAAAATTGACGCAAAGTGTTTCGGTATGCCGTGCTCTTGCGGCGTGCTTTTGAGATTAGGAGGGATGATCTATGGATGAACTGCTGCTGCGGCAAATGCCCCATTCACCTCAGGCGGAGCAGGCAGTGCTGGGCTCCATGCTCATTGATTCCAACTGCGTCAAGGACGTGATGGATCAGCTGCAGCCCGAAGATTTCTACCTGCGGCAAAATCGGGAGATCTTTGAGACGATCTACTCGATGTTCATCTACTCTAAGCCCATTGATGGTCTGACTGTGGCCGGAGAGATGGAGAAAAACGGGCTTTATAATGAGAATACCCGCTCCTATCTCGTTCAGATCATGGAGCTGACCCCCACCACGGCCAACGTGATGGAATATGTAAAAATGGTGCAGGAGAAGGCACTGATGCGGTCTGTGGCCACGGCGGCTGCTGACATTACGGCCTTGGTACAGGAGGGAACCGGCACGGCGGCGGAGCTGCTGGAGACGGCGGAGCAAAAAATCTACGCCGTGCGCCGTGGGCGCAGTTCCCAGAACATGGTGTCCATCAGCTTGGTTTTGCAGGAGGTGGTAGATCGTCTTGCGGAGCTGAGTGCTTCCGGCGGCAATACGCTGCCCGGCCTTTCCACCGGCCTGAGCGCTATCGATGGGAAGATCAACGGTCTTAATAAGTCGGACCTGCTGCTGCTGGCCGCCCGTCCCGGTATGGGTAAAACCAGCCTTGCCCTGAACATTGCCCTCAATGCGGCCAAGGAGTCCAACAAGACGGTGGCTATCTTCTCTTTGGAAATGTCACGGGAGCAGCTGGTCACCCGTATTCTTTCCAGTGAGGGGCTCATCGAAAATACCCGGATGGTGACGGGCAATCTGCGGGAGAGCGACTGGGTGAAGATTGCCGAGGCGGCCTCCACGCTGAGCCGTGTGGATATCCGCATTGACGATAATCCGCTTTTGTCGGTGGCAGACATGAACGCCAAATGCCGCCGCCTGGATAATCTGGGCCTGGTGGTGATCGACTATCTGCAGTTGATGACTTCTGCAGGGGGCAAGGGCTACAGCGGTGAAAACCGGCAGCAGGCAGTGTCGGATATTTCCCGTATGCTGAAAATTATGGCAAAAGAATTGCAGGTGCCGGTGCTGTGTCTGAGCCAGCTGTCCCGTGCCAACGAAAAGCGTGAAGATAAGCGCCCCATGCTTTCGGACCTGCGTGAGTCCGGCTCTATTGAGCAGGATGCCGATATCGTCATGTTTATCTATCGTGATGATTATTATAATGAGGACTCGGAAAAGCGGAATATTGCTGAGTGCATTGTGGCGAAGAATCGTCACGGAGAAACGGGGAAGGTAGAGTTGCGGTGGATGCCGGACTATACGACCTTTGGAACGTTGGAAACCCGCTATGACGAGGACGAGTAAGTCCTCGGAGATAGAAGGAATCGTTGATGGATTTATTACCATGGATGAAACAATGGAATATGCTGCCCCGGCGCGGCGGTACCATTTTATGTGCCGTCTCCGGCGGGCGGGACTCGGTGTGCCTGCTGCACTATCTCTGCTCTCTACAGGAGGCGTGGGGTTTTACCGTGGCGGCGGCTCACTATAACCATCGCATGCGCCCCACCGCCCAGCGGGATCAGGATTTCGTGACAGAGCTGTGCCGTTCACTGGCGGTCCCTCTCTATGTGGGGGCCGGGGATGTGTACAGTATAGCCCAGGAGCGCGGCTTGGGCGTGGAGGAGACGGGCCGAATGCTGCGCTATGCCTATTTAAATGAAGTGGCCGATACCATCGGGGCCGAGCGTATTGCTACGGCCCATCACCGGGACGATCAGGCGGAGACGGTGCTTTTGAATCTCCTGCGCGGCACGGGACCGGAGGGGCTGCGGGGGATTCCTGCGGTGCGGGGACGGCTGATCCGACCGTTGTTGAACACTGGCCGTGAGGAGATTGAGGCATATCTTGCCCGGCATGGACTGAACCATGTGGAGGATGAAACCAACGAGTCCGTGGCCTTTGCCCGCAATCGGCTTCGGAAAAACGTGATGCCGGAGCTGGAGAAAATTCATCCTGCCGCACGGCGAAATATTGCCCGCGCTGCCGCTATTGTAGGGCGGGAGGATCGATTTCTCAATGAGCTTGCATCGGAGTATCTGCCCCCGGAGGGAACGGAAGTGGACTGCGCCGCACTGCACCGCGCACCGGAGGTGCTGCGGCCTCGGATGGTGCGGCTGCTGCTGGATCGGCTGGCAGTGGGCAAAAAGGACATGACGGCCGGTCATGTGGAGGCGGTGCTGGCACTGGCGATGGCGGGGCACGGCGGTATGGTAAGCTTGCCCGGCGGTGCATCTGCGGTTTGTCGGAAGGGACGGCTGCGGTTTACCCTTCTGGAGCCGGATCTGCCCGCATGTATGCCCTTGTCCCCGGGAGAAAACCGCTGGGGACCGTGGGGGATCCATGTGGAAATCAAAAACGGCGGGGAAATCCTACAAAAAAGGGATGCAATTTCACTCAAATGTGATATGATAAACCAGTCTTTGGAGGTGCTTCCTTGTCCGGATCGGCAACGCTTGACGCTGCCGGGCAGCCGTGGCAGCCGCAGTGTGAAGCGGCTTTTAAGTGAGCGGGGTGTGGCGCCGGAGGTGCGGATGCAGACACCGGCTTTCCAAGTGGATGGCTGCCTTGCCGCTGTGTGGGGGCTGGGTACAGACAGAGAATTTATGCCCGGAGGAACCGACAGCTGGGTAGAAATCACCTTATATAGAAACAAATGAAAAAGATGGAGGATACGGACAATGGCAAAGAGCAATATGGATCAGGATATCCTAAAGGTACTCTATACAGAGGAGGAGATTAAGGCCCGCGTACAGACGATGGGGGATGAGTTGTATGACAAGTTTGCTGACAAGAACCCGCTCTTTGTGGGTGTTTTGAATGGCTGCTTCATTTTTATGGCAGATCTGGTGCGGGCAACCCAGCTGAAAAGTGAACTGGAATTCATCGGACTGTCCTCTTATAATAATGGCGTGAAGAGCTCGGGCGTGGTGCAGATCACGCGGGATCTGCAGCGGGACATTACCAACCGTCATATCATTGTAGTGGAAGATATTCTGGACTCCGGCAATACGCTGGCCTTCTTGAAGAACTATCTTTTGAGCAAGGGCGCTGCCTCTATCACCATTGTCACCCTGCTGGATAAGCCCTCTCGCCGCGAGAAGGCTATCACTGCGGATTTGGCCGGCTTTGTGGTGCCTGATGAGTTTGTGGTGGGCTATGGACTGGACTATGCCCAGCAGTATCGCAATGTGCCCTATATCGGCGTATTAAAGCCGGAGGTTTACAGCAAATAAGAGAAAAGCAGGGATAAGGGGCGGTCTGTGTGCCCTTTATCCCCCTTTTCAAAGACGAGGAAGGACGGTAAGAAATGCGACACAATGGTGGACGCTATTTGGGAAAGCGGTTGGCGCCTAAGGAGAAAAAGCGAAGCTTCTGGCGTGATTGGGGCTATCTTCTGGTGACGGCGCTGGTGGTGGTCGTTCTCTTTCGCGGTATTTTGCAGCTGGCCTGGGTGCCCAGTGGCTCCATGAAAGCAACTATCCCGGAACGATCGCTCCTCGTTTCGCTGCGATTGCCCTATCTGCTGGGAGATCCGGAGCCGGGGCGGGGGGATGTGGTTACTTTTTGGGATCAGGAGATGAATAAGCTGCTGGTAAAGCGTGTCATCGGTCTGCCGGGAGAGAAGATCACGTTCCAAAATGGCTATGTCTACATTGATGGACAGCGGCTGGAGGAGCCGTATCTCCCTGCGCAGGGAATTACCGTCAGCGGAGGTCAGGAAATATTTCAGGTGCCTGAGGGATGTATCTTTGTGATGGGGGATAACCGGGAGAACTCACTGGATAGTCGCCGCTTCCGTACGCCGTATATTCCGGTGGAGGAAGTGCGGGCCAAGACCATATGGGTGATCTCGGTGCTGCCGGCGCAGGAGGGCGATGAGGAGATGCATTGGCGCGGCGTGCGCACGATGCACGGATAAGAAGGAGGGGGAAGTTTGAACGAAAGACGGAGAATCGGACCGGGGATGATTTTAATGATCGTGCTGCTGGTCCTTGTGAGTATCAATATTTTCGGCAGCATGCGGCCGAAAAATGCGGTGAGCTATTATGAACTGCGGCAGCTCTTTACACAGGAAAAGGTGGAGGAGTTTTCCATTACGGATACCAAACTCACGGCCAAATTGAAGGACGGCAGCTCTACTGTCTGCAATCTCTATGATTTTGATCTTTTTTACAATGATTTGGACGGTCTGGTCAAAGAGCAGGCAGCGGCCGGTATTATTAAGAATTACGACTATTATGCCGATCATTCTACCAATTGGCTGCAAATGTTGATGCCCTATGTGGCGATTTTTCTGGGCTTTTTCCTGCTGATGGGGTTGATGAACCGCATGGGCGGCGGCGCAATGCAGCAGCAGGACCGAATGGCAAAATTCGGGGAGGCCCGCACCCAGGAGGGAGTGGGCAGCAGCAAGACCTTTCAGGATGTGGCGGGCGCAGATGAGGAAAAAGAGGAGCTGCAGGAGATTGTGGAGTTCCTCCGTGATCCGGAGAAGTATTTGCAGCTGGGAGCCCATATTCCTAAGGGCGTACTGCTGGTGGGACCTCCCGGTACCGGTAAAACACTGCTGGCTAAGGCCGTGGCGGGCGAGGCCGGTGTGCGCTTCCTCTCCATTTCCGGTTCTGACTTTGTGGAGATGTATGTGGGTGTCGGCGCCAGCCGTGTCCGTGATCTATTTACGCAGGCAAAAAAGGATGCCCCTGCCATTATCTTTATTGATGAGATCGATGCTGTAGGCCGTCAGCGCGGCAGCGGCTTGGGCGGCGGACACGATGAGCGTGAGCAGACCCTCAACCAGCTGCTGGTGGAAATGGACGGATTTGGCAGCAACGAGGGCGTGGTGGTTATGGCCGCCACCAACCGGGTGGATATTTTGGACCCGGCCCTACTGCGTCCCGGCCGCTTTGATCGGCAGATCTATGTGGGACTGCCGGATATTCGTGGACGTGAGGAAGTCTTGAAAATTCACGCCCGCAATAAACCGTTGGCGGAGGATGTGGATCTTGCAAAGATCGCCCGCAGCACCTCTGGCTTCACCGGTGCGGATCTGGAGAATCTTCTGAACGAGGCGGCGCTGCTGGCAGGGCGGAATAACCGTTCCGCCATTACGATGAGCGATGTGGACGAGGCAGTGATTAAGGTGATTGCCGGTCCCGAGAAGCGCAGCCGTGTGGTGCCTCAGCAGGAGCGGCGCCTTACCGCCTACCACGAGGCGGGTCATGCCATTGTGACCCATGCGCTGCCGGAGCATGAGGCGGTGCACCAGATCACCATTATCCCCCGTGGGCAGGCAGGCGGTATGACCATCTATCTGCCGGAGGAGGATCGCTCCTATCTCTCCAAGCGCTATATGGAGGAGCAGATCGTCACGCTGCTGGGCGGCCGTGCGGCGGAGGCCCTGATGCTGGAAGATATCTCTACCGGCGCATCCAACGACATTCAGCGTGCTACCGCTATGGCCCGAAAGATGGTGGGCACCTATGGCATGAGTGAACGTCTGGGCAACGTGGCCTTCGACACCGGACATGATGAGGTGTTTATTGGCAAGTCTATGGCCCAGACCCGCCCCTACTCCGAGGAGACAGCGGCGGAGATGGACGGCGAGATCCGCCGGATCATTGATGCGGCCTATGAGCGTGCTACCGCTATTCTGGAGGAAAACCGTGCGCAGTTGGTGCAGGTGGCGGAATATCTGTTGGAAAACGAGGTCATGAGCGGCGAAGACTTTGAAAAAGTGTTTGCCGAAGAAAAGAGCGGGGAATAACCGCTTTTGTGCACATAAGAGTAAAACAGTCAAAAGGGAACCGGATGCGGTGCTCTTTTGGCTGTTTTTTTGCCCATGGAGAAGGGTGGATAGAAACGAAAGGAAAATATCCAGCGTTTTTTCATGGGGATGCGGTCTGTAATTGTGCATTATTACAACAACAATTGTCTTTCAGTAGCAGACAAATCCCGGAAGCTCGGGTGGAAAGCAAATAAATTAACAATAAATGCAGCAAAAGTAACTAACTTTTCGGAAATTGACCCAAAGAAAAGCAAAATTTTGGATGAGCATTTAGAAAGCAAAGAAAATAGGCGTGTCCACACCAGGCTGCCGAGGGGCAGAGTAGGTAAAAACATTTGCAGTTCGTATGACGTGTTCTTGATTGGAGGACATATGCCTTGTTCAAGCGGAATAAAAGGGGGCGGCAGACAGGAAAAGGGGGGAGAAAGTTATTGCACTTTGCCACCTTGTCAAAATGCACAAGGTCGGATAAAATGTTTCCATTCACTGAAAAGAGCAGCGGCACTGCCGCAATGCTTTAAAAATGGAACGGGAGGAAGAATCATGAAGAAATTTAGTGCTTTCCTGCTTGCCATGCTGATGGTATGCAGCCTTGTTGCCTGTGGCGGCGGCGACACCAACAGCGACGACAACGGCGAGAAGGTCGTTAAAATCGGCGTATATGAACCGCAGACTGGTGATAACGGTGCTGGCGGCAAGCAGGAAATTTTGGGTATGCAGTATGGTAACCACGTACAGCCTACCGTTGATATTAACGGGGAAACCTATCAGGTCAAGCTGGAGATCGTGGATAACCGTACCACCGCAGAGAACGGCCCCTCTGCCGCTTCTGAGCTGGTGCGCCGCGGCGTGTCCATTGTGCTCGGTTCCTACGGATCCGGCGTGTCCGCCGCTGGAGCCAAGGTTTTCAATGAGGCACAGGTGCCTGCCATTGGTGTTACCTGCACCAATCCTACCGTGACAGCTGGGAATCCTGCCTATTTCCGTATCTGCTTTACCGATCCCTTCCAGGGCCCTGCGCTGGCCAGCTATGCTAAGGAGGGGCTGAATGTCGACAAGGCTTACACACTGGCCATGCTGGGCAGCGACTACGACCAGGGTCTGGTGAAGTTCTTTACCCCTGCTTTTGAGAAGTTGGGCGGCAGTGTCAAATCCGAGGACTTCCCCGAGGGGACTGCCAACTTTGTCTCCTACATCAATAACGCCAAGGATGCCGGTGCCGGTATCATCTTCGCACCTGTATCCATTAACTATGCCCAGCTCATCATTGAGGCTGCTGCTTCCCAAGGTTACGAGGGCGTGATCTTGGGCTCCGACACTTGGGACAACAACAAGGTGGCGGAGGCTACCGTGGGTAAGAATGTCAAAGTGGCGGTCACTACCTTCTATCAGGAGGGAGCCGATGCCGAATTTGATGCCGGTATCAAGGCTTGGATCAACTCCGATGCCGATGCCAAGGCCAATAACGGCGGAAACGATCAGGTCTCTGCCGTCACCGTTATGGGATACGATGCCTACTTCGTGGCTTTGGAGGCCTTGAAGAAAGCCGGTACCACGGATGCACCCGCTGTTCTGGAAGCCCTGCCCAGTGTCACCTATGAGGGTGTCTGCGGTAAGGTAGTCTTTGGCGCCGAGGGAGATGCGGTTCGTGATACGGCCGTTATCAAGCAGGCCAATCCTGAAACCGGAGCTTGGGATTTCGTGAAGATCCAGCAGGTCGGCTAAGCACAGCAGACCCGAAAGCATACAACTTGGCGGGGAGGATTTTCCCGCCAAGTTTTCACTTTGGAGAGTCGTCTCCTTTTGCCTGTACGAATTTGAACCCATCAGTTTGTACAGGGCAAAAGCGGATGTCACTCTGATTCCGCCCCAGTTTGGGCGGGCAACCGAAGGAGGTTTTTCTATGCAAGAAGTTATCCCTTATATCATCAACGGCATCTCTGCCGGGGGACAGTATGCGCTCATTGCCATTGGCTATACGCTGGTGTACGGTATTTTGCGCCTCATCAACTTTGCCCACGGCGATGTTTTTATGGTGGCTGGCTTGATTATGGTCTATGCCAGTGCTGCCATGCCCATGTATCTGGCAATTCCGCTGGTGTTGGCGTGTACGGTGGCGCTGGGCTTCGTCATTGAGCGGGTGGCCTATAAGCCTCTGCGCTCGGCACCCCGCATGTCCCTGATGATTTCCGCTATTGGTGTAAGTTACCTCATCCAGAATTTGGCGTTCTACCTCACCGGTGGTCTGGCACAGTCGGTAGTAAACCCGATCCCCTGGATCTCCGATAATATTGAGGTGCTGGGCGCCTCTACCAAGCGCGTGACAGTGGTGACGCCTGTGCTCACCATTGTGCTGGTGTTTGTACTGGTGTTTCTCATTAAAAAGACAAAAATCGGTATGGCCATGCGTGCCGCTTCCCGTGATTTCGAGACGGCGCAGCTCATGGGCATTAAGATCAACCGTGTCATTTCCGTTACCTTTGTCATAGGCTCCTTCTTGGCAGCTGTGGGGGCGATGCTGTATTTTACCAACTACCCCTCTGTGAGTGTGACCTCCGGCGCCATGCCCGGATTAAAGGCGTTTGTGGCGGCGGTATTCGGCGGCATCGGCTCTATTCCCGGTGCTGTGTTAGGTGCATTCATCATCGGACTTTGCGAGGAGTTTATCAAGTATCTGGGCTATACCACCTTCTCTGATGCGTTTACCTTTGCGCTGCTGATCGTGGTGCTGTGCGTGAAGCCCACCGGACTCTTTGGCGAAAAAGTCACGGACAAGGTGTAAGGGGGGTGCAGACATGAATTTGAAAAAGAAACAGACCATTCTGGTGGCCGCCGTACTCATGGCGGTATTGATCGGAGTCGCTGTGCTGGACGCTGTCTTTCCGGGATACCACATTATCATCAAGGTGGTGAAGAAAGCAGCGGTCTATGCGCTGGTGGCTGTGTCCATGAACCTTTTGAATGGTTTCACCGGCCTTTTCTCACTGGGACAGGCGGGCTTTATGATGCTTGGCGCCTATACTTACGCTATTTTCTCCATTCCTGTGAGCATGCGGGCCATGGTCTATCAGTACTTTGACGGAGGCTTGGTGCAGTTCTCTATCCCGGAATTTTTCTCCGGACTCCTGGGGGAGAGCGCAGGAGGCTTAGTAGGTATGCTGCTGGCACTTTTGTTAGGCGGCTTGGTGGCAGCACTGTTTGCCTTTTTGATCGGGCTTCCCGTGCTGCGTTTGAAGAGTGACTATTTAGCCATTGCCACCTTAGGCTTTGCCGAGATCCTCCGTGCCTTTGTGCAGTGGGATAAGCTGGGGCCGCTGACCAACAGCTCCAACCTCTTGAAAAGTTATCCTGAATTTAAAATGGCAACTACCTATGTGATCGTCATTGGACTTTTTATCACCGTGATCGTGCTGCTGGTAAACTCCACCTATGGGCGCGCTTTTATGGCCATCCGTGATGATGAAGTGGCAGCGCAGGCGATGGGAATCAACCTTGCCAAGCATAAGCGCATGGCGTTTGTCATCAGTTCCTTCTTCGCCGGTGTCGGCGGCGGTATGCTGGCGATGTACATGGGTGCCGTACAGGCACTGAGCTTCCGCAGTGCCATGACCTATGAAATTTTGCTGATCGTGGTAATCGGCGGTATTGGCTCTATCACCGGATCTGTGTTCACGAGTTTTATCTATGTGGCCGGTGTAGAGTGGCTGCTGCGCGGGTTAGACTCCGGTGAGTTCATGGGGATCGTCGCACCCGATATCTTTAAAAACGGCTTCCGTATGGCAGTGGTTTCCGTCCTCATTATGGTGGTGGTGCTCTTCTTCCGCAAGGGAATTATGGGCGACAAGGAATTGCCGGATCTGCTGAAAAAACGGCCTGGCAAGGCTAAAAAGAAGGGGGCGGCAAAATGAGCAGCAATGTTTTGAAGGTAGAAAATGCCACCATGCAGTTTGGCGGCGTGGTGGCTGTGGATAATCTTTCCATGGAGGTCAACGAAGGCGAGATTGTAGCACTTATCGGCCCGAATGGTGCCGGCAAGACCACGGCCTTTAATGTCATCACCGGGGTATATGCACCGACCAACGGCATGGTTAGCTTCTGCGGCGAGCCTATTGTGTGCAATCACCCGCAGGGCAAGATGAAGAAGCTCTATAAGGGCAAAAATGGGGAGATGTATACCAATCAAAAAGTACTTGCCCCCACACCCGATAAGATTACCAAGCGCGGCATGGCTCGTACCTTTCAGAATATCCGCCTTTGGAAAAGCCAGAGCGTTTTCGACAACGTGCTGATTGCAAAGCATATGCGCCGCACCAGTAATCTTTTCAGCGCCACCTTCCGGCTCAATCGGAAGGAGGAGGCCGCACAGCGGGCGGAGGTGCTGGAGCTTTTAAAAATCGTAGGTCTGGAGGATGTGAAGGACGAATTGGCCACATCCTTGCCGTATGGTAAGCAGCGGCGGCTGGAAATTGCCCGTGCACTGGCTACAGAACCGAAGCTCCTGCTGCTGGATGAGCCGGCAGCAGGCATGAATCCGCAGGAGACACTGGAACTGACGCACTTTATCGGGGAGATCCGGGAGAAGTTTCATATGACCATCCTGCTTATTGAACACCACATGGATCTAGTGATGGACATTTCCGATCGCATCTATGTGCTGGACTTCGGTGAGCTGATTGCCAGCGGTGTGCCGGCGGAAATTCAAAATAATGAGCGCGTGATTGACGCATATCTGGGGGTAGTGGAAGATGCTGAAGATTAAAGACCTGCACGTATCCTATGGCGGCATCCGTGCTCTGCGCGGTGTAGATGTGGAAGTGCCGGATGGAAAAATCGTCACGTTGATCGGCGCCAATGGAGCCGGCAAATCTACCTTACTGCGTACCATTTCCGGTCTTGTGAAAGCGGACAGCGGAAGCATTAGCTACAACGATGAAGAACTGCTGGGTAAGCCCATCAACAAAATTCTGGAACTGGGTGTGGCCCAGGTGCCGGAGGGACGCCGTGTATTTGCCGATATGACGGTACTGGAGAATTTAAAGATCGGTGCCTACCTTCGTAAGGATAAGGCTGGCGTGGAGGAGGATCTCCGGTGGGTGTATCGTCTGTTCCCGCGGCTGGAGGAGCGCAGCTGGCAGATGGCCGGTACCCTCTCCGGCGGAGAGCAGCAGATGTTGGCTGTGGGCCGTGCGCTCATGAGCCGTCCTAAGGTGTTGATGATGGATGAGCCGTCACTGGGCCTTGCTCCCATTGTGGTGCAGGAAATCTTTGAGATCATCCGTACCATCAATCAACAAGGCGTGACGGTGCTGCTCATTGAACAAAACGCCAATATGGCACTCAAAACGGCAGATTTTGCCTATGTACTGGAAACCGGTACCATTACCAAGACCGGTACCGGTGCGGAACTGCTGGCGGATGAGTCCATTAAAGAAGCTTATCTGGGAAAGAAAAAGCAGTAAAAGCACTCTGGACGTTCGCTGCAGAAAAGAAAGACCCTGCATCTGTGATTTACAAAGAATCACAGATGCGGGGTTTTGTGCTGCCATGGCGCGGGGTGCAGAGCAGTTTCCGGACGGGAACATAACGGACGGAAACATAAAAAGAGCGCTTCCCGCCATGGGAAGCGCTCTTTGAAGCTGCAGGGAATTATTTGCTGACAGCGTCGGCCACATCGTCCAGCCAGTTGCCCTGGAAGGACTCAATATCTCCATGGTCAACCAGCGTGGCCAGTGCCGGCTCAATGGGCATTTTTGACAGCACGGGCAGATTGTAGCGGGCGGCAGCTTCCTCGGTTTTGCCCTCGCCGAAGAGATACAGTTTCTTGCCGCAGTCGGGGCAGGTGAGATAACTCATGTTCTCCACGATACCTACGATGGGAATATTCATCATCTGCGCCATTTTCACGGCCTTTTCCACCACCATGCTGACCAGCTCCTGTGGGGAGGCAACGATGATGACACCGTCCACGGGCAAAGTCTGGAATACGTTAAGTGCCACATCGCCGGTTCCGGGAGGCATATCCACGAACATATAGTCCACGTCCTGCCACAGCACATCACCCCAGAACTGCTGTACCACGCCGCCGATGACGGGACCGCGCCAAATCACGGGGTCGGTTTCGTTTTCCAGCAGCAGGTTGACGCTCATCAACTGGATCCCGGTACGGGTCTCCACGGGGAGAATGGCGTCCTCGGTGCCGTTGGCACGGCAATGCACACCGAAAGCCTTGGGAATAGAGGGTCCCGTGACATCGGCATCCAGTACGGCAACGTTGTAGCCGCGACGACGCATGGTAACAGCCAGCTGGCTGGTGACCATGGACTTACCCACGCCGCCCTTACCGGAGACGACACCGAAAACCTTGCCTACGCGGCAGCCGGGCCGCAGAGGTTTAATCTGAAAGGGACTTTTGCCGCCCTCACGCTCACTGCAGCCATTTTCGCCGCAGCTGCTGCAGTTGTGATTGCAATCACTCATAACAGGATCTCCTTTACATATCTCAATATTTTTATCATACAATATTTTGTTACATTTATACAATATAGCACTAATGTCCCTGCTTGTCCAGTATCAGAGGGTCAAATACGTCACGCCCGGGCGGTCAGCCAAATATTCTCCTTCCCGCTTCTGACAAGTGAAAAGCAGGATTTGCCGCCGCTGTCCTTCGCTGACAAGATAGTCTAAGGCAGCGGCCATCCGTTCGTCATCAAAATTGGATAATGCATCATCCAGGATCAAAGGTGCGGGTTCCTCGCCCGAGAGCACCATGTCGCACACAGCCAGCCGTACCGCCAAATAGAGCTGGTCGGCGGTTCCTTGGCTAAGCAGCTGAATGCTGCGCAATAAGGAGTCGCCCTGTGCCTGTGCGGAGAGGGCCAAGGTTCGATCCATCACCACTTTTTCATAGCGCCCACCGGTAAGAGCGGAAAAAATTTCTGCCGAGCGCTGTCCCAGTGCCGGAGAGAACCGGGTTTGCAGCGTGAGATTCGCCCTCTCCAGCGATGCCATGGCCATGGCGATGGCATCATATTCGCTCTGCAAGCGCTGGTGCTCTGCTTTTTTTTCTTGCAGCTGCTGCTCTAACGGCTGACGTAGCCCTAAAGAGTGAAGCTGACCGCTGAGGGCATCCACACGGCTCTGTGCAGCCTGCTGTCGTGCCTGTGTCAATGGCAGTGCGTGTTCCACCTGCGCCGAGGTGATGACGGGGCGAGGGAGGACAGCGTCCTGTGCAGGCAGCGGTGGCGGCGGCAACTGTGCGTAAAGAAGCTGCGCCTGAAAATCTGCTTTTTCTGCCTGCTGGCGCAGATCCTCGACATGACGGCGGCGCAGCCGGGCGTCCTGCAAGGCGGTGTTGACGGTGGTAAGATTCATGGCACTGGGAGCAAAGGGCTGTACATGGCTGAGAAGCAGCAGTAAACTCTCCCGGCAGCTCTGCTGCAAACTATGGGCAGCAGCGGCGGCGTGTTCTGCTTCCTGTAGGGCAGAGAGTGCCTTGCCGCGCAGCTGTAAATAGGCATCGATTTGTGCTTGCAAGATGTCTTGCTGTTCGTGCGTGGCGCTGGCAGCGTGGTTGGCTTTGCTGCGATATACCATATAATATATAAGGAACGTGGCGCTGCATACCGCAAATCCCGCGGCGAGCGCTACCATGGGACGGGAAAGAAATACCCCCAAAGCTGTGGCGATACCGCCGCCCAGTAACACAGACAGCCATACCATCGGCACAGAAAAGGACTTCTTTTTTACATGCATACTCTGCAATCGTGCTGTCAATGCAGACTCGTCGGCAGGGTAGAGGGGGTGCTGCTGCCACGGGAGCTGTGCAGCTGCGGCAGCAGCTTGGGCTTGGGCGGCGTGCTCGTCGGCGGCATCGCTGTCGGCAAGGCTGCGGCACAGTGCGTCGGCCATGCCTTGCAGCTGGGAGAGCTGGTTTTCGGAGGGAAGGTTCGGTTCGTGTGCTTCCAGCTGCAGCACTAAATCGTGGGCGGCATCGGCTTGGGCCTGCATCTGCAAAGCGTGACGCAGGGCCTCCTGCTTTCCGATTGCCTCCCACTGCCCTTGGGCCCGCTGCAAGTCCTGCATTTGGGAACGGATCTGTTCCAACTGCGTCTGGGCATCCCGCAGTTGCGCACTAAGCGCATCGTGCTGCCCCAGAAGTGTTTCCAACTGTGTGATCTCCTGCTCCAAGGCGGGTAAAAGGCCGGTTTTGTTATGCCGGCGGCGGTTGAGCTGCTTTTTCAATCGCTCTTGCGTTTCGCTAAAGGATACGCCTTCCTCCCCTGCGGTAATAAGGGAGGCCAAGCGCCGCTCCAATGCTGCGTCCTGCTCTAGCGTCAATCCGCTTTGTCCGACGAAAGCGCTGCGGCTAAAGACGCTGCGTTCTGCACCTATCAGCGCCTCACCTGCGTTTTGACTGTCAATGCCGGGGACGGAGGTGCCGGTGCCGGTATAGGTACAGGAAAAAGCACCCATCGGCGCACTGGGGCGCTCCGTGGTGCGTCGGATGGTGTAGTGCTGCCCGTGGTGTTCCACATCCATAATGCCGGACATAGGAGTGCCGTCCCATGGGGCAAAGCGATTTTTTTCAGCCATGACTCCCCGTTCTCGCTGAGGGAAGCCATAAAGCATGGTGCGCAGGAAATAGCACCATGTGGACTTGCCGGACTCATTGGGGGCATAAATCAAATTTAAGCCGGGCCGCAGGTTGAGCTGGCTCTGGGAGAGCTTGCCAAAGGTAGCGGTCATATGGCGGATCTGCAAGGCGGATCCCTCCTCTATAGATACTCAGATTATGTTTTATATTATAGCATGCGCCATGGCGCTTGTCATGTGAGCAAAAGCACAGAAGGGGATTGAAAAAGAAATTTCAAAACTTTGTAAAAAAAGAGTTGACAAAAGGGTGCAGGGGAGGTATACTAACAAAGCTGTCTGCGA
>JAHHSG010000020.1 GCA_020025305.1 Oscillospiraceae bacterium
CAATAAGCCTTACTTCTAAGAACATTGATACGTTGTTCGGTTTTGAAGGTGTAATACTTTCAGCAGTTGGTGCTGATTAGAGCGAGGGTCCACCCGTTCCCATCCCGAACACGGAAGTTAAGCTCGCTTCTGCCCACAATACTTGGCTGGAGACGGCCCGGGAAGATAGGTAGCGCCAACAAAAAGGACATCCAAAAAAGGACATCCATTTGGATGTCCTTTTTTGTTTCAGTGGCTAGGTGCCTTAGAATGAGTGCAATTTGCTGTTGTACTAAGAGAAATATGGTGCTCACCACCGCGGAGCTGGCCTCAAAAGGGGGTTGTGATGCGATGGGCACCTATGCCAACAGCTCCAAAGGAAGTGCCGCGTCGTGAAAGCGGATTGGAACATATGCAGATGTTCTACTAAATTATTTTGATTATCAGGAAATGCCTTGCGCAGTTATGAGGCATATAGTACAATAGTGCAAAACGTAGGAGGGATGAGATGGAGGTTTTATACTGGCTGCAGGACATGCGGACACCGGCGCTGGATACAGTAATGGAGTTGATCACTCGCATGGGAGAAGAGACCGTCTTTATGTTGGTGGCGATCATTGTCTTTTGGTGTATCAGCAAGCGCGGGGGCTACTATCTTTTAACAGTAGGCTTTCTGGGAACCATCGCTAATCAGTTTTTGAAGCTGCTGTTCCGTATTCCAAGACCGTGGGTACTCGATCCGCAGTTTGAGATCGTGGAGAGTGCCCGGGAGGCGGCTACCGGCTACTCCTTTCCCAGTGGTCACACCCAAAATGCCGCGGGGACTTTTGGAAGCATTGCCCGCATGACAAAGAAGCGCTGGGTACGAGTGTGCTGTATTGTGCTGTTGTTGTCGGTGTCCTTTTCTCGTATGTATTTGGGGGTTCATACTCCTTGGGATGTGTGTGTTTCCCTGATTATGGGCACAGTGTTGGTGTTTGCCGTTTACCCACTGATCCGCAGTACGGAGCAGCAGCCTCGTCGCATGCTCTGGCTGCTGGCGGGGATGGTGGCCTGTAGCGGCCTATTTTTGATCTTCACATATGTATACCCCTTCCCCGCGGATATTGACATGGCCAATCTGCAAAGTGGAATATCCAACGGATGGAAGCTGATGGGCGCCACGGTGGGGATGTTGGTGGCCTGCTGGTTGGATCAGAAGTATATTCACTTTGAGACCAAAGCTGCGTGGTGGGGGCAGGTATTAAAAGTCTTGCTGGGACTTATCCTGCTGCTGGCTATTAAGAGCGGACTGAAACAACCGCTGATCGCATTGTGTGGACATGAGGGGATTGCCGGAGCAATCCGCTACGGCTTGGTGGTCGTATTTGCCGCGGCGCTGTGGCCCATGACTTTTCCCTATTTTGCGGCTTTGAAAAGTAAGAGTAAATCTGGAACGGCTGACTGACTGCTCCAGTAAAACAGACAATCGGCAAAAGCCCCCTTTTGTAGGAAAATCACTACATAAGGGGGCTATTTATGTCCGGAGTAAGCAGATAATTTCTATGATAGGGCATGAACTGGCAGAAAGCTATTCTGCCAGTTCAAAGACAATACTTCCTGCATGGTAGATGAAAATGTTCATTTCAAGTAAGCTGTCCAGATCGGGAAGAGATAAAAATCCCGAATAGGTCACAGCGTTGTATCCATACAGCTCATCGATAATTTCAAAGGAGTAGTGGGGATAGGTGTTGACAAACTCTGAAATTTCCATTTTCTTTCCAGTGAAAGTACCATTTTGTCCACTTTCGCTGAGTAAATGGATATAGGAGAAATCAAAATCTACGCCTTCAATTCGAATATTACCGGGTACCTGCTTGCAGGAGTCTTTCATATCTATGTACCCTTGTGGAAAATAAAACCGGAGGGAGCTTTCCAAAAGCTCTATTTTTTCTGTCCGCATATCGTGTAGACTGTAAGGAACCGTCGGCTTATATTGATAGGCAACATCCATTCTATAGTCCTCCATACACTTAGATTTTGAAAGGTTTGCGCCAGATGCAAGGGACGGGTGTTTAAAAATCCAGCTTGGTGCGTGGACACAGCTCCCGAATTTTGGCTTGCAGGCGCTTGAGGTCTACAAAGGTTTCAGGCTTCTTACTGGGGTCCCGCAGCAGCGCCGCCGGGTGATAGATGGCAGTCATCAGACGACCATCCTTTTCAAAGAATTGCCCATGCTCACGGGTGATCTTAAAATCTGGCTTGATCATCTCCGCTGCGCTGATCCGTCCAAGGCAAACAATCATTTTGGGCTGCATCATCTCTATCTGACGGTGCAGATACGCGGCGCAGGCGTCCTTCTCTGTATTCAGCGGATCCCGATTTTGGGGCGGGCGGCATTTGATGCTGTTGGTGATATAGATGCGGTCGCGATGCAGACCAATCATAGCCAGCATATCGTCCAGCAGCTGACCTGCACGGCCCACAAAAGGCTTTCCCTGTGCGTCCTCGTTAGCGCCCGGGGCTTCACCCACAAAAAGTACCTCAGCGTGCGAATCACCCATGCCAAAGACCACATGAGTGCGGCTTTCACAAAGGGCGCAGGCGCGGCAATTCTCGCACTGCGCTTGCAGTTCCTTCCATTCTTCCATGCTGACCCCTCCTTTTTTTTAAGTGTAGCAGAAAAGACGGCGCTTGACAACTGTATGAATCGTCATGGTGTGGGTCAAACTGAGAGGGAAGGAGGGAGTGCATGGTTTTCTTTTGGTCATTCATCATTTATAGTTTCTTGGGTTATCTGTTGGAAAAACTCTTTGCTGCCGTCAAAAAAAGCCCCCACCAAGTGCGAAAATGCCGTTTGCTGCTGCCGCTGTGTCCCGTGTATGGGCTTGGGATGGCGGCTGTGGTGGCCCTGCCCACGTCACTGATGGATTCAGCGGTGCAGGTTTGGTTCTTTGGAGGGCTGGTGGTGACAGCAGTGGAGTTTGTCACGCATCTCTTTTATGATAAGGGGCTGGGGGTGAGATTTTGGGACTATAGCGATACAAAATTTCACATGCAAGGGAGAGTGTGTCTCTCGTTTTCTCTTATTTGGGGTGGCCTTGTGACGGTGGCCATATACGCTCTCCAGCCCTGGATCGAGGTGTTGGCACAGAATGTACCATCCGGTATCACCTATGCACTGCTGCTTATTTCCACAGCGGACGCTGTTTTCTCTTGCCGCGTGTTATGGTGGGGCGGTCATGTGGATTGGATGAGTGTTCCGGTGCTGCTGCAGATGCTGCAAAAGGAGAATAGGTAGGCTTGCCTGCCCGGTGCGGGAATGAGCAGGTCATTGCGCTGGCGGATCGTCTGCGTTTCCCTGATACAGGTGCCATGTTAAAGTGAATCGCAGAAAAAAAGCTCCTCAACGAGGAGCTTTTTTTCTGATTATAGATGGGCTTGCAGCCAGTCGAGAATATCGCGGTAAACGATCTCCTGCTGAGGTTGTTCATTGAGAATTTCATGACGCAGGCCAGGATAGAGGATACATTTTACATCCTTCACGCCGGACTTTTGGAAGGCGTCTCGGGTGCGCAGTACGCCCTTGCCCATGCCGCCCACAGGGTCTTGCTCACCTGAGACGAAGAGAACGGGCATATTTGGATCCATGCGCTGCAAATTCTTACTTTGCTGGTTAAAGCGGATGCCGTGCAGCATATCTTGGAAGAGGCCTACCGTGGCGTCCTGACCGCACATCGGGTCGGCGAGGTAGCGATCCACGTTGGCACTGTCAGCAGAGAGCCAGTCAGAGTTGGTGCGGTTGGGGGCAAAAGCCTTGTTGTATCCGCCGAAGGCAAGGTCGTTGACAAGCTTGCTGGTGCTGCGGCGTCCATTTTTAATGGCGGCGGCACCGGCGACAATCAGGCCGCCTTGGATCATAGCCTCGCTCTGCCAGCCGGTACCCATAAGGATTGCTCCCTTGAGGCGGCGAGGGTAACGGATCAGAAAACTGCGGCTGAGGAATGAGCCCATGCTGTGCCCCATGAGGAACAGGGGCAGATGCGGCGCATCACGGCGGATACGTGCTTGCAAGAGGGCAATATCATCCACGGCACAAGTCCAGCCGTTCTTGTCCGCAAAATAGATAGGCGTACTCCCTTCCGGCAGGGACTTACCGTGGCCCAGATGGTCGTGACCTACCACCGCAAATCCGTGTTCCACCAAAAAATGGGCGAAGTGGTCATAGCGGGCAATATGCTCGGCTACGCCGTGGGCAATTTGCACAATGGCGCGGGGCTCTCCGTTGGAAGGTTCCCACGCACAACCATGCAGGTCGGTTTTGCCGTCGGAGGAAGGGAATGTGAAATCGGTACGATTTGTCATGGTCAAGCTGTCCTTTCTGTGGTATAATGACCGGGAAAGCTGCAGCGTTTGCTGCGGAATTTGTTCAACTCTACCATACTACTATAACATGAGATGATAAAAAAGAAAAGAGGAGAACCAGTATGGAGCATTATATTCTTGCGCTGGATCAAGGCACCACCAGTTCCCGCGCTATCCTTTTTGATCACATGGGAAATATTGCATCCATGGGGCAGTACCCCTTTCCCCAGTACTATCCGCAGGAAGGCTGGGTGGAACACGATCCTATGGAGATCTGGGAAACCGAGCGGCAAGCGGCAGAGAAGGCTCTTGCCGCCCTTCCGGATGCCAAGGTGCTGGGCGTTGGGGTGACTAACCAGCGTGAGACTACCATTATTTGGGATAAGAAAACAGGTGAGCCGGTCTACAATGCCATCGTATGGCAGTGCCGTCGCACGGCAGGGCTGTGCGAGGAACTGAAGAGACAAAATCTGACAGAGCGCATCCAGACAACCACCGGCCTTTTGATTGATGCCTACTTCTCCGCTACCAAGATTCGCTGGATCATGGATCATGTACCCGGCGTACGGAAGCGGGCGGAAAAGGGGGAACTCCTTTTCGGAACAGTGGAGACGTGGCTCATTTGGAAGCTCACCGGCGCCCATGTCACAGACTATACCAATGCCAGCCGCACCATGCTCTTTGATATCCACCGTCTGTGCTGGGATGAGGAGCTGTGCCGGATACTGAATATTCCCATGTGCATTTTGCCCATGCCGGTGAGCAATAGTCAGGTCTACGGCTATGTAAAGCCCGGTATCCCGGGCTTGGAGCGGCTGGCAGGCGTCCCGGTGTGCGGGGCTGCCGGCGATCAGCAGTCGGCGCTCTTCGGACAGGCGTGCTTTCAGACGGGGCAGGCTAAAAATACATATGGTACCGGCTGCTTTACACTGATGAATGTGGGCCATGAGCCGGTACGCTCCCGCGCCGGATTGGTGAGCTCTGTGGCATGGAATGTAGGGGGCCAAACGGTCTACGCATTGGAGGGCAGCGTTTTTAATGGCGGCAGTACCATCCAGTGGCTGCGGGATGAACTGAAGATGGTGGACTCTGCGCCGGCGTGTGATCAGCTGGCGGGGACCGTACCTGACAGCGGCGGCGTTGTGGTGGTGCCGGCCTTTACGGGTTTGGGTGCTCCCTATTGGGATATGTACGCTCGCGGCGCTATTCTTGGCATTACCCGTGGCACAGGGCGTGCACATATTGCACGGGCCGTGCTGGAGAGCATTGCCTATCAGGTCACGGATCTGATGATGGCCATGCGGCAAGACGCAGGCTGTGATATTACGGAATTGCGTGTGGACGGCGGTGCCAGTGTCAGCGACCTTCTTTTGCAAATGCAGGCGGATCTGGTGCGCATCCCGGTAGATCGCCCCCATATGGTAGAAACCACTGCTTTCGGTGCAGCAGCGTTGGCGGGCTTGAGCTGCGGGATGTGGAGCGGTTTGGAGGAACTGGAATCTTTGCGGCGCAGCCAGCATATATTCCTGCCCCAACGGGTGCAGATGGACTGTGACCGGGATTACCGGCTTTGGAAAAGGGCCGTGGGACGTGCCGAAGATTGGATTGAGCATTAATGCTTGCATACATGGATAAAATAGGGTATACTACCTCTAAAGATGAGTTTATACTTTTTTATAAACGAAAGGAGCGCTAAATATGGCATTTTTTGACGAACTGGGGAAAAAGGCAAAGGATGTAGCCGGTGTTGTGGCTGAGAAGGCAAAAGACGCCGCCGAGATCGTTTCTGAGAAAGCAAAGGGTGCCGCTGATACCGCTAAGATCAGTATGGAGATCATGAGCGAGCAGCGTGAATTGGAAAAGAATTACAAGGCCATCGGCGAGTGGTTTGTCTCTGAGTATGAGGGAGAAGTGCCGGATGCTGTGAAGGACGTTTTGGCTGCTGTCAACGCATCCAAGGCCCATATCGCTGAACTGGAAGCACTTAAGACTGCCAAGGACATGGAAGCGGCGGAGGAGATCGCTGCGGACGATCAGTCTGTATGCCCTGTGTGCGGTGTCAAGTCTGAGGGGAATTTCTGTCCCAACTGCGGTGCACCTATGCATCAGTAAATGTCCGTTAGAAGAGTGGCAGCCGCAGGTTGCCGCTCTTCTTTTATCAAATGAAGAGACTTGTTGTCCTCTTGCGCAAGGAGGATACAGTCTAAAAGGAAAGGAGAGCAGTATATGAGACTTACATGGCTGGGACACGCCTCATTTATGCTGGAATCAGAAGGATATCAGCTGGTGCTGGATCCCTTTGCCGATGTGCCGGGCTTGAAGAATGTACACATCGAGGCGGATCAGGTGCTTTGCAGTCATAATCACTATGACCACCACTATCTCAAAGGCGTGACGGTGCGGTCAGGCGGACAGTGCCCCTTTGCAGTGGACACAGTGGCGACCTTCCACGACGAGAAAATGGGGGCGCTGCGGGGTGAAAACACGGTGCACATCCTCTGCGCGGAGGGCTTGCGCGTGGTACATTTAGGGGATCTGGGGCATCGTCTGACGGAGGCGCAGGCTGCACCGCTGCACCATTGTGATGTGCTGCTCCTTCCGGTGGGTGGTACTTATACGATCGATTCCGTTTTGGCGGCGGAAACGGTGCAGCAGCTGCAGCCAAGGGTGGTTATCCCTATGCACTATCGGAGTGAGCAGTTCGGTTTTGCGAAACTCGGCGGCGTAGAACCCTTCATCAAAATGCTGCAGACGTGGCCAGTGCGGCGCTATGAAGAGAGTACTTTAACGCTGACAACGGAGATGACACCCCAGATTGCCCTCTTAAAACCACTGCTTAACGTATAAAATGGACTCACCTTGCACATACTAGGGGAAAACATGCAAAAGTAAGGGGGACCCGTATGGTACAGCGCAAGGAGACAAAATGGGAGGTCATAGGCTGGATTTTCACGGTGGCAGCGGGGGTGCTGCTGCACTTCACCTACGATTGGAGCGGCCAAAATACGGTGGCAGCGGCGCTGTCCGCTGTCAACGAGTCTACATGGGAGCATATGAAATTGTTCGCCGTACCATGGATTTTATGGAGCGTTGTGGAGGCAGTGGCACTGCGCAATGCCGATGCCCCCACCCTTGCTGCCCGGGCAGCGGGGCTGCTGGTGGGATTGGCGGCGATTCCTGTGCTCTACTATACCTACACAGGCGTCGTGGGAGATCACTTTTTGTGGGCTGATATTGCTGTTTTCCTTCTGGCGACGGTAGCGGGCACCGTGGTGAGCCGCTGTCTGCTGCGGGAAGGAAAACCCGCTGGGATGCTCTGGCAGGTGGTGGGTGCACTGGTGCTGCTGGGGGTAGGTGCGCTTTTTATCTGGTGGACGTATGACCCGCCCCTGCTGCCTCTTTTTCAGGAGATACAACCGGGGGCGGCAGGCCGTTCGTAATTCATAAGATCATAGGACGGAGCGGGAGAAAGTTCTTGCTTCGTCCCTTGCTTTTTCTTGACCGCCTAAAGGAGATAGAGTATAATAAGACAAGTATTAAATTGGCACCTGAGAAAAGGGGAGGCAAAGGAATGAAGAAAATCATGCGTAAATCTGCAGTACCGCTGTATGTGGCTGCGGCAGTCTGGATTCTATATGGGCTGCTGTTCCCGCTGTATAAGGTAATGCACTTTGTTTTGGTGGCAGGCGCTTCACTGGTGGCCTATTTCATTGCCAACGCGCTGTGCCCCCCCATGGAAGAAGAGGTTCCTGAGGAACCGGTGCATACCGGCAATGAGGAACTGGACAAGATGATTGCCGATGGCAAGAAGGCGATCTCGGAGATGAAGCGACTGGATGACAACATTGAGGACGAGACCATCAGTGCCCAGATCCGCCGTTTGGAACAGATCAGCGGTAAAATTTTTGCGCTGGTGGAGGAGCATCCAGAGAAACTGCCGCAGGTGCGCAAATTTATGAATTACTACCTGCCCACCACGCTGAAGCTGCTGAACGCCTATGATCGCATGTCTGCTCAGGCCGTGACGGGAGAAAATATCTCCGGTACGATGGAGCGGGTGGAAAATATGATGGAGACCATTGTCAAGGCCTTTGAAAAGCAGCTCGATGGTCTGTTTGGTGCAGAGGCTATGGACATTTCCACAGACATTACGGTGCTGGAGAACATGATGGCTCGCGAGGGCTTGGTGGAGGACGACTTCCATAAGGTTTCAGGCGAGAAGGATGAGGATGAGCAGGACACCTCAGGTACGGTTCGCTTGGAACTCTGAGGAAAAAAATAGAAGATTCATTAACGTTCGCATAATTATTGAAAGTGAGGAAAGTGACCATGATTGACAAGACCCCCCAGCTGACTCTGGAGCCCGATACCGCTGTAGAGGAAGTGCCAACCTTGACTTTAGAGCCTGATGTGACAGAAGAGCCTAAGGTGGAGGAAAAGAAAATCGAGCCTGTAGAACTCAATGATGACCTGCTCAGTGAGGAGGAGCGTCAGGCTGTGGAGGAGTTCTCCAAGAAAATTGATGTGCGCGACAGCAACATGATTTTGCAATACGGTGTGGCTGCGCAAAAGAGCGTAGCCAGCTTCTCTGAGAATGCTCTCAATAATGTCCGCTCCAAGGATTTGGGCGAGATTGGCCAGGATCTGAGCCAGTTGGTGGTGGAGCTCAAGGGCTTTGGAGCTGAAGAAGAGAAGAAAGGCCTGTTTGGATTGTTCAAGAAGGCCAGCAACCGTCTGGAGAGCATGAAGGCCCAGTACGGCAAGGTGGAAGCCAATGTGGATAAGATTGCCCAGTCTCTGGAGCAGCATCAGATCACTCTTTTGAAGGATGTGGCGATGTTCGACCAGATGTACGAGCTGAATCTGAAGTATTATAAGGAATTGACCATGTACATTCTGGCCGGTAAGAAGCGGCTGGAAGAGGTGCGCTCTACCGAGGTGGAAGAGCTGCGCCAAAAGGCAGAGAAGAGCGGTCTTGCTGAGGATGCACAGGCGTTTAACGATCTGGTAAACCTCTGTAACCGCTTTGAAAAGAAACTGCACGATCTGGAGTTGACCCGCATGATCTCCGTGCAGATGGGACCCCAGACTCGCCTTCTGCAGAATAACGACACGCAGATGATTGAGAAAATCCAGTCTTCTCTGGTGAACACAATTCCTCTGTGGAAGAGCCAGATGGTCTTGGCACTGGGGATGGAGCATAGCCGTCAGGCAACGGCTGCCCAGAACGCCGTGAGCGAGATGACAAACGATCTTCTGAAGAAGAATGCGGATGCGTTGAAGATGGGAACCATCGCCACTGCCAAAGAAGCCGAACGCAGCATTGTGGATATCGAGACGCTGCAGCACACCAATGAGCAGCTGATCTCTACGCTGGACGAGGTTCTGACCATCCAGCAGGAGGGCGCAGTCAAGCGCAAAAATGCCGAGGTGGAGCTGGGCCGTATTGAGGGCGAACTGAAGCAAAAGCTTCTGGAGCTGCGGGGCTAAAAGATGAGATAAGCCGCTTGCGGCTGCGAAAAGAACCTCCCTGAAAGGAGAAGCTACATGAAATTTTATCAGAAACGGTCTGTGGCACTGGTGGTGCTGATTCTGGCCATTCTGGGTGCGTCCGTGTATGGCTATGTAAAGAAGCCGGCACCATTGCCCGAGGTGCAGTTTCAGCATTGGATCTGTGACGAGGCGAATCTTCTGGACGGGGAGACGGAGCAGATCATCCAAGACTATAATACCAAGTGGAATAATGATTACTATGCCGTAGTGGCTGTGGCGGCGGTGGATAGCACCCGTGGTTGGAAGGTGGAGGATTTCGCCGCTGAATTGGGAAAGAAATGGGGCTTAGGCGGCAACGATATGCTCCTTTTGCTGGTCAAGGACAGCCATTACTATGTGGCACTGGGTGACAATGCGGCCTATGAGATGACGGACACGCAGCAGAGCAAGCTGAAAGTGGCCGTTGAGGAGGATTACTATCAGGGCGACTACAATGCCGCAGCGGTGTCTTTCTTCCGGCAGGCAGATATATTTTATGCCCAGGCATTGACCGGGCAGGGAAACTATGTCCAGCAGGAGCAGTGGTCAGGCGGCAGTGACGTGAGCGTGATGCATGTGGTGGTGCTGCTGGTGGTGCTCTTCGCCGTGTGGGCGATGCTGGATCAGATGCGGTATCGAAGCTATCGCAGGCGCGTTGCAAGAGGTGTGGTGATGCGCCCTTACTACCCCATTTTCTGGGGCAGACCCGGCTACACATCCACCAGTCGTCCCCGCTCCTATAGCAATTCCCGTACCAATCATAGTCGGTCTTCTTCCGGGTTTGGCAGCCGCGGCTTCGGCGGAGGCAGTCGCAGTTCCTCTGCCCGAAGCAGTTCTTCGCGCAGTAGTTCTTCGCGTAGCAGTTCTCGCCGGAGTGGCGGCAGCCGCGGCGGATTTGGTAAGAGCGGATTCGGTGGAGGGAAGCGTTAAATAAAACATAAAGGCAGCAGGGAACTGCTGCCTTTTCCCGTTGGAGGAAGGAGTGAAGGAAATGAAACTCTATGTGGTGCGCCACGGACAAAGTGAAGCAAATGCACAGGCGTGTCATGCCGGCTGGCGTCCGGTTTCCCTGACAGCACTGGGCAGACAACAGGCGGAGATGGCACGGAGGAGTTTGGAGGGAGTGGCTTTTGACTGCGTCTATTGCAGCGACTTGCAGCGGGCAAAGGAGACGGCGGCCATCGTCCTGCCGGGAAGCGTGCCTATCTATACGGCGGCACTGCGGGAGATCTGCGTAGGAAAGCTGGATGGACTGACCTTTGCAGAATGCGAAGAGATTTATGGAAATGCCTATCTCGACAGCGAGCAGCGGCAGGATTTTTCTGCCTTTGGCGGAGAAACGGGAGAGGAGATGCGCCGGCGCATCCACGCTTTTTTGTCGGACTTGGAACAGCTGCACAATGTGGAGCGTGTGGCGATCATTGGTCACGAGGGGACTGTGCGGGAGACGCTGAACTATGTGTTGGGGACAGTGATCCCTCTGGAGCATGTGGAAATCCAGAACGCCTCTGTCAGCGTCTTTACTCTGGGTGAACATGGTAAAAAGCTGCTGCGCTGGAACGATACAGGCCGGCTCTAAAAGTGCATAGAAAAAGCACCGGAACATGCGTCCCGGTGCTTTTGAATTGAAGAAAAGAAATCAAGCTCTGCGCTCAGCCAAGCTGGCAGCCGCGGCGGACTGACCGACCCGGCGGAACTTCTCATCCGGCAGGCTGGGGAGAATGGCCTCATTGACAACAGGATACTCGTCAGCCAGTACTTCTTTGCAGCGGCTCAGAATCAGATCGCCGCCCTTGCCGGACATGACACGACCCAGCAGCAGTACGTGGCGGAACTTGTACATATCGTAGTATAGGGCCAGCACATGCGCTAGATATACACCGATGCTCTCATAAATCTTTGCCGCGCGGGGATCATCTTCCTCCATCAGCTTCTGAACCACCTTCAGCTTTTCTGCGGGAGACAGGGACTCGTCCAGATCAATGCCGGCACGAGGGGCCAGCTTGATGACAGAATCCTGAGAGAAATACTTCACGCCGCAGCCAATGTCCCCGGACCACTCGTCACGCATCGCCTTAGGGGAGGCGTCTACGGGTACAAAAGCCAGCTCGTTGAGCCAGCCGGTGATACAGCCATTTTCGTCCACATAGCCTACGGCTTCGCTGGTGCCCATGGCGATACCCAGTACATTGTTGTCCTTGAGGCTCATGGCACCGGCCAGAGCGGAAACGTCTCCATCGTTGTACACGGCATAGGGGATATCACCGAAGGTGTCGGTAATGGCACGGATATAGATATCCTTGACTTTGGCGTCAAAAAGATCCTTGGGTACCTGCAGGAACAAAGAGGCGTTCATGGTGCGGTTGTTGATGTACACACCGGCGGAGGACACGCCTACGGCATCTACGCGGGGCATATGGGATGCGGCAGACTTGAGTGCAGCCACAATACCATCGTAGTGGTAGTCGGGATTGGCATTGGTTTTGGGAAACCACACCACTTCCTCGGAGTAGACGCTCTCGCCGTCAATGACAGCGGAAACCTTGCGGTCGGAACCGCCGGCATCAAAGCCGATACGGCAGCCGTCCATGTGACCGCCCACCTTCTTGGGGCTGTCCTTGGCGGCGGGGATGGTGTCCACACGCACCACCTCAAAGGGCTGCTCAAAGATGTTCGCCATATAGTCCCAGTCGAACTCCTGCTGTCCGCCGGCGGCGTACTTGGCGGCCACGGCATCGCACACAGCTTTATTGCCGGACAGATAAACCCGGAAGCCACCCTTCATCCACAGCATGGATTTAACCAAACGTTCCACATAATATACATCCGCCTCAAATAGCGCAGGTGTACCGTGAATAAAGGTCTTGTGGTTGGCCATTTCGCCGTTGGCGCGCTCTACGGCAATGTCAAAAGGCTCCTTGGCGTCTTGCAAGAAATTTTCGTAAAATCGGTTTAGGGGCATAAAGTCGGGGTCCAGGGGAGGGATGTTCTTTATAGTTACATCAATGCCGAGGTGTTTCATAGGGGGGAGTCCTCCTTAAGTAATCGTATTATCTGCCGTAACAATGGACAGCCTTGCAGACAAGACAGGCTTACTTATATGCTAACAGCTTTTTAGAATCTGTCAAGGCTTAGGCGTATTTTTCTGACAAAACAGGAAAGCAAAAGACGGCAATTTTGCCGCAGGGACCAGATAACGTAATAGCCCGGCAGAGACCGCGTGAACTGCGGAATCTGCCGGGCTGCAAATATTGGCGCGGGGGAATCAGTTTTCAATATGGCGGCCTAAAAAATCGGCAACCATCTGGGTGAGCTTGCATTCTAATTCGCCGCTTGGGTGGCCTTCTGCTGCGAAGAGAAGTACGCTGCCTAAAACATCCCCTTGACAGAGAATAGGGGCGGCCACGGCAATAGAGGCGCTGTGGGCACTGTCACTGCAATAGAGAGAAGGATCTGTACTGCGGTGGCAATAGGTGCTGCGCTGCTCCATGAGATGCTCCAAGTCGGGGGAGAGCTGTTTTCCCAGCAGTTCACGTCTCCCGGTTCCAGAAGCGGCGATGACGGCATCGCGGTCAGTGACGGCGGCAGTCAGATCGGTAGTACGGCTGAGCACATCGCACAGCTGCTCTGCAAAATCCTCCAGACCGTTAATGAGGGAATATTTTTTGAAAATAACCTCCCCTTCACGGGTGGTATAGATCTCCAGCGGGTCACCCTCGCGGATGCGCATGGTACGGCGGATTTCTTTGGGGATTACCACACGCCCCAGATCATCAATGCGGCGGACAATTCCGGTTGCTTTCATATATATAAATTCCTCCTTAGTAGGCTTATCGGTAGTATTTGCCGAAAATACCGACTTATTCCTTGCCATTTAAAGAGTAGGGGCGGTAAAGAAAAAACCGACAGCGGAAGTTCCGCTGTCGGTTTTGGTAATTATTCGGATGCCTGTTGTTTTTTCTTTTCATGGTGCGCTACCAGACGCTGGTAAATCAAGAGACCCAGCACAGAAACGCACAGTGTAACGGCAAAGACAATCATGGCGTGGGAATAATTCTGCATACCCAACGCATTGCCGCCAATGGTGGAAGTGAGAATGGACGGCAATCGTCCCAAAGAACAAATGATCATCCATTTCTTCCAGGATAGATCGGTGAGTCCGGAGAAATAGCACAAAAGATCCTTTGGAGTGCCGGGAAGAGCAAAAATCAGGAAAAAAAGGAAATCTCGCTGGGGGGAACTCTGTAAAAAGTGCAGCTTGGTCAGCTTTTCGTTAGGGAAAAAGATATCAACCACTTCACGGCCCCAGCGGCGCACAAAGGCAAAGACCACCACGCTGCCCAGCATGGCACCCGCCATGCAGAGAATGGTGCCCTCCAGAGCGCCAAAAGCGTAGCCACCGCAAATTTCCAGCGGTTCACCGGGAATCACAGCCACGAGCACCTGTAAAAAGACCATGCCTACGTAGAGAAGACCGCTCCAAGCGCCGTAGCTGTCCACCCAGGAGCGAAACAGATCCGGATTCTTGGCAAAGCGAACCATAGGGCGGCCCACAAACCAGCAAATGATTACGGAGAGTATCAGAAACAGCAGCACGCCGGACGCGGCAATCCATTTTTTCTGTTTTTGTGTGAGGAGATGTTTTTCTTTCATGGTGGCCCTCTTTAGTAATGATTCAAAATAGTACCACCTGAATTTGAATAGGCTATGAACGAATTGAAAAGATTAATTGAGTGCGGCGATAAAGCAGCTGCTGTCACGCTGCAGCTGTGCTTTTGCCCAAGCGTGCATTTCCTCCACGCTGACCGCATCGGTGAGGACACCGGGGGCCATTTGCTCACGCGTGTGGTCGGAAAGCCAAGAATCGGCACAGACAGTCCGCACATAGTAGGGGTGACGAACGGTATCATTGTGGAGCGGCAGCACCTTACCCGTGGGTGCGTAGAAAGATGTCTTGCCGTCCATAATGTCCAAGCAGTCCTGCGTCACATTGGAAGCAGTGGGAAAGCGGCCTGCGCCCTGTCCGTAGTAGCTCTGACGTCCCAGATATTGCGACTGGAAAGAAATCAAGTTATAGTTGGCGGGCACGGCGGCCTCCAGAGAGTTGGCAGACACCAATGTAGGCTCCAGCCATGCGGATACGCCCTCAGGGGTGCGGCGGGCCAAGGCAATCAGCTTGCAGATAAGGCCGCGCGCTTGAAAGGCAGCGATGTCTCCCTCTGTGACGGTGCGGATACCGAACATGGGGACATCCTCTTCACGCAGAAGCGTGGAAAAGGCGATGTTAGCGGAGATCACCAGCTTGCGGCGAATGTCGTCACCGTCAATGTCTGCACTGGGATCGGCTTCGGCGTAGCCCAGCTCCTGTGCCTTGCGAAGAATTTCGTCGAAGTTCACTGGGGCTTTGTGCATGGCATCCATCATATAGTTGCTGGTGCCGTTCATAATGCCGCCCACCTCATGTACCGTATCCAGACGACAGCAGCGCTCCAGATTTGTAAGCCAAGGGATGCCGCCCCCCACAGCGGCAGTGCAGCGCAGGGCCACACCGTTTTCCTGCGCAAGTTCTGTCAACTCCCGATAGTAGGCGCTGACAACCGCTTTGTTGGCAGTCACAACGTGTTTGCCGGCACTCAATGCGGCACGAATGTACTCATAAGCCGGGTGAAGGCCGCCCAGCACCTCCACCACTGTGTGGATAGAGCTGTCGGTAATGATATCTTGAAAGTCCTGCGTGGCGATGGCCGCGATTTCCGGAATATCCCTGCGCACCAATACACGGCTGACGTGCAAGTCACTGCGTTTTTTTATCTGCTCATAGACACCGCGCCCCACGACGCCAAATCCCAGTAGTCCAATATGCATCAAATATATCTCCTCCTGCATTACATGGTTGTTCCTCGAATGAGGTGCGGATTATTGGTTGTTCTTGTTGTTCAGCTTTCCTAGATAGCGATAAATGCTGGCCTCTGAGCTGTGGAGTTCATGGGCCACATAGCTGACAGAGCCCTTCAAAAGGAATACGCCTTTGCGGTTGAGAATGTCCATAATCTCCATTTTCTCGTCCTGCGTCAAACGGTTTACATCCACAGGATAGGAGGAGATCACGGCAGAGACAATGCTGGCCGTAGCCCCGGCGATGGAAGTAGGAAAGGTAGAGGGCACATCATCCGCCTCGTTATTATCGGCGATGAGACTGGTGCCGCTTTCGGTCCGGGGGAGCATCATCGTGCCGCAAAGATCCAGCACGTTTCTGGCCAGATTTTCATAGCGGCTGGAATCGAAGTTAATACATAAAAGCCCCACCAGTTCTCCGCTGGCATCTCGGATAAACATGCTGTTGGAGCACATTTCCTTCCCATTGGCGGCGGTGCTGGCAAAGCGCAGCACGTAGTCCTGGGTGGTATACATATTGCCGGCTATAAATTCCAGCATTTTGTTGCTCAGCGGGGAGCCCAAATGGCGACCCGTCAGTTCGCCGTTGGCAATGGCGATGATCTGGTTGGAATCATCGTTCAGTTCGTGCAGAGCCACTTCATAATCTTGCCCCAAAATGTGCCCTAAAAACTCGACGATTTGAGAATAATGTCGTTTCAACTCCAAATCCATATGTAAAAACCTCCTCTTCCACAACTTACCGTGGGAAATAAACCATGATAATGATTTATTATAACAGAGACGGAAAAATAAATCTACCAATGCAGTAATTTCATGTAAAGATTTCCCACAACAACTTGCAAAGCTTCGCCGTTCTCATGAAAAAAGAGAGGACACCCCAGGGTGTCCTCTCCACAACTGCTGTTTCTTAGAATTCGGCGTTGCCCACAGTGCGGGGATGCAGCTCCACGTCACGGATGTTGCTCACGCCGGTCAAGTACATCACCATGCGCTCAAAGCCAAGACCGAAGCCTGCGTGGCGGCAGCTGCCATAGCGCCGCAGATCACAGTACCACCAGTAATCCTCCGGGGTCATGCCCAGCTCACGAATACGGCTCTCCAGCAGGTCCAGACGCTCTTCGCGCTGACTGCCGCCAATGATCTCGCCGATGCCGGGAACGAGGCAGTCAGCGGCTGCCACAGTCTTGCCGTCATCATTCAGACGCATATAGAAGGCCTTGATCTCCTTAGGATAGTCGGTGACAAACAGGGGCTTTTTAAAGACCTGCTCGGTGAGGTAGCGCTCATGCTCGGTTTGGAGGTCGGTACCCCACTGCACCGTATAGTCAAACTTATCATTGACTTTCTGGAGGATTTCCACCGCCTCGGTGTAGGTGATGCGGCCGAAATCGGAGGAAGCTACGTGCTCCAGACGCTCTTTGAGGCCCTTATCCACAAAGGAGTTGAAGAAGTTGATCTCGTCGGGGCAGCGCTCCAGCACACGGCGGATGATGAATTTCACCATTTGCTCCATGACTTCCAAATTGCCGTCCAGATCGCAGAAAGCCATCTCCGGCTCGATCATCCAGAACTCAGCGGCGTGGCGCTGTGTATTGGAGTTCTCCGCGCGGAAAGTGGGGCCGAAAGTATAGACGTTGCCGAAAGCCATGGCGAAGTTCTCCGCATTGAGCTGGCCGGACACAGTGAGGCTGGTTTTCTTGCCGAAGAAGTCCTGCGTATAGTCCACAGAACCATCGTCCTTGCGGGGAATATTGTCCAAATCCAGTGTCGTTACCTGGAACATCTCGCCGGCACCTTCACAGTCGCTGCCGGTAATGATGGGGGTGTTGACATACACAAAGCCGCGCTGCTGGAAAAACTCATGGACGGCATAGGCAGCTACGGAACGGACGCGGAACGTGGCAGAGAAGAGGTTGGTGCGGGGACGCAGATGCTGAATGGTACGCAGGAACTCCACGCTGTGACGCTTCTTCTGCAGGGGGTAGTCGGGGGTGGACTTGCCCTCCACCTCGATAGTATGGGCTTTCAGCTCGAGAGGCTGCTTGGCATCCGGGGTCAGTACCACTGTGCCGGTGACCAGCAGGGCCGCGCCCACATTTTGGCCGGCGATCTCCTTATAGTTGGCAAGCTCCTCAGAGCTCATGACCACCTGCAGATTCTTGAAGCAGGACCCGTCGTTGAGCTCGATGAAGCCAAAGGTTTTCATATCACGGATGGTACGAGCCCACCCGCCCACGGTCACACGCTGACCGCCCAGTGTCTCGGCGTCGGCGAAAATCGCCGCAATTTTTGTCAAGTTCATGTCATTCACCTGTTGTTTCGTATTTTTACCGTCTATGGCGGCAGGTATCTACAGTAGTTTTATATTATAGCCCTTTTCTTGTGTATTTACAAGGGAAATGTCTTGACAACGGCGCAAAAAGCTATATAATAAACAATTGTTAATGATACAAACTTTTGCTTATGAGGTGCAGTTATGACCCAGCGTGAACGACAGATCCTGCGATGGATCGAGGAGAACCCGCTGATCTCCCAGCAGGAACTGGCAGAGCGGGCGGGGATCAGCCGCTCCGGTGCGGCGGTACATATCTCCCATCTGATGAAAAAAGGATATATCACTGGGAAGGGCTACATTGTCCACACTGCGCCCTATGTGACGGTGGTAGGCGGGGCCAATATGGATATCGGCGGACGCCCTATGGAGGCACTGATCCATCGGGACTCCAACCCCGGACATGTGCGCATGAGTCTTGGCGGTGTGGGGCGGAACATTGCCCACAACATGAGTTTGCTGGGCGTGGATGTACGGCTGCTGACTGCGTTTGGTGACGATCTTTATGCCCAGAAGCTGACCGCCAGCTGCGGTGAGCTGGGGATTGATATTTCCGCCTCGCCGGTGATTCCCGGAGGGCATACATCCACCTATCTCTTTATCAATGATGCCCAGGGGGACATGGCGCTGGCGGTGTCAGACATGGAGATATGCAAGGAAATTTCTCCTGCGTTGCTGGAGAGCCGTCGGACGCTGCTGGATGGCAGCCAGCTGGTGGTGGTGGACACCAACATTCCACAAGAGAGTATTTGCTGGTTGGCTGAGCACTGTCGTGCCCCGCTTTTTGTAGATCCGGTTTCTACAACGAAAGCCGAGAAGCTGCGGCGTGTACTGGGAAAACTCCACACGCTCAAGCCCAACCGCATGGAGGCCGAATTGCTCTCGGGCGTACAGATCACCGATGAGGAAAGCCTTGCCAAAGCGGCACAGGGTTTGCTGCATACGGGATTGCAGAGGGTATTCATCTCCTTGGGCGGGGAAGGCGTCTATGCTGCTGACCGGGAAGGGCATGCAGTGCATCTGCCGGTGCTGCCGGCGCAGATGCAAAGTACCACCGGCTGCGGGGATGCCTTTATGAGCGCTCTGGTCTGGGCTTATCTGCGGGGGGAAGATCTCCGGGAGAGTGCTATGGCGGGGCTTGCGGCCGCAGCCATTGCCATGGAGAGCACAGAGACCATCAACAGCGCCATGAGCGAGGAGAAGCTGGCGGCGCGAGCCGGTCTTACGGAAAAATGAAATAAACAAACATCGAAGGATTATAGGAGGAAATGATGATGCTGAATAAGTACTTGGACATTGCACCGGAAGTGAAGAAGGCTCTGGACGAGGGTCGTCCCGTGGTGGCACTGGAGTCCACGATCATCTCCCACGGTATGCCTTATCCTCAGAATGTGGAGACGGCACTGCAGGTGGAGAAGATTATTCGTGAGTGCGGCGCTACCCCTGCCACCATCGCCATCATTGGCGGGCGCCTAAAAGCCGGCCTCAACGAGAGTGAGATCGATTATCTGGGTAAGACCGGTGCCGGTGTCACGAAGGCCAGCCGCCGTGACCTGCCTGTGTTGGTAGCCCGCAAGGCCGATGGTGCCACCACCGTGACCACCACCATGATGATTGCTGCTATGGCTGGCATCAAGATCTTCGCTACCGGCGGTATCGGCGGCGTGCATCGTGGTGCTGAGACCACCATGGATATCTCTGCCGATCTGGAGGAGCTGGCACAGACCCCTGTGATGGTGGTGTGCGCCGGTGCCAAGTCCATTCTGGATCTTGGATTGACGCTGGAGTATCTGGAGACAAAGGGTGTCACCGTGTTGGGCTACGGCACCGATGAGCTGCCTGCCTTCTATACCCGTAAGAGCGGCTTCGGCGTGGATTATCGCATGGATACGCCCACGCAGCTGGCAGAGGCTTTTCATGTCAAGCAGGAGCTGGGACTCAAGGGCGGTATGCTGGTGACCAACCCCATTCCTGAGGAGTATTCCATGGATCATGAGGTGATCAACAAGGCCATTGACGATGCTGTGGCTGAGGCAGCGGAAAAAGGCATTCACGGCAAGGAGACCACGCCGTTCCTGCTGGCTAAAATCAAGGAACTCACCGGTGGAGACTCTCTGGATTCCAACATTCAGCTGGTGTACAACAACGCCCGATTGGCCGCTGCAACGGCCTGTGAGCTGAGCCGTCTGGAGAAGTAAGCTGTTATCAGGAACCACCCTCGTCCATGGCGGGGGTGGTTCTTTTTGTGGTGGAAAAAGTGGGATGGCTGTGGTATCCTGTGGATAAAAAGGAGGCGCTTTTTATGGCTGAACGAGTCACGGCCTTTTTCCTCTCACCGGCCGGTTGGTTGACCGTGTATCTGGTAGTGATGAATCTGGTGACCTTTGCCGTCTATGGGGTGGATAAGTGGAAAGCACGGCGGCAGCGGTACCGTGTGCCGGAAAAGACACTTTTCCTTCTGGCGATCGCTGGCGGCAGTATCGGAGCGCTGGCAGGAATGCACCTGTTCCACCACAAGATACGGCACTGGTATTTTCGCTGCGGCATTCCGCTGATCCTCATCTTCCAGATCGTGCTGCCCCTGCTGGCGGTGCATTTGATGCGCTGAGAGGAATACAAATAGTTATTTTCCAAAAGAATATTGCATATTGTACATAAAAACGGGGCTTCTCCATGGGAGAAGCCCCGTTTTCAGATATGAGAGGGTCAGTCCACGGATTTCATAGACTCCACCATATTGATCCGTTTGAGGCGGAAGTGCATGGCGAAGTTCACCAGGAAAGAGAAGAGAAACGTCAGCAGTGCTGAAAAAAGGAAGCTGGTCAACTGGATATGCCGGGCGAACATCATGGTGTCCGCCTCTGCGGTGGTGACCACAAAGCGAAGGAATACCGCACCCAACCCAAGGCCTGCGGCCGTTCCCACGATGGAGAGAATGACGCTTTCACGGAAGATATAGGCCGATACTTCACCGTCGTAGAAGCCCAGTACTTTCAATGTGGCAATCTCCCGCGTGCGTTCTGTGATATTCACATTGGAGAGGTTATAGAGCACAACGAAAGCCAGCAGTCCCGCCGAAACAATAAGCACGGCCACCACATAGCTGAGGTTATCCGTGAGATAGGTGGCCTGCGAGAGCATATCGCTGCTGGAAGTCACCATCTGTACGGCGGTATCGGACAGGAGCTCCTCTTGCAGCTGCCGTGTGTCGGAAGGATCGGCAGTGTGGAGGATCACGGAATTGTAAACCGGAGCCTTGCCGAAAATCTGCTGATAGTAACTCTCAGAGAGGTAGAGGAAGTGCTGGGTGTAGTTCTCCGTCACGGCGGAAATGGTGATCTCATAGACGTGCTGATCGCTGTCCCGCAGGGAGAGCGTGCTGCCGGGAGAGAGGTGGAGCATGGAGGCCAGCTTTTCCGTCACCACAGCGCCATCATGGCCCACCTCAATGGGTGTACTGGAGGTGCGGTTTTGGAGACTGATATAGTTGGCCAGCTGGCTGGTATCCTTGGCAACTACCAGATTGACCTCATGGCTCTTGCCGGGGGCATTGGTGTGAAGAATTTCACGGCTCTGGAACTGCCAATCCGCCACCATCTCGTGCTCGTCCAGAAAAGCCGCCAGCGCATCACGGTCAGCCGACTGTTGTGAGGAATAGCCCGCCAGAAGATCATAGTGGAATACGTTGTGAAACTGGTTTTCCACCATTTTGCTGAGCGCATCCTGTAAACCAAAGCCGGTGAGCACCAGTGCCGAAGAGCCCGCGATACCGAAAATAGTCATGAGCACACGCTTTTTATAGCGGAAGATGTTGCGTGCGGTGACCTTGTAACTGAAGGACAACCGACGCCACAGGGGGCGGATATACTCCAGCGGGATGCGCTTGCCGGCAGGCGGGGCCTTGGGGCGCATGATGGAGGCGGGGGTTTCCTTCAAAACGCTGCGGCACACCACAAAGGTGACCATGGCGACGCACAGGAGAGAAACCACCGTGCAGGCAATGGCCATAGGCATATGGAAGGGTGTCTGAGGATCGGGCAGGTCGTACATCATGCCGTAGGCATTGATGATCACCGTGGGGAAAATGCGGAAGCCGGCCAAAAGCCCCACAATGCAGCCAAGGCCGGTGGCGCTGAGGGAGTAGATCATATACTTGCGGTGGATGGCGCTGTTGCTGTAGCCAAGCGCCTTAAAGGTGCCGATCTCCGTGCGGTGCTCCTCAACCATGCGGGCCAGGGTGGTCAGACATACCAGAGAGGCTACCGCTAGGAAGAACACGGGAAATACGGTGGAGAGGCTGTCCATGCGGTCGGAGTCGTTGGAGAACCCGGCAAAGCCGAGACAGCTCTCGGTGCGGTCATTGATGAACCACTCAGCGGGCTGGAGATCCGCCAGAGTGCGCTGGGCAGTGGCCAGCTTTCGCTCCGCCTGTGCCAGCTCTGCCTCGCCGTCTGCAATTTTTTGGCGTGCCTCCGCCTCTTGCCGAAGGTATTCCGCCTCCCCCTCGCTCAGCTGTATTTGACCGCTTTCCAGTTCGTTCTGGGCGTTGTCCAGCGCCTGTTGTCCGGCACTTTCGGACTGCTGCAGCTGTGCCTTGCCGGCATCCAGCTTGGCCTGTGCCGCATCCAGCTCTGCCTGAAAGGCATCCAGCTGTGCTTTGGCGGCATCTAACTGGGGACGGGCGGCCTCCAGTTGCGCACGGCCTTGGGACACCTGCGCCACGGCATCATCCCGATAGGCGGTCAGGGCCGCGTGGGCGGCGGCTACCCGCTCGGGGGTGGCGGTGGAATAGGGGGCGCCATCGTACATCATGTCACCAAAGCCCAGAGAGTTGCCGTCTGCATCGGTGAACCCGTTCATGGTGGGCGTGATGGAGGTGGCGGCATATTGAAGGGCCGCATGACCGGCGGCGGTGGATGTGTCCATGTGTTCCATGGCGGAGAGCTGGGGATGGAGCAGGGCGTAGGAGGCGTTGAGCAGGGACACCTGCTGCTCGGCCTCCGTGACGGCGGCCTCGTTGGCATCGAACTCCGCCCGGCCTGCCTGATATTGGGCAAGATAGCTTTCGTACTGTGCCCTGCCCTGATCGAGAGACTTCTGTCCGGAGGAGAGCTCGCCCCGGGCGGAGGAGATCTCCTGCTGGAAGGTGCTTTTTCCCTGTTCATACGCACTGCGGCCCGCCTCCAGATCCTTGCGGGCTGCCTCTAGCTCCGCTTTGGCATTGGCCAGCTGCGCTTTGGCATTGGCCAGCTGCGCACGGCCTTCGTCAATCTGGGCTTGCCCATCGGCAATGTTATGGCTGAGATAAGTGCGCATTTCATCCATCCGGGGCATGGAACGCTGCTGTGCCACTGTTTCCAATGCACGTTTGAGAGGCTCCAGAGAGGAAAGATAGCCCTCGTCATAGCAGGCAAATGCCCGGGCAGGGGCATAGGTGATGGCCAGCTGGGTATAAAAAGCAGCGGTGAAATTCTCTGCCGGGACGTAAATGTAGGCATCCAGTGAACCGTCGCCCACGGTAGTGGTGCCGCGGCGTGACATATCCGTATAGAGGGGCGAGTTGACAACCCCCACAACCGTGAACTCCGTGTTTCTAAGAGCATCGGATAATTCTTCGCCTTTGACGGTGGAGCGGAGTGTCAGGGTGGAACCTACGGAGAAGCCGTATTCCGTCATGATATTCTCGTCGATGACACACTCATCCTCATACCATGGCAGCCGCCCCTCTAAAAGGCGCAGGCGATTGAGGTAAGCGTCGTTGTTTTCGTCGGTGTTCTCCGGCAGGGAGAGCACCCGGGTAAGAAAGTTGTCAGAGCAGACAGCCATGCAGTCGAGAAAATAGCTGCCCTGCGCCTGCTGTACGCCGTCGAGCTGGCGGACAGCCTCCAGATCTTTCTCCGAGAAGCCCAGCGTGGAGATGATTTGGATGTCCTGGGCGTTGCTCTCACGATAGTACTTGTCGGCGGTCAGGCGCATATCGCTTCCCGAGGCGGAAAGACCGGCAAAAAAGGCCACGCCGATGGCGATAATGAGCAAGATGGAGCAGTACCGGCTCAGCGAGCGGCGGATGGTGCGGAGAATATCTTTGGCAGTGGCGCGATGCATGCCGGACACCTCTTTTCAAATCAAATATCTTAGGCAGATGTATCACCATTCGATGGTATTTACATCGGCAGGATTTGGGTTAAAGACATTGGAGACGGCTTGGCTGTTGCGGATGGTGATCACACGGTCAGCCATAGGCGTAATGGCGGTATTATGAGTGACCACGATCACGGTCACACCGCCATGCCGACAGGCATGTTGCAGAAGAGAGAGAATCTGCTTGCCGGTCTGGTAATCCAAAGCGCCGGTGGGCTCGTCACACAAAAGAAGCTTGGGGCGCTTGGCAAGGGCGCGGGCAATGGAGACACGCTGCTGTTCCCCACCGGAGAGCTGTGCCGGGAAGTTGTTGAGCCGATGGCCCAGCCCCACGGCCTCCAGTGCCTCGGCGGCAGGCATGGGATCACGGCAGATCTGAGCCGCCAGTTCCACATTTTCCAAAGCCGTCAGATTTTGCACTAGATTGTAAAACTGAAATACGAAGCCGATGTCGTGGCGGCGATAGGTAATGAGGTCTTTGCCCTTACATTGGGCAATGTCCCGTCCGTCTACCAGAATTTGTCCCTCATCACAGGTATCCATGCCGCCGAGCATATTTAAAACGGTGGTCTTGCCGGCGCCGGAGGGCCCTACAATGATGGCGAATTCACCCTTATCAATATGAAAATTGACACCGTTTGCCGCAGCAGTGACGATGTCTCCGGTGCGGTAGCGCTTGTAGACGTCCTTCAATTCCACGAATGCCATGGCTGCTTTCATCCTTTCAAGGCATATAATCAAAAGTCCCATAGGTGATCTATGGTGAGAGACATTACAAAAAGTATACGCAAAATCTATGAGCAAAGCAAGCATGGCAGCAGTATTGTCCCATTTTATTTGCAGAAAATTTACAAGAGAAGGAGGAAAGCAATCGCAGAACAGCAGATGGTCTGCGGCGAGAAAGAGAAAAAAACCTCAGAGAGATCACATCCATACATGTGATCTCTCTGAGGGGAACTTCGCAGGCGGTGATATTACTTTTCGGCAGTCTCGGAATTTCCTTCAGAAGGTTCCTTTTCCGTGACCTTGTTTTCTTCTTCGGAAGATTTCTTTTCCGGGAATTGCCGGCCGGTATGGTCGATGGTGTAGTTCTCCGTATAGATCAGCTCAGAGATGGGTACCACGGTATACCCCTCGTTGATCATATACTCCAGAATATCCGGCAGTGCCTCCGGCGTATGGAGGGCGGCATTATGGAAGAGGACGATGCTGCCGGGGCGCAGCTTTTCCGTGACACGCTTATAAATGGTAGGTGCGTCGTAGTCCTTCCAGTCCAGACTGTCCACATCCCATTGGATGGGCTCCATATCCAAAGAGCGGATGGCCGCAATGACATGGTCGTCATACTCTCCGTAGGGGCAGCGCAGCAGCGTGGGAGTTTTGCCGGTGATGGAGGCTATTTTTTCGTTGCAGCCGGTGACATCGGCCATGATTTCCTCAGCGCTCATGGCATTATAGTGGTCGTGGTGGTGGGAGTGGTTCATGATTTCGTGTCCGGCATCCGAGAGAGCTTTGACGGACTCAGGGTAAGTTTCGGCCCACTCACCTACCACGAAAAAGGTGGCTTTGATGTTGTAGCGGGCCAGAATGTCAATGAGCATTTCCGTGTCTTCGTTGCCCCACGCTGCGTCAAAAGAAATGGAACACATTTTACCTGGCCGCTCCACAGAGTAGATAGGCAGCTGACGGCTGGTGGTGGAGGCGGTGATGGCACTGGGGAGCCACATAGCACAGAAGATGCCTGTGCACAATACCAGAAGCGCCAGCACTACCACGACACGGCGGCGCAGGAGAAATACTTTCACTGGAGGTTTTCCCATGATCACATCGTCCTTTCCTGTTTGGTAAAAGGTATGCAGTGATCTGTGGAAATATGAAAAGGTCTCCGCAGCTATGCAGAAACCTTTAGAAAATATACGGTTGGGCTTTACTTTTTCAGATCATTGAGAACCTGACGGGTTTCCAGAGGGGCAGAGACGTTGACACTGTTGATGCCCTTGTAAGTGGTATCCTTTTTGGGGGCGGACAACTCTGTGCAGCGGTCGTATTCCACCTGCATTACAGAGGAAATGGTGTGGCGGCCATAGTCGTCCAGATGGGAATACTGTTCCACCAACTTCTGGGTTTCTTCCGTCAGATAAGAGGAGGCGTCCTCACTGAGTGCTTTAATCCCCAGTGCTCGGCAAATCTGCACCACGGTGTCGAAGGAGGAACCGCCGATGCCATTATGAAGTGCGCTGTTGATGGTGGAAAGGGGAATGTTGACCACAAATGCAAATTGGCGCACACTTTTATACTGTCGAGAAATTTCCGTACGGACAATTTTAGTTAAGTTATCCATGAAAGGCCACCTCGTAAAAATAAATCATTAAATAGTATCATATCCTTTGTGCAAGCCATTATAACACGGACTTTTGCAATCGCCAAGCGAAAAACAGAAATTTAAAAGAAAGTTCAAAAATGACGGTTAGGCGAACAAAAACGGAGAAAAACAGAACTGCTTTTTTGTATATTTGACTAAATTTTTGCAATAAAATAAAGAAGAATAACAAAAACTATATGGCAGATTATGGAAAAAGAGGCAGAATGATTTTTACCTTTCTATTTTTGGAAGGCTGTGATAAAATATAGCGAGATATCATAGGCGAAAAGGGCGTGGTGAACTGGAGATGATCAAAGAACTGGCGCAGCGGTATTATCGGCATGATGTGGGGCGCAGCAGTGCCGCACTGACATATTATCTGATTTTTGCTGCGCTGCCGTTGCTGGTGTTTTTCAGTACGCTGCTGGGTGCTATGGAATTGGACCCGGAGAGTGTGCTGCATCTTTTGAATCAGCTGCTGCCCACTGAAGTGGAGGAGATTGTACGGGGGTATCTCATCTACGTGCGAGAAAACCAGAGCACCCGTCTTTTATGGTTCAGCCTGGTTTTCTCCATCTGGTTTCCCCGCCGAGCCACCAGCTGCCTGCTGCGCTCCTTGCAAAGGGCGTTCGGCGCTGCGCAGGGATCCAAAAATATTCTGTTGGAACAGCTGCGTATCCTGCTCTTTACAGTGTGGATGCTGGCAACGGTGGCAGCGTCTACCGTGCTTGTAACCGTGGGGCGTCGGGCGCTGGTGTGGTTGGCGAAGTTTGTTGCACTGCCGCTGTGGTTCGCCGAGGTGTGGGATGGACTGCGATTTTTACTGCTGGCACTGGTGCTTTTGGCGTCTTTGGCCATTCTCTATATGTTGGCACAGGGGAGACGCCGTCCCTTGCGTGACGTGGCCCCTGGTGTGGTTTCTTCTTTGGTATCGTGGTTGATCCTTTCGGCTGCGTTTTCTTATTATGTGGAGAATTTTGCAACTTACAGCCAGCTTTACGGCTCCATTGCCACAGCCGTTGTAACGCTATTATGGCTCTATATGAGCGCGGTGGTGGTCATTATGGGGGCAGAGTTGAATGCGGTCATACTGGAATGGCGGCAAAAAAAGCAGATGGGAGGGGCCGATGATGTGCGGCCTCAATGATAGGGGAAGGAAACAGAAGTATGAAGATCATCATTGTAGGGAACGGCAAGGTGGGATATGCCATTGCCTGGCAGTTGGCGGTGGAGGATCATGATATCATTATAGTGGATAAATCCCCCAGCGCGTTAAGGCGGGCCGACAGTACGCTGGATGTGATGTGCGTGGAGGGCAACGGTGCCAGCATCAGTGTGCTGAAAAATGCCGGGGTCTCCGACGCAGATTTGGTTATTGCCGTGACGAGCAGTGATGAGACCAATTTGGTGTGCTGCTTGATCGCAAAAAAACTGGGGGCAAGGCATACGGTGGCTCGTGTTCGCAATACCGACTACCGAATGGATGCCGAGATGCTCAAACGGGAAGTAGGGCTCAGCATGGTCATTAACCCGGACTGGGCGGCGGCACTGGAAATTGCACGTATTCTCAGTTTCCCGGCTGCGTTCTCTGTGGAGCCTTTTGCCCAGGGGCGCATCGACATGATTGGCTTTCAGGTGACTGCAAAGGATACCATTTGTGGTGTTCCTCTCAGTGAATTTAACCGTAAACGGCTGGCGGATGTACTGTTTTGTGCTGCCGAGCAGGAGGAACAGTATATTATTCCGGATGGAGATTTTATTCCTCGCGCCGGGGATCGAATCTATGTGGTGGGGACACGGCAGGAATTGCAGCGAATGGTGCAGGGCCTGGGGCGTACGCTACAAAAGGTAAAGCGTGTAACGCTTTTGGGAGGCAGCCGTATTGCCATGTATCTCACATGGGAGCTGGAACGCAACAACACCAAGGTATGTATCGTGGAGATGATGCATAAGGAATGTACTGTCTTGGCGGATGAATTGCCCGGGGCCATGATTATTGAGGGGGACGGCACCGATGCCAACCTCATCCAGAGTGAGGGCATTTTCAATGTGGATGCCTTTGTCTCTTTAACGGGGCGGGATGAGGAGAATCTGCTGATGGCTGCCACAGCACGGCGTGCCGGTGTACCCAAGACCATTGCCAAGATGACACGGCCCAACTACATGGAACTGGTACGTGAGGCCGGTATTGGGAGTGTTATCAGCCCGAAAGATATTGTAGCCAACCAGATTACCCGCTACGTGCGCAGCCTTGCAAACTCCGAAGGAAGCGAAATCGATAGCTTCTACAAATTGCTGGGCGGTTCGGTGGAAGTGCTGGAATTTACGGCAACACCTGCCTGTATCGCCATCCTCCATAAGCCCTTGCGGGAGCTGAGACTGAAGAAAGGCATGCTGTTGGCTGCCATTGTCCGGGATCGGCAGACCATCATCCCCGACGGAATGACGACGGTGGAGGAGCGGGATCATGTGGTGGTTGTCACCGCCGGTTCATGTATCCGAAATCTGACCGATATTCTGGAGAACTGAGCCAAAATAACCCTGTATATGTTTGCTTGCCGGTTTATACAGCCGAAAGGCACGAAAAAGGCACTCAGATTTGAAATCTGAGTGCCTTTTTGACGATGACAGTTCTATGCGCCTGGAAGGCCGGTTCAAAGATGTGCCAAATAGATGAGGAAGAACCATGCAAGGCCATAGTAGCTCACAACGGCCACCAAGTCATTGACAGTGGTGATCAGCGGACCGGAGGCCACAGCTGGGTCAACGTGCAGCTTTTTGAAAAGAAGCGGTATGGTGGTGCCGGCAATGGAGGAGAGTTCCATACTCAAAAGAAGTGCAGCGCCGGTGCAAAAGGAGATGGAAAAGGCAACATTTGCAGGCTGCCCCTTGAAAAACATGAGATAGCAGCCGATGGCGGCAAAGGAGAGAGTGCCTAAAATAGCGCCGTTGACCAGACCTATCCGGGCCTCTTTGCCGACAAGTGCCCACTTGCGGCGGGCATCTACCCGGCTGTCTGTCAGAACACGGATTGTGACAGCCAGAGATTGGGTACCCACATTGCCGGCCATGTCCAGCACCAGAGACTGAAAACAAATAATCAGCGTCAGCTGAGATACCACAGCCTCAAAAATACCTACCACAGAGGAGACGACCAGTCCCAGACCCAGCAGAATGATCAGCCATGGCAGGCGCTTGAGGATGCTGCGCCGGAGCGGCTCCTTCAGATCCTCACCGGCGGAAAGACCACCCAGTTTGGCATAGTCCTCGTCCAGCTCCTCGCCGATGAGCTGCCCTAGTACCTGCGCTGTCAAGACGCCTTTTAGCCGATTGGCGCTGTCCAGAACCGGAATGGAGTCCTCAGAGTAGTCAGAAAGACAATCAATGCAGTCCTCCACCGCTTCGGTGGCGTAAACATAGGGATAGGAAGAAGCAGTGATATTCGCCAGATCATCGCCTTCACGAGCCATAATGAGATCTTTCAGGTCAATGGCACCGACCAGACGCTCCTGATCATCCACCACATAGAGTGTGGAGATATTGTCGTTTTCAGCGGCCTGCTCTACCAGAGCGCGCATGGCCTGCCGGACACTGCTGCCGTCTTGGATGGTGATATAGTTGGTGGTCATTCGGCTGCCGATTTCCTCCTGGGCAAAGGAACTGAGCAGAGCAATTTCGCTGCGGGTGTCTTCCTCCAGCAGATCTAAGAGCGTGTCACGCTCCTCTTTTTTCAGTTCTGCCAGATAATCGGCGGCCTGTGCCGGCTCCAGCTGTGCCAAAGTTTCCAGTTTTTGCCGCATGCCCAGTTCGTTGAGATAAGCGGCAGGGTGATCCACATAGGAGAAAATGTCTGCCAATTCGCTGCTGCTTAGCAAGCGATAGAGTACGAGCCGATCTTCATGGCTTAAAAGCTCCAGTGCCGCGGCAATATCATTTTCATGGTAGTTCATCAATTCTTCCCGCAGCCGACCGGGTGTCAGGCGACGGTGCAGCAGCGTGGCGATTTCTGTTTTGTAGTCCGGATGACGGATGGAAGATGTCATGGTATTCTTGTTATTCATTGTTCTGTACCTCCTTATACGGGAAAAATAGGGCGGTGCAGCACAGTATTTTTTGCTGTTAAGGCAAAAAAATACCATTGTCCCTGTTCAACGGGCGCTGCAGACGCCGGGTGGAGCGGTGTGCAGGTCGGTAAACAGACAATGGTATATACATACGTAGACAGCAGGGCGCAACAAAGAAGCCCCTCGAACTAAAGAACGGAGGTTATAGACAATGCGCTTGGAAACTGCTGATAGCAGCATGAACATATCTTGTCTGTACTGCGACTGCAACTACTGCCGTCCATAACCTCACCTCACAATCTCAATAGAAAATAAATGACATAGGTAGGATACCATGATACAGGTAAGGTGTCAATGAAAACGTGGATAGCGGCGAGAAGCGGCTCCCAATTGTGTACACGCTGTAAAAATTTTCCCATGGTCGACGCAGAGTCCTTTACTTTCACAGGAGAATGGAATAAAATATTACCATTGTAAAAAAATAGCATTTCTGGAAAGTGGGGATACAGCATGGAAGAAAAACTGCAAGAATACGCACAGCTCCTGACACAGGTGGGATTGAACATTCAGCCCGGACAGACGCTGGTGATTTCTTCTCCGGTGGCGTGTGCCCCTTTTGCGAGATTGTGTGCTGCCGCTGCCTATCAGAGGGGCTGCCGTGAGGTTGTGATGAATTGGCAGGATGACGAGTTAGCAAGGCAGCGTTATCTGTATGCCGACGGCGCTGTTTTTGATGAGGTACCCCAGTGGCGGCGTCACTTTTTCAATGATTATGCCCGGGAGGGCGTGGCTTATCTCTCCATTGCCGCGGAGGATCCGGAAGCGCTGCAGGGGGTAGACCCGGATCGGCTGCTGCGCTCACAGCGTGCCAGCGGTCAGGCGCTGGAGGATTTTTATCGCTTGCAGATGTGCAGTGGATTCCCATGGTGCATTGCTTCTGTCCCTATTCCCTCGTGGGCTAAGCGGGTGTTCCCCGATGTGAGCGAGGAGGAGGCTATGGCTAAGTTGTGGGACGCCATTCTCTATACGGTGCGCATCAACGGCGATGGCAAGAGTGTGGAGCGCTGGCAGCAGCACATTGCCATGCTGGCCCGGCGGAAGGAGAAGCTGAACCAAATGCACCTGTGCTCCCTCCACTACACCAACAGCCTAGGGACGGATCTCGTTGTGCAGCTGCCGGAAGGCCATGTCTGGGAGGCAGGCGACGATGTGAGCCGCGCAGGACAGACGTTCATTGCCAATATGCCCACGGAGGAGATCTTTACGTCTCCGCTGCGCAATGGGGTCAACGGCGTAGTCTATGCCTCTATGCCGCTTGTCAATGAGGGCAACATCATTGACGGGTTCCACTTTGTGGTGAAGGATGGCAGGATTGTGGAGGCGCACGCACGGCAGGGGGAAGCGTTTTTGAAGGCGGCGATCAGCGTAGATGAAGGCGCCTCCTATTTCGGCGAGGTGGCGCTTGTGCCCTATGACAGCCCGATCTCTAATTTGAAGATGCTGTTCTACAATACGCTTTTTGATGAAAATGCCGCCTGCCACATTGCCTTTGGCGAGGCGTACCCCTGCCTGGAGGGCGGTCGGGACATGAATAAGGAGGAGCTGAAGGCCCGCGGACTCAATGATTCTATCACCCATGTGGACTTTATGGTGGGGACTGCGGATCTGTCTGTTGTGGGTTGTACCCGGGATGGGCGGGAAATCCCTGTCATGAAGAATGGAAATTTTGTCATATGAGCAAAAGAAGGAACGGGGCGGCTAGGAACAAGGCCGCCAAAAAGGAAGGGAGAAAGAAAATGAAAAAATTGTGTGTGATCGGCTACCCGGTGGAGCACAGCCTGTACCCTGCCATCCAGCGCTGCCTGATGGAACTGGCAGGGCTGGACTACCAGTATGAAGCGGTGGAGGTGCAAAAGCACGAGCTGGAGGACTTTGTCAGGGAGGCCAAGGCGGGTGCCTATGCCGGCTTCAACGTGACCACCCCCCACAAGCGCAGTATTATTCCGCTGCTGGATGAAGTCAGCGAAGAGGCAAAGCTGTGCGGTGCGGTGAACACGGTGGTCATCCGCAACGGCAAGGCCTATGGCTATAATAATGACAGCTTGGGTTTCTTGGACAGTCTGGATCGCTTTAAGATTGACCCCAGAGGCAAGAAGGTATTGCTGATCGGCACTGGTGCCTCCGGACAAGCCATTACTACGGCGCTGGTGCGCGCCGGCGCAGGGAAGGTGATTGTCTGCAACCGCAGTGTCTATCACGCCAAAGATCTGGCTGAGCGGTTTCCTGATCGTGTGGAGTGGATCTATTTCGGCACTGTGCCGCTGCGCCGTGCCGCGGCTCAGGCGGATATCATCATCAACGCCACCAATCTGGGTATGTCCAACGGCAAGCAGTTCTCCGATCTGGGCTTCCTGCGGGGGGCGAACCCCGATGCGTGGCTCTATGATTTGGTTTACAGCCCCCGGGATACCCACCTTTTGCAGCAGGGACGCAAGCAGGGCTTAAAGACGATTGCCGGCATCTACATGGTCATCCCCCAGATCATTGAGGGATTTAAGGACTTCACCGGCCATGAGCTGGATCGCGAGGCTGCATGGGAAACCATTGCCAAGATGCTGGGGGAGAGCGAGCGGTCATAAAGAATATCCCATTAAAAAAGACCGCCTGCAGGCGGTCTTTTTTGCGTTACTGCGGAAGGGCGGGAAAAGGCCCGTTTTCCGAGTCGTAGGGTAAACAAAAAGTGGGGATGCCTTCCGCTGCCGGGGCAATGGCGTACATCTGATAGAAAAAGCACAGTCCCTCCTCTGTCAGGTAGAAGTGATGACTGTGAAAGGCGGAGCGCAGTTTACGCCGCCAATCCTGATGGTAAAGAGCAATTCCCTGACCCTCTTGTGCTTCGATCTCCTGTGCGGCCCGCTCCAACAGTCTGCGCCGCCATGGCGTATGGGAGGGAAAGAAATCTGAGAGCGCCACGGGCAGCCCGCGGTGCAGATCCCAGGTATCTCCCCGGCGAATCACGGTGCGATGTACGCCGTCTGTCTCCGTGGTGTCAGTGTAAAGACTTAAAAGATCGACAGTCTCTCGTGTCACGGTGGAAAGCAGCGAGGCGTGCCACTGCGGCAGCGCTCCGGCACTTTCCAGTGCTTGCCTGCAGGCGTTTTCCGCCTGGGGATAGAGCTCCTTCATGCAGTAGTGCTCAAAGGTGCGCTCACAGGCCAGATAGTAGCGGTTGAAGTTCTTTCCGCCCGTTCCTGACCAATGGGGCAGCTGGGCCTCAGCGTAAAGGATCGGGATGTCTTCCCATGTGTAGAGAGGACGGATAGAGCAGGGTGTGATCTCAAAACGGGACAAGGGAGAGCCCTCCTTTTGATGGAAATGATGGGATGATGCGGTGGAGCAGGAGAAAATTTCTCTGTGCTGATGGCAGCGAAAATTGCTGAAAGTGGTTTACTTTCGCAGTTTACAATGTTAAAATACCAACGCAAACGGAAATAATGAAAGATGACAGTAACGGAGGAATGGATATGCCAAGAACAAATAAGACCAAAATTGCAAAGAAAGAGAAGAATGATCTTTTATATCAGGCAATTTTGAAGCTGGAGACAGAGGAGGAGTGCTATAACTTCTTTCAGGATCTGTGTACCATTGCGGAGCTGCGGGCTATGGAGCAGCGCTACGAGGTGGCAACGCTCTTGGACTCCGGTATGATCTACAGTGAGATTTTGGAGCAGACCGGAGCCTCCAGTGCTACCATCAGCCGTGTGAATCGCTCCTTGATCAATGGTATGGGCGGCTATGAGAGCGTTTTGGAGAAAATGAAGGGTCAGGAAAAGAAATGAGCTGCTACGACGCTTTGGCCGGTACCTACGATGCGCTGACCGGCGATGTAGAATATGAAAAGCGGGCGGACTGGCTGGAAAAACTGCTGGGGCGCAGTGAGATCCCTGTGCACACGGTGCTGGATCTGGCTTGCGGAACCGGTACGCTGACATGGATCTTTACCGGTCGGGGCTATGAAATGATCGGTGTGGACGGCTCGGAGGAAATGCTGGCTGCTGCCATGGAAAAGTATGGCTCTGTGGAGGGGATAGCGCCCATTTTTTTGCACCAGTCCATGCCTGAATTGGATCTCTATGGTACGGTGGATGCCGCTGTGTGCTGTCTGGACAGTCTCAACTATCTGACCTCCCCCAAGGACGTACAGCGCACCTTGGAGCGGCTTCGTCTGTTCATCGCCCCCGGAGGAATGCTGATTTTCGATGTCAATACTCCGGAGAAATTGCAGGGGCTGGACGGACAGGTCTTTCTCGATGAGACGGAGGATACCTACTGCGTCTGGCGCCCGGAGTATCACCGCGGCCTTTGTACCTATTATATGGATATTTTCCGCAGACAGAACGACGATCGGTGGCTGCGCAGTCTGGAGATCCATGAGGAGCGGGCTTATACCGTGGAGGAACTGACGCAGTGGCTGAAGGCTGCTGGCTTCGGGAAAATCCGAACCTACGGGGATATGAAGATGCGTCGCCCCGTGCAGGGAGAGCAGCGGATCTATTTCTCCTGCGTAAGATTGTGAGGGTACGGTTATGAACGAGGCTTTTTTAGGCTTGGCGGCACTGTCGGCAGTTCTCTGGGCGCACGCCGTCTATACGTGGAAACACAAGCGGGATAAAGGGCAGAGAACGCTGCGGAAGTTGGATCGAGTGCTCTTGTGGATTGTGCCGATGCTGTGCGCCGCAGCACTGGCAGCCGGGGCGTTGGGAATGGTTATGCACTGGGAGAGCGCTATGGTTTATGCTATGGGGCTGCTCCTTCTGGTATTGTCCCTGTGGGGCAACGGGCAGGTGCGCCGTATCTGCCAGTGAACATGAAATTTGCACAAAATATAGAAACTACAACAAAAACGAGAAATTAAGAGGTTTGATAACGATGAGTGATAGAATTGTACGAGCCATCACCAGTGACGGCATGGTGAAAGCGACTGCTATTTGCAGCCGGGAGCTGACGGAACGTGCCCGCCAGATCCATCACACGCTGCCGGTGGGGACGGCGGCATTGGGGCGCACGCTGGCGGCGGCATCCATGATGGGCAACGCCTTGAAGGGCGAGGGGGCCAGTATTACGCTGCAGATCAAGGGCGGTGGCCCGCTGGGGAATGTGCTGGCTGTATCGGATACCGACGGCAATGTCCGCGGGTATGTGGCAAATCCGGGACTGGATCTCCCTTTGCGTGAGGACGGCAAGCTGGATGTAGGTACTGCCGTGGGGAATACGGGCACCTTCACCGTCATCAAAGACTTAAATATGAGGGACCCTTATGTAGGCACCATTGATCTGATGGGCGGCGAAATCGCCGAGGATGTGGCTGCCTATTTTGTGGAGTCTGAGCAGATTCCCACCGCCTGCGGTCTGGGCGTGCTGGTAGAGCGGGATCAGAGCGTCCGTGCTGCTGGCGGCTATCTTATCCAGCTGCTGCCGGGCGCCGATGAGGACACCATTACCAAAATAGAGGGCGGCATTATGGCGGCTGGCAGTGTGTCTGCTATTCTTGATAAGAATCCGGATCCGGAGGCCCTGCTGCGCACGGTCATGTCTGATTTTGATCTGGAGATCCTGCAAAGTACCCCTGTGGAGTATCGCTGCTATTGCAGCCGCGAGCGGGTAGAGCGTGCCCTTATTTCTCTTGGGACAGAAGAACTGGAGAAGATTCTCGAAGAACAGGGCTCCTGCCAGATGACCTGCCAGTTCTGCGATGCGGTGTACGATTTTGATGCAGCGCAGCTGCGGGCTCTTATCGATGGGCTGCAGGAAAAATAAGGGCCCTGCACAGGGCCTTTAAGAAAAAAAGAGTTTTTTTCGATTTTACTGTTGACATATTCGCGCTTCTTTGATATACTCATCCTTGCCGTTCGTGAGGAGCGGTAAGGACGGGAGCATAGCTCAGCTGGTTAGAGCACCTGCCTTACAAGCAGGGGGTCACTGGTTCGAGTCCAGTTGTTCCCACCACATGGCCAAGTAGTTCAGTTGGTTAGAACGCCAGCCTGTCACGCTGGAGGTCGAGG
>JAHHSG010000021.1 GCA_020025305.1 Oscillospiraceae bacterium
TCTGGCTACGGACCAGAAGGCCGGGGGTTCGAATCCCTCACGGCGTGCCAAAAGCTCTGCATTTTATGCAGGGCTTTTGTCTTGCCCTTCTTTTCGAAACAAAAAACTTTCCGAACTTTTCCATTTTACCTCTTGCATTTTATTGATAATCATGCTATTATAAATAAGTTGTCTGGTGAGACACACAAAATAAGCGCCGTTAGCTCAGCTGGATAGAGCGTCTGGCTACGGACCAGAAGGCCGGGGGTTCGAATCCCTCACGGCGTGCCAAAAGCCCTGCATTTTCATGCAGGGCTTTTGTCTTGCCCACGCAGCAAAATAGCGGAGCCTCTCGGCTCCGCTATTTTTTCACTTTTTTTACTCTACCCCAACCAGTTCGCCCAGCACCACATAGCGGGCATCGTCATACTCATAGGTGCAGGTGGACAGGGTCACGATCTTACCGCCATGATAGGATACCTTCGGTGTGAACGTGGAAGTGTCCATGCAGCTTTGGAGCATCTCATCTGAAGGCTCCGTCGTATAAACATCACTGACACTGTCAACAATACAGCCAGCCAGCAAATCCATCCGATAGGTTTGCTCCTCTGTGGTTATATAGATGTAGGGATGCTCGTCATAAAAACTCTGTTTTTTATACTCCACCAGTTCTGCGAACATAGCGCCGCTCTTCATGTGGTGGCCGTAAATCATGGTATTGCCATCGCTGAAATCAGCGCTGTTGCGATAGTCCATAAAGATGGTGCCGTTGTAGTTCCAAGTACCGTCCAGCAATCGGTAGAGATAGTACTCATTATCCTGTCCCTGCACAATGGGATAGTTGATCTTTGTGTTGGCGCAGTAAATCCAGCCCACAATGTCGGAATTCAGCTTTCGTAGCTCATCAAAATTCACTTCAACACGTTCCGGTGCATCAGCTGACTCTCCGTTTTCGTTTTTATCCTGTTCTGCCGTGACAAATTTGGAGGCACTTTCCATCATCTTGTCACTGCGGTATTTCTCAAGCATATAGCTGCCCAGCTGATAGGCAGAAAAGAGAAAGACAGCGATCAGAACCGCCATGATTCCGTAATAGAGGCCTTTTTTCATCTGTGGACCCTCCTCTTGGTGGCTTCATTGTATCAAATCTCCATCTCCTGCGCAAGTGGTTGGGGAAATTTCTCTTTACTTGCAGATGTGGATGGGGTAGTATATACTAATACACGACAGCAGCAATATATTTGCATGATTTCGCTCTGCCTCCGCCAGATTTCCCTAGGGAAAATCACGGCAACGGTACAGCAACACATCCTAAACAACGGAGGAATATATGAACATCAGAAAAGACAGCAGGGGCTTGGAGGCCTATCTGCAGCAGCACGGGCTGCTGGTTTCTCCTGCCGGAGCAGGCGTCACTTTTACCGGTCTTTCCAATAACTCGCAGGAAACGCACGAGGGGGATCTTTTCATTTGCAAGGGCTTCGGTTTTAAGCCGGAATACCTTCTCATGGCAGCTAACCGCGGTGCCGTTTGCTACATGGGGGAAACTGAAATTCCCGGCACAACACTTCCCTTCCTGCACGTCAGCGATGTCCGCAAGGCGCAGAGTCTGGCGGCTCGCTGGTTTTACGATATGCCCTCCGACCATTTTTCCCTGGTAGGCATTACCGGCACCAAGGGCAAGACCACCACCACCTGTATGACCCATGCGGTCATGGATGCGGTCGCGGGATGCAAAACAGGTCTGATCTCCGGTCTGGAGTGTGATGTGGGCGGCGAAGTCGTCCCCTCTCATCTGACCACCCCCGAATCTCCGGATATGCAAAGATACTTTGCCGATGCCAGACATAACAAAATGCCCATCGTCACCATTGAGATCTCCAGCCAGACCTATAAAGTAGATCGGGCCTACGGTCAGCATTTTGACTATGGTGTTTTCCTCAATATCGGCCCCGATCACATCTCCCCGCAGGAGCATCCCAGTATGGAGGATTATCTCCGGTGCAAGATTGCCCTGCTGGAAAACAGCGATACGGCTGTGATCTGCCGGGATACCGACTGCTTCGACACCGTATATGCCGCAGCAAAGGCCAAGTGCAAGCGCATATGTCTTGTGGGCGAGGAAGCGGACTGCGACTTCCGTTTTCACGACATATCCAAACTTCCCAGCGGCTATTCCTTCCTCGTCACGGAGAAGGAGAGCGGCCAAACCCACCCCTACACAATTGCCATGGACGGCAGCTTCAACATCAAAAACGCCATGGCCGCCATTGCTGTGGGCCGTATGATGGGTGGTGATCCCGCTGCCATTGCCAACGCGCTGCAAGGTGTGACGGTTGCCGGACGTTCTGACCTCTATATCGGTGGTGGAATCACGGTTCTGATCAACTATATGCACAACAGCACCAGCTGTCAGGCCTCGCTGGAGGATCTGCAGCACGACTATCCCGGTGCCTATATCTCCGTGGTCATCGGCATGGCCAGCCATCGTTCTCCCCAGCGTCTGCAGGACATTGGAAGCATCTGCGGCAAATATGCCGACCGCGTCTTTTTTACGGCCGAGGATCCGGACTTTGAGGATCCCCGGGACATCGGTATGCGCCTTGCCAAGGCGGCTGCAGGCGGCAAAGCAGAGATTACCGTAGAACCCGACCGCGTCATCGCTGTGGAACGCGCCATCATGGAGGCCCCGGAGGGCGCTGTGGTCGTACTGAGCGGCAAGGGCAACGAGACGACCCAGCACGTCAACGGTGCCTATGTTCCCTACGAATCCGACCCTGTGATAACGCAGCGTATGCTCCCCCTCCGTGAGAAATCCCGCCGCAACGCCTAAACTAAATGCAAAAGAGTCTTCGCCCATGGACGAGCTCCCATCACCGGGGGTACGCCCACACGAAACAAGGTGATGGATGAGCAGTCTCCGGTGAGTCCCCGTTTTTCCTTCCTTGCTTTTTGCGCCATGCCTGATGCCAGCTTCTCTTTATTGATTGGAAACAGCATCTGGATAGGAGCATATTTTCTCTTAGACATAGTCATCCCCCTGTTGTAGTTTTCATTATCCTACAACAGGGGGAGTTTTTTCATTGTCCGTTTTTATGGGATCGGTTCCCCCAAAAGGGGAGGGTTATTTTGTATGTACAGCGTTGCAATTTCTCAAAAGGGAACTTTGCCGGAAATGCCGGGGCGGGTCATGCTATCCACATTCAAAATAGACTCCAGCTGCTGCGTGGTCAGCAATCCTTGGGACAACACCAGCTTGCGGATAGACACACCTTTGGCCAGTGCCTCTTTTGCCAATGCAGCCGCCTTCGTATAGCCGATGTAGGGGCAAAGTGCCGTCACAATCCCCACGCTGGACTCCAGCAGCTCCTCACAGCGATCCTCGTTGGCTGTAATACCCTCCACACAATTGACAGCAAAAGTATGCACTGCATGAGCCAGCTGGTCAATAGATTGGAACAGGCAGCAGAAAATCACCGGTTCAAAGGCGTTCAGTTCCATTTGTCCCGCCTCCACCGCCATGGAGATGGTCACATCATTGCCCACCACCCGGAAGGCCACTTGATTGACTACCTCCGGAATCACCGGGTTTACCTTACCCGGCATGATCGATGAACCATTCTGCCGTGCCGGCAGATTGATTTCTCCGAACCCGGCGCGTGGGCCGGAGGACATGAGACGCAGGTCATTTGCAATCTTAGAAAGGGCAATGGCACAGTTGCGCACAGCGCTGGACACGGCTGCAAAGCAGTCTACATTTTGGGTTGCATCAATGAGATCTCTGGCTTGGGAAAAAGATGCGTCCATGTGATACGATAAGATCTCCGTTATACTGTGAAAATAGGTGTCGTCCGCATTAAGGCCTGTGCCGATGGCGGTACCTCCCATGTTGATGGTCAACAACTCGTGGGAGGCATGGCGTACACGCTCAAGCCCCCGGGAGACGGAAGTAGCGTATGCCCGAAACTCCTGTCCCAGCCGTACCGGAACGGCGTCCTGCAGCTGCGTCCTGCCCATTTTTAAGATTGAATCAAATTCCACGGCTTTCCGATCCAGCTCTGTACGCAGTAAAATCAGTTCCTTCTCCAGCTGCCGTATCAAGACCAAAGCCGTCATCTTACCCGCAGTTGGGATCACATCATTGGTGGATTGTCCGCAGTTCACATGATCATTGGGGTGTACGATCGTATAATCCCCCAACTGCCCGCCCAGATGAACGATTGCCACGTTGGCAATCACCTCATTGGCGTTCATATTCATAGAGGTTCCTGCGCCGCCCTGCATGGGATCCACAATGAACTGATGGTGGTACTCCCCTTCTGCAATCCGATCGCAGGCCCAGGTGATAGCGTCTGCCCGCTCCCAGTCCAGGACACCTGCCCGTGCATTAGCCACGGCACAGGCTTTTTTCAAAATAGCCAGGCTGCGGATCATCTCGCTGTGCATTCTATTTCCGGTGATGGAAAAATTCTCCAATGCCCGAAGTGATTGAATACCATAATAGGCGTCGGCCGGGATCTCTTTTTCTCCAATAAAATCTCGTTCGATGCGTGTCTGCTCCATAGTAACTTTACTCCTTACGTCTGCGGCACAGTCTTTGGCTTTCCAGTTGACACCTGTCCTGTCCACAGAATCACCGCAAATTAAAACTTATCATTTGGTGGCAGTATACCACCAAAAAAAGCAATTTACAAGTTTTTTTGCTTGCAGAAAGTAATAAAATGAAATATTATACATATGTCTTGTCATATGTATAATATTGTGCTATACTGTCATAGCGTATATCAAACAGCGCAAATTTAATGTAGCCGCGCAGCCGCGCGGGAATCGAGGATGATATGACTAAACAGGAGGAAATTGCAAAGCTGAAGGTGGAAAAGGACGCCGTGATCCTAGCTCACTACTATGTGGAACCCGAGGTGCAGGAGGTCGCGGATTACATCGGTGACTCCTTCTATCTCAGCAAACTGGCACAGGGGCTCACCAACTCCACCATCGTTTTTTGCGGCGTCAACTTTATGGGCGAAAGCGGCAAGCTTCTCTCCCCCGCAAAAAAAGTATTAATGCCAGACCTCCACGCCGACTGTCCTATGGCCCACATGGTACGCAAGGAGGATGTGGAACGCTATCGGCAGGAATACCCCGATCTGGCGGTGGTGTGCTATATTAACTCCACAGCGGAGATCAAGACCTGGTCGGACGTGTGTGTTACCTCCGCCAATGCGGTAAAGGTAGTGCGTGAACTGAGCAGCCACGATATTCTCTTTATTCCCGATCAAAATCTGGGGCAGTATGTGGCGCAGCAAGTTCCGGAAAAAAACGTAATGGTGGTAGACGGCTACTGTCCCATTCACAATGCGATCTCTGCCCATGAGCTGCACGAATTGAAGCAGGCCCATCCGCAAGCCCAGCTGCTGGTGCATCCCGAGTGTCCCCAGGCTGTCCGGGAAATGGCGGACTTTGTGGGTTCCACCTCCGGCATCATCAAATACGCCACGGAGAATGCGGGGCAGGAATTCATCATTGCTACCGAAATAGGCGTCAGCTATGAGCTCCAAAAGAAAAATCCAGATAAAATGTTCTATTTCCCAAAGACCACACCCATCTGCCCTGATATGAAAACCATCACACTGGATAAGATCATCCACGTCCTGAAAACCGGGGAAAATCAAGCCAATCTCTCCGCCGAGACAGCAGCCGGCGCAAAGCTGCCCTTGGAGCGGATGTTGGAACTTTCTAAATAAGAGGCGAATATAATCATGAAGGAACTTACATACGATACAGTCATCGCAGGCTGCGGTGTGGGCGGACTTTTCACCGCCCTGCACCTGCCCCGTGAGCAGCGGGTCTTAATGATCAGTAAGGAGGATGTAGAGAGCTGCAACTCCATGCTGGCACAAGGCGGTATCTGCGTTTTGCTGAACGATGCGGACTACGATGACTATTTTGAGGACACCATGCGGGCCGGACACTACGAGAACCGCAAGGAGAGCGTGGACATCATGCTCCGCTCCAGCCGCAGTGTCATCAACCAGCTGCTGGACTGGGGCGTAGACTTTGCCCGGAACAGCGACGGCAGTTTGGCCTATACCCGCGAGGGTGCCCACTCTCGTCCTCGGATCTGCTTCCACGAGGACACTACCGGCAAGGAAATCACCACCAAACTGCGTCAGGCGGTAGAAAAACTGCCCAACGTAGAGATCAGGGAGTATACCACCATGAAGGACATTCTGGTGGAAAACGGCGTATGTACCGGCATGGTGGCTGAGACGAAGGAGGGCGAAGAGCTGCGCATTCACGCCCGCGATACGGTGATGGCCACCGGCGGTATCGGGGGGAACTACGAGCACTCTACCAACTTCCGCTGCCTCACTGGCGATGCACTGGACATTTCAAAAAAGCACGGCATTGCGCTGGAGCATCTGGACTATGTGCAGATCCATCCTACCGTTCTCTATAGTGAAAAGCCCGGTCGGCGGTTCCTCATCTCCGAGTCCACCCGCGGTGAGGGTGCTGTCCTGCTCAACAGCAAAGGTGAGCGCTTTGTGAATGAGCTGCTGCCCCGGGATGTGGTGGCACAGGCCATCTTCGACGAGATGGAAAAAGAAGGCTCCAAGCACGTCTGGCTCTCCTTTGCAGCCATTCCCGAGGAAGAAATCCGCACCCATTTTCCCAACATTCTGGCCACCTGTCTGGAAGAGGGATACGACATTACCAAGGAGCCGATCCCCGTGGTGCCTGCCCAGCACTACTTCATGGGCGGTGTCCATGTGGACAGCAACTCTCAGACCACCATGGAACACCTCTACGCCGTGGGCGAAACCAGCTGCAATGGTGTACACGGCAAGAATCGCCTTGCCAGCAATAGTCTGCTGGAGAGCATGGTGTTCGCAGAGCGCGCCGCCAATCATATAGCGAAAGGATGAGGCAGTATGAACCCCATTACAATGCAGCTTGTAGCAGATAAGTACATCCGGCTTGCCTTGGAGGAGGACATCAACAGCGAAGATGTCAGCACCAACGCGGTCATGCCCGAGGCAAAGCCCGGCGAGGTAGATCTTATCTGCAAGGAGGACGGCGTCATTGCAGGCCTCCCCGTCTTTGCGCGTACTTTCCAGCTGCTGGATCCCGAGACAAAGGTGGAATGTTTCGTCAAGGACGGAGACTTTGTGTCCCAGGGCCAGCTCTTGGCTACGGTAAAAGGCGATATCCGTGTGCTTTTGTCCGGTGAGCGGACAGCGCTGAACTATTTGCAGCGCCTCAGCGGCATTGCCACCTATACCCGGTCTGTGGCGGATCTTCTTGCAGGCACCAAGACCACACTGCTGGATACCCGCAAGACCACACCCTGCATGCGGATTTTTGAAAAATATGCCGTGCGCATGGGCGGCGGCTCCAACCATCGCTATAACCTTTCCGACGGCGTTATGCTGAAGGATAACCATATCAACGCCGCCGGCGGCGTGAAGGAAGCCATTGCCGCTGCCAAGGCCTATGCGCCCTTCGTGCGTAAAATCGAAGTGGAGACCGAGACCCTGGATATGGTGCGTGAGGCTGTGGAGGCCGGTGCCGACATTATTATGCTGGACAATATGTCCATCGAGCAGATGGCAAAAGCCATCGCAATCATTGATGGCCGTGCGCAGACAGAGTGTTCCGGCAACATCACTCGAGAGAACATCAAGAAGATTACCGACCTGGGTGTGGACTTCGTCTCCAGTGGTGCGTTGACCCACTCGGCCCCGATTTTAGATTTGAGTTTAAAACACCTGCGTGTGGTGGAATAAGCCGCAATTAAAAGGAAAATTCATAAAAAGGAGTGGGTGACATGGATCTTGAATTGACCGGCGCTGCGCGTCGAAAAAAAATTATTGAAATGATGCAGGGCAGCCAAACACCGCTGTCCGGTACTACTTTGGGCAAAGCCACCGGTGTAAGTCGTCAAGTGGTGGTGCAGGATATTGCCCTTTTGCGCGCAGAGGGTCACCCTATCCTTGCAACCACCCGCGGTTACCTTCTGGGGCGTCCTACGGATGTAACCCGGCTTATTAAGGTCTATCATACCACCGAGCAGACAGAAGAGGAGCTGAACACCGTGGTGGATCTGGGCGGGTGTGTGGTGGATGTTGTGGTCAACCACCGTGCTTATGGCAAGCTCTCCGCTCCTTTAAATATTCGTAACCGGCAGGACGTACAGGTATTCATGGAGCAAATCCGCACCGGAAAATCTACCCCCTTGCTCAACATTACCTCCGGCTATCACTTTCACCACATTTCGGCTAGTCGGCCGGAGATACTGGATACCATCGAGGCACGTCTTAAAGAGAAGGGTTTCCTCGCAGAAATTCTCCCCTATGAGCGTGGAAACGTTTAAAGCATCAAATCATTCATTATTTGTAAAATACAAAAGTAATGCGGATGTATGTTCCCTTTATTGTGTCTGATTGAATGCTGCCAGGGATAATGGAAGACATATTTTCTGCCGAGAAGGCATTATTACCACAGCGTCTCACGCTGCAAAATTATATTTTTTTAAAGAGAAAAGCCCGGATCCTGATCCGGGCTTTTCTCTGCTGATGCAGCTCTGCCTTTTGCGGCTTACACCTTCTGTGCCGTAATGGAGGTCACATGGACACCCACAGCCTTTTTCGCAGCGGTTTTATTTACCTTTTTCACCAGCATATCGCTCTTTTCAGAGACAAGCCGCAGCAGTAACTCGTCCCGCTCTGCCTGTCCCATGACCTTGATCATTTGCAGGGCCATGGTTGTCATGGCCTCCTGTCGTCCACCCAACAGTGCGGCAACGCCGCCTTTTTCCTTCATCTTATCCGCCAGCAGCGGGGCTAAAAAGCGGGCCAGTTTCTCATAGTCTATCTCATCCACCAGCAGTCGAAATTCAATCATCTCGTCGTTCCTTTCTATTAAAAAAGCGCTGGAAGTCGTCTCCCAGCGCTTTTGGGTTTCTTTTACACTTTGGGTCCTGCGTTGATGACCTCTTCGCTCATGTGGGTATACTTTTTAAAGTTCTCCACAAAGCTCTTTGCCAACTCCTTGGCCTTGGCCTCGTATGCAGCCTTATCCTCCCAGGTATTGGCAGGAATCAATAGTTCGGAGGGTACACCCTCGCAAGCGGTAGGCACAGCCACGCCAAAGAAAGGATCCGTGACAAACTCGCCCTTCTCCAAATCGCCGTTGAGCGCAGCGGTGACCATGGCGCGGGTATAAGCCAGCTTCGTACGCTTGCCGGTACCGTTCCAGCCGGTATTCACCAGATAGACACTAGCACCGGATTTCTCCACCTTCTCTGCCAGCATATTGGCATACACGGAGGGATCCAGCGGCAGGAAAGGCTCACCAAAGCAGGTAGAGAAGGTAGGCACGGGAGAGGTGATACCGATCTCGGTGCCAGCCAGCTTGGAGGTAAAGCCGGAAACGAAGTAGTACATCGCCTGATTCTTGTCCAGCTTGGAGATGGGAGGCAGTACGCCGTAAGCATCTGCCGTCAGGAAGATCACCGTCTTAGGCACACTGGAGGACATTCCGGACAGCTCTGCATTGTTGATGTACTCCACGGGATAACCCACACGAGAGTTTTCAGCAAGAGAGGCATCATCAAAATCAAATTCGCGCGTTTCGGGATCCATCACCACATTCTCCACCAGAGCGCCGAAGCGGATGGCGTTGTAGATATCGGGCTCCTTCTCCGCCGACAGATTGATGCACTTGGCATAGCAGCCGCCCTCAAAGTTGAACACAGAGTCATCGGCCCAGCCGTGCTCATCATCTCCGATAAGTTTGCGGTTGGGATCGGCAGACAGTGTGGTCTTTCCCGTACCGGACAGGCCAAAGAACACAGCGGTATCACCGTCCTTCCCCATGTTGGCAGAGCAGTGCATGGGGAACACACCCATTTTGGGCAGCACATAGTTCATCACAGAGAACACGGACTTCTTGATTTCACCGGCATACTGAGAGCCGCAGATCACAACCATCTTTTCCTCGTAGTTCACCAAAATAGCGGCCTCACTGCGTGTTCCGTCGATTTCAGGAATACACTTGAAGCCAGGTGCCACCAGAATGGTGTAGTCCGCCTCAAAACACTCCAACTGCTTGTCCGTGGGACGACGCAGCAGCTGGTGAATAAACAGATTCTGACTGGCCAACTCATTAATGATACGGAAGCTCTTGGTATACTTGGGATCAGCGCCTGCAAAACCGTCAAAGACATAGATGTCCCTGCCCTGCAGATAGGCAATGACTTTGGCCTTGATGGCGTCGTAGTGTGCCTTGTCAATGGGGCGATTCACTTTCCCCCAAGCAATATCATCATGGACAGCAGGGGTATCCACGATAAATTTATCATTAGCACTGCGTCCGGTATACTTCCCGGTCTTGACCACCAGTGCACCTGTATTGGACAAAGTGCCCTCACCGCGTCGCAGTGCGTGCTCCGTCAGCTGTGCCGGTGTCAAGTTACGATAGACAGCGGTGGCATTGATGATGCCCAACTTTTCCAATCCGTAAGTTTCCATGAAAAGATTCCTCCTATTTGCAAGCGTTTTTTAGCGTTCGCTCCTTTGGTTTCTCACTGTTCGGATTATACCATTCATTTGGAATGAATGGTAGCCTTTTTCACTTTTTATCCTGATCTATTTTCTTTTGCATACTTTTTTATTTTACTCTCAAAACAGTACTTTAGTCAAGTGCAACAATGCCTCTAATACGCCGCCGCCTACGGCCAGCGCCTTATCCGAAGCGGTATAGCAAGCGGACACATCGCCGCGGGGATCTACATCTCCAGCCTTCATTCCCTTAAATACGGGAATGCCATCCGGCAAAATACCGCGCAGCACGCCGCCGATGGTACAGCGCATCGGCTGTCCTTCTACTGTCCCCGCAATGTCCCCCGCTTCCACCATGGTGCCGATGTCCAGTAATTGGTGAAAAACACCGTCCGTGGGAGCACGCAGCACCCGCTCGCCGGCATAGCCGCCGATGAGGCCGGGAACTGCCGTGTTGGGCAGTGCGCAGCCCTGCTCGTAGACCCGCCCCAATGTATGACCTCGCATGGTCTCCACCACGGCATGGCAGTCCTCTCCCGCCGTAAAACCGGGCCCCACGCCGATCACCACCGGAGCATCTGCCATGGTCGTGCCTAAATTTCGCTTCGCCAGTACCGCATCCACCAACACATCCGGCCGCAGCCATGTCTTGGAGACGCACCCCGGATCACAGAGCACCGGAATCGCACCGCCAGCAAGGATGGCATCCACCTCTTCTTGGGAAGATGCACGGCAGGCCGTCATGCCTTCCACTTCGTATGTGCCATAGAGGATTGCTTGAGAAAAGCAGACGGTACGCCGAATAGCCGTAGGCTGCGGCAGATCCGTCATCACCACCTGCATCCCTGCACGGTGCAGGCGCAGCGCTATGCCGGTAGCAATATCCCCGGCACCACGAATCAAAACACGCATGGTTTTCTCCTTTCGAAAAAGGCGATGGACTTCCCCACCGCCTTTTCCTTTTCATTTTTCTCTTGCATAAAGTGACCGCGCGGGTATGAAAAAGCCATGTTCTCCCCTGCTTAAGTGTTCAGATAGGGATCGTCCCACATACCCAAACGCCGCAGCATCGTCTTTTTCACCGCACGTAAAATATTCTCATAGCCGGTACAGCGGCACAGATGGCCGGATAGGAGCTTGCGCAGCTCTTCATCGGTGTAGTACTGATGGCGCTCCAAAATCTCCGCCGCCGTCATAATAAAGCCCGGGGTGCAAAAGCCGCACTGAATGGCCGCCTCGTCAATAAACGCCTGCTGAATATCGCTGATCTCGCCGTTGGGTCCCATCAACCCCTCCAAGGTGGTGATGTGTTTTTCATTTGCCCACACCGCAAGGTATAGGCAGGAGTTGAAGCACTCGCCGTCAATGAGCACGGTGCAGGCGCCGCACTCCCCTACCTCGCAGCCCTTTTTCACGCTTGTCAAGCGGAAATCATGGCGCAGGAAATCTGTGAGGGATGCCCGCACATCCACCATCTCCTCTACCTCTTTGCCGTTGATCCAACAGTGTACCAGCTGATACTGTTTCTTTGCCATCACAGCTCACCTCCCGCCAGTTTCACCGACTCGATCAGGCAGCGCTTAGCACTTTCCATCGCAATGTGCTGGCGGAATGCCTTACTGGCACGCCAGGAATCACGTGGGTAAATATCCTCTAAAACCGCTCTGCCAAAGGCTTCAACTGTCTCCAGGGTTACCGGTCGGCCGCAGATGGCAGCCTCAGCGTTTTGGGCACGCAGCGGTACGGGGCCTGCTACGCCAAAGGCAATCCGCACCCGCTCAAAGACCTTTTGATCTGCCGAGAGCCGTACATTCACCGAAGTGCCCAAGGTGGCGATGTCCATAGCATTGCGCATGGCATACTTAATATAATGTCCAAAGGTCTGCTCATAGGATGCCTTGGGAATCAACAGTGCTGTCTGAATTTCTCCTTCCTCAGGGCGCAGGTCTACCTGCCCTGCCCGGAGATAGAATTTTTCAATGGGCACACGGCGTATGCCGTTCTTGCCAGTGATCTCCACCAGTGCATCCCATGCGTGAAGTGTAGAGGAGGAGTCGGCCGAGGTGACTCCGTTGCAGGTATTGCCGCCGATGGTACCGGCGTTTCGAATCTGAGGGCCGCCCACCTGATCTACCGCCTCACCCAGCACGTTGATATACTTCTGGATCAGCGGATCGGCGGTGATATGACTGAAGGTGGTAAGGCTGCCGATACGGAGATTCTCCTCCTCATCCATCGAAACGCCCTCCATAGCTGCAATCCCACGGATGCTGAGCAGTGCCTTACCGGCCAGTTTTCCCTCTCGCATCTGCACCAGTACGTCGGTGCCTCCGGCAATGACAACAGCTTCCGGATGCTCTGCCCGCAGCCGGACAGCCTCTTGTACACTGCCGGCCTGATAAAATGCGGATAAATCATACATAGACGGTTCCCTCCTTTACTCTTGGATCAGTCCCTCTTCCGTGAACCGCCGGAACAGGACATGGGGATTGGCCGGGATTTGATTGACAGCCACACCTGTGGCGGCATAGATTGCGTTACGAATGGCAGGTGCGCCGGAGCAAGCCGGCGGCTCACCTAATGCCTTGGTGCCAAAGGCGCTGGTGGGCTCTGCATTCTCTATAAACTGGGCCTCCAGATGGGGGTGATCCATGATGGTGGAAAGCTTATAGTCCAGAAGATTATTATTCAGCGGACGTCCCGTTTTTTCATCAAACAGCAGCTGCTCCCCAAGCCCATAGCCGATGGCCATGGACATACCCCCGTGCACCTGCGCCTCCGCCAGTGCCGGATTAATGAGCCGACCACAGTCGTGGACGTTGATAATTTTCTTCACCGTTGCCTTGCACATGGGGATATCCACCTCCACCTCTGCAAAGGTACAGCCGAAAGAGTAGGCGTTGTTGCGAATGGTGAAAGTAGACTCAGCTGTAATATGCTCACTATGTACCTTATCATACTGCACCGTCATCGCCAGCTCCTGAAGGCTCATCAAATCCTTCCTGTCGGTGGTGCGGACAATCCGGCCATCCACAATATCCAGATTGTGGACATCCTGCCGTGTCAAATCGCTGGCGTGCTTGAGGATCTTCTCTTTCATCATAAGCCCGGTCTGGCGAATGGAGAAGCCGGCAATATAGGTTTGACGGCTGGCATAAGCACCCAACCCCAGCGGTGTGGTATCCGTATCCTGTGTGGAGATCACGTGGACATCCCGATAACTGGCAAGTCCCAGCACATCGGCTGTCATCTGGGCATAGGCCGTATCAGCGCCCTGCCCGATTTCCGTCTCACCACACTGCATGGTGACCGTACCATCCAGATTCAGCAGCATCCGATTGGAGGAAGTCTCCAAGGAGATGGGATAGACTGCCGTATTATACCAGAAGGTGGCAATACCGATCCCATGGCGGATAGGGCCGGTCTCCTTGGCATATTCCGCCATTTTCTGCTCATAATCCATATAGGCCGCACCCTTTTCAAGGCACTGGCGATAGGAGTCCTCATAGTTCACATTATGGGAGAAGTCATCCTCATAGCCTTTCGGCATCACATTCTGCCGCCGGAAAGCCAGCGGATCCATGCCTACTGCTCTGGCACAATCCTCAATATGCGCCTCTCCGGCGAACATGGCCTGCGGAATGCCATAGCCGCGCATCGCGCCGGCCGTGGGCCGATTGGTGTACACCGTGTAGGCATCTCCCTCCACGTTGGCACAGGGGTACTGCTGCGGGAAAGCTCCCATGCCTTTGGCCACCACACCGTGGCCGTGGGAGGCGTAAGCGCCCTGGTTAGAAAAGCATTCTATCTTTCGGGCAGCAAAAGTTCCGTCCGGTCGGAGCCAAGAGATAATATGGGTGCGGATGGCATGGCGCACACGATTGGAAATAAACGTCTCCTCACGCGAGCAATCCATGCGCACGCAGCGGCCCCCCACTTGCGTAGAGCAGTACGCACACAGCGGCTCATAGAGGGCATCCTGCTTATTGCCGAAACCGCCGCCGACATAGGGCTTCACGATGCGAATATCCCCCCAAGGGCGTCCCAACGCCTGCCCTACCACCCGTCGGACAATATGCGGAATCTGGGTGGAGCTGATTACTGTAATCCGCCCCCCCTCTTCGTAGGCGAAGCAGCCATGGTTCTCAATATGACAGTGCTGTACAGAAGGCGTATCATACCAGCCCTCCACTTTGATGAGTCCCGGCTCTTGGATGGCGCTTTCATAGTCCCCCTGCCGCAAGGAGGTATGTTTAAGGATATTATGGGGAAACTCCTCATGGATCTGTGGTGCTCCCTCCGCCATGGCCTCCTGCGCATCCAGCACGAAGGGCCATTCCTCATACGAAACCTGCAAGGCCCGCACCCCCTGCTGTGCCGCCACCTCGTTGTCCGCAATGACCACCGCTACCTCATCCCCGTAGTAGCGGACATGGCGGTTCAAGAGCAGCCGATCGGCTACATCCTGATGATCGGGATCCATGGACCAGGGGTGTCCGGCCGTCGGAAAAGGAATATCCGGCACGTCAAAGCAGGTAATCACCTTCACAACGCCATCAATCGCCTGTGCCTGCGCCGTATCAATGGTCTTTACCATGCCGTGCGCAATCTCTGCATGCTTGATCCGCACATACAGAGCATCCTGAGGCACCAGATCCTCGTAGTATTTGGCCCGCCCGGTGGCTTTATCAAAGGCATCCACACGAACACGGCGCTTTCCTACCTCAGCCATATATACCGCCTCACTTTCACAGAGATAAATCACAAAAAATGGAGCCGTTTCCCCATTTGATTTGTGTAATTATATCATACTCCCCACCACATGTGAAGTATTTCTCCTGCCATTGCCTAATAATTTGTTGACTGTGCTGACAAATTGATAGTATACTATGTCATATCTTACGGAGAGAGAGGTGTCCTCCTCATGGATCCACTAAAAATTGGATGTATCGTCATGGCCGCCGGCAATGCAAGGCGGTTCGGCCGCAATAAACTGCTGTGTGAGATCGCAGGACAGCCGCTCATTGTCCGGGCGCTGCAGACCATTCCCCGGGATCAGCTCCATTGCGTCCGGGTAGTGACCCAGTACCCCGCCGTGTCCGCCATTGCCGCACAATACGGCTTTCCCGTGGTGGAAAACCTCCATCCGGAACTGGGCCTTAGCCACACCATTGCAATGGGCCTTCATTCTCTGCCGCCGGTGGACGCAGCGCTCTTTCTGGTGGCTGACCAGCCTTATCTCCGGCAGGAAAGCGTGGCCAAACTCATCCATTTTTATCTGGAATCTCCCAGCTCCATCGCTGCCGTAGGCCGGCAGGGCATCCACGGCAACCCCTGTCTCTTCCCCGCTTCTTTCTTCCCGGAGCTACTGGCGCTGCAAGGCGATCAAGGAGGCGCCGCCGTGATCCGCCGGCATCCCGAGGCGCTGCGGCTTTTAGAGATCGACGCACAGCAGCTGCAGGACGTGGATACGCCGCAGGAGTTGGAAATGCTGTCGTGATGTGGCGTACCGTACAGCGCCGAAGCACTGAGACAAGGTGCCAAATCTGTCAGGCTCCCAGGATGTCCGTTCGTGCCTTTTGGGTGTCCTGCCGTTTGGGGCGATGCTGCTTTCTTATACTCTATGTCACGTCATCAGCTCCCATGCCGGAGAAAGCGCCGGACGTTTCTGTCAACTGTATTCTTGCCCCTGTTCTCCTACGATGTAAAAAAGAGAGTGTGCAGATCTACTGCACACTCTCTTTTATGTTCTCTTCTTCGCCAAAGTCCCCGGCGGGCAAGCGCAGCATCCCCTTCCTCCGACAGCAGCATCACCGCCGTCTAAGGAAACGTGTTTTTTATCTGCAAACGTCAGACTCTCCGCAGGAAAATGCGCAAATTCATTCCCCTGTTCCGGGGCGCTTATTTTCGCTCGTAGGGCGTATTGACTAGAGGCAGCACCTGTCGCCGCTGCCCATCCAGCTGATAGTATGCCTCCGCAATGGCCGGTGCTGTAGGAATGGCAGTGATCTCGCCTAAGCCAATAGCGCCGCCGCCTACCTTCAGCCCCGCCTTCTCCACCACAATGGACTTCATCTCCGGCGGGATCTGGTTTGCCCGAAACAGCCCCAGCGTGCCGAAGCGTGCCGTGGGCTTGCAGTTGTCGTCAAAGGGATAGCGCTCCGTCAGCGCATACCCCAGCGACATGACCATGCCGCCCTCGATCTGCCCCTCGCAGTTTCTGGGATTGACCGCCTTACCCACATCGTGGGCACCCACCATCTTCTGCACCCGCCCCGTCTCACGATCCAATACACACATCTGGGTGGCGTAGCCGTAAGCCACATGGCTCACCGGGTGGGGTACATCGGCACCCAGCGGATCGGTTTTGGCCAAATATTCACCGTAAAATTCCTGCCCCACCAGCTTTTGCAGATCCTTCGCCTCTCCCAGTGCTTCCTTCAACTTCTCGCAGGCACGGCGGGTAGCCTCACCGGTAATCAGCGTCTGGCGAGAGCCGGAGGTATCCCCGGAGTCCGGTGCGATCCACGTATTGCTGCGCTCATAGACCACACTGCTGCGTGAAAGCCCCGTGTTGGTCACCACCACCTGCACCAGCACGGTACCCAATCCCTGTCCAATACAGGAGGCACCGGAGTATATATGTACCTTGCCGTCAGCCTCCACAACCAGCCTGCAGCGCCCCCAATCCGGCAAACCCACGCCTACACCGGAGTTCTTCATGGCGCAGGCAAGGCCCACCGGCTGTCCGGCAGCTATCGCCGCATCAAAGTCCGGCTTGATGGCCTCTAACGTCTCTACAAGGCCGGTGGACTCATCTACAATCTGCCCGTTGGGCAGCACGCCGCCGGGACGAATGGCATTGCGATAGCGGATCTCCCACGGTGAGATGCCTACCAATTCCGCCATCTCGTTGAGCAGCGACTCCGTGCAGAAGCAGGTCTGGGTCACGCCGAAACCGCGGAAAGCGCCGGCCGGGGGATTATTGGTATAGTAAGTGCGCCCCTCAATCTCAAAATTCTCATAAGCGTAGGGTCCGGCTGCGTGGGTGCAGGCTCGCTCAAGCACGGGTCCGCCCAGAGAGGCAAAAGCCCCGGTATCCGCCAGTACGGAGGCTTTGACGCCTTGAATGATGCCGTTTTCATCGCAGCCCATGGTGAAATCCATGTCCATGCTGTGACGCTTAGGATGCACCAGAATGGACTCCTGACGGCTCAGCTTCACCTTCACCGGCACGCGGGCAACATAGGCGATGAGTGCCGCGTGGTGCTGCACCGTCATATCCTCCTTGCCGCCAAAGCCGCCACCCACCAGCATATTCTGTACCTGACAGTGGTCATAGTCCACCCCCAGCATGGCGGCGCACTCATGGAGGGTGGTGTGGGCACTCTGATCGGTGGTCAACAGGCGCACGCCGCCATTCTCCAGCGGCAGCGCCACGCAGCACTCCGGCTCCAAGAAAGCGTGCTCCGTCCACGGCGTATGGAACTGTCGATGGAGCACATATTTTGAATGTTGGATTGCCGCTGCGGCATCGCCGCGGGAAACATGTTTATAGGCCTGCAAATTGTTGGCGGTACCCGCAATGACCAGCGGCGCATTCTCCGCCATGGCCTCTTGGGCATTGTGGACAGCGGGCAGTTCCTCATACTCCACCTGCACCAGCGCCTTGGCTTTCTCCAAAGTCTCCTGATCCTTTGCGCAGACCAGTGCCACAGCATCCCCCAGATATTGGGTGATCTGCCCTACAGCTACCAGCGTGGGCTGATCCTTTTGGATATGACCCACATGCACCTTGCCGGGGATATCCTTTGCTGTCAGCACCGCCACCACCCCGGGCAGTTCCTCGGCGGCCGAAGTGTCAATGGACAGTACGCGGGCACGGGGATAGCGGCTGCGCACAGCACTGCCGTAGCACATACCGTCCACATACACATCGTCCGGATATTGACCGAAGCCCAGCACTTTCTCCTCCACATCCAGACGGTGTACAGAGGTTCCCATCTGCCAGTCATCCTCCCCTGTGGCAGGAAGGTGTCCGTCACGGAAAATTGCAGCCGCCAGCAAAATGGCATCGATAATTTTCACATAGCCGGTACAGCGGCAGATATTGTTGCGGATGGCATAGGCTGCCTCCTCCCTGCTAGGATTTTGGTTTACATCCAAAAGACCCTTAGCAGAAATGACCATGCCGGGAATACAGAATCCGCACTGCACGGCACCTGCCTCACCAAAGGCATAGGTGTAGACCTGCTTTTCCCAGTCAGACAGTCCCTCCACGGTAAGGATGGTTTTCCCCTCCAATTTATCGGTTTGGAGAACGCATGCCTTGGTAGGCTTACCATTCACCAGTACATGGCAGGTACCGCAGGCTCCCTCACTGCAGCCGTCCTTCACGGAGGTCAGATGCAGCTCATCGCGTAAAAATCGCAGCAGCTTTTGGTTGCGCCCTACTGTCACCTCTTTGCCGTTGACAATAAAATGGGCCATACATGTTCCTCCTTCAATCCATCAAGACAGCAGCAACAATGCCGCTAAAAAGATAGTATTATTTGTTTATTATAGTATATTTTCCCCCTTCCCGCAAGGTTTTTTTTGTCATCATTGCATAGAGCCTGGTTGCAAAAAGGCCGGGGCTAAGCGCCCCGGCCTTCCTCTATTTTTGCACCATCTGCGTTAATAGCGCCAGCAATTCCGTTTTTCCGTTGCCTTTTTCAGCGGAGAAGGACACCACCGGCACACCCTCATCTAACTCCAGCACCTCACGCACTCGCTGCAAATTCGGTTCAATCTCCCGATTTTTGAGTTTGTCCACCTTATTTGCCACCACAACCATGGGGCATCCACTCTCCTTAAACCACTGGCACATGGTCACATCGTCTGCCGTAGGTGCATGGCGGGCATCGACGATCAAAACGCCTGCGGTAATCAATTCCGGCTCCTGAAAATAGTTCTCCATCAGCCGTCCCCAGCGATCGCGCTCCGCCTTGGATACCTTGGCATAGCCATATCCCGGCAGATCCGTCAGATAAATCTGCTTGTCGATCAGGAAATAGTTCACCTGTGTGGTTTTGCCGGGAGTGGCACCCACCCGGGCAAAATTTTTGCGGTTCAAAAGTCGGTTAATAACCGAAGATTTACCCACATTGGAACGCCCTGCAAAGGCGATCTGCGGCCGTCCATCCCGGATAAAAGCGCTCTGCTTCACCGCCGAGAGGACAAACTCCGCCTGATTAAAGTTAATTGCCATACAAGGTTTCCTCCTTTACACACATAGTGTATTCGGTACTTCTTTGGTATTAGCCGCCAATGCTGTCAAATGCTCCACTGTGGCAGTTGGCTCTTTTTTCTCGCTGAACGCCACAGCAAAAACATCGTCCACTGTCTCTGCTGTTACAAAGTGCAGTGCATGCCGGACTGTCTGGTCGATCTCTTCCAAGTCTTTTTCGTTGGTTTTGGGAATAATCACGGTGGTCATGCCGTAACGCAGCGCCGCCATGGTTTTCTCTTTTAAACCGCCGATAGCCAGCACACGGCCGCGCAGCGTCACCTCTCCGGTCATAGCCACATCGCCCCGGACTTTTCGGCCTGTGAGAGCGGACAGCACCGCCGTCGTAATGGCAATGCCGGCTGAAGGTCCGTCCTTGGGAACGGCTCCCTCCGGGAAGTGGATGTGGATGTCCTTCGTTTTGTAGAAATCCTTCTCAATGCCCAACTCCTCCGCACGACTGCGCAGACAGCTGAGCGCAGCTTTCGCCGATTCCTGCATCACTGTACCCAGATTGCCGGTGAGCTCCAGCTTACCGGAACCCTCCATGACATTGACCTCTACTTCCAAAATCTCACCGCCCACTTGCGTCCACGCAAGCCCGTTCACAATGCCAACCTCGTCCTGCTTCATATGTAGGGAAGGCTCGTAGCGGCAGGGACCTAAGTAATTTTCCAGCGTTTTTTCTGTCAAGCTAACTCGCTTTACGCCTTCAGAGATAAGACGCATCGCTGCTTTTCTACACACCTTACCCAGCTGGCGCTCCAGCACACGGACACCGGACTCCCGTGTATAGCCTGTGATGATACCCCGGATAGCGCTGTCGTTGACACGCAGCTGTGCTTTCTTCAATCCATGCTCCTGCATCTGCTTAGGCAGCAGGTGGCGCTTGGCAATCTCCAACTTTTCCTCATCGGTATAACTGCCCAGCTCAATGACCTCCATGCGGTCCAGCAGCGGCCGCGGAATTGTATCCAGTGTATTGGCCGTAGTAATAAACATAACACGGCTCAAGTCCACCGGAATCTCCAAATAGTGATCCCGATAGGTGCTGTTCTGCTCGCTGTCCAGCACCTCCAGCAGCGCTGCAGCCGGGTCGCCCCGCATATCGCTGCCCAGCTTGTCAATTTCATCCAGCACCAGCAGCGGATTCATGGAGCCGGCACGGATCAGCGCATCTATGATGCGTCCGGGCATCGCTCCAATATAGGTCTTTCGATGGCCGCGAATATCCGCCTCATCACGGATACCTCCCAGAGAAAGGCGGGCCAACTTGCGATTCATGGCCTTAGCTACGGAAAGGGCAATGGAGGTTTTTCCGACGCCGGGAGGGCCTACCAGACAGAGGATCTTGCCTTTGGCGTCGGGATTGATCTGCCGCACGGCAATAAACTCCAAAATTCGTTCCTTTACCTTTTCCAAGCCATAGTGATCGTGATCTAAAATGGCAGCAGCTTTGTCAACATCCGCCTGATCACAGGTCACTTCATTCCATGGCATCTCCAGACAAACATCCAGATAGTTGCGGATCACCGAGGCTTCTGCACTGCCAAAGGGCTGTTTCGCCAGACGATCCACCTCTTTGAGGAGTTTTTTCTCCACCTCCTGCGTCAAGTGCAGCTGCCGGATTTTTGTGGTATATTCCTCAATCTCCTCCATGCCGTCCTCGCCCAATTCGTGTTGCAGCACTTTCATCTGCTCCCGCAGCACCATGTCCCTCTGCACACGACCCACGCGGTCACGCACTTTTTGCTCCATCTCCACTTCCAGTGTAAGCACATCCAACTCGTGGACTAAGAGTTCATTGACCAGCTGCAGGCGCTTACTGGGATGGAGCTCCTCCAGCACACTCTGACGGTGCTGATGACGCAAAGCAAGATTCTGGGCAATAAAATCAGCCAGTTCACCCGGCTCCCGGCTGTCTAAAACGGTGGCCACCAGCTCATCGGACAGATTGGGCACCAAATCATGGTACTCTCCGAAAAGGGCGTATGTCTGCCGCAGCAGCGCCTCCACCCGGTCTGTATGGCGGACAGTCGGTTCCTCCAGCAGTTCCACATTTGCTTGTAAAAAAGGCATTGTCTGCCACAGGCGGTGAAGCCGCGCACGCTGGCGTCCCTCAACTCGTACACGCACCGTGGTATCCGACGTTTTCAGGATCTCCATAATATGACAGACGGTACCCATGGTATAAAGATCCTTCTCCTCCGGCTCTGCCACACCGATTTCCCGCTGTGTCACCAGAAAAATATCATGGGAGCCTTCCATAGCGCAGTCCAGCGCAAAAAGGGAGATTCCTCGTTCTACATCGAAGCTCAGGGACAGCTTCGGAAAAACCGTGACGCCACGCAGGGCAATCACCGGATAATTTTCAGTCATCATGGCATTCTCCTTCATAGGGAAAAGAGAAGAGGCGAATGGATCGCCTCTTCTCTATCACTCGTTTAAGAGGCCGGGACAGTGGATTTCTCCTCTGTTTTTCCGGTCTTTAATTTAGCCCGGCGCGACACCTTTTCACTGTCGCGTTCAATCACCGGCTCGGTGCCGTTCTTCACGCAGTCCTCCGTAATGATAACCTTGGTAATGGTAGGATCGGAAGGAATATCATACATGATTTTTGTAAGCACACCCTCCATCACGGCTCTAAGACCACGAGCACCGATATTACGCTCGATGGCACGATCTGCCACAGCCACCAACGCATCCTGCTCAAAGACCAGCTCCACATCATCGTATTCAAACAGCTTTTGGTACTGTTTTACCAATGCGTTCTTAGGAGCGGTGAGGATTTGTACCAAGTCATCACGACTCAGTCCATCCAACGCAGCCAGCACCGGCAGACGGCCCACCAGTTCCGGGATGATGCCGAATTTCAGCAGATCCTGGGGCTGCACTTCCTTCAAAAGTTCACCGCTGCGGCGCTCCGCCTTGCTCTCCACCACCGCATCAAAGCCAATCCCCTTACGGTTGGTACGACGTTCGATGATCTTTTCCAGACCGTCAAACGCCCCGCCGCAGATAAAGAGAATATTGTGGGTGTCGATTTGAATGAACTCCTGATGGGGGTGCTTACGTCCACCCTGTGGGGGAACATTGGCCACGGTGCCCTCCAAAATCTTCAGCAGGGCCTGCTGCACACCCTCGCCGGAAACGTCACGGGTAATGGAAGTATTTTCGCTCTTGCGGGCGATTTTGTCGATTTCATCCACATAGATAATGCCATGCTCGGCCAATTCCACATCGAAATCGGCAGCTTGCAGCAGGCGCAGCAGAATATTCTCCACATCATCGCCTACATAACCGGCCTCCGTCAGCGTCGTGGCGTCAGCAATGGCAAAGGGAACATGAAGCACACGGGCCAACGTCTGGGCAAACAGCGTTTTACCGCTGCCGGTGGGGCCGATCATCAGAATGTTGCTCTTTTGCAGCTCCACATCCTCATCCCCGCCGAAGTAGGTGCGCTTATAGTGGTTATACACCGACACAGAGAGGGCCACTTTGGCCGCCTCCTGTCCGATGACATATTGATCCAGCACATCCTTGATTTCCCGGGGAGTAGGCAGGCTGTCCGGCGTCTCATAGCCTGCGGCCGGACCAGCCTCGTAGCCATCGTTCAGAATAGACATACAAAGCTGCACGCACTCATCACAGATCCGAACACCGGGTCCCTGAATCATACGGTGCACTTGATTTTCATGTTTGCCGCAAAAGGAGCAGCGCAGAGATTTTCTCTCGTCAGACATTTAGTTACCTCTTATAAATGACCTTATCAATGAGGCCGAACTCTTTGGCCTCTTCTGCCGTCATGAAGTTGTCCCGCTCGCAGGCTGCGGTCATCTCCTCCACGGTACGTCCGGCGTTTTCCGCCATGATTCTGTTCATGCGCTTTTTGATGGTTTCCAACCGCTTCAGGTGGATTGCCATATCCGTAATCTGCCCTTGGGTACCTGCCGAGGGCTGATGGATCATAATCTCGGCATTGGGCAGAGCAATCCGCTTGCCTTTGGCACCGGAAGAGAGCAAAAACGCACCCATGCTGGCACCCAACCCCACACAGATGGTGGACACATCGCACTTGATATACTGCATGGTATCATAGATGGCCATGCCAGCTGTGACGCTGCCGCCGGGGCTATTAATGTACATCTGGATATCCTTATCAGGGTCCTGAGCCTCCAGATACAGCAGCTGGGCAACCACCACAGAGGCGGTGTTATCATTGACCTCTTCGCCCAGGAAGATAATACGGTCATTGAGCAGACGGGAGAAAATATCATAGGATCTTTCCCCTCGATTTGTCTGCTCCACAACATAAGGAACTAAACTCATAAAATTGCCTCCTGTTCAAATAGACATTGCCATACCAAAGTATACCCACCTATATGTGATTTTAGCAGTTAAGAAGGAAATTATTTCTCTTCCTCCTCAGCGGTCTCTTCTTTCTTCTCTTCCACAGGGGTGGTAGCCACAGCATTGTCAGCCACCAGCTTAATGACCTTCTCGCGGATCACCTGCTCCTTCACCTGCGCAACGGGCAGATACTGCTTAACGGTCTCCAGATCCATATTGTACTTCTCAGCCAAGTTTTTCATCTCAGCCTCGACCTCTTCCTCGGTAGCCTCCAGAGCCTCGGCCTTAATGATGGCCTCCACAGCCAGATCCATCTTCACCTGCTCCAGAGCGGGAGCCATAGCCTGCTCCTTGAACTTCTCCTCGGTAGTACCGGCCATCTGCAGATACTGCTCGAAGGGCAGACCCTGTGCAGCCAGCTGCTGCTTAAAGCCACCCACCATCTTATCGGCCTGCATGGACACCATATCGTCGGGAATCTCGCACTCGATTCCTTCGGCAACCTTGGTCATCAGAGCATCCTCAAAAGCACGCTGCGCGGCTTCTTTACGCTCGGCAGTCATCTTTTTCTTCAGATCCGCCTTCAGTTCCTTCAGCGTGTCAAACTCGGACACGTCCTTGGCAAACTCGTCGTCAATGGCGGGAACTTCCTTGGTCTTGACCTCGTTGACTTTCACGTGGAAAACCACAGGCTTACCTGCCAAGTCGGGGGTGTAGTTCTCAGGGAAGGTAATGTCCAGATCCTTCTCCTCACCGGCCTTCATGCCGATGATCTGATCCTCAAAGCCGGGGACAAAGCTGCCGGAGCCGATCTCCAGATCAAAGTTCTCGCCCTTGCCGCCCTCGAAAGCAACACCGTTATCAAAGCCCTCGAAGTCGATGTCAGCGGTATCGCCCTTCTTCACGGCGCGATCAACGCTGACAAGACGGGCGTTGCGATCAGCCATATCCTTGAGCCGCGCATTCACATCGGCAGCCATGACTTTTACCTCGGCGCGAGGAGCCTCCAAACCCTTATATTCACCCAGCTTCACCTCGGGATAAACAGCCACGGTAGCCTTGAAGGTCACGCCGTCCTTGCTGCAATCCACCAGCTCCACTTCAGGATAACCCACAACATCCAGCTTCTGCTCATGTACAGCGCCCTCATAAGCGTCAGGCAGAACGATGTTCACTGCTTCTTCATAGAACACTTCCACACCGTACATCTTCTCGATGATCTTGCGGGGGGCCTTACCGGGGCGGAAGCCGGTTACCTGAATGTTCTTGCGCATCTTCAGATAAGCCTTGTTGATGGCGGCCTCGAAATCTTCGGCGCTCACCTCGATGGTCAGCACGACCTTGCTCTTCTCCAGTTTTTCACAGGATTTTACACTCATTTTGTTTTTCCTCCGTTCAGCATGATTCTAATCAATGCAATTAAATATGATACCAGAAAACAATTGGAATTTCCATACCTTTTTACATTAATCGCAAATTTTTTTAGGAAAAAACCTTACATAGTCTGCCGAGACCAGCGAAAAATGTGTTCCCTGCTGTTCCCCCTCAATGGAACGACGGTGGGAAGCGCCGTGGAGATGTCCATAATAGCACTGCTTTACCCCGTATTGCTGCAAAAGCCGCAGGATCTCCGGGCAGCGATAGCCCTGATAGAGGGGCGGATAGTGGAGAAAACAGATTTTCTCCCGCTCACCCGCCGCCCTCAGCGATGTCTCCAAGCGTCCGATCTCCCGCAGCAGCATTTTTTCGTTGTGGGTTCCCTGATTGTCCAGCTCATAAAACCAGCCCCGAGTCCCGCACAATGCTATATCACCGTAGAAACAGCAGTTATTGTGGAGGATCTCCATGGTCGTCAGTCCATGCTCAGCAAAAAAACGCTCCATCTTGGAAACCGTATTCCACCAGTAATCATGGTTGCCTTTCATAAGGATCTTTCTTCCCGGCAGCGCATCAATAAACTTCAAATCCTCCAGCGACTCCTCCAACGACATTCCCCAGGAGAGATCGCCGCACAGCACGGTGACGTCGTTATCCGTCAGTTGGGAAAACCCCTCCCGGAGGCGCTGCACATAGTTGCTCCACCCATCGCCGAAGACTTCCATGCTCTTATCAGAATTCAGCGACAGGTGCAGATCTCCAATTGTATATAGTGCCATAGGTCTTACTCCCCTCAGAGCAACCGTCTGAGATTGTTCCAGAAAATATCCTCCAACAACTGCGGGGCATAGCCCCGCTTGTGCAGTGCTTCATAGAGTCGAGGCACACTCTGCACCCCCTCGATTCCCTCCACCAATGTCTCACATCCATCCAGATCCCCGCCAAGACACAGGGTCTTTTCTCCGTCCAGCGCCAGGAAGTGCTCGATATGAGCCACCAGCTCCTCTATGGTGGCCTTCTCCCCTACAAAGGCAGTATACGCATTGATGCCCACCACACCGCCGGTATCCCGGATGACACGGAACATATCGTCCGTCAAGTTCCGGGGATGGTTCCACACACTGCGGGCATTGGAGTGAGAGGCCACGATGGGATGTCTGGTCAGATCTGCCAAGTCCCAAAAGCCCGCATCGGAGAGATGGGATACATCCACAAAGATATTCCGCTCCTCCATGGCCCGAATGAAATCTCTCCCCTGCTGGGAAAGGCCGCGTTCCGGTTCTTCTATATTGGTGCCGGAGAGGACATTGGCCCGATTCCACACCGGGTTCATAAGCCGTACCCCCCAATCGGCCACTTCGGCTACCTTATGAGGGTCGCACTCTAGAAGATCGGCGCCCTCAATTGAGAGAAGTCCCGCAATCTTCCCTGCCTCTATGGCCGCATCTACCTCTTCACCGGTGCGACAGCGGCGGATCAAATCCCCATTTTTCTCTGTCTCGTGCAAAAAGATGTGGTGCAGACGCAACAGCTGTGCCCACATCCCATCCGGCGGCACCTGTTTGGCATCGTGATACATAGCAAAAAACTGGGCATACTGCCCCAGTTCTTTTCCACGCACCAAATCCAGCTGTCCGCTGTTGCAGCGCAGATGCTCGCCGGTATCCCAGCAGCGCCACAGCGTGTCACAATGGGCGTCAAAATAAGAGATTTTCATTCCTTCACCTCAAAACGCATTTTCCAGATATGCAATCCGCACACGCTCCGGTGTGCGGTGGCTGTCCGCATAGACCTCCGCCACATCAAAGCGCGCCGGACAATCCAATTCCTTCTGCGCAAGATAAAATGCTGCTGTTTTGCGCAGCTTCTCCTGTTTTGCCGCCGTCACATAGTCCCGTGGCAGTCCCATTTGGAGATTGGTGCGGGTCTTAACCTCCACAAAGCACAGTACCTTTCCTTTTCTGGCTATCAGGTCAATCTCCCCGAAGCGGCAGTGATAGCTGTGTTCCAGCAGCTGATAGCCTCTTTCCCGCAGGTAGACGGCCACCTGTGCCTCTCCCCACGTTCCCACAGCCCGGCTCATTGCTTCTTCTCCGCCCACTTTTTTAAAAAGGTCTTGCGGTGGGCAGGACAGGGGCCATATTGATCCAGCATAGCATAATGCAGCTTGGTTCCATATCCCTTGTGCTTGGCAAACTGATACTGGGGATAGGCCCGATCCAGTTCCTCAGACACATAGCGGTCACGGCTCACCTTTGCCACAATGGAGGCCGCTGCAATGCTGGCACTCTTGCCATCGCCGCCTACCACCAATGTGTGCGGGGTCCTCACAGCGGCAGTGCGTCCGTGATCCCGATTGCCGTCAATGAGCGCCATATCCACCGTACAGCCTAAGCCATCAATGGCCAGCTGCATGGCTTTCATCCGGGCGCTGAGGATGTCGGTTTCGTCGATCTCCGCAGCCTCCACCCTGGCTACAGACCAAGCCACAGCCCGCTCCACAATGATATCATAGAGTTGCTCCCGCTTTTTTTCTGTCAGCTTTTTAGAATCGTTCAAACCGGGTATCTCACAAAAGGGCGGCAAAATCACCGCAGCAGCATACACCGGCCCGGCCAGCGGGCCCGCACCGGCTTCATCTACGCCGCACACGGCCTTCCATCCCTGTTCCAGATAGTTTCGCTCGTAATCCCAAAGCTCCATGGCTGCAAAATCCTTCCTTATGCCTCCGGCGTTTCTAACGTAAAGCGTCCAAGCTTCCCAGATCTGAACTCATCCAGCAAAATACGGGCCATACGCTCCGTATCCACTTCGGCACCGCGCATCAGGAACCCGCGCTTACGTCCGGCCTTGCAAAGAAGATCATAGCCGGAGTCGCCTTCCTCGATGTCAATCTTATACCGTTCCTTTACCACATCGGCGTAGTGACGTCCCAGATACTCCATCAGGTAACTGGCCAATTCCTCCAGATCCATCACGTCGTCCTTGATGGCTCCGGTAAACGCCAGATGCATCCCCACATTCACATCATCAAATTTGGGCCACAGGATTCCCGGCGTATCCAGCAGCTCCAGTGTGTTATCCACCGGCACCCATTGCTTCGTGCGGGTCACGCCGGGGCGATCCTCCGCTCGCGCCGTTTTGCGCTTAGCCACCTTATTGATAAAGGTAGACTTGCCAACGTTGGGGATTCCCAGCACCATGACGCGCACCACACGCCCTACCTGCCCCTTCTCGGCATAGGCCGCCAGCTTGTCTCGCAGCAGTTCACGCACGGCAGCGGCAAATTGTGCCGTTCCGGTGCCGCCCTTGGCGTTGACCTCCAGCACAGCGTACCCTTTCCCACGAAAATAAGCTGCCCAGGCACGTGTCTTGCTGGGATCGGCTTGATCCACACGATTAAGAATGATGATGCGGGGCTTGCCTTCTGTCAGCTCATCCACATCCGGATTACGGCTGGAAATAGGGATACGGGCATCCAAAATCTCACACACGGCATCCATGTGCTTGATTTCCGCTTGAATCATGCGTTTCGTCTTTGTCATATGGCCGGGAAACCAACTCAGCCCCTCAATCTGCACGATGCAGCACCTCATTTCGTAGATATCTTTTGGTACATGAAATATAGCATTTCTATCATAGCATATTCCATCAAAAATGGAAATAGGAAAAACCCGCCCGCAAATGCGGACGGGTTTGGATCAGCAGTAATTTGCTTACAGCTTCTCTCTGATCTTGGCAGCCTTACCAACGCGGCCACGCAGATAGTACAGCTTAGCACGGCGGACATAACCGTGACGAACCGTTTCGATCTTCTCAATAGAGGGGGAGTGAACGGGGAATACCTTCTCCACACCAATACCGTAAGACAGGCGGCGAACCGTAATGGTCTCCTCAATACCGCCGTGCTTCTTGGCAATCACAATACCCTCGAAGACCTGAATACGCTCACGAGCGCCTTCCTTAACCTTCACGTGAACACGGACGGTGTCGCCCACTTCCACATGAGGCACTTCAGCCTTCAGCTGCTTTTCGGTCAAAGCCTTAATAAGATCCATGGATATTTCCTCCTAATAATATAGGTGTTCGTGCCGCTATTTATGTGATACACCATCTCTTGCAGCGTACCGGCGACAGAGGACCGCCCTTTTTTGCCATGATAGCATATCATAGTTACGTAAAAAATGCAAGTACTTTTTCTCTTTTACGTCGTTTTATCGGAAAATTTGCCCCTCTGCATCCAGCAGCTCCCGGCGACGGACGCGCATAAAGTCCGGTGTCAGCTCGGGAATACAGCGCACAATGGCTTTTTCCAACAGCTGTGGGTTCAGCCCCGGATTCTGGGCCTGTACCACCACGGTGCCGCAGACCTTCTTCTCCTCTGCGTGCAGCGCTACACTGTGGATCATAGGGGCAATGTCCACATCGGCCAGTTCCTTGCGCTTCGTCCGCTTTTGGATCACCAGTTCCGGACGGGCAAACAGCTCTTGCAGCTGCTCTACGGCTCCTCCCGGCACGCCGCTGTCATAATCCCACTCCACATCCGCCTTCAAAAGGGCCAGTTCTCGCACCGGACGCTTAGCCTCATAGCAGTCCAGCACACGGAGTCCGCAGGGCATCCCCGTATTCAGTTTCTCTGCAATACCGGTGCCGTCCGTGGTCTGGGTCACCTCAAAGTCCAGCAGCTCACAGTCGCTGGATTGTCCCACCGGCAAAGGCAGCACGATGGAGATAATGGGATGAGGATGGAAGCCGTGGCTATGGCTGATCTCCAGCTCCGCCCGCGGAAAAGCCCGCTGCATGGTACGCAGTAAATCCAAATGGGAGATATAGGCGGCCTGCGCCTCCTTCACAAACAGAAGTCTCAGCTTAGACATCGCATTTCCCTCCCACCAGCACATTGGCACCGCAGGCATTGCAGTGACTGCGGCAATCCGGAGTCGTCTGTGCCTCCTTGGCACGCTGCAGCTCCCGCTTCAAATAATTTTCCGTCACACCGCTGGAAATCATACTCCAGGGAAGCACCTCATCGGTTGAGCGGACACGATTGGCGTAGAAATGGGGATCAAGCCCGCACTCTTCAAAGGCCTCCAACCAGCGATCCAGGGAGAAGTATTCCTCCCAGGCATCCAATTTAGCGCCCTTACGCCATGCCGTCTCCACGACCTTGCCCATGCGGCGATCACCACGAGCCAGTACCGCTTCCAGGAAGCTGGTGTCGGAGTCGTGCCAATTGTAGGTGACGGTCTTAGTCTTAATGGCCTCTCGCAGCAGCTTCACACGCCGCTCATACTCCTCCTTAGAAATCTGAGGTTCCCATTGAAAGGCCGTATGGGGCTTAGGTACAAACCAAGAGGTGGATACGGTGATGCGGACGCCCCGGTTTTTATTGGAGGAGGACTCACGCCACACGTGCATGACCCGAGCCGCCAGATCGGCGATTCCCAGCACATCCTCATCCGTCTCCGTGGGCAGGCCCAGCATGAAATAGAGTTTCACGGCGCTGTAGCCGCCGGCAAAGGCGGTGCGGCAGGATTGAAGGATATCCTCTTCCGTCACATTTTTATTAATCACATCCCGCAGCCGCTGTGTACCGGCCTCCGGTGCAAAAGTCAAACCTGTTTTACGCCCTTTGGCCAAACGCTGCATCAGTCCCATAGAGAAGTTGTCGGCACGCAGACTTGGCAAAGACAGATTGACATGGCGCTGGGCGCAAAAATCCTCCAAATCGTCGCACAGCGCTGTCAAAGACGGATAGTCACTGGTGCTGAGACTGGATAGTGTCATCTCCTGATAGCCGGAATCATTGCAGGACTCCACACCATACTGTGCGCACAGATCACGGCTGCGGTTGCGTACCGGACGATAAACATACCCCGCCTGACAGAATCTGCATCCACGGATGCAGCCGCGAAACAATTCCAGCATGACACGATCCTGTACGATTTCGGTGGAGGGAACAATGGTCTTAACCGGGAAACGAGCCTTGTCCATATTCTGTACGATTCGTTTGGTCACCACCTGTTTCACGCCGTCCAACGGCAGAATTTCCTTGACCGTGCCGTCCTCATTGTAGGTCACATCGTAGAGACTCGGCACATAGATGCCATCCAGATCGGCAGCAGCCCGCAGGAACTGCGCCTTGCTCCATCCTTCCCGGCGCGCTTTTCGGTGAAGTTCGATGATCTCCACCAGCATGTCCTCTCCTTCACCGATATTCACAAGATCGATGAAGTCCGCCATAGGCTCCGTGTTGTACATAGCCGTACCGCCGGCAATCACCAACGGCGTCAGTTCCGTGCGCTCTGCACTGTGGAGAGGGATGCCCGCCAAGTCCAGCATATTTAGCATAGCAGGAAATGCCATCTCATAGCCCACAGAAAAAGCCACCATATGGAAGTCGGTAATGGGGTCACCGGACTCCAGCGCAAAAAGCGGCATCTTGGCGCGGCGCATCTCCTCTTCCATGTCACCCCAAGGGGCAAACACACGCTCACACCAGACACCGTCTAACTCGTTCATAATGCCGTACAAAATCCGCATTCCCAGGTTGGACATTCCAATTTCATAGGTGTCCGGGAAGCAGAAGGCGATACGAGTATCCACTTCCGCTTTATCCTTGATGACCGCATTATATTCGCCGCCGACATAGCGGGCAGGCTTTTGCACACGGGGTAAAATTCGTTCCAGTCGTTGATCCACTGTGATTCTCCTATCGTAAAGTGCTTTCCATGATTACTAAATTTATATTTTACCTGTTTTTCTGCCGTTTTACAAGCACTTTTTTCCGCCACATGCCTGCTAGAAGTCCTGCAGCCCCCACCAGTAAAAAGGGGCTTCCTCCCCGCCGCAGCACAAGCCATATCCCTGCCACGGTCAGCAGCATGGCCGTGCCTGCACTCACAGCATCTGTCACCCGGTCGGCGGTAAAGGGTTCTTTCATGCACGCCACAACGATCCACAAAATACTGCTGCCATCCAGCGGACGAATGGGCAGCAAGTTAAAGCATCCCAGCACCAGCTGCGCACCGGCCAAAGGGTACAGCACCTCTGCCCACCGGCCCGTCCGTGCCATCAAAAATGCCAGCACCAAATTGGTCAGCGGTCCTGCCAGCGTAGAGAGCAGCTCACCGCCATAGGAGAGGTGGCTGCGACCTTCCACCACCATTTCAGCGCCCAGTGCACAGATCCTCACCTGTGCCACCCCCGCCCCCAAGGCGCACAGCGTCAAATAGTGTCCCAACTCATGACACACTGCCGCTAGCAGCACAGCCAATGCCAGCAGTGGGGATGCTGCATAGATAAAAACTGCCAGCAGCACAACGGCTCCCGGCGTAATCTGCCACCGCACTTTTTTACACATAGTAAATAGGATTGAGATATCTCCCGTTGCGGCACAGCTCAAAGTGGAGGTGAGGCCCGGTAGCCTGCCCTGATTGGCCTACCTCCGCAATGGGATCAGACATTCTCACCTGCTGCCCATAGGAAGCGGTAATGCGGCTGCAGTGGGCATAGAGACTGGAAATCCCGTTATCGTGGAGGATGGTAATGTAATGGCCCAGCACTGCACTCTCTCCCACCACGCTGACCGTACCATCGGCGAAGCTACGGATTACCGTATCCGTGGGAGCCTCAATATCTACGCCGTAGTGGAATTTACTGCCGCCCTCAATAGGGTGAATCCGCTCACCGAACCCAGAAGCCACCGTTCCCTCCACAGGGGAACTATAAGGAAAGCCCAGCACCTCCTGCGTCATCGAAACATTCTGCGGCAGAGATTCCTCCGTATAGACATGGCTTTCTCCTCCGTTCTCTACCTCTTGCCCGCCAAAGACTGCCACATAAGCATCGTTAAGAGCATCGCCTACATCTTCTTTTCCGCCTACCGCCCGCCCCACAGCGGAAAAAGCGGCCACGAAATCCGTCTCCTGCCCCATCAACTGTAAAAGCTGTTGCCGGTACGGTTCCAAAAAGGAAGGCGATGTCAGTTTGATCACCACCACTACCACCAAAATGATGCCGCTGACGGTCAGCTGTGCCAGTCGGCGGTAACTGCTCTTGCTGTCGGTTTTCTGTCCCCTGCCCTGTCTCATGCCGTATGCTTTATGCCTTGCGGCAGAAGACGGGCGCCTTTGTACCTGGCGATGCGTGGTGTATCTACGGTTTTGTTCCGACGACGGACGTCTCGCTTTTTGATTGAACCGTGTACTGTTCTCCGGCATGATATACGCCCCCTTTGCCCCCATTCTATGGTCATAAGAAAGCGGAAATTCCTCTTGACAGAGAATCGAAAAACAAATATAATAGAAAAGCTGACGGGGTGTGGCGAAGTTTGGTATCGCGCTTGGTTCGGGTCCAAGAGGCCTCGGG
>JAHHSG010000022.1 GCA_020025305.1 Oscillospiraceae bacterium
ACCTGACGAGCCAGCAGCAGGTGCTCACGAGTCTGAGCCATGGGGCCGTCGGTAGCAGCAATAACCAGAATACCACCATCCATCTGAGCAGCGCCGGTAATCATGTTCTTGATATAGTCGGCGTGGCCGGGGCAGTCAACGTGTGCATAGTGACGAGCCTCGGTCTCGTACTCAACGTGGGAGGTATTGATGGTAATACCGCGCTCACGCTCTTCCGGAGCCTTATCGATAGAAGAGTAATCGGTGTAGTCTGCGCCGCCCTGCATAGCCAGGTACTTGGTGATAGCAGCGGTCAGAGTGGTCTTACCATGGTCAACGTGACCGATGGTACCGATGTTAACATGGGGCTTGTTTCTCTCAAATTTCTGCTTAGCCATTTGAAAAAATCCTCCTTAACTTTCATTGAATATCATATGCGCAATGTTTTTGTCTATCATTGCTATCTTACAGTATTTTTATGTGAAAAGCAATTGTTATTTCACAACTTAGGCATTTTCACGACCGGTGCGCTTGGCAATCAACTTTTCCTGCAAGCTCTTAGGCAGTTCCACATAGTGGCTGGGCTCCATGGTATACTGACCACGGCCCTGGGTACGGGAACGCAGATCGGTTGCATAGCCGAACATGTTTGCCAGAGGAACCATAGCATCCACCTGCGTGGCACCGGGGCGGGACTCCTGCCCCTGAATCATGCCGCGGCGGCTGTTCAGGTCGCCGATCACATTGCCCAGATACTCATCGGGAGCAATGACACTAACCTTCATCACAGGCTCCAGCAGCGTAGGATCTGCCTTACGCATCGCCTCCTTGAAGGCCATGGAACCGGCAATCTTAAATGCCATTTCGGAGGAGTCGACTTCATGGTAAGAACCATCGTACAAAGTGACCTTCACGTCAACGACGGGATAGCCAGCCACAGTACCGGACAGCATAGCGCCCTGAATACCGGCATCGACAGCAGGAATATATTCCTTGGGAATTGCACCGCCAACAATAGCGTTGACAAACTCATAACCCTTACCGGACTCGTTGGGCTCAAGGCGGATCTTGACGTGACCGTACTGGCCCTTACCACCGGACTGACGAGCATACTTGGTATCCTGCTCCACAGACTTCTTAATGGTCTCCTTATAGGCAACCTGAGGTGCACCCACGTTGGCCTCTACCTTGAACTCACGCAGCAGGCGATCCACGATGATCTCCAAATGCAGCTCGCCCATGCCTGCGATGATGGTCTGCCCGGTCTCCTCGTCGGTCCAGGTGCGGAAGGTAGGATCTTCCTCAGCCAGCTTGACCAGAGCCAAACCCATCTTCTCCTGACCGGCCTTGGTCTTGGGCTCGATGGCCACGCGGATCACGGGCTCAGGGAACTCCATGGACTCAAGAATGATGGGGTGCTTATCATCACACAGCGTATCACCGGTGGTGGAATGCTTCAGACCGACCACAGCGGCGATATCGCCGGAGTAAACAGCCTCAATATCCTCACGGTGGTTCGCGTGCATCTGCAGAATACGTCCGATACGCTCCTTGCTGTTCTTGGTGGAGTTCAGCACGGTAGAACCTGTGGTCAGGACACCGGAGTACACACGCACGAAGGACAGACGTCCCACAAAGGGATCGGTAGCGATCTTGAAGGCCAGAGCGGAGAAGGGTGCGTTGTCGTCAGCGGGACGCTCGTCCTCTTCATCGGTATCGGGGTTGATACCCTTGATAGCAGGGATATCAGTGGGAGCGGGCATGAAATCAACGATGGCATCCAACAGCTTCTGCACGCCCTTGTTGCGGTAGGAAGTACCGCATACAACAGGGACAATCTCGTTGTCGATGGTACCCTTACGCAGGGCACGACGGATCATGTCACCGGGGATCTCTTCCTCTTCCAGAGCCAGCATCATGATCTCGTCATCAATGTCGGCGCAAGCGTCGATCATCTTGGTACGATACTCCTGAGCCCTCTCCAGCATGTCGGCGGGGATGTCCTCCTCGCGCATGTCGTTACCCATCTCATCATAGTAGATGTCAGCCTTCATCTCCACCAGGTCGATGATGCCCTTGAAGTCGTTCTCAGCGCCAATGGGCAGCTGGATGGGAACGGCGTTGCACTTCAGACGATCATGAATCATCCGCAGCACGTTGTAGAAATCAGCACCCATGATGTCCATCTTGTTGACGTAGATCATGCGGGGGACGTGATAGTTATCCGCCTGACGCCAAACGGTCTCGGACTGGGGCTCTACGCCGCCCTTGGCGCACATAACGGTAACAGAACCGTCCAGCACGCGCAAAGAGCGCTCCACTTCCACAGTGAAGTCCACGTGACCCGGGGTGTCGATGATGTTCAGACGGGTCTGGGGGAACTGGTGCTTGGTACCTTCCCAATAGCAGGTGGTAGCTGCAGAAGTGATGGTGATACCGCGCTCCTGCTCCTGCGCCATCCAGTCCATGGTGGCGGTACCCTCATGGGTCTCGCCGATTTTGTAGTTAACACCAGTGTAGTACAGGATACGCTCGGTGGTCGTGGTCTTACCAGCGTCGATATGAGCCATGATACCGATATTTCTGGTGTTTTCCAGAGTAACCTTTCTCGGCATAACGTTCTCCTTTTTCTAACTACGCCGGGATTACCAACGGAAATGGGCGAATGCCTTGTTGGATTCGGCCATCTTGTGGGTATCCTCGCGCTTCTTCACGGCACTACCGGTGTTGTTGGCAGCATCCATGATCTCACCGGCCAGGCGCTCGGCCATCGTGCGCTCGCTGCGAGTGCGAGAATAGGCGGTCAGCCAGCGCAGACCCAGGGTCTGACGACGGGCAGGACGCACCTCGATGGGGACCTGATAGGTTGCACCGCCGACACGGCGGGCCTTCACTTCCAGGCTGGGCATAATGTTTTCCATAGCCTGATTAAACACTTCCAGAGGATCCTTCTCGGTCTTCTCCTTGATGAGATCAAAGGCACCGTAAACAACCTTCTGGGCTACGCCCTTCTTACCGTCCAGCATGATGCTGTTGACCAGCTTGGTCACCAGCACGGAGCCGTACATAGGATCGGGCAGAACTTCTCTTTTGGGAACATTACCTCTTCTGGGCACTTTGCTTCCCTCCTTCATAATAATATGATTTCATAGGTACTCAACAGCCGCTTTCGACTGTTGTACGGCCTGCCAAAGAGGTAAATATTTATAACCTTTTGGCAAAGCTCATTTCATGCGGGGTCTTACTTGGTCTTGGGACGCTTGGCACCGTACTTGGAACGGCCCTGCATACGACCCTGAACACCCTGCGTATCCAGCGTACCACGGATAATGTGGTAACGAACACCGGGGAGGTCCTTCACACGGCCGCCGCGGATCATCACTACAGAGTGCTCCTGCAGAGAGTGGCCCACGCCGGGGATGTAAGCGGTGACCTCGTAACCGTTCGTCAAACGGACACGGGCGATCTTACGCAGTGCGGAGTTAGGCTTCTTAGGGGTAGCAGTTCTCACGGCGGTGCAGACGCCACGCTTCTGAGGAGAAGCCAGATCGGTTTCCTTGTTCTTCAGAGTGTTCAGGCCGTGCTGCATAGCGGGAGAGTTGGACTTATAAGTAGCCTTTTTTCTACCCTGCTTGACCAGCTGATTAAAAGTAGGCATGCAATGAACTCCTTTCTATAGAATAAAATGTTTGGGAGAAATCTCCCTATATGTTTCGCGGAATAAAGGAATTTTATTCCGGGAAAACCAATTTATTGAACCAATAAGGCCACAGCGGCGGTTCCTACCGAAATGCCACAGGCCCGGCCCAACTGCTGCATGGTGCAGCCATCGTCTATAGGGACCCTTCCCTGCTGGCATTCCTCCAACAGCGGCTCCACCAGACGCTCTTCCGCGTCGCTGGCTACATAAACCATGACGGCGCGACCCTGCATAACAGCTTTGTGAACCTGCTTGAGTCCGACCACTTTTTTACCTGCAGCCAATTTCTCCGGCAAGTTTCGTTCCCCCTTCTGTTAGGTAAGCCTTATGCATGGCAAAATTCGCAGAAAATTCCCTGCGCAATTTGAAATTATAGCATAGCTGATTCGGTGCGTCAAGTATATTTCCAGCAAAAATTTGTGGATTTTTCCGAATATCCCTTTGAAAATACGGCATTTTACTCAAAATCCTCTCCACCCCTGCTGTCGGGGAACCATTGGCAATTTTTCCTCCCTGCCGCAGCCGCTTTTCTTTATTTCAACTCCGATAGAATCCCTCTGTGTGAGGAAAGAAAAGCCCGGCCTTTGCCTAAGCAAAGGCCGGGCTTGCTCACATTTCTCGCAAGCTGTGTCTTACTCCTCCACGGGAGTGTCCGACATCTCCAGGAGGTTCTCCTGCGTATCTCCACACTCCGTCTCCTGAGTGTCCTCTGCCTCCGGCACCAGCTTCTTAGCAAACTGGCGGTAGGCATTCAGACCGGCACCGGCGGGAATCAGCTTACCAATAATAACGTTCTCCTTCAGGCCGACCAGATGATCCACCTTACCCTTAATGGCAGCCTCGGTCAAAACCTTGGTGGTTTCCTGGAAGGAGGCAGCGGACAGGAAGGAATCGGTGGCCAGAGACGCCTTAGTAATACCCATCAGAAGCTGGGTATAGGTGGCCTCCTCCAGCGGCTCGCCGTTCTCGTTGAGCTCACCGGCAGCCATACGAGCACGCACTTTGGCGTTCTCTTCCTCCACCTCCAGAATATCGGCCATAGAACCGGACAGCAGACCGGTATCGCCGGCCTCCTCGATGCGTACCTTGCGCATCATCTGGCGAACAATGATCTCGATGTGCTTATCATTGATGTCAACGCCCTGCTGACGGTAAACCTTAAGGACTTCCTGAATGAGGTAGTTATGCACAGCGCTGGCGCCGCGGATTCGCAGGACATCGTGGGGGTTCAAAGCACCGTCCTGCAGTTGGGTACCCTTCTCAATGATATCCCCATCGTGCACCTGCAAACCAGTATGGGGCACTGCATAAGTGCGGGTATCACCGTCATCGGCGGTAACGATAATATTCATCAAGCTGCCCTTGGTGGCCTCTTCAAAGCGAACCTTACCACCGATCTCGGAAAGGGTGGCCATCTTCTTGGGCTTGCGGGCCTCGAACAGTTCCTCCACTCGGGGAAGACCCTGCGTAATATCGCCGCCGGCGACGCCGCCGGTGTGGAAGGTACGCATGGTCAGCTGAGTACCGGGCTCACCGATAGACTGTGCGGCGATGATACCGACAGCCTCGCCGGGTCCCACCGGCTTGGAGGTGGCCAGGTTCATGCCGTAGCACTTGGCGCAGATACCGCTGTGGGCCCGGCAGGTCAGCACCGTACGAATCTCAGCGGAGTGGATATCAAAGCTCTCCAGCAGATCTGCATCCTCCTCGGTCATCATGTGATCCTTGCTGATGAGCACCTCATCGGTACCGGGCTTGCAGATATCGCGTACCGGGAAGCGGCCGCGGATACGCTCGGAGAACTTCTCGATCACCTGTCCGCCCTCGCTGATCTCGGAAACCACAATGCCCTTCTCGGCGCCGCAGTCGTCCTCCCGGATGATGACATCCTGGCAGACATCGACCATGCGGCGGGTCAGATAACCGGAGTCAGCCGTACGCAGAGCGGTATCGGCCAGACCCTTACGAGCACCTCGGGAAGAGGTAAAGTATTCCAGAACGCTCAGGCCTTCACGGAAGTTAGCCTTGATGGGGATCTCGATGGTCTTACCGGCAGTGTTGGCCATCAGACCACGCATACCGGTCAGCTGACGAATCTGCTTCATAGAACCACGGGCACCGGAGTCTGCCATCATGAAGATGGGGTTGTAACGGTCCATGTTCTCGGTCAGGGCGTCGGTAACATCCTGAGTGGTCTTTTCCCACTCACGGACGACCAGCTTATAGCGCTCCTCGTCGGTGATGAAGCCCATATTGTACTGCTCTTCGATCTCCACCACGCGCTCTTCGGTCTCATCAATGAGCTCGTACTTCTTCGCAGGCACGGTCATGTCAGCGATAGAGATGGTGATAGAGCCACGAGTGGAGTACTTATAGCCGGTGGACTTGATGTTGTCCAACACCTCGGCAGCCACGGTAAAGCCGTACTGCTTGATGGTACGGTCAACAATCTTACCCAGCAGCTTCTTACCGCAGACCTGGGTAATCTCAAAGTCAAAGAAGTGTTCGCTGGGGGTTCCATCCTCGTTGAAACGCTTCACAAAGCCCAGATCCTGAGGAATGTTGCGGTTGAAAATAATACGGCCGGGAGTGGCGCGTACCACATGAGACACCGTCTCTCCGTTCAGCTCCTTGGTAACACGGACCAGAACGGGCTGGTGGATACCAATGATGTGCTCGTTGTAAGCCATCAGCGCCTCATCTGTGTCGCGGTAGACATTCAGCTGGACGCTGGCCTTTTCCTCGTCGGTCAGCTCATCATAGCTCTTTCCGGCCAGTGCAAAGTCCACATCCTCGGGCCAGAACTCATCGTTGTCCAGCTGGCACATACCGTTCTCAAAACGCTCGATGGTCAGGTAGTAGGAACCGAGCACCATATCCTGCGTAGGAACGGTAACGGGGCCGCCATCCTGAGGCCGCAGCAGGTTGTTGGCGGAGAGCATCAGCAGTCTTGCCTCGGCCTGTGCCTCCGCGGACAGAGGCACATGGATTGCCATCTGGTCACCATCGAAGTCGGCGTTAAAAGCGGTACAATTCAGGGGGTGCAGCTTCAGTGCGCGGCCCTCCACCAGCACCGGCTCAAAGGCCTGAATGCCCAGACGGTGCAGGGTAGGCGCACGGTTAAGCATGACGGGATGATCCTTGATGATCTCATCGAGTGCATCCCACACCTCGGTACGGCCCTTATCCACCATCTTTTTAGCGGACTTAATATTGTTGGCGCTGCCGTCCTCCACCAGCTTCTTCATAATGAAGGGGCGGAACAGCTCCACAGCCATTTCCTTAGGCACACCGCACTGATAGATCTTCAGCTCGGGGCCGACCACGATAACGCTTCGGCCGGAGTAGTCCACACGCTTACCCAGCAGGTTCTGACGGAAACGACCCTGCTTACCCTTGAGCATATCGCTCAGGGACTTCAGCGCACGGTTGTTGGCGCCGGTAACAGGACGGCCGCGGCGACCGTTGTCGATCAGGGCGTCCACAGCCTCCTGCAGCATGCGCTTTTCATTGCGGACAATGATGTCGGGCGCATTCAGCTCCATCAGGCGCTTCAAACGGTTGTTGCGGTTGATGACACGGCGATAGAGATCGTTCAGATCGGAGGTGGCAAAACGGCCGCCATCCAACTGCACCATGGGACGCAGCTCGGGAGGAATCACGGGCAGTACGTCAATGACCATCCACTCCGGCTTGTTGCCGGACAGACGGAAGGCATCCACGACCTCCAAGCGCTTAACCACACGGGCCTTCTTCTGACCGGACACGGTCTTCAGCTCAGCGTGGAGCTGCTCACTGAGGTTCTCCAAGCCATGGAAGGACGCAATCTGTGCATCCAGCTCCTCCAGCTGCTCCTCATCATAGTCAGACAAGGTCTGCCCCTGCTCTTTGAGGGCATACTTCTTGTTGAGAATTTCCTCGCGGCGCTCCATAAGAGCCACCTTTTCGGCGCTCTCGGCGTTGCTCAGACCGACGGTGGCCAGCAGCTTCTTGACTGCCTCGGCACCCATGCCGGCCTCGAAATCATCCTCATACTTCTCCCGCATATCACGGTACTCTTTCTCGCTGAGAATCTGGTTGCGGATGAGGGGTGTCTCACCGGGATCGGTCACGATATAGGCGGCGAAATACAACACCTTCTCCAAAATGCGAGGAGAAATATCCAGCAGCAGACCCATACGGGAAGGGATGCCCTTGAAGTACCAGATATGGCTCACGGGCGTGGCCAGCTGAATGTGACCCATGCGCTCACGACGCACCTTAGCACGGGTGACTTCCACGCCGCAGCGGTCACAGACCTTGCCCTTATAACGAATTTTCTTGTACTTACCGCAGTGGCACTCCCAGTCCTTGGTCGGCCCGAAAATGCGCTCACAGAACAGGCCGTCACGTTCCGGCTTCAGTGTGCGGTAGTTGATGGTCTCCGGCTTCTTGACCTCGCCGTAAGACCAGTCGTGGATCATTTCCGGAGAAGCGATTCCGATTTTAATAGCGTCAAATGTTGCGTAACTCATATTGATTGCTCCTCCTCTTCCTTAAAATTCTTCCTCGTCGCTGTCAAAGGAAGCACTCACTTCCTCATCGGCCACATACTCATAACCGGCATCCGCCAGCTCGCCTGCGTCTGCGTAACGGTTCTCCCGCTCGCTGTCGTCGTCCATGCGGGCCAGATTGAACGTATCCATGGCGTCCTCGTCTTCTTTCAGTTCGATCTGGTTGCCGTCCTCGTCCAGCACCTGGATATCCAAGCACAGGGCCTGCAGCTCCTTGACCAGAACCTTGAAGGACTCAGGCACACCGGGAGTAGGTACGTTATGTCCCTTAACAATGGCCTCATAGGTGCGCACACGCCCCGTAACGTCATCGGACTTCACGGTCAGGATCTCCTGCAGCGTATAGGAAGCACCATAAGCCTCCAGAGCCCAAACTTCCATCTCACCGAAGCGCTGGCCGCCAAACTGAGCCTTGCCGCCCAGAGGCTGCTGGGTCACCAGAGAGTAGGGGCCGGTGGAACGGGCATGAATCTTATCGTCAACCAGATGGTGCAGCTTGAGGAAGTACACATAGCCCACAGTTACCTTATTATCAAAGCGCTCGCCGGTACGTCCATCATACAGCCAGCTCTTGCCCTCGGGGTCCAGACCCGCCAGTGTCAGTGCCTCGGTAATATCCTTATCGGTAGCACCGTCGAAGATGGGGGTCGCCACCTTCCAGCCCAGCGTCTTGGCTGCATAGCCCAGATGGACCTCCAGCACCTGACCGATGTTCATACGGGAGGGAACGCCCAGGGGGTTCAGCACGATATCCAGAGGCGTACCATCGGGCAGGAAAGGCATATCCTCCTGCGGCAGCACACGGGAAACAACACCCTTGTTACCGTGACGGCCGGCCATCTTATCGCCCACCTGAATCTTGCGGCGCTGTGCGATATACACACGAACCACCTGATTGACACCGGGATTCAGTTCATCGCCGTTCTCACGGGTAAATACCTTGGCATCCACAATGATGCCGCTCTCGCCGTGGGGTACCTTCAAAGAGGTATCGCGAACCTCACGGGCCTTCTCACCAAAGATGGCACGCAGCAGCCGCTCCTCCGCCGTCAGGTCGGTCTCCCCCTTAGGCGTGACCTTACCCACCAGAATATCACCGGCGTGTACCTCGGCGCCGACACGGATGATACCGCGCTCGTCCAGATCCTTCAGCGCATCCTCGCCCACATTGGGGATGTCGCGGGTGATTTCCTCCGGCCCCAGCTTGGTATCACGGGCATCGATCTCGTACTCTTCAATATGGATGGAGGTATACACATCCTCCTTCACCAGCCGCTCGTTGAGCAGCACGGCGTCCTCGTAGTTATAACCTTCCCAAGTCATGAAGCCCACCAGGATATTGCGGCCCAGAGCAATTTCGCCCTGATCGGTGGCAGGGCCGTCGGCCAGCACGGTGGGCTCCGCACCGCCGGTGACACGATCACCCACGGAGACAATAGGATGCTGATTGATGCAGGTGCCGTGGTTGGACCGCAGGAACTTAATGAGCTTATAGTCCTTGGTTTCGCCGCTGTCGTACTTGACGGAGACGGAGTTGGCGTCCACCTTGGTCACCACGCCGTCGCCCTCGGCCAGCACAGCCACCTCAGAGTCGAGGCAGATCTTGTGCTCCATACCGGTACCGACAATGGGAGCCTCCGGCTTCAGCAGAGGCACCGCCTGACGCTGCATGTTTGCGCCCATCAGTGCACGGTTTGCGTCATCGTTGGGCAGGAAGGGAATCATAGCCGTTGCGATGGAGACCATCATGCGGGGTGAAACATCGATAAAGTCCACATGGTTGCGCTCCACCTCCACGATTTCGTCGCGGTGGCGGCAGGTAATACGCTTATTCACCAAGCAGCCATTCTCATCCACAGGCTCGGCTGCCTGCCCCACCACATACTGATCCTCCACATCCGCTGTCATGTAGGTAATATCGTCAGAGACATGGCAGGTCTCGTGATCTACGGCGCGGAAAGGTGCCTCGATAAAGCCGTACTCATTGATACGGGCATAGGTGGCCAGATAGGAGATCAGGCCGATGTTGGGACCTTCGGGGGTCTCAATGGGGCACATACGGCCGTAGTGGCTGTAGTGCACGTCTCGCACTTCCATGTTGGCACGCTCACGGCTCAAACCGCCGGGGCCCAGTGCAGACAGTCGGCGCTTATGGGTCAGCTCTGCCAGAGGATTGGTCTGATCCATGAACTGGCTCAGGGGCGAAGAGCCGAAGAACTCCTTGATGGCAGCAGTCACAGGGCGGATATTGATGAGGCTCTGGGGCGTCACGATATCCAGATCCTGAATGGTCATACGCTCACGAATGACACGCTCCATTCGGCTGAAGCCAATGCGGAACTGGTTTTGCAGCAGTTCACCCACACAGCGCAGGCGGCGGTTCCCCAGATGGTCAATATCGTCCTTGGTCACCAAATTGTTGGCCAGGGCGTTCATATAGTTAATAGATCCGAAGATATCATCAATAATGATATGCTTAGGCACCAGTGCGTCGGCATGGAGGCGGCACTGCTCAATGAGTTCCTCCCCCTCATACTGACTGAGCAATTCCTGCAGCACGTCAAACCGGACGCGCTCCTTAATGCCGCACTTCTCCACCGGATCGAAGTCCACATAGTGGGTCATGTCGCACATGTGATTGCCGAAAATTTTAATGGTATTGCCGTTATCCAGCGTGACGGCAACCTCGGATACGCCAATGGCATCCAATTGACGGCACTCATCCGCTGTGATCACATGGCCTTCCTCGTAGAGGATCTCACCGGTGGCAGGATCGGCTACGGGCATAGCCAGCTTCTGATCCTTGGCACGGGCCCACAAGGTCAGCTTTTTATTGAACTTATAGCGGCCCACGATACTCAGATCGTAGCGGCGGGGATCGAAGAACAGGTTCTGGATCAGGGTCTCGGCGCTGTCCACCGTGGGGGGCTCGCCGGGACGCAGCTTGCGATAGATCTCCAGCAGGGCCTCTTCATAGGTCTTGCAGGTATCCTTCTCCAGCGTGGCGACAATGCGGGGATCATCACCGAAGCGTTCCAGAATCTCGGCGTCGGTCTTGAGACCCAGCGCACGGATCAGGCAGGTGATGGGCAGCTTGCGGTTTTTGTCGATACGCACCCAGAAAATTTCAGAGGTGTCGGTCTCGTACTCCAACCATGCGCCGCGGTAGGGGATCACCGTGCTGGTCATCAGCGGCAAATCGGTCTTCAGGTCGATCTCCTTGCCATAATAGATGCCGGGAGAACGGACGATCTGGCTGACCACCACACGCTCGGCACCGTTAATGACGAAGGTACCGGAATGGGTCATCAGGGGGAAATCTCCCATAAAGATCTCCTGCTCCTTGATCTCGCCGGTTTCCTTGTTGTGCAGACGCACATTGACCTTCATCGGAGCGGCATACGTGGCATCACGCGCCTTGCACTCCTCCACATCATATTTGGGCTTCTCGTCCATGCTGTAGTCAATGAAGCTCAGCTCCAGATTCCCGGCATAGTCGCTGATGGAGGCCACATCCGCAAATACCTCACGCAGACCGGTATCCAGGAACCACTGGTAGGACTTCTTCTGGATCTCCAGCAGGTTGGGCATGGCCATGACCTCTTCGTGTCTGGCAAAATTCTTGCGCAGGGTTTTGCCATAGTACTTGTCCTTGGGCATCTTCAATACTCACGCCTTTCTTTTCAAAGTTTCGTCAACATTCGCTCTAGAAGGATCGCTTCTTTTTCCTCGACACGCACGGAGCAGTTGTCTCATTTATCTCTGTCCCGCTTGTCATTTCTGAAAAAAGGTGGTATAGTAACACTACGGTTTAAATGGGCTGATTTGCCCATTCCTCCGAATATAAGCGATTTATTCTACCATAAGAATTTTCGCTTGTCAACCGTTTTTGTGTGATCCGAAGAAATTTCGGGTCTTTTTTTATGAAAACTGCAAAAATCTTCTGTGACAGTGCACCGCATCTCAGTTCCCAGACAGTAGGACAGACTGCCTGGGAATTGGGATGATTTTTATGTCCGAGGGGGATTCCGAACAAACGCTATGCACCAGAGCTCAAAAATTTCGTGTCCGGGCGAATGGATACGGACGGACTATTTTGTTTCTGCAGCGCTGCGACAACAGGGGAACAGAGATAAAAGGAAAGGGCTTGCAGTCTGTGTAACACAGACTGCAAGCCCTTTTTGCATCCTGAACAGTTTTTGTATGGTCTCCTATGTAAGGATCACTTCATAATTTTACATGCCATAGGGCATTTGCAGCTTATTTCCGCAGTGCCGGTTCCCATGGCCCAATCCAGATACGATACCAGCCGGTATTCAGCTGTGCCAATGTCAAAACCGGGTCTCCCACCGCCTCTTCCACTGCCGCAAATGCCATCGTCATCATGACAGCATTGGGAAAGGGGCAAAACTCTCCGGGGTTAACCATAGACACCATCAGCATCCCCAGATAGCAAAGGCCCAGCATATTCGACCACGCATTGTGCCCGCTGCGCAGCAAAGACACACGGTCATGAATCAATACGCCATAGGCCACAATCCCCAGCATCCCCATACTGCCCATCACTTGGGCAGGAAGATTGTGATAGAACACCATGCTGCCCTCCACCACGGGGTAAAGATCCGCATTGGCCGGATTGCTCAAGCCAATGCCGAAGAGCGGATAGTGCAGGAAATCCTCAACGCTCCGTGCCAACAGCTGCAAGCGGATCATATTGCTTCCATGGAAATCATTTTCTCCTGTGCGCCCGCCCAACGCCACCGTCAGGATCAAGGGGCTCAGGAGCAACACCGCACCAGCACCCAGCAGCAGGATTTTGCGCATCAGCTTCTTAGAAATCACACCCCATCGCACCAGATAGCAGCAGCAAAGCAGCAATTCTACAGCGCCAAGCAGCAGTCCCATGCGGCTGCCAGTCACCGTCAAAGAGGCTGTCAATACCGCCGCCGAGAGGAGGTGTGCTTTATGCTTGATAGCGAAAGCAAAGGGCACCGGCAGCGTGGTCAGCAGCACGGTAGTCACAAAATTTCTCCACCGCAGATCCGGTGCCACATGAATGGCAGCGGCAGGATCCCAGTTCTCTATGTAAGCCCAGAGAATCACTCCCGCAGCACACAAACCCATGGTGTAGAATATCCCGGCAAAGCGCCGCAGCATCTCCTCCCCGCCCTCTTTGGCCATTTGGGCACGGGTCAGCAGGTACACGCCCAGCAGCATCACACCCAGCCCCAAAGAGTAATAAAGAGACATGGGCTTGAGTGCCTGCGCTTGTGAGATCGCTCCCATACCGCTCATTGCCGCCGCCGCAGAAACGAGCAGGAGCCCCCTGCAGCTGCGGCCGATCCGCAGTTCCAGCGGCCAGACCAAAAGATGGGCCACCAGAGACACCGCAGCAACCAGAGCCAATGGCAGACAGGGCAAAAACGCCCCCATGTCCGTATAGTGCTCCGTAGCCAGCAGTGTCATCACGCATATAGATGACATGCCAGCCAGTATATCCGGACAGAACAAAAACATGCATGCTGTGATCACCAGCATCACCGATACGCCCAGAACAGCTTGGTGAAACACCACCGCGCTTAACGTAATGCCCAATAGCAGCGGAAAATAAAATTTTCCCCGCCACAGTCGTTCCATCGCCTCACATAAGGCGCAAAACAGCATATAACAGCGGTGGCGTATCCCCATAGCTTGCGCATAAAAGGAATCACCTTTCATATTTTTTTGCCTTTTCATCCTTGTATCGGTCTTCCCTTCCGACGCAAGATGCCTTTCAACAAACTTTTTTCACCATCCCTCTTCCGCAGGATGGCCCTCCATGCATTTTTTATGCATTTGTGAACTTTTTATGTACAAATTTTAATCAGATCTTTCACATTATCTGATTCATGCAATTTTACCACACAAAACAAAAAGATTCAATTCGTTGTTTCTGTTTTCCACCTGCTCTTTCGCACAAAAATAGTTGCCTCCGAAATCCATTTTATGTATATTTTGGCTATCCATTATCCTCTGCATGGTGTCTTTTTTGTGATCTTGTCACGGTAACTCCTGCAGGTGCATGATATAGTAAACCCACAACAGGAAAGGAGCACACCATATGAAAACCTACATCTGCTCCATCTGCGGTTATCTCTATCATGAGACGGACGGCAGCCCCCAAGAGGGAATCTCCCCGGGTACGTTATGGGAGAATCTCCCCGCCCAATGGGTCTGCCCTTTGTGCCGCGCGGCCAAGAGTGCGTTTCACGAAACACGCAGCGTATAGCGCCGCAGTCAACTATTTAGCTTTCATTCTTATATCTCCTCAAATCTAAAAAGAAGCGGCAGTGCATGGAGCATCCATGCATTGTCGTTTTCTTTATGCGCCTTTTCGAGCTTTTTGTGTATCTTTTTGGCAGGGAATCTCCCTGCTGGTTCTTTACATCATTTTCTATGTCTGCTATACTTTATAATTAGTATATTTTTATTTCATAATTAGTATATTTTTATTTCTATCCGTCCGAGACTAAAGCAATAGAATGGAGTGTGATTTCATGCTAAAAAATTTCATGGCAAGTCTCTTGTGCATTTCTCTTTTTCTGTTGACCGCCTGCCACACCGCCCCCCCATCCTCCCCCATGTCCAACAGTGGTCAGAACGATCTGCCCCTCCAAGCTGAGTCGCAGGCATTAGATTCCTTTGACTCCATTAAAATTGATGTGCTGGCGGCAGATATTTCCGTTATCCCCGGAGAGGAATGGTCTGTTTCTTACCATCTCTCAGACAAAGAACCCTTAACGCGTTTCGGCGTAGAGCAGGGCACGCTATACATTGAAACCACGTTTGATCCCCATGAGCGTTTCCAGCACAGAGATTGGTTTATCACCGTCACCGTGCCTGCAGGCACTTCCTTAGAGGATGTGGAACTCGATACCATTTCCGGCAATGTAGAGATCCGAGGTTTTTCCTGTGACAGCGCCTCCTTGTCCTCTACCTCCGGAACAGTAGAGGCACAGGACATCCGCGCTGAGGATTTGAAAATGCACTCCACCTCCGAAAAAATCACGGTAGGCAAAGCCATCTGCGATGACTTTGAAGCGGAGACCGTCTCCAGCGATGTCTATGCCGAGGGCGAGTTTGGTGAAATGGACATCTCCACCGTTTCCGGGGACACAGAAGTAATCGGTTCGGTCTCTTCCGAAGGAGCGCTTGAAAGTGTTTCCGGCGACATCACGCTTTCTATAAGCCACGATGCTTCTATCCAAGCAAACAGCCGTGGAACGATCCTGCTGAACGGTACTAAATCGGATAGTCTCAGCACATCCAGCAGCGGCGTGCTCATCACCATCAAATCCGTGTCCGGTGATCTTGCCATCCAGACGACGCCGTAACTCCCCCGCACAGGGCTTGCTCCCATTTGACTGTGCCGCTTAGTTCGGCCTGTCCAACCCATGCCCGGATGCAGCCCCCCTTCTCTTTATAAACTTACAAGCACGAAAAGAGCCGGCCTACAAGGAACCGATTCCTGTAGGCCGGCTTTCTATTTTGCGCTTAGTGGTTCCTTTCCTTGCTGAGCAAGACTACCGTCTCAACTTGTGTATCATTGTCCAAACGCAAACTCATATCTTCTGCAATGATAGGGAGCTCGAATTTGGTGGACATGCGTCATTGACCGTTGGGCTGCCATTCCTCGTAGATCTGAATTTCGGAAAGCAGCGATTTCATAAGCTGTCGCTTTTACTGATTGTCCATGACTGAATAGCGCTTATCAAAGTAAACCAATACCTTGTAGATGTTATCGCCCGTGAGTTTTCCGCTTCGATTGCCATTTTCTTGGCTATGGCGGCAAGGAGCTGATTTTCCGTTTCCTCGATCTCATCATACATCTTGTAGAGCCGATTATTAAGGTCTCTTTTCGTTTGATGCAGTGCTTCTCGTCCGGGTCGAGGAAATCAATCTCATTCATCCGCCGTGCCTTCACGGAATAGTTTGATACCACCGCTCGAAAATAAAGAAAGCTATTCTATGAAATTGACAACGGGAATTTTATTCTGGATTTTACTTGTACTTTACGCAGTTCGGATCATGCAGTTTACATTCCGCCTTTATACTTGATTATAAACGTAGAAAAGAGGACTGATATGGAAATTCGATTGAACCAGATTTCAAAGAGCTTTGACAAGAGGCAGGTCATTTACCCAACGACGCTGGCTATCCAGAACGGGAGCTTTACGACGCTGCTCGGTCCCTCTGGCTGCGGCAAGACAACTCTTCTGAGGATGATCGCCGGGCTGGAAACGCCGGATGACGGCGAAATCTGGCTGGACGATACCTGCGTTTTTTCCAAGAAGCACAAGATCAACCTGCCACCGGAGAAGCGGAATCTTGGATTTGTGTTTCAGGATTTTGCGCTCTGGCCGCACATGACGGTATTTGAAAATGTTGCGTTTGGCCTGCGGGCAAGAAAAGATACTGAGAATTTGCAAAACCGCGTACGCGATGCTCTGCGTACTGTGCATTTGGAGGACCTTGAAAAGCGCTATCCCCATCAGCTTTCCGGCGGTCAGCAGCAGCGTGTTGCCTTTGCTCGCGCCATTGCGGTCCAGCCGGGGTGTATTTTGTTTGACGAACCGCTTTCCGCTTTGGATGCCTTGCTTCGGGACGAAATGCGACATGAGTTGACGGAGTTGACCTCCGCCCTTGGCATCACTTCTGTTTTCGTGACCCACGACCAGACAGAGGCCATGAGCATGAGCGACCGCATCGCTGTTTTGAATGGTGGCTATGTGGAGCAATATACTACGCCGGAAACCATCTACCATGAGCCTGCCACCGCGTTTGTGGCACGCTTTGTAGGAAAATCCAACTGGATCAGCGAAACGGAGATGTTCCGCCCGGAAGCTGCTGTGCAAACCCCGGAAAAGGGCTCGTTATGTTTTGAACTTCCTGTTCAAAGCGTGCAGTATCTGGGAAGCACCTACGAGATCACAGTTCCCTATCAAACTGAAACATGGACACTTCACAGCAGGAAGAAAGTAAAGCCCGGCGAAGTTTTGTCCGTTTACATAGATCCCAATCAAGTCATTACTTTTTAAAAAGAAAGAGGTTTTATCAGCATGAAAAGAAGTATTGTATGTCTGCTGCTTGCGCTGTGCTTGTGCCTTGGTTTGGCAGCCTGCGGCGAAAAGCAGTCTCAGGATGAAACGAATCCCTCCGGAAACGGTCAGTCCACTATGGAAAACACCGATCCTAAGCTCTCCGGCAAGGTAACGGTCTATATGCCCAGCCCAGCTGGTCTTGCAGACAAGCTGGCTGTCGCCTTTACCGAAAAGACCGGTGTTGAGGTCGAACAGTTTCAAGGTACCACCGGTGAAATCCTTGCCCGTCTGGAAGCAGAGCAGGCCAATCCTGTTGCCGATGTGGTCATCCTCGCCTCCTGGTCCGACGGTCTGCGCATGAAGGCTGACGGCCAGTTGGAAAGCTACACCCCCGCCAATTCCGACAAGATCAACGACGGTTGGATCGATGCGGACAATATGCTCTTTGGTTCCAGCGCCTCCGCCGTCGGCGTGATCTACAACACCACGGTCATCCCTGAGTTAAATGCCGACTGGTCTGAACTGGCTGACACGCAATACAAGGATATGATTGCCATTCCCGACCCGGAAAAGTCCGGCGCGTGCAAGGATTTTCTGGCAGGTCTTGTGACCGGCACCGACAACAGCGAGGCCATCATGCAGGGCTGGGCGGACAACGGTCTGACCGTCCCCGGCGCGAACAAGGCAGCGCTAGAAGCTGTCACCACCGGAGAGAAGGGACTCCTGATTGCGGGTGTGGACTACAACGCCTATTCCTCCATGGCAAAGGGCGAGCCCCTGAATATCTACTATCCCGCCTCCGGCACAGTGGTCAATCCTCGTCCTGCTATGATCCTCAAGACTGCGCCCAACATGGACAACGCCAAGGCGTTCATCGACTTCCTGTTCTCGGACGAGGCGCAGAAGCTGGTTGCCGATGCCTACCTGCTGCCCGGACGCAGTGATATCCAGTGTGACGGCCGTACCAATCTCTCCGACATTCCCCAGATTCCCACCGATTGGGCGAAGATGATGGATGTTGCCTCCGATACTGCGGCGAAGCTCAACAGCCTCTGCAAGTAACATAGCGGAGGGCATATGAGACAAATTAATCTGAAAAAGAATCTACCGTTGGTGCTATTGCTGGTGCTTCTGACCGGCTTGATTCTCTGCCCTCTGATTACAGTTTTCGCCAAGGCGGTCATCATTGATGGCCGCCTTGACCTGTATCAGGCATGGCAGACCATCGCAAGTGCTGAAAATATGCTGACGGTCTGTAACTCTCTGCTGTTGGGCATATGCGTCGTGCTGTGTTCAACGGTCATTGCCGTACCGACAGCTTATCTGCTGGCCCGCACGCAGATGAAAAAGCACAGCTGGTTGGACATTATTTTCATGATCCCGTTTATGACGCCGCCGTATATTGCGTCCATGGGCTGGATTCTATTCATGCAGAAAAAGGGACTGTTCCAGCAGCTTTTCCCGGCAACTGGTTCGTGGTCAGAGGGCTTCTTCTGTTTCGGCGGTCTGGTGTTGGTAATGAGCCTGCACGTGTTTCCGTTTCTCATGACCATGCTCAAGAATGCCATGATGAATATTCCTGCAAGTCTGGAGGAAAGCGGTGCGGTTTTTGGTGCGGGGTTTGGAATGCGGATCCGCAAAATTTTTGCGCCGCTGCTGACTGGAAACTATGCGATCGGTGCGCTGCTGGTGTTCGTCAAGACACTTTCTGAATATGGAACACCCTACACGCTGGGGCGGCGCATCGGGTTTTATGTGTTCACGACAGACATTCACCGCTACTCCACCACCGCACCCATCGACTTCGGACGCTCGGCCAGTCTTTCCTCCATTCTTGTCTGTATCTGTATGGCGATGTGGCTGATGCAAAATTATATTACCGACAAAAATAGCTACCGACTGGTCAGCGGCAAGGGTAGCCGCCCGGCCCTGACAAAGCTGTCTGCTGTCGGGCAGATCGGTGCATGGCTGTGGGTGGCACTGGTGGTGCTGGTTGCCATCGGCGTGCCGTATTTTTCGATTATCTCCACATCTCTTATCAAACTCCGTGGCTATGGCTTAGCAGCCGGAAACTTCACGCTTGACCACTACAGGGAACTGCTGGCCACGCCGAAAGCGCTGTCCTCCATTTGGAAGAGCTTGTTCCTCGCGGTCTCGTCCGCCACAATTTGTTCCGTGATCGGCACGGCAGTGGTGGTGGCTGTGCGCAAAACCAAAGGGTTCTTTAAGAAAACGCTGGAAGGTGTGAGCCTGCTGCCCGAAATGCTTCCCAGCATCGTACTGGTCATTGGTATTATGCTGTTCTGGAACGCAATCTATAAGGTGCTTCCGCTCTATAACACCATCGGCATCATGGTGCTGGCGTATGTGGTTTTGTATCTGCCGTACACCGTGCAGTATGTCACCTCGGCATTTACTCAAATCAACGACAGCCTTTTGCAGGCGGGCCGTGTATTTGGCGGAACACCTGCGTATGTATTCCGACACGTCACACTGCCGATGATCTCCCGTGGCATTTTTGCCGGATGGATGATGATCTTCATCATCGCCTTCCGCGAGCTTGTAACAGCCAGTCTGATCGCGCCGCCCAACACACTGGTGGTCTCCACGTATATCAACCGTGAGTTTGAGCAAGGTAGCGTATCGCTCGGCATGGCGATGGCGGTTCTGTGTGTCCTCATTACCACCACGGCGCTGTTGGTGTTCAACCGCTTTGTTGGAAAGCAGAAGGGAACATAACATGGAGCTTATGATCGCTGGCGGCGTAGGAGAGCATGGCCGCAACTGTTTTAAGGTGCAGGGGGAAACACTCCGCTTTTTGGTGGATTGCGGAAAGATGGCGGACATGCCGGAGGACCCATACCCACGCCTGACGCGGGAGCAAATTCGGCATCTGGACGCCGTATTCCTGACCCACTCCCACGCCGACCACGCCGGTGCACTTCCGTGGCTATACGAAAATGGTTTTCACGGAACCGTAATCGCAGCGGAGGAAACACTGCGCCAGCTTCCTTTTTCGGTGCAGAAAAGTCTCACACTGGAGAAATTTTGCCCTGCCGGAACAGGGCAATTTCGCCATCTAATGATTCAATGGGGACGCAGCGGGCACTGCGTAGGCTGCGTTTGGTATCGGTTTGCCGAAAACGGCAAGTCCATTTTCTTTTCCGGAGACTATACCGAGGATACGCAGGTCTATGCCTGTGACCCCATCCAGAAACAGCAGGCTGATCTTGCTGTATTGGACTGCGCCTACGGGCTGGACGAAACGTCCTATGGCACAGCCTGTGACCGAATTGTCCAAAAGACGGAAGAACTGTTGTCCACACATAAGCTGTTGCTCTTTCCCGTGCCGAAATACGGGCGCGGACTGGAGATCTTGAAGCTGTTTTCCGACCGCATACGTAACATTCCCTATTATGCCGACGCGTTGTTCTTGAAAAATCTCACAGAACAGGATGCAGGTGGTTTCTGGTATCGACCGGTAAACATAAATGCTACGGTCTTCCCATACGATGGACAAACGCAGGGTATCGTATTCGTCAGCGATCCGCAGCTACGCAGTGAAGTGGCACAAAGCGTGACGGAGCAGGTGCTGTCGCTGGGTGGAATGGCCGTTATGACCGGCACGCTGGAAAGGGGCTCTTACAGTGAGAACCTATTTCAGCAGGGCAAAATGGCACTACTACGCTATCCGGTACATCTGAATCATGCGCAATTCAGACAGCTAGAAGTGAAAAATCATTTTACAAAGGTGGTCCCTTATCACACAAATGAGTTCTCCTTTATGCAGGTAATCTCTTTCTAAAGGGAAGATAATCATGTATGTGTGCAGTGGTAAGAGGTATAGGCGATCCTGATTTCGTCCGTGGCCGTACAAAATCCGTTTGTCCTATCGCCTCCCAAAAGTGTCTGCCCGCTACCCACTGCCCAGGTTGCAGATGCCGCAGTTAGTCACTTACCGGCATCAGCGGAAGCAAAGGTATAACATACTATACTTGCCTACGGAAGATCGTGTGCCAACAGGGGTGCTGCTCGCCCCTATTGGAACCCCAGAGCCAAAGGGGAATCCTTTGGATGCCCCTTGTTTTCGTCGCTTGCGTACATACAAATATACCTCGACTTGTATATGTCACAAGCTCCGAATACACAAAGATCTCGCAGATTTCACCCGGTGTGAGGATGAATTCTGCGAGATTTTTTTCGCCACAGCACAGGGCAGCGACATTGGCATAAAAAGTTATCCCACTTGATTCTCAGATCACTTTGTCAGCTTACGGGACATAAACTTGGAATTAATGTATTGTTTATGTTTATTATAAATAATCATCATGGTGCGTCTTAAATGATTCCAAAATACTTCAATGCTTCCGTAATTGCCGCTTCCTTTTCAGGCGGACACTGGGGAACTCCGGAATTCTCGGATTTAGGCAAATTGTAGTTCACACGCTCAATAATGCCGTTCTTCCGCTTGACCTGAGCGATGTACAGGTGGCTGACCTGCAAGCCAGAATGCTCTTTCACATAGTCCTGAATCTCACTGTAGGTGGCTTTACTCTCGGGAGAAGTCAGATCCATTTCGTCCAGATTCAGATCAACATCAATATGATGCTCAGCCTCTTTGAGTTGGGACAACTGCACTACCGTCTCCACGTGGGCGGTGCGCGGGAAGAGATCCACGGCCTCTGCCCGCTGCGCTCCATAGCCAAGGGTGGCAAACCGTTTCACGTCCCGCCCCATGGTGGCCGGATCGCAGGAGACATATACCACCCGCCGGGGCGCCATACGGGCTATGGTGTCCACCACATCGGGGGCAAGCCCCTTTCGAGGCGGATCAACCACCACCACATCCGGATGAATGCCCTCCTTTTCCAGCTGTGCTGCCAGCTGCGATGCATCACCACACTCGAACCGGGTCTTGTGGGCAAGGCCGTTACGCCGGGCATTCTCCTTGGCATCCGCAACGGCTTCAGGAACCACCTCTACACCGATGACCTGCCCCGCCCTCTCCGCCATGGTCAGGCTAATGGTGCCGATCCCGCAGTAGAGATCTACCACCGTCTCCGTGCCGGTGAGTCCTGCAAAGTCCAAGGCCCTACCATAGAGCACCTCTGTCTGCGTGCGGTTAATTTGGAAAAACGAGGGGACAGACAGGCGGAAGCTATGCCCGCACAGCGTCTCCTCCAGATAGTTCTTCCCCCAGAGGGTGCGGTAGCTATCCCCCAAAACTACATTATTCCTTTTCTCATTCACGCCCAACACAACACCGCACAGCCGGGGCACGGCTTGCCGCAGTGCGTCCACCAACTCCTCCTCATGGGGCAGCTTCCTGCCGTTGACCAAAAGACAGCAAAGACTTTCCCCGGCCCGATTGGTGCGGATATAGAGGTGACGCAAAAGCCCCTTGCCGGTGCGCTCATCATACGTTGGTACGGCGTAGGTAGTCAGATACCCATGCACCACCTGCCGGATACGGGCGGCATCCATGGGTTGGAGCAGGCAATCCTCCACATCCACCACATGATGTGTCCGTGCTTGATAAAAGCCGATGGCAGAGCCGTCACCCACCGGGAACTGCACCTTATTCCGGTATCGCTCCGTTGCGTCCGCACCGTGGATGGTGTCCACGGTGACCTCCGCCCCGCCCAAGCGCGTGATAGCGTCCTGCACCCGCTGGCGCTTGGCCCACAGTTCCTCTTCATAGTCCATGTGGCGGAAGTCACAGCCGCCGCACTTGCCATAATAGGGACAGTCCGGCTCTTGGCGGTGCACCGACGGTTTTTCCAACGACACCACTTTGCCGAAGGCCGTATTCTTCAACACCTTCAAAACCAGTATATCGCACTCTTCCCCACGAACGGCACGGTGCACAAATACCACCTGCCCTTTGATGTGGGCAATGCCCAGGCCTTCCGAGGAATATCCCTCAATCCGTGCACGGTAGATTTTATTTTTCTCCAAGGTCATCATAGCGGTTCTCTCCATCTCATGTAACAGCGGAAAGGGGCAGACCTGCGTCTGCCCCTCTTTTGCAGTCCTATTTCAGCGCTCAAACTTCTCCGTCAGCTTGCGTACAGCCTCGGCAAAGGCAGCGAGCGTCTTATTGTCACATCCCTTGCTGCGGCGGATCATGGACATCAGCGCATCACCGGCACCCAGCAGCTTCTCATAGGCCGCCGTGCTGCGAGGTGCCCCCTCAAAGGACTTCTTCGGCTTCTCCGGGATATAGCCGGCCTTCACCTGACGGTCGGCAACGAGGTCATATTCCTCCGTATAGGTAGGCGCATAAGCGCTGTAGCCCAGATTTTCCAGATCCGCCACGAACTTGGGCACCACGTCCCGGTCGCCGTGGACAACGAACACCCGCTGGGGCTTATCCTCCTGAAAGGACTCTGCCCAAGCGATCAGATGATCGTGGTCGGCGTGGGAGCTCAGACCTTGGAAGTTGACAATTTGGGCCTTCACAGCCACCTGCTCACCGAACATCTTGACCGTCTCTGCCCCCTCCAGCAGATGGCGTCCCAGCGTACCGGGAGCCTGGAAGCCCACAAACACCACGCTGCTCTCAGGGCGCCACAGATTGTGCTTTAAATGGTGGCGAATACGGCCGGCATCACACATACCGGAGGCGGAAATAATAACCTTGGGCACGTTGTCAAGGTTCAGCATCTTGGACTCCTCCACCGTCTCGGACAAGTGCAGACCGGGGAACTGGAACATATGGGTGCCGTCTGCAACCAATTCCAGTGCCTCGTCATCCAGATACCCGTGGAGATTTCCACAGAAGATGCTGGTGGCCCGTTTCGCCAAGGGGCTATCCACATAAACAGGAAAATCCTTTACCGACTTCACCAGATGCTGATCCTTGATCTCACGGATGAAGTACAAAAGTTCCTGCGTGCGGCCCACGGCAAAGGAAGGGATCACCACATTGCCGCCGCGGCCCAAAGTTTCATCAATGAGCTGTGCCAGCTCATCGGTATAGCTCCACACCTCGGTGTGGTTGCGATCGCCATACGTGCTCTCCATGACCACATAATCCGCCTTATGGAAGGTCTGCGGGTCACGGATGATGGGCTGATCCACGTTGCCGATGTCACCGGAAAAGACAATGGTTCTCTCCTCACCGCCCTCTTGCAGGTGCATCCGGATACTGGCAGAGCCCAGCAGATGCCCTGCATCAATGAACTCCACCTGTACGCCCTCACATAGGTCAATCACCTGTCCGTATTCACAGGAATCCACAAACTCCCGTACCCGCATGGCATCGGCTACGGTATAGATCGGCTCCACCTCCGGACGTCCGGCACGGCGGTTTTTCCGGTTGACATACTCCGCATCCGCCTCTTGAATATGACCGGAGTCCTGCAGCATAATGTCCAGCAGCTCAGCGGTCAGGCGGGTGGTCAAAATACGTCCTTCAAACCCATGTTTGATCAGCATAGGAATGCGTCCGGAGTGGTCGATGTGGGCATGGGTCACCAGCACATAGTCCACCGCAGCCGGGTTAAAGGGCAAGGTCGCGTTGTCGATCTCATCCCGTCCCTGCTGCAATCCGCAGTCCACCAAGATCCTTTTTCCATTGACTTCCACACAGTGGCAGCTGCCGGTCACACAGTGGTCGGCACCGAAAAAGCTGAGCTTCATAGCATTGTTCCTTTCCTATCTCTCCGGACACTTCTGCCCGGGACATTGTCCGCCTGCGGCAGTACTTGGGAAACGATCCACAGGGCGGTGCCTGTTTTAGGTGTTGCTTTGTCCATATTGTACCATCTTTTTCCCTCTGCCGCAATAAAAATTGTGTTCTCTTCCCTTTCTTCTCCTCTCCGAACGCCAACCTTTGAATATTTTGAAAACTCTTGGTGCAAGTGTCTGTTCCAATCACAATTCCTTTGCATCTGACATTTTGCTGTGGTATACTATATTAGTATTTTTATGTCATACACTCCCTACAGGAAAGGATGCATCAATAGATATGGGACTTATTCAAAAGATTTTTGGTACTTACAGCCAGCGTGAGCTGAAATCCATTTACCCCATTGTGGACAAGATTGAGGCCTTGTCCGACAGCTACCGTGCTATGACAGATGCACAGCTTCAGGCAAAGACCCCCGAATTCAAAGAGCGCCTTGCCAACGGCGAGACGCTGGATGACATTTTGCCCGAGGCTTTTGCCACCGTGCGTGAGGCGGCACGCCGCGTTCTGGGGATGTACCCCTACCGTGTGCAGCTGGTGGGCGGTATCGTACTGCATCAGGGCCGTATTGCCGAGATGAAGACCGGTGAAGGCAAGACGCTGGTAGCTACACTGCCTGCCTACCTCAACGCCCTCAGCGGCAAAGGCGTCCACATTGTCACCGTCAACGACTACCTGGCCAAGCGTGACTCCGAGTGGATGGGAAAGGTGCACCGTTTCCTCGGTCTGGAGGTGGGGCTGATCATCCACGACATGACCAAGGAGGAGCGGCAGGCGGCCTACAAGGCCGATATCACCTATGGCACCAACAACGAGATGGGCTTTGACTACCTGCGTGACAATATGGCGCTCTATGCCTCCGAGCAGGTGCAGCGCGGCCATAACTTTGCCATCGTGGACGAGGTGGACTCCATTCTGATCGATGAGGCCCGCACGCCCCTCATCATCTCCGGTATGGGTGATAAGTCCACCCAGCTTTACGACATGGCGGAGGCTTTCGCCGTACGCTTAAAGAAGATGGTAGTCACCGAGGTGGACACCAAGGAAGAGGAAGATGTGGATCTGGACGCCGACTACGTGGTAGACGAAAAGGCCCGCACGGTTACCCTCACTGCCCGCGGTATCGCCAAGGCCGAGGAATTTTTCCATCTGGACAACCTCTCCGACCCCGAAAACTCCACCATTGCCCACCACATCAACCAGGCCATCCGTGCCCACGGCATTATGAAGCGGGACGTGGACTATGTGGTCAAAGACGGCGAGATCATCATCGTGGACGAGTTCACCGGCCGTCTGATGTTCGGCCGCCGCTACTCCGAGGGACTCCATCAGGCCATTGAGGCCAAGGAGCACGTCTCCGTGCAGCGTGAAAGCAAAACCCTTGCCACCATTACCTTCCAGAACTATTTCCGCCTTTACAATAAGCTCTCCGGTATGACCGGTACTGCCCTTACAGAGGAAGAGGAATTTGCCACGATCTATAAGCTGGACATTGTGGAGATCCCCACCAACCGCCCCGTAATCCGTATCGACAACGAGGACTCCGTCTACAAGACCGAGGCCGGTAAGTATCGAGCCGTCATCGAGCAGGTGAAGGAATGCCATGCCAAGGGGCAGCCCGTGCTGGTAGGTACCGTTTCCATCGAAAAGAATGAGCTGCTGGGTAAGATGCTGGATCGTGAGAAGATCCCTCACAACCTTTTGAATGCCAAGAACCACGAAAAAGAAGCCGAGATCGTGGCACAGGCCGGTAAGTTCGGTGCCGTTACCGTGGCCACCAACATGGCCGGACGCGGTACGGATATCATGCTGGGCGGCAACGCCGAGTATCTGGCAAAAAATGATCTGCGCAAAGCTGGCTGCAGCGACGAACTGATTGCCGAGGCCACCGGCTACGCCGAGACGGATAATCAGGAAATTTTGGATGCCCGTGCCCTCTATGCCGAGAAGCTGCAACTGCATAAGGAGGAGATTGCCGGCGAAGCCGAGCGTGTCCGGGAAGCAGGCGGCCTTTTCATCATCGGCACTGAGCGTCACGACTCCCGCCGTATTGACAACCAGCTCCGTGGTCGTGCCGGTCGTCAGGGTGACCCCGGTGAAACCCGGTTCTACATTTCCCTGGAGGACGACCTCATGCGTCTTTTCGGCGGTGACCGCATTAACGGTATGATGGATCGGATGAAGATCGACGAGGATATGCCCATCGAAAACAAGATGCTCTCCCGTGCCATTGAACAGTCCCAGACCACCGTGGAGTCCCGGAACTTCCAATCCCGTAAGTCGGTGCTGGAATATGACGATGTGATGAACAAGCAGCGTGAGATCATCTATGGTCAGCGCAAGCAGGTGCTGGACGGTCTGGATGTCAAGGATATGATCCTGCACATGATGTCCAACGCTATCACTGCGCAAGTAAATACTGCCTTTGCCGCAGGTCATCCGGACAGCAGTGCCTTCCGTGAGCTGCTGCGCAGCGTAGAGGGTGTTTACTTCCCCAAGAATACCGTCCGTTTCAGCGAGGAGGAGATTTCCTCCAAGAGTGCCGAAGAAGTGGCTGATGCCTTTATTGCCGCCGCCACGGACTTCTACGAGAAGAAGGAAGCGGAGATCACCTCTCCCATCATGCGTGAGCTGGAGCGTGTGGTTCTGCTGCGTGTGGTAGATGAATTCTGGATGGACCACATCGATGCCATGCAGGACCTGCGCCAAGGCATCCGTCTGCGCGCCTATGCCCAAACCGACCCCATCATCGCCTACAAGAAGGAGAGTCTGGAGATGTTTGAGGAGATGGTCAGCGCTATTCAGGACGAGACAGTGCGCCGCATCTACTCTGTACGGCTCAAGACCAATGATGAGCTCAAGCGCGAGCGGGTGGCCTCCGGCATGACCGAAAACGTAGGCGGCGACGGCACCGTGAAAAAGCAGCCCCGCAAGGTAAAGAAGATCGGGCGCAACGACCCCTGCCCCTGCGGCAGCGGCAAGAAGTATAAGCACTGCTGCGGACGCAACGCCTGATTCTGTCCGCCATTATTGAAAAGGAGTTTCTATGGCCTTTCAGACCCATACCAAGCAAGGGCTTATCTGGCATACCAGCTCTCTCTTGGATGATCCCGCTGTGCATCACGGATTTTCCACCCGTGTGGGCGGTGTCAGCCCCGCTCCGTGGGATAGTCTCAATCTCGGCATTGCCCGAGGGGATACTCCGGAAAATCTACAGGAAAATTATCGCCGATTCTGCGCCGTACTGGGCGTGGATTCTCACAGAACGGTATTCAGTCGGCAGGTCCACGAGGACAACATCCGTCTTGTCACCGAAGAAGACGCAGGCAAGGGCCTGTGGCGTGAACGGGACTACGAGAGTGTGGATGCGATGATCTGTGGAGAACCCCATCTCCCCCTGGTGGTTTTCTCCGCCGACTGCGGCATCATTCTCCTCTGGGACCCGGAGCACCGGGCCATTGGCGCTGTCCACGCCGGTTGGCGGGGTGCTGCCTCCGGCCTTGTGCGCAAGACCGCCCTGCGGATGCAGGAGGTCTTTGGTACCGATCCTTCCCGGCTGCGCTGCGCCATTGGGCCGGCCATCGGCCCGTGCTGCTTCGAGACGGACGATGATGTTCCCACCGCCCTGCGCCAAGCCCTGGGAGATGCGGCAGATTCCTATATGAAGCGGCAGGGTGTCAAATGGCACATCGATTTGAAGGCTGTCAATGCCCACTGGCTTCGTTCCGCGGGGGTTCCTGCAGCACAGATCGATGTGTGCTGCCACTGCACCGCCTGTATGCCGGAGTTATACTGGTCCCACCGAAAGACAGGCAATGCCCGCGGCGCTCAAATCGCCATGATCTCACTGACGTGAGGAGGTTTCTCCCATGAAAAAATCACTGATAGCGTTGGCGCTCCTTCTCTCCCTCCTGCCTCTAAGCGGCTGCAGCGACTGGGAGGATCCTGCCCAGGACGACGTATTCCAAACGCTGAAGGAGTACTACAGCACAGAGGAGCCCGACCGTGAGCCCAGCCCCCTCACTTCTTTTTCCCTCCCCTATTTTGAGGGAGAGACAGCCGATCCCATCGTCTGTGCCGACGGCCCCCATCAAGTGCTGGGAGCACTGCTCTATGAAGGGCTCTTTGCGCTGGACCCCCATTGGGAGCCCCAGCCTCTGCTGGCGGAGCGTTACACGTATAATGCCGCCACCCGCACCTACACAATTGAACTGCGCAGCGGCATCAGCTTCTCCGATGGCGCTCCCCTCACCGCTTACGATGTGGTATCTACGCTTCAGCGGGCCCGTTCCTCCCCTCGCTACGCATCGCGCCTGCAAGACGTAGCCTCTGTCTACAGCTACGGCAGCACTGTAGAAATCCATCTCCAGCGGGATAACGCCCAACTGCCGGCACTGCTGGATATCCCCATCACCAAGGCCGGCACGGAGGATGCACTCTTCCCCGTGGGCACCGGGCCCTATTACTACACCAATCAAGACGGCAGCCCCCGTCTTCTGGTCAACCCCGCATGGCATACGGATCACCCCCTGCCGCTTCAGGAGATCGGCTTGGTGCGGTGTAAGGACAGCGACTCCGTCGCCTATGCTTTCTACGCCCGTGAGGTACAGCTGCTTGCCTATGACCTGACCGCCACCCACGGTTCCAACGTCTCCGGTATTGGTATCAACGAGGACGCACCGTCCTCGCTCATGCACTATATTGGTCTTAACGTGAACCATGCCCCCCTCAATAACCCCACTGTGCGCCATGCTCTCTCCTTGGGGATCGACCGCACAGAATGTGTGAATGCCTATCTGCTGAGCCATGGTCTGCCTGCTCAGTACCCCCTCTCTCCCACCAGTGCCCTCTATCCCGCACAGATGGATGTGGCCTACTCCCCCGACAACTTTGATAGCGCCATGTCCGCCGCCGGCTTTACCTCCGGGCAAAACATCTCTCTGACGATGCTGGTCAATGCCGAGAGTGAATTCAAAGTCAGTGCCGCGCAGAAGATCGCCGCGGATCTCTCCCGCCACGATATTAAAATCAACGTAGAAGTGCTCCCTTGGGACAACTTTCTCCAGCGTCTGCGCAGTGGAAATTTTGATCTCTACTACGGTGAGTGCCGCATGACGGCAGACTGGAATTTGCAGAGTCTGCTGGGCACAGGCGGTTCGCTGAACTATGGCGGCTACACCGATCCCAAGATGGATACACTGGTGCAAGCGTCACTTTCTTCCGACGAGCAGCAGCGAAGCGAAGCCTACCACAGCCTCTACTCCTACTTTGAGCAGCAATCCCCGCTCCTGCCGGTGTGCTTCAAGAGTCTCTCCGTCCTGATGCCTTCCGGCGCTGTGGATAAAATTACGCCCACCGCTGCCAATCCCTTTTACAACTTCTCGCAGTGGAATCTGCATATGAAATAACTGCAAAAACGTGGTTCAGATAGTCGAAGTGCGCCCCATTTGTTAGATAGCAGTCATACTGCCTAACAAATGGGGTGATTTTTTATTACAAAGGAAATACCGTACACCGGAATGTAAGAAGTAGGAGTCGGCAGAGAACCATGTCTATTTCTTTTTGCGCAACTTATTGTACTCTATTCGAACTCGTAGTGATTGAATCGATGGATGATTACAAGCAAAAACGAAGCAGGGCAAAGCGAAAGGGCTTGCTGTCTGCACAAAGCAGACAGCAAGCCCTTTTCAGTAGTTAAAACACTTGTAAGTACACAGATTGTTCCACTGCATTTTACAGGTTACAGGCTGTTATGGTACCAATTCTCTATTTCAGCTTCTTTTCTTTCTCCAATAGAAAGATGTACCAAGCAAAGCCACACCTGCTGTCAAAGCTATAGCCGTCCACAGCATCCATTGGCTATTGTCACCGGTAGGCGGTGTCTGGGAGTTCGGTACCTCTGCCGGCAGTTTCTCCATGGCTGCCTGCTGGGTAAATCCGCACACATCACAGCTTCTCTCCTGCACGCCTTCCTTGTCCTCGGTGGGCTGCA
>JAHHSG010000023.1 GCA_020025305.1 Oscillospiraceae bacterium
CATGGGCTTACTCTCCCAGCCCGTGGTGGTCACAGGGCGCACCGGGGGGGCGCTTTAAGTCGGCGCAGGGCGGACAGGGGAGGGCTGCACCGCTGCGGGGCGGGAATAGGAGCCTACGGGCTTCTTTTCCTCCGCCGCCGTTTCCCGGTACTGCTGCACCGTCATGGTGCGATAAAAGTTCTCTTTGGGCTTTTCCGGTTCTGGCGGTTTCTCCGCCGCATCCAGCGCACTGCGCACGGTATAGTACACGGCGTCAAACACCGGCTTATCCGACACGAATTTCACCACCGTCTTGGCGGGGTGAACGTTCACGTCCACCAGATCCGGCGGCAGTGTCACATGGAGGACGCAGCCGGGGAATTTCCCCTTCATCAAGCGGTTGCGGTACGCCTCCTCCAATGCCGCCGTCAACAGCTGGGACTTGACAAAGCGCCCGTTGACAAAGAGCACCTGTTTGCCACGGGTACCGTGGCCGTTGAGGGGCCGGGTCACATAGCCCTCCACTTCAATTTCGCCGCCGCAGCCCTTGATTTCCACAAGACCCAGTGCAAAATCCCGGCCCATGGCGGCATATACGGCGGAGAGCAGTTTCCCGTCGCCGGGGGTGTAGAGCACCTCCCCGCCATCCCGGAGCAGCTTAAAGGAAATCTGGGGGTGGCTCAGCGCCACATGCTGCACAATGCCGTGGACAGCCGCGCCCTCGGCGCTGTCCTTTTTCATAAATTTCATGCGGGCCGGGGTATTATAGAAGAGGTCACGGATGCAAATGGTAGTGCCCTCGGGGCAGCCCGTCTCCCTTACCTCACCGGCCACGCCGCCGTCCAGATGGAGCATGGCGCCCGCATCGCTCTCTTTCTGCCGGGAGAAAATATCCACATGGGACACCGCAGAGATGGCCGCCAGCGCTTCCCCGCGAAAGCCCAGCGTGCCGATGGCCGCTAAGTCCTGCGCCGTGCGCAGCTTGCTGGTGGCGTGGCGCAAAAAGGCCGTGGGCAGATCGCCCGGTGCAATGCCGCAGCCGTTATCGGTGATGCGCATATAAGTAAGCCCGCCACGCTCTATCTCCACCACAATGGCGGTGGCTCCGGCGTCAATGGCATTTTCCAGCAGCTCCTTGACCACGCTGGCAGGCCGCTCCACCACCTCACCGGCGGCAATCAGATCCGCCACATGAGACGGAAGGCATTGGATGTTCGGCATACGCATCTCCTTTCCAAAAATCAGTTCAGCTTTTCTTTCAACGCATAGAGGAGGTTCAGCGCCTCGATGGGGCTGAGGGTATCCACCTGCGTGCGGCGCAAAACGTCAATGGCCTCCGTCTCGCCCACGGCGGTGAAGGATACCTGTTCCTCCGGCTCAGATGCCGCCGCCCGCGGCGCTGTATGCTCGCCGCCGCCCGACTCCAGTTCTTTCAAAATCTTCTTCGCCCGATGCACCACCGTATCCGGCAGACCCGCCAGACGGGCCACCTCAATACCGTAGCTGCGATCGGCGCCGCCGGGGATGATCTTACGCAAAAAGATAATCTCCTCGCCTCGGGTGCGCACGGCAATATTATAGTTCTTCACGCCGGGGAGGGTGCCCTCCATGGCGGTCAATTCATGATAATGGGTGGCAAAAAGTGTCTTAGCCCCCAGCTTCTTGGGATCGGCGCAGTATTCCAGCACCGCACGGGCAATGGACATGCCGTCAAAAGTAGACGTGCCGCGGCCAATCTCATCCAAGATCAACAGACTGTTGGACGTGGCGGCATGGAGAATATCGCTGACCTCCGTCATCTCCACCATGAAGGTGGACTGGCCTGCCGACAGGTCATCGGAGGCGCCGATCCGGGTGAAGATCCGATCCACCACCCCCAGATGGGCGGAGGAGGCCGGCACGAAAGACCCAATCTGCGCCATGAGCACAATCAGGGCCACCTGCCGCATATAAGTGGATTTACCCGCCATATTGGGGCCGGTGATGATGGCGGCACGATCCTCCGTCTTGCCCATATACGTATCGTTGGGTACAAAGAGGGCATCGGAGCGCATCTTCTCCACGACCGGGTGACGGCCTGCGTGGATTTCAATGACGTTGGACTCGTCCACCACCGGGCAGCAATAGTTGTTCTTGACCGCTACCGCCGCCAGCGAGCACAGGCAGTCCAGCTCCGCTATGGCCGCCGCAGTATGCTGCACCCGTGCCACCTCCTGGGCCAGACGCAGGCGCAGTTTCTGGAAAATGTCATACTCCAGCGCCCCCACTCGGTCGGCGGCCGTGAGCACTTCGTGCTCCAAATCCTTCAATTCCTGGGTAATATAGCGCTCAGAGTTCACCAGCGTCTGCTTGCGGATATACTCCTCCGGTACCTGATCACGGAAGGAGTTGGACACCTCGATATAGTAGCCGAACACCTTGTTATAGCCGATTTTCAGCGTGCGGATGCCGGTTTTTTCCTTTTCTCTGGCCTCAATGGAGGCGATGATGCCCTTGCCGCCGTGGAGGATCTCCCGCAGGCGGTCCACCTCCGGATCAAAGCCATCACGGATCAGCTCGCCTTCCCGCACGGAGAAGGGCGGCTCGTCGCAGATCGTCTCAGCAATCTGGGCGGCTAAGTCCTCCAGCGTATCCAGACTCTCCCACAGGGCGTGGAGCCGCCCCTTGCTAAACGGCTGGAGCTGTGCCTTTACGGCGGGCAGCTGCTCCATGGCGTGGCGCAGGGACACCAGATCCCGCCCGCCTGCGCTGCCGTAGACAATGCGGCCCATGAGCCGCTCCATATCGCCGATGCCGCCCAGCGTCAAGATCAATTCTTCCCGTGTCACGGTATTTTCCACCAGTGCCGCCACAGCGCCGCTGCGGCGATTGATCTCCGTCACGCTCAGCAAAGGCCGCTCGATCCACGAGCGGAGCATTCGACCGCCCATGGCTGTTTTCGTCTTATCCAGCACCCACAGAAGGCTGCCCCGCTTTTCCTGATGGCGCAGCGTCTCCGTCAGTTCCAGATTGCGCCGTGCTGTCAGATCCAGTTCCATAAACTGGCCCTGCTCATAGTATTCCAGCTTGTCAATATGCCCCAAGTCCGTTTTTTGCGTCTCGTGGAGGTAACCCAGAAGGGCACCCAGCGCCAGTGCCGCCGCCGCATTATTGCGGGGCAGGGAAGAGAGGGCCTCCTCACCAAACTGCTCCCGAATGAGCTTTTCTGCTGTCTCGATTTTAAAGCGCCCCTCCGGCAGCTTTTCCACATGGCACCGGAGTTTCTCCCGCAGCGTAAATTGCAAGGATTCATTGTTCCAGGCATCCTCGTTCACCACAGCCTCCGCCGGGGCAAAGCGCCCCACCTCGTTCAAAAGGTGTTCGATGCGCTCTTTCCCTGCAAACGCGGTGGCATGGGTCTGTCCCGTAGAAATATCACAGGCGCAGATCGCCGCAAAATCACTGTCCAGATAGATACCGGCGCAGAAATTGCTGCGTCCCTCCTCCAGACAAGCCGAATCAATGACTGTACCGGGGGTGACCACCCGGATGATGTCCCGCTTCACCAGCCCCTTGGCCGTGGCGGGATCCTCCGTCTGCTCGCAAATGGCCACCTTGTAGCCCTTGGCAATCAAACGGGCAATATAGGAATCGCTGGCGTGGTAGGGAATCCCGCACATGGGAATTTTCTCGTCCTCGCTCTTGTTTTTATCCTTATCCCGGCTGGTCAGTGTCAAATCCAGCTCCCGGGATGCCGTGCGGGCATCGGAGCCAAACATTTCATAAAAGTCACCCAAGCGGAAAAAGAGGATGGAATCCTGATTTTGTTCCTTGATCTCCAGATACTGGCGCATCATGGGGGTCAGTTCTGCCATAAAAACGCCTCCTGTTCCCAACCCGGTTTATCGTACTGTCTCGCCGAACAGCGCCCAGGTGTTGCTGTCGGTGATCTTCACCATCTGATAGGTTCCCAACAGGGACGTTTCACCCACCAGATGCACCAATCGTCCGCCCTCGGTACGCGCGGAAAGAGGCCATCGCACATCGTCCGTCTCGCCGTCCACCAATACCCGCAGCGTCCGTCCCACATAGGCGGCATGGCGCCGGGCGGAAATCTCATTTTGCGCCTGACACAGCCGGTCAAACCAGACCTGCTTCTCCTCACGGGAAACGGGGTCGTCCATCTTCGCCGCCGGTGTGCCGGGCCGGGGGGAGAAAATAAAGGTGAACAGGGCGTCAAACTCCGTTTGCTTCACCAAATCCACCGTCTCCATGGCCTCCGCCTCCGTCTCACCGGGGAAACCGATGATCACATCGGAGGTGAGCACCAGCTCCGGCATGACTTTCCGGGCATAGGTGATCAGCTCCACATATTTCTCTCGTGTGTAGGGCCGATTCATAGCGCGCAGTACCCGGTCACAGCCGGACTGCACCGGCAGGTGCAGCTGCTTTGCCACATGACGACACTGGGCCATGGCATCAAACAGTTCATGGCTGGCGTCCTTAGGCTGGGAGGACATGAAGCGGATGAGGTAGTCGCCCTCGATCTCATCGATGGCACGCAGAAGGCGGGCAAAGTTCCAGCCGTTGTTGAGGTCGTTGCCGTAGGAATTGACATTCTGCCCCAACAGGGTAATCTCCTTGTAGCCTGCCGCCACCAGTTCCCGCACTTCGGCGATGATCTTGTCGGCGTCACGGCTGCGCTCACGGCCACGAACATAGGGGACAATGCAGTAGGCACAGAAGTTATTGCAGCCATACATGATGGACACCCAAGCCCGGATGCTTCCCTCACGCACCACCGGCATTCCCTCGGCAATATGCCCGTGCTCGTCCTCCACGGAGAACACCCGGCCGTGGCGGGTGTAGACCTCATAGAGAAGCTCCGGGAATTTCCACATGGACTGAGGCCCAAACACCAGATCCACATGGCGATAGGACTGACGCACCTTCTCCGCCACCTCCGGGCGCTGGGCCATGCAGCCGCTCAGGCAGATGATCTGGTTAGGGTTGGCCTTCTTGGTATGGGTCAGTGCACCCAGCGTACCAAAAACACGCTTTTCTGCGTGGTCACGGATAGCGCAGGTATTGAGTACCACAATATCCGCTTTGGCCGGATCATCGGTGAGACTGCAGCCCATCGCCTCCAGCATCCCCATGATATTCTGACTGTCCGCTACATTCTGCTGGCAGCCGAATGTTTCCACCATGGCCAGCGGTGTCTGGCCCCGGCTTTGGTGGATGGCTTTCAATTTCTTTTCAAAATCCCGCTGACGGGCGGTCTGTGCCTCGTCCAGCAGCACTACATTTCTATCCAAGTGAAACCTCCTAAGTATCTTCTCACCCGCAGCCGAAACCGCCTTGCGTGAGGGGAATCTGCGGGTTATAATCCAATCGCCTGGCAAAAGGCGCTATTACCCAACTTTAAGATTTGATTATAGCACAATCTGTTACTTCACACAAGAAATCGGGACGAAAAAAGGGGAAAAGATTTCCCGTTATTGCAAAAATGCACGCTATGAGATATGATAGTACCAGTTTTCAGGAAAGGAACTTTGTTTCATGCTGTATGCATTGCTTTTCATCGCCCTTATTGCCGGCGATCAACTTTTAAAATACTGGACAGTGACGCACTTGGCCCTAGGGGAATCCACTCCCTTTCTTCCCGGTCTGATGCAGCTGACACGGCTGCACAACTACGGTGCGGCATGGTCCAGCTTCTCCGGCATGACCGGGCTTTTGCTGACAGTCACCGCTGTTGTGATGGTTGCCATTGCCGTACTTCTTTTTAAGAAAATCATCCGTCACCCCTTGGGGATCACCGCCTGCGTGCTGGTGCTGGGCGGAGGGATCGGAAACATGATTGACCGCATTGCCCAGGGATATGTGGTGGACATGTTCGATCTTTTGCTCTTCAATTATCCTATTTTTAATCTGGCGGACTGCTTTGTGGTGGTGGGCTCCCTTTTAGGTGCCGTCTACTACCTGTGGTTCTATGAAAAATACGACGCTGCAAAGAAGGAGAGCCATCATGAATCCGGTGATTCTGCAAGCCACAACTGAAGATGCGGGACAGCGCCTGGACAGTTTCCTTGCCAGCCATGTAGAAAACATGAGCCGCAGTGCAGCGGCACGACTGTGTGCGTCGGGCTGCGTGGTTTGCGGCGGCGCAGCACTGGAAAAAAACCACAAGCTCACGGGCACCGAGACCCTTGCCGTAACGCTGCCCGAGGCCGAAGAGCCGGAACTGACAGCCCAGAACATCCCATTGGATGTGGTCTATGAGGACGGAGACGTCATTGTGGTGAACAAGCCCACCGGCATGGTGGTGCACCCGGCACCGGGACATCCCGACGGCACACTGGTCAACGCACTCCTCTACCACTGCGGCGACTCTCTTAGCGGCATCGGCGGGGAGAAGCGCCCCGGAATCGTCCACCGCATTGACCGGGACACCAGCGGTCTAATCATCGCCGCCAAAAACGACGCTGCCCATCTGTCCCTGACCGCCCAGCTCTCTGACCACACACTGGGCCGCACCTATGAGTGTCTGGCCGTGGGTAATTTCCGGGATGAGCAGGGCACCGTCAACGCACCCATCGGCCGCCATCCCACGGATCGTAAGCGCATGGCGGTAACGGCGAAAAACGGCCGGGAGGCCGTGACCCATTGGGAAGTCATTGCCCGCTATCGCGGCGTAACTCATCTGCGCTGCCGGTTGGAGACGGGCCGCACCCATCAGATCCGGGTACATCTGGCGCACATCGGTCACCCCATTCTGGGGGACACGGTGTACGGGAGCAAAAAGGCCGTCCCCGGTCTGACCGGGCAGTGCCTCCACGCCGTGGAGCTTCGCTTCCTCCATCCCGGCACCGGGGAACCCATGACGCTCACCTGTCCGCTGCCGGAGGAGTTTCAGGCATATCTGCGCAAATTGCAAAACCAACTGTAAAAGCAATTCCCCACACCGTGACAGGTGTGGGGAATTTGATAAATAAGAAAAAAGAGACACGACCGAAAGTCGTATCTCTTTTCTGGTGCGCGGTACAGGACTCGAACCTGTGACCCCATGCACGTCAAGCATGTGCTCTACCAGCTGAGCTAACCGCGCAAACAACATTAGTATACTACCGCAATCCCAGGCATTTGTCAACACTTTTCTTGCAGAAGTAAAATTATTTTGCTATACTATACCAAAATGATTTCCGGGGAGTTGAGAACATGAAAAAAATCGCACTGGTCACCGGTTCCTCGCGCGGCATCGGTCGGGCGACAGCCCGGGAATTGGCCCGCAGCGGCTGGGCCGTGTGCATCAATTATCATCGGCGCCGGGACTGCGCCGAGACACTCTGCCAAGAGTTGTTGGATGAGGGCTGCCGTGTCATGGTACAGCAGGCAGATGTGCGCAATCGTGCGCAGGTCGAGGCCATGGTAAGCGCCGTCCGGCAGCAGTTTGGCGATGTGTCGCTGCTGGTGAACAATGCCGGTATCTCCCGGCAGGGTCTTTTTCAAGATGTATCGGAGGATTTATGGCGAGAGATGTTTGCCGTCAACGTGGATGGTGCTTTCCACGCCTGCCAAGCCGTGCTGCCTGCCATGCTCCGTGAGCACCAGGGCTCCATTGTGAACATTTCCTCCATCTGGGGTCTGCGTGGTGCCAGCTGTGAGGTGGCCTATGCCTGTACAAAGTCGGCCATCGTTGGTTTGACCCGCTCCCTGGCCATGGAGCTTGCCCCTTCCGGCATCCGCGTGAACTGCGTGGCGCCCGGTGTCATCCAAACGGATATGCTCAAAGAAGTCGGAGAGGAGATCGTCCCTCAGCTGCAGGAAGAGACACCTCTGGGCCGTCTCGGTACACCGGAGGACATTGCCCACGCCGTAGCCTTTTTTGCAAATCCGTGTTCCTCTTTTATCACCGGACAGATCCTCACCGCCGACGGTGGTTTCATTTTGTGATTTCTTTCAACAGACTGCCCCCGGCTTGTGCGCTGTGCATGAGCCGGGGGCCTATTTATTGGCACAGGAAAGACCCTCTTTCCATACAGCAAAAGGTCCGGAGCAAAGATCCGGACCTTTTACATTTCTTTCCTATATTCACATACTTACATGGGCAAAGGCTGGGTGCGCACCATCACCCGTCCAAAGCAGGTGAGGCTCCGCCCGCCGTCCGGCGGCAGCAGTACGTCCGCATCGGCGCGACGGCGATTGAGAGAGAAGAGATACACCATCCCCAGCGGGTCACGGTAATACTGTTTGCAGAGCATCTCGCCGTCCACACAGAATATGCCCACGTCCCCATTTTGCAGCGGATCGTGGTTGACATACACCGAAGAACCATCGGCGATCAGCGGCTCCATGGAATCGCCTTGGATCCGCACCGCCAGCTCTGCCCCTTGGGGCACCGCCCCCGTAACAGGAATCAGTTCATAGTCATCACCAAAAGCCGGAGCCGCATAGCCTGCCGCTGCAGGGGAGCAGTACAGCGGGATCATGCGCTGCCGCTCCACCGGCATCTGCTGCTCCCCCTGCATTTCCGTTTGCCAGGCGTCCAATCCATCCAGCAGCTGCTGTACCGTCTGCCGCCCCGTCAAGCCCAGGTTTCTGTATTTCTCCAATAATGCCTGCTCTTCATCGGAACAGGTATTCCCGTCAAAACGAAAGCTGTCTCGATAAAGGTAGTTGGCATCCACACCCAACGCATCGAACAGCCGCAGCAATACCTCTTCCCGCGGCGCACTAACGCCCGTCTCATAGTTCCCGATGGCGGATCGGGACACCCCCAGCCGTTCCGCCAACTCCGGGCGGCTCATTCTCAGTTCCTCCCGCCGCTGGCGCAGCCGTTCTCCAAAGGCCATGCTTTCTCCCTCCTTCGACTTTTTTCGTCATTTTCTCTTCCTATGGTAACTTAGTTTCTTGGTTTTGTCAATTCATTATATCAAGAAACTTGTTAATTTATACTTGACTTGCCAGTTTTCTTGTGATATTCTGAAATTGCTCTCAAGGTAATTGGTATGTCTACCAAAAAAGCAGGCATGCAAAACCAATACTGTCGGCATAAAAATGTGAAAAGGGCCTGCTGTCATTTTGCGGAATTTGTCCTGCATTATTCCTGCCCCATAATGCAAGACACCTCCGCCACAGGATCGTCAGGCGGTATCCGGCAAAAGGGAAGAGGAGAGTGCTGTCTGCTCCATTGTCCGGCACCGTATTAGCCGCCATGCCATGCCCTGTTCTCCCACGCCGCTGCCACCTGTGCAGCAATGCTTCGTCCATTCTGCCGCATGGACGAAGCACCAGCACAGGCAGCCGTCACCAACCACAGGGACGCTGAGCAAAGCCTTGTTTTGCCCGCTGCAGGTCTATGCCCCGTACAGGACAACGCCGCCCTTGAGAGCCGCCGCCATACCAAACAGGATGCCCCACAAGCCGCAGCCTTTCTGTCCGCATCAATTTTCCGCCCTTCCTTTTTGCCATTACCGCCTGCTTTCTGTAGGGCAAAAGGGCAACAAAAAGCTCCGCCCCCATGTGTATAACACACAAGAAAGGCGAAGCAAAAAAACTCCCGAATGCCGAAGCATCCGGGAGTCTGGTGGGGGATGGTGGATTCGAACCACCGAAGGCGGTGCCAGCAGATTTACAGTCTGTCCCCTTTGGCCACTCGGGAAATCCCCCTTATAAAATTGGAGCTGGTGGACGGACTCGAACCCCCGACCTGCTGATTACAAATCAGCTGCTCTACCAGCTGAGCTACACCAGCGAACAACCAGCGAAATTTATAATAGCAGAACTTTTTGTGTTTGTCAATGTTTTTTTACAAAGTGTGTTGAGAAAATCATTTTCAGAAAGAGGGAGATCTATTTGACACTTACACAGCTTTCAGCGCTGTATCGAGACAGTGCCGCTGCCATCGCCCAGCGCATCAAACAGCTGCAGGGACAACTTTTGGAGGAGATGGACGAAGATGAGCAGTTCCATCTTCGCCAGCGAATCCGGGAACTGCAGCCCCTGCTGCGCCAGAGCCGGGAATTGGCAGAACTAACTGCACATTACTATGAAAGGAGCCGTGCCCGCAATGGCAAATACATCCTTTGATCTCATGGACTTAGCCGGACTGCAGCTGTGGCAGCGGGAGCAGGGGGAGGACAACCACCTGCGTATGGAACGGCTTTTGGGAAATCTCCCCAAAGCCATGGAGGAAGAGCTGACGGCACGGCAGCGGCAGATGCTCACCATGCACTTTTTTGACGGCAAATCCGTGACCCAGATTGCCGAAGAGCTGCATCTGGCCAAGTCCACCGTTTCCCGCACCATTTCACGCTCGGTGGACAAGCTATTCCGTACGCTGCGTTACAGTTTATAGTACTTGACTTTCTTTTTTGAAAGCATATACTGTCGTTATAGGGCTATACATTATGTATTATATCTGCGTATGAATGAGGAGAAATATTATGTTAGAAAAAGCCTTGCATCACCCCATCGCCCGGATCATTACCGGTGTTGTGGGTATCTTTCTGATGTCGGTGGGCATCAACTTGTTCATTGTGCCTGTCCACCTCTATTCCGGCGGCCTGATGGGACTAAGTCAGGTGGTGCGTACCCTCTTAACGGATTATTGCCATCTGAGCTTTCCCTTTGACATTGCCGGCCTTCTCAATCTGGTGCTGAACCTGCCCCTCTTTTGGCTGGCATGGCGCAACTTTGGACGGCCCTTTGTGGTGCGCACCATCATCTGTACCGTGGCCAGCTCTTTCTTCCTCAGTATTATTCCCATTCCTACCGCCCCTATTCTCAATGATATGCTGACCAACTGCCTGGTTGGCGGTCTGCTGGTAGGCTTTGCCAGCGGCATTGTACTGACCAGCGGCTGCTCCAGCGGCGGCACCGACATCATCGGTCTATACATGTCTAAAAAGAAGTCCAATTTCAGCGTGGGGCGCTTTTCCCTCATTTTCAACGTCATTCTCTATGCGGTATGCCTCTTCCTCTTCAATATCCCCACCGCCATCTACTCGGTGATCTGCAATGTGTTTTCCAACTTTATGGTGGATCGCTCTCACCAGCAGAACGTGGTCATGGAGGTTTTGATCTTCACCAAGGATAAGCGCCCGGAGCTGCCCCGCTACATCATCGAGAAACTGGAACGCGGTGTCACCTTCTGGGAGGGCCACGGCGGTTACACCGGCGATGATCTGCGGGTACTGTGCGTATGTCTGTCCAAATTTGAGATCGACGCGCTGCAGCACGCTGTGCGGGAAATTGATCCCAACGCTTTCTTCATTGTGAAAAAGGCCGTGCGCATCGGCGGTAATTTTACTCGCCATCTGGGCTGATATTCACAATAATAGGAAAAGGTGTTCTTTGGACGCACCCCCTACGAAAATATGGCTGTAAGGTATGGCACAACCCTTCTACTGGTTGTGCCATACCTTCTTTTTTGCAAGTATTTTCGCTCAAAAACACAAAAAATCCCAAGGTTGGCTCTTGCCTGCACTTTCCTTGGAATTCTCCCCCTGACGCCATACAGCGCCGCATTCTTCACTTTTCATGGTGTCCTACTCTATTCTTTCCGCCGTTCCCTTGAGGATCGTGGGCTTTGATGCGAAAACTGCCCATTTTAAAAATGGGCAGTAAAAAACCCCTCCGCTATTGCAGAAGGGCTTTTTGGAGCGGGCGACGAGGCTCGAACTCGCTACCTCAACCTTGGCAAGGTTGCG
>JAHHSG010000024.1 GCA_020025305.1 Oscillospiraceae bacterium
CGGTATCATCACTCTGCCCGAGGGCGTTGAGATGTGCATGCCCGGCGATAACGTCGACATGAGTGTTGAGCTGATCACCCCCATCGCTATCGAGGAGGGTCTGCGTTTCGCTATCCGCGAGGGCGGCCGTACCGTCGGTTCCGGTGTTGTTATCCAGATCAACGCTGACTAATTGAAGCAATTTTCAAGTAAAAGAAGCGACCCTGATGGGTCGCTTCTTTTCTATATTTAGAAAGAGAATGTGCACATTTTTTCTCCACCCAAGAGGAAAAGTGCCTGCGCTTGATCTGCTGATGGCAAAAGAAAACCAAAGCAATATACAGATTCCCCCGATAATTTGTCGATTTCCGCTGTTGACCAAAATTCATCCAATTACTATAATAAAGATGCTGCGCAGGAAGCGGCGCCAGCGCCGCACGTTCCTTCGCAAGTATTCTGACCGACTGCGGTCAGCCAAATTTGGAGGAATCTCCCATGTACCGTATCAAAACCATGAACAAGATCTCTGCTGTAGGTTTGAACACCTTTGACCGCCAAAGCTATGAAGTGGGCGAAGATCTGGCACAGGAGGATGCCATTCTGGTGCGTTCTGCCAAGCTCCACGACTATGCGTGCCCCAAAAGCCTGCTGGCTATCGCTCGTGCCGGTTCCGGCGTGAACAACATTCCCCTGGAACGTTGCAGCGAGCAGGGAATCGTGGTCTTTAACACCCCCGGTGCCAATGCCAACGCCGTAAAGGAGCTGGTGCTGTGCAGCCTGCTGTTGGCGTCCCGTGACGTGTCCGGCGCAATTCGCTGGGTTCGCCAGCAGGTCGAAGAGGGAACAGACGTGACTACGGTGGTGGAAAAGGGTAAGTCCGCCTTCGTAGGCCCGGAGCTGTACCACAAGACATTGGGAATCATCGGCTTGGGTGCCATTGGTTCTTTGGTGGCCAATACCGCCCTTTCTATGGGGATGGACGTGTACGGCTATGACCCCTATTTGTCGGTGGATGCGGCCTTGCGTCTGGATCGGCATGTAAAAGTGGTTAAGGACGTGCGGGAGCTCTATAAAAAGTCAGACTATATCACCATGCATATCCACTATACCCCGGAGACGAAGCATCTCATCAACGCCGAGGCCATGGCGGCCATGAAGCGCGGTGCTCGGGTCATCAATTTGGCCCGCGGGGAAATTGTGGACGACGAGGCGATGATCGCCGCGCTGGAGACGGGCCGGGTGGCAAGCTATGTGACCGACTTCCCCAATAACCGTCTGGTGGCAGCTCCCCATGTGGTGGCGATGCCCCATCTGGGTGCATCTACCCCGGAAAGTGAGCAAAACTGTGCCGTGATGGCCGCCCGTGAGCTGCAGGACTATCTGGAAAACGGGAATATCCGACACGCAGTCAATCTGCCGGATGTGGAGATGACGCGCACTGGCATGTGCCGTATGTGTATTATTCATAAAAATGTGCCTGCCATGTTGGCCAATATCACTACACTTCTGTCCCGTGATGGAGTGAATGTGGAGAACTTAAGCAATAAATCAAAAGAGGACTACGCCTACACAATCGTCGATCTGGGCACCGATGTGGAAGCGGCTGTCATTGAAGAAGTGAAGCGACTGCCCAACGTGATCCGTGTCCGCGTGATCCGCTGAGTGGACGAATCGCCCCGGAAAACCAAGCGTTTTCCGGGGCTTTTTCATGCTTGGGAAAGGTGAGATCGGCACGAAAACCATCCTCGCCCAAGACGATCAGATCACCGCCGATGATTGCATCGTTTGCCAGATAAAGGTTGATTTGCACATCCTCGGTCCGTTCCGGGTAGTTGGTTACGGCATAGGTATAGCGATGTACGGTCTGACCGGCAAATTGGGAAAAGGGCAGGCCCTGGGCATCTTGCAGGGCAGCATAGTCGCTCCAGGTGCCTTCCAATTTTTCAGGCAGGGTTAGATGGAGTGTTTCCACTTCCTGAGGTAATACCTGCCAGCCTAAGCTTTCCAGATATGCGACTCGTGCCGTTGTATCAGCACCAGGAATGGGCGCATCGGCCTTTTTTCCGCAGCCCCACAGCAAAAGTAGCAGCACGAGCAGCAGTGCCCCTCCGGTGGAGATGGTGGCCAAGAGCCGTTTACGCCGCTTGATATGGATTAAAATCATAGGTTCACCCCTTTGTAAGGATATTCCCAGAAAGACGGAAATATGTTAAGATAGGCAAAAAGGAGGCGGGCAGATGGATCGTTTGGATAAAGTCATCAGTGCCACGGGGAAAAAGTCCCGCAAAGAGGTGAAACTGCTGGTGCGGCAGGGCCGCATCATGGTGGATGGTGTCCCGGCAGTTGCAGCAGAGATGAAAGTGGACCCGGAGACGGCGGAGATTTTGCTGGATGGGGAGAAGATCCGCTACGAGAAATATACGTATTTGATGCTGCATAAGCCGGCAGGCGTTCTCTCGGCCGTAGAAGACAGCCGCCAGAGGACGGTACTGGATTTGCTGCCCCAAGAACTGCGCCGTCGGGATCTCTCACCGGTGGGGCGGTTGGATAAGGACACGGAGGGGCTGCTGCTTCTGACCAACGATGGAGCCCTGGCCCATCAGCTGCTGCGGCCTAAGTCCCATGTGGATAAGGTCTATTATGCCCGTGTGGCGGGCGAACTGGAAGCGTCGGACTGCGAAGCCTTTGCAAGCGGCATGACGCTGGGGGACGGCTTTACCTGTATGCCGGCGGGGTTGGAGATTCTCTCGCCCTGCGAGGCGCTCGTCACACTGCAAGAGGGAAAATTTCATCAGGTCAAACGGATGTTGGCCGCACGGGGGAAACCGGTTGTCTATCTAAAGCGGCTTTCCATGGGAAGTCTTCGGCTGGATGAAACATTGACGCCGGGAGAATACCGTCCTCTGACCGCCGAGGAAGTCGAGGGACTTCGCTCTACGGTAAATGCGCTTATATCGACAGAACGCCAAAAAATGCGGAAAGGTTTTTGTTGAAAATATAAAAAAATGCTTGCAAATCCGTGATTATGACGATATAATGGAAGAAATCAATAGACCGGATTGCACAAATTACCCACAGAGTAAATAAGCGGGAGGGGCCAGATATATGTCAGGGAGAATTTTTCAGAACGTTGTGCTTCAGTTTAAAGAAACCACCGATCGTACCATCGGTGTGATTGATGCCGAGGGTACTGTGATCGCGTGCAGTGAGCTGACAGGGATCGGTAAAAAATGGGCACAGTATGTGGAGGATATTCAAGCAGCTGAAGGTGCCTGCGTGATGCTGGAGGGAAGAACTTTTAAGGCACTGCCCAGCTGGGGCCCTCGCTTTGACTATGCTGTTTTTGCCAATGGGGATGACAGCGTGGGCCGCACGGTTTGCGCCATGGCTGCGGTGGCGCTTAACTCCGCAAAGACCTATTATGAGGAGAAGCACGATAAAGGCTCCTTCATTAAGAATATCATCTCGGATAACATCCTTGTCAGCGATATTTATATGCGCGCCAAGGAACTGCATGTGGCGGCGGAGGTCTGCCGTGCCGTCTTTGTGATTCGCCCGGTGGATGACTCCAATGAGACCGTGCCGGTGGATGTTATTCAGAATATGTTCCCGGATCGCCAGAACGATTTTGTCCTCAGCGTGGGGGAAAATGATGTGGCGCTGATCCATCAGATGCCCGACGACACTACCGGGAAGGATATGGAGAAGGTGGCGGCGCAGATTGAAGAGGAACTGCGTCAGGATGGCGAGAGCCGTGTGTTTGTGGGCATCGGTACGCTGGCCACCCATCTGCGTGATCTGGCCAAGGCTTACAAGGAGGCACAGATTGCCATTGAGGTTGGCAAGGTGTTTGATACGGAGCGCTACATTATCAACTATGAAAACCTGGGAATCGGTCGGTTGATCTATCAGCTGCCCACCACTCTGTGCGAGATGTTCCTGCAGGAAGTCTTTAAGAAAAATCCCATTGATGCGTTGGATCAGGAGACGCTGTTCACAATCTATAAGTTCTTTGAGAACAACCTGAACGTGTCTGAAACCGCCCGCAAGTTGTTTGTCCACCGCAATACGCTGGTCTATCGTCTGGAAAAAATCAAGAAGCTGACCGGCCTTGATTTGCGTGAGTTTGACGATGCTATTACCTTTAAGGTAGCCCTCATGGTCAAGAAGTACCTGACCAGCCGGGGAATCGATTCCTAAAGCGAAAGAAAATGACCTGTAAGATGCTGCAGTTGCGTGAACTGCGGCATCTTTTTTCTTGAGCGTATGGGAAGTCTGTTCACGGATTTTTCATATCTTTCCTGTTGTCATTTTGTAACTTTTTGATTATAATGTAGAAAGATGAGGGAAATGCGCGATGGAGGACTGTGCCGGAGCGCGTCGGATTTAGGATAGGAATGAGGTATAGTATGATCCGATTGACCGATGTAAAAAAGACATATAGTAATGGAACAGAGGCCTTGCAGGGCATCTCTTTTACGATAGAAGACGGAGAATTTGTATTTTTGGTGGGCCCATCCGGCAGCGGAAAGTCCACGATTATTAAGCTTTTGACCGGTGAAGTAGAGCCTACGGAAGGGCGTGTGATGATCAACGGCTTTTCCATGAGCCGCATTTCCAACCGTCAGATCCCTTATATGCGTCGGACGATTGGTGTTATTTTTCAGGATTTCAGACTGATTCCTAAAAAAACGGTGTACGACAACCTGAGTCTTGCCATGCACGCCGTAGGGGCCTCTGCCAAAGAGATTCAGAGCCGTATTCCCTATGTGCTGGATCTGGTGGGTCTTGCGGGAAAGGAGCAGCGCTATCCTGACGAGCTGTCCGGCGGTGAGCAGCAGCGCGTGGCCATTGCCCGTGCACTGGTAAATAATCCCAGCACGATTGTGGCTGACGAGCCTACGGGAAATCTGGATCCCAGCCGTTCTTTGGAGATCATGATGCTGTTGGAGCGGATCAATGCATTGGGAACTACTGTGGTGGTAGTCACCCATGAGCGTGGGCTTGTGAACCACTTTGATAAGCGTGTGATTATGATCGCCGACGGTGTTGTCGCCGGCGATGGCATGGGAACCTATGAGGTGCGGGAATGAAACATAATTTTTCTTACTTTTTTAAAGAGGGCGTACGGAATATGTTCTCCCATGGTTTCATGTCCTTTGCAGCTGTGGGAGTGACGGTGGCCTGCCTCTTGATTATGGGAACTTTTTCCCTGGTGGCCTTCGATTTGAATGAAAATCTGAAAGATTTGCAGCGTGAAAACGCTGTATTGGCCTTTGTGGATGAAAATCTGACCGATGCGGAGGCACGGGGCTTGCAGCCAAAACTGGAAGGCCTGCCCGGTGTGGCAGACTGCACCTTTGTCTCCCGGGATGAAGCCCGTGACAACTATGTGGAGAAGTATGATGAAAATGATCTCTATGAGGATCTGGAGGCAGAGATCTTTCGCCATCGTTACGTCATACATATGACGGATCTGACAGTCATGGATGATTTGCGTGCCGATTTGGAGCAGGTAGAGGGCATTGTGAAGGTGCGGGCAGATGAGGCCATTTCCAACGGATTTATCACCATGCGCAATATTGCCGGCGTGATCAGTGTGGCGCTGATTGCCGTGCTGCTGATTGTGTCCATCTTTATCATGTCCAATACCATTAAGCTAACTACGTTTGACCGCCGCGATGAGATCGCCATTATGAAGATGGTAGGAGCGACGGATAGCTTTATCCAATGGCCCTTTGTCTACGAGGGCTTATTGCTGGGTATCACGGGGGCGGTAGTGGCGTTTGGACTGCAGTGGCTGCTGTATACCGGTATGGTGAAAGGCGTTATGTCTTCTGATACGCTGCAGCTGCTGAGCATGGTGCCGTTTGCAGATATTTGGCTGCCGGTGGCGCTGGTCTTTTTAGCGGTAGGTATTCTGGTCGGTGTGGGCGGCAGCTTGACTGCTATCCGCAAATTCCTGCGTGTATAGGGAGGATCGTGTGAAAAAGAGTAAAAAAGTATGCAGCTTTCTGTTGGCTGCGTGCATGGTGGTGTCGTTGGCGCTGACCGTGGCACCTGCCAGAGCGTATGGCAGTGCGGTGGATGATTGGAACCAGCAACTGACGCAGTCCGAGAATAAGCTGAACGAGCTGCAGGAAAAGATTGATGCGGCTAAGAAGGAAAAAGACAAGGCTCTGGAGGCAAAACAACTGCTCGATGAGCGCAATGACGTGCTGCAAGAGCAAATCAACACGGTGAAAAAGCAAATTGAAGAGACCTCTGAGCGCATCACCGAAAACGAAGCGCAGGAGAAGGTACAGTATGAGCTTTTCTGCAAACAGGTGCGGCAGGAGGAGGAGCGGGGCACCGTTTCTTATTGGTCGGTGCTCTTTAAGGCCACTAGCTTTGCCGATCTTCTGAGCCGTGTGGATTTCGTCAATGAGATCATGGAGCACGACCAGCGGGTCATGGACGATTTAAAGACCCTGCGTGCCCAGCTGACCAAGGATAGGGAAGCGCTGGAGGAGCAAAAGACCGTCCTTAGCAACAGTCAGGCGGAATTAGAGGCGCAGATTGCAGAGGCAAACCATATCGTCAATGATTTGTCTTCTACTGCCGAGGGATTGCAGAAGATGTACGACGAAGAGGAAGCTGAGGGGGAGCGTATCCAGCAGCAGATCGACGAGTACTATCAAAACCACGGGGATGTGGGCGGCGGCGGAACTTCCGGCGGCCCCAATGATACCAGTACGCAGAACGGCGTGCTGAGCGGTTTGATCTGGCCCACTAACCAGACCCGGTATATCACCTCCAAGTTCGGCTATCGTGATGCGCCCGTCTCCGGTGCGTCCAGCTATCACCCTGGCATTGATATCGGTGTACCTTACGGCACCGACATCTATGCATGCCAAGACGGCGTGGTCATTCAGGCAGGCTGGAACGGCGGATATGGCATCAGTGTGATCATTGCCCATCCCAACGGCATCAGTACCCTCTATGGACATATGTGTGATTGGCAGGTGAGCGAGGGACAGACGGTTTCCCGCGGACAGGTGATTGGCCTTGTGGGGTCTACCGGTTACTCCTCCGGCCCCCATATCCACTTGGAGGTGCGCGTCAATGGTACCCGTGTGGATCCGCTCTCCTATCTGGACAACAACTACGTTCCCTATTGGTGGTAAAAGGCATATCCTGCACCCCTGCGCCATAGATTGGCGCGGGGGTGATTTTTTTGTGGGGGTATCTCATTTGGTGTGAAGACGGGATGAAAGGACAGCTGGCGGAAAAAAATATCGGTGGGGTGCGATTTCTTGCGCTGGAGACAGGTGCTCCGCAGCATTTCTGGAGTCGCCGCCGTCTGCGGCGTCAGCTGGAAGAGATGTATCATGCCGGAGTTCGGAATGTGGTCCGGCAGGGGGCGGTGCCCACAGGGTTACTGCGGGAATTCGGCATGACCGGCGTGGATGTTGCACCGTTACGACAGGCGCTGCTGCCGCAAATGCTGAATTGGGCGGAGACAAAATGGCAAATGCCCCTCAAAAGCGGTTGCGTGCGTCTCTACGCTGAGCAGACGGATCGCCGTGCATGGAGAGCCGCTGAGGTGATTGCGCGCCGTGTTCGTTATATGGAGCTTGATACAGGCAGGGGAGCGGATGTACTAGAGCGGGATCTGCGCCGCCGTTACGGGCTGGGAAGCGGCGGACAGCCCATACTGGAGGTTTGTCTGGCCCGTCGGCCACGAGGCGGCTGCCCTGTGCTGCTGGCAGGCACGGGCTGCGGCAGTGGGCAGAGTATGCAGTGGCAGATTCCCAGTATGGGAGAGGTGCCGGAGGAGCTGCTTGCAGCACTTTTGCAGTCTGAAAAATTGGAAATAGAGACCGTTCAACTAAAATCTGTGGAATTCCGCGCTTGACAGGTGTGGGGAAAATCTCTATAATGCAACATGGTATATAATAGAATCAGTATCGGTATGTACCAACAAGGGCATACTGTTGGAAAGGAAGCAGGATCTATGGAAAAAGAATTCAAGATGAGCCAAAAGCGGTACGATGAGTTGAAGGCAGAATTGCAGTATAACAAAACCACTCGTGCCGATGAGATTGCGGATTTGATTAAAGAAGCCCGCGGCTTTGGTGACTTGTCAGAAAACAGTGAGTATGACGAGGCTAAGAACGAGCAAGGTAAGCTGTATTCCCGTATTGCGGAGATTGAGGAAATCCTGCTCCATGCTGTCATTGTGGATGAGAGCGAGGCCGATATCAATAAGATTTCAATCGGCTGCAGTGTCACCGTGACCAACCTGACCAGCGGCAAAAAGATGGCGCCTTATAAGATTGTGGGTTCTCAGGAGGCAGACGTGATGCAGCGTGCTATTTCTGAGGAATCCCCCTTTGGCAAAGCACTGATCGGAGCCAAGGTAGGCGATGAGGTCAGTGTAGAAGCGCCTGCGGGCACCATCCGTTACCGTGTCGAGGCCATTGAGCGGTAACGTTAAATAGAAAGGAGTATAAGATGGGAGAGCAGATGACAAATCGGGAGCAGGAACTCAGCGAGATCCTGCAGATCCGGAGAGATAAGCTCAAGGCGTTGCAGGATGCACATATGGATCCTTTTGAGGTAACTCGTTTTGAGGTATCCCACCATGCCAAGGAGATTAAGGATCAGTTTGATGCACTGCTGGGGCAGGAGATTACCATTGCCGGTCGTCTCATGTCCAAGCGCGGTATGGGTAAGGTTTCCTTCTGTGATCTACAGGATAAGACCGGCCGCATTCAGCTTTATGCGCGCAAGGACGAGATGGACGAGGAGACATATAATCGTTTTAAGAAATATGATATCGGTGATATCGTGGGTGTCCATGGCGAGGTGTTCCGTACCCAGCGCGGGGAAATGAGCGTTCGGGCCAAGGATATTCAGCTTTTGAGCAAGTCTCTGCGCCCTCTGCCGGAAAAGTTCCATGGCTTGACCGATAAGGAGCTGCGCTACCGTCAGCGGTATGTGGATCTCATTATGAACGCCGATTCCCGCCGGAACTTCGAGATCCGCAGCCAGTTTGTTTCCTATTTGCGCAAGTTTTTGGACAACCGTGGCTATATGGAGGTGGAGACGCCTGTTTTGAACAGTATCTCCGGCGGCGCTACTGCCCGTCCTTTTATCACCCACCACAATGCGCTGGATATTGATATGTATATGCGTATTGCTACAGAGCTGCACCTGAAGCGGCTGATTGTGGGCGGCCTGGAGCGCGTGTACGAGGTAGGCCGTATTTTCCGTAATGAAGGAATGGATACCAAGCATAACCCGGAGTTTACCACGGTGGAGCTCTATGAGGCGTATACCGATTTTAACGGCATGATGGATCTCTTTGAGGAACTGCTGTCCGGTGCCGCCATGGAGATTTTGGGCACCTATGATGTGGAGTGGCTGGGAGAGAAGATTTCTCTTGCACCCGGCTTCCGCCGTCTGACCATGGCCGATGCGGTTAAGGAATATGTGGGCGTGGACTTCATGGCCATCCGTGATGACGCCGAGGCCGTGGCAGCTGCCGTGGCCGCCGGTGTGGACATGGAAGGCGTGGAGCCTACTTGGGGCAATGCCCTCTATGAGTGCTTCGACCAGAAGGTGGAGGAGAAGATGATCCAGCCTACCTTCATCACTATGCACCCGGTGGATGTGTCTCCGCTGGCAAAGCGCAGCCCTGCCGATCCCCGTCTGACCGAGCGCTTCGAGCTGTTCATTTGCCGCAGTGAGATGGGCAACGCCTTCTCGGAATTGAATGACCCCATCGACCAGTATGAGCGGTTCAAGAAGCAGGTGGAGCTGCGTGAAAAGGGCGATGACGAGGCCGGCATGATGGATGAAGATTTTGTCATGGCGCTGGAGTATGGTATGCCTCCTACGGGAGGCTTGGGCATTGGCATTGACCGCTGCGCCATGATGCTGTGCGGCACCGATTCCATCCGGGATGTCATTCTGTTCCCCACCATGAAGCCTCTGGGTGATGGTAAGAAGGAAAATGATGTACAGAGTGCAGCTCCTGAAGCTGCTCCGGAAGGCGTAAATGATGTAAATGCCGCACCGGTTGTATCCAATGAGCCTATCGACTTCTCTAAGGTTGAGATCGAGCCTCTCTTTGCAGATATGGTCGATTTTGACACCTTCGCAAAGTCCGACTTCCGTGCCGTTAAGGTTAAGGAATGCGAGGCTGTGAAGAAGTCCAAGAAGCTCTTAAAGTTCACTCTGGACGACGGTACAGGCGTTGATCGGGTCATTTTGAGCGGTATTCACGACACTTATGAGCCGGAAGAACTGGTCGGCAAGACGCTGATCGCCATTACCAACCTGCCTCCTCGCAAGATGATGGGCATTGATTCCTGCGGTATGATTATCTCCGCTGTCCATCATGAAGAAGGCGTTGAAAAGCTCCACTGCCTGATGGTTGATCCTCATATTCCGGCAGGTGCTAAGCTGTACTGAGATGCGCCGTTTTGCTATTCAAAACGGGATGTTCCGTCATTCACGAAAACCATAAAAAACGACTGCATACATCAAAGTTACAGCAAATGATGCCAAACTTTATGCAGCAAGAAAAAACGGCAAATTCAGCAATGGGCAATCTCTTGATGGGGTTGCCCATTTTTGTTAAGATGTATTCAGAGTAGAGTGTTAGATATATCAAAATTATTTTAACAGTGAATACATCGAATATTTGAGCCTGAAAAGGGAAAGACATCTGGTATCTGGTTGAAGTTCTGTGATATTTTCTCACTTTATGTCGTGGAATTCTCGCTGCG
>JAHHSG010000025.1 GCA_020025305.1 Oscillospiraceae bacterium
GAGGCTTATCGGTATCGGGCAGCTCACGGCCGAATTCGTCCACACATTGGATCCGGATCTTCAATTCCTGCCAGCCGGAAGAGGTAAAGGTATAAATGGAGAAGCCCTCTGTGAGAAAGGTCACGGTGTATGTACCGGTATGCTCCGGCTGCTTCCATGTACCCACGGTGTCGTCCAGAACGGATTCCACCACCACCTCCGGCACGTTGGCAGCAGAACCATCTGCATTGGGGTCCAACCCGGTCGTCTCAGCCGGCGGGAGCTCTTTGTGGTGCTGAATGCGGATGGTTTTCGGGTCGGCCTTCTCCGGCAGCAGCGCCTCCACATCCATGGAGACATAGACCGGAGCGGACGGCTCCACCTCCGCACCGGCCTCATCCACCAGCGCAAGGTCCAGTGCCGTCAGATAGTCATAGTCCACACCGGCCGCTTTGACGCGCTGCTCGGCCAGCGCGTACACCTCGCCCGTCTCCTCCACCGCCCGCACCCTGAGCGTGACCGATTCGGGGATCACACCGGGCTGGGCAAACACATTTACCGCACCGCCCTCCGGCAGCTGTGCGGTCCGAACTTCTGTATAGTCGGCGGGAATGGCATGCCGCAGCGGTTCCGGCTGTGCGGCCTGCTCCTCCGACATCTGGGACTCTTCGTTAGGCACGGGCTCTGTGACATCGTAGCACGCTTCGGAATGCACATGCTCCGGCTTGGGGCAGACCGGCACCGCCTCCCTACATTCTTCGGTGTGCGTATGGGTCTCGCTCTCCTCCTGACCGCAAACCAGCTGGCTGGCATAGCAGTCATCCGAGTGAGAATGGGCCTCGATTCCGCAGATGAGCTGTCCGCTCAGCGTATTGGCGGGCCGTACCAGCATCCACAGGGTACCTGCCACGACCACCAACGCCAACGCTGCAAACCAGCTATAGAGTTTCTTTTGATGGCTGCGCTGGGCTTGGAACCTTGCGCCCTTATCATGTATCGTATTTGGCATAAATTCTCTTTCTCCTTTCTTCAGGCATATATTGTATTACAAAATTTTCCCAATCGCTTACCAGGGCCAGATACGCAACAAAATCCGACCCAAAACCTTGTCTTCCCGGACCGTGCCCACCGCGGTTGTACGGCTGTCCAGTGAGATCGCTCGATCATCGCCCATAACGAAGAGTTCACCATCTCCTACCTGACAGGGGAGCTGGATATTGCACTGACCTCTGCTTTTCTCCACAAGATACGGTTCATCCAGCGCTTTCCCATCCACAAGAACGGTGCCGTCCTCACGGATGTCTACATACTGTCCTGCGGTGGCAATGACTCGTTTAATCAGGATCTTATTGTCATAGTAGAACGCGATCACATCGCCGGACTGAACATGCTCGGTCCGGACAGCAAGCACCAATTCCCCGTTATTCAAGGTCGGCCTCATGCTAGATCCCGTGATCCTAAGTATCGGCATCCAGAGCGTTACAACCAAAACTGCGGCTGCTGCCACAACCGCCAGGGAACACAGCATCCATCTAAGCGCCTGGTGCGTTCGCTTCTGATCCCGAAGCCGTTCAATCTCCCGGTCGATCTCTTCGATGGAGGGGCGGGGCAATTTCTCCTTCATTTCATCCTCCCGCGCATCCATCGGACACCTTCTCCAGTTTATCCCTCGACCCGGCATACTCCTCCGGAGCTTCCCGCCGGCGCATGCGTTGCAGTATCTCGTCCACGGATAGCTCCGCCTGCTCCTCTGCTGAATTTGGAGTAGGGGGCTCCGAATAATCCTTTCCCACAGAGCCAGATCGGTATAAAAGGGCAAGCTCGCGCGGCAAGCGCTCTTCAAGGCTTTTTTTGACACTTTCCAAATACTGATCGGCAGCCCTCTGTGCCGTTTCGAACACCTCATTGACGGCCAATGCCGCCTGGGCGATATTACCAAACTGCTTGGCTCGAAGGACTCGCTGCTCAATGACTCTGTCTCGTTCTTCCACCTGCTGCTTTAGTGCCTGGATTTCCCGCTCCTGTTCTGCCAGCAGCTCCAACAGCTCAAGCTTGGATAGTTTTTTCAACAACTTTTTTTGTTCCATAACGACAGCGGCACCCCCTTCTTACGGATCTGATCTTGCTTTTCTGCCTTGCCGCCCTGATTCCAGCCGCATTCTGATAGATTTAGACAGAAATTCACCTTAATTATAAGAAAAAATTTCCAATCTGCAACCTCTAACCTTCTTTTTCAGCATATTGACGGATTTAGGCGACCTAGTTTGTGCGTTTTCATGTCTCAGAAAAGGGATTTGAGCGCAAGAGGCATCCGTATTCTCAGTGGTGTGGCTGTACGCAGCCATCGCTATGAGCAACACCACTAAGAAACCATGCACACAGAAGCGAAGCAGAAGCAACCATAAAAAATGCGCCTGCTTCGGCCCCGGTTGGGGCATATAGCAGGCGCATCATGCGGTTTTTCTATGCTGGAGAGTTCAACTTTTTCTCTTTCTATGCGTCACAATCTCTTAAATGTGCAAACAAACCGCCCTTCTGGGCGGC
>JAHHSG010000003.1 GCA_020025305.1 Oscillospiraceae bacterium
AATCCGCATTACGCGCCTTGATTGCCATGCCGTTCCCCATTTCTCACCTTAATTTCTCACCTTAGGTGTATCGATTGTATCCCCATTACGCCCTTCTCCCCTGCTGCAGCAGCGCTGCCCGGAAGCATAGGACAGGATACCTCTATCGGTGATGTTCTCTTACTTGCCGCCTTTGCAGTAAACCAGCTCCAGATTACCTTTCGCCACGGTATCGCCCACAGCAGCAACCGGCAGGAAAAAGTAGTCACCGGTCTTTAAGTTGTGGTGATAATCGCCGCAGCTGACAGAGCCTTCGCCCTTTGCCACAATATAAACGGCTGCACCGGCCTCCAAGGCCACCTCTCCATCATGGATGGTCAATCGATCCATGGTGAAGCACTCGGTATCTTCAGGACCTATCAAGCTTTCCAGCTTGGCATTTTCCGTTTCCTTGATCACTTTAGGTGTTTTCTTACCCTGACGGACAACTTCTTCGCCGTACAAATCGAAATTAAAGCAGCTATTGGCCGTTTCCCGATCCAGCCCCAAATACATCTCATGATCATTCAGCTCATAATCACCGCACCAGTGCTCCGGCTGGATGGTAAAGTCGGTGGGCTCCTGTGCCTCCAGCAGCAGACAGCCCGCACCGATGGCATGAATAACACCTGCAGGAACGAAGAACACATCTCCTGTCTTGACGGGAACACGGTTGACAAATTCCGTCATGCAGGTCTTGTCCGTCTGGGACTGATCCACCGCCTTTTCAAATTCCTCTCTGGAAATCTTCTTGGAAAAGCCAAAATAGATACAAGCATCGGGACGGGTTGCCAGAATCAGCCAAGACTCCGCCTTGCCATAGTTGCTATGGAAGTGTTGGCGAGAATATTCACGGGTGGGGTGCACCTGCATCGGCAGACGAATGGCACTATCCAGATACTTGACCAAAACACCCAGATCCTCCCGCTCCCCCAAGCACTCAGCTCTGTGTTCTTGCAGCAGCTGGCTCAAAGGAAGATCGGAGTCCTCCACAATAGAAATTCCTTCCAGAGGGTCGGTACTGCCGGCATTGAGCGCGTGGACGGAAGATGCCACCCACTCCTCGGGATAGAATCCGTCCTCCGGCTTATCTCCCAGAAAATCTCCGAATAGCTTTCCGCCTAGATACACGCGGAAAACTCTGTTGCGCTTAAAAAACACCGGTCTTTCCCATAGCTGCTTGTTCATTCACATTTCCTCCTGTATATGTAAAAAATATCCATTTTTCAATGACAGTATATTGCACTTTTATCTTCAAATTTCCTGATGATTTTGCTGAAAATCTGTGATAAAGCTATTGTAAATCCAAAAGTGCTATTTGTCAATTTATTTTGTTAACCCAATTGACAAAATATTTTTTCGTTGCTATAATTGAGAAAAAAGGGGGACTGTTTATGGATATCCGATTGTTCCAAAAGGGCTTTAATTTCTCACAGGACGGTCCCGGAAACCGTATCGTTTATCACCTGCAAGGCTGTAATTTGGCCTGTCCCTGGTGCTCCAATCCAGAGGGACTCACCTGTTCCGGCGGTACTGTCTATACAGTAGAGGAACTGCTGGCTGATGCGGAATCGTGCCGCATGATGTTCTTTGACGGAGGCGGTGTTACGCTGACCGGCGGCGAGGTAACCATGCAGTTTGCCGCCATCCGCGAATTACTGCGTCAGTTGAAGGAGCGAGGCATTCACACCTGCATCGAAACCAACGGGATGCACCCTCAGCTCCCGGAATTGTTTGCGCTGGTGGATTACCTGATTATGGACTGCAAGCACTACGATTCCGAGAAGCATCGGCTGATCACCGGGGCCTCCAACGCCATAACCCTCAAAAATATCAAGCTGGCCATTGAGGCCGGAAAACATCCCGCAGTGCGAATCCCCCTTGTCGGAGGATTCAATGCCAGCCAAGAGGATGCCTTGGGCTTTGCCAAACTTTTTAACGAAATCCATCTGCCCGGCAACGGTACCTTGGAACTGCTCACGTATCATGAGTACGGCAAAGAAAAATATGAAAAATGCGCTTTACCCTATACTATGACCGACGAGGCAAAAATCTCCCCCGAAATGCTGCAGCGCTTCACGGCAGTTCTACACAAAAACGGTATCGACACCATACGATCTTAGTACAACGTCCAGGAGGAATCACCACTATGGAAATCTTCAAAAACAGCACTCCGCAGCAGCTGATCAAAAGTGCTAAGGCACTGTACACCGAAGAACGCGAAAACAAGAAAATTCTCAACGGCTGGTTCTTAGCCAAAGAAATCGCCGCCAACACCACCGAAGGACTCGCTTTGGAAGAGGAAGAAAAGGCAGCTTTGGAGCTGGAGGCCATCATCGACCAGCTTCCTCTGGAAATCAGTGAAAACGCAATTTTTGCCGGCACACAGCGGGATGCTTTTGCCGCCAGCTATGCCCTGATCAACCCCGCCTTTGAGGTGGAAAATTTCCGGGGATACTGCGATCCTCTGGAAGTTTATGACTACGCAACTCCGTGCGGCGATGTGACCGCCGAGCGGATCAGTGCCATGCGCCAGCGTGCCGCCAACAGCGAATATGTAAAAGATCTGACCGCAGTTTATCGTGACTGCTCTTCGTACACCGAAGAGGTCGCTTTCTTTGTTGAGCAGGTCACCGGACACCTGATCCCTGATTTCCGTCGTGCCATGAAGGAGGGCGTTTCCTCTCTGCTGACTGAAATCGAGGAGAAAATCCCCTCCTTAGATGAGGCACACGCCGCCAATCTGAAGGCTATGGCCCGCACGTTGAGAGCTGCGATCCATCTGGCGCACCGCTATGCCCATATCGCCGGTGAAAATGCCAAGATGGCAGAAGGGAGCCATAAAGCCACCTTCCAATTGATGGAAAGAACGCTGCACCACGTTCCCGAGTATGGCGCCCGCACCACCTACGAAGCTATGCAGAGCTATTTACTGCTGTGGCAGGTGATGTGTCTGGAGCAGGTCCCCAATCCCTTCGCCTTTTCCGTTGGCAATGCGGACCGTCTCTTTGAGCCCTACCGTGCCGCAGATGGTCTGAGCCGCGAAGAGGCTGCTGCTCTGTTTGCCAACTTCCTGGTATTTTATAATGTGGGCGAAAGAAGCTGGGCTATTTCTCAGAATGTTCTGGTGGGCGGCCGTGATGTGGAGGGCAACGACCTGACCTGTCCTATGACCTATGCGATTCTGGATGCCTACTATGAGATGAACATGCCTCAGCCCATCCTGTCCGTCAAGCTGCATAAAAACACGCCCACAAAGTTATATGAAGAAATGGGACGCTTCTTCTTCACCCCCGGCTGTCTTACCCCCTCCATCTTTAACGATGATTCTTTGTTTGAAACACTGGCGGAAAACGGCTATGAGGCGGCAGATCTTCCCGACTACAGTGTCGCCGGCTGTCAGGAACCTCTCATCATGGGTAAGGACTCCGGCAACACCACCAATTCCTGGCTGAATTTGGCCAAGATTCTGGAGTTGACGCTGAGCGGAGGCAAGTCTCTCATTACCGGGCAGCCCATCGGCCCTCAGGTACAGCGCTCCGCTCTGGAAACGCTTCAGAATTTGAAGCCTCTGTTCTATGAAAATCTGGATTTCTTCCTGGATCAAATGGTGCAGTCTGCCAACGGTGCTTCCTTGGCCTTGTCGCACCTGCGCGTCCCCTTCCTGTCCTGCTTCATGGGCGGTCTGGAAACGGCTGTGGACTGCAGAGATCCTAAGGAACAGGGCACCAAATACAACGGCTCCGGCTGTCTGATCCACGGTTTGTCCGTCGTTTCCGACTCCTTTGTGGCTGTGGAGCATCTGCTGCGGGAGCGCCCTGAGGACGCGGAAAAACTCCTCATTGCTTTGCAGGCCAATTTTGAAGGCTACGAGGACCTGAAAGAATTTCTCAAGAACTGCCCGAAATACGGCAATAACATTTCCGAGGCCGACAACGAGGCCGTAGAGCTGGCGGAACGTGTTTCCACCGCCGTCAAAAATAAGAAAAACTATCTGGGCAACCCCTTCCGTCCCGATTGGGCAACCCCCTCTACCCATTTGCTGTATGGTTATTGGGTCGGTGCCACACCCGACGGTCGTTCCTCCCGTGAAATGCTGGGCTACGGCATTGATCCTCTGTACGGCGAAGCCAGCAACGGGCTGGGTCTGCGCACAATTTCCACCATGAAGCTCCCCTTCCAGCTGTTCAACGGCGGCGTTGCCTCCCATTTCGGTGTAGACCCCAAGTACTTTACTGCCGAGGACTATGCAGGAAAGGGACTGCAATTCCGGGATCGTATCATCCATCCTCTCTTCTTCAACCCCATGAACAGCAAGCGCTCTCCTTTCTATCTGTACGTGAATGTCACAACACCCGAAACCCTGCGCAAGGTGCTGGCCGAGCCCAAGAAGTACGCTCCCAACGGCGTGTACATCATGCGAATTCACGGAACCTTTGTGAACTTCCTGGATCTTTCTCCCGCCATCCAGCAGGACATCATTAAGCGGTTGGACCCCATGTCCACCTGCTGCTGAGGTACACTTATGAAAACACTTGGTTTAGATATCGGTACCACCACGATTTCCGCAGTGGTCTATCAATCCACAGGGGGCGTCATTGCCTCCCGGACAGTGAAAAACGACTCCTTTCTGCCGGGTGAGTCTTGGGAAAAGCTTCAGGACCCCGCCCTCATCTATGAGCGGGCACTGGAATCCGTCAAGACCTTGCTGCAAAAATATCCCGACATTTCCGCCATTGGATTGACCGGTCAAATGCATGGGATCGTCTACTTGGATCAAGAGGGCAATCCTGTCAGTCCCCTCTATATCTGGCAGGACGGACGGGGCGATCTGCCCTATCATGGCAGCGAAAGCTGGGCAGAGCATTTGTCACATTTGACCGGTTATGCGCTGGCTACCGGCTACGGTATGGTTACCCACTACTATAACCTGCGCCACAAACTGGTTCCCGAACGTGCGGTTACCTTTTGCACCATCCACGATTATGTGGCAATGAAGCTGGCAGGCAGAACCACACCGCTGATCGACCCCACCGATGCTGCCAGTTTCGGTCTATATGACGGGCCCAAGGGCTGCTTTGATCGAGAAGCGCTCAACAAGGCAGAAATCGAAGAGGCAATGATTCCATCCATTATGGAAACACCCTGTTTGGGCACCGGTGCTCTGGGTGTACCTGTTTATGCGGGCATCGGCGACAATCAGGCCAGTTTCTTGGGGGCCACCGGAGGTCGGACCGATGTGCTTCTGGTCAATGTGGGCACCGGAAGCCAGATTTCCGTCTACTCCCCCACATATCTCCAAACCGATACGTTGGAAACCAGACCTTTCCCTGATGGCGGCTGGCTGTTGGTAGGCGCTTCCCTGTGTGGCGGCCGAAGCTATGCCCTATTGGAAAACTTTTTTCAGGAAACCGTCAAAATGGTCACCGGAGAAGCGGTCAGCGCCTACGATGGCATGTCCCGTCTTTTAGAGCAGCAGGCGGTAACGGAGGATATTCCCACCGTCACCACTACCTTCCAGGGCACCCGCAAGAACCCCCATTTGAAAGGTTCCATCGAAAATCTGGATATCCACAACTTTACCCCCGCTCATTTGATCCACGGCTTTATGCACGGCATGGCCGACGAGCTGTTCGCCATGTACCAAGGGTATCTGACGAAGGGTGGACTTTCTCCCACTGTCATGATCGGTTCTGGAAACGGGCTGCGGAAAAATCCCCATCTGTGCCGCATTTTTGAAACCACCTTCGGTTGTCCCTTGCTTCTATCCCAGAACAACGAAGAAGCCGCCTGTGGTGCTGCCATTTACGCCTCTAAGCACCAAGCGTAAACAGACATACAAAAAATCCGGAAGCTATCAATGCTTCCGGATTTTTGATGCAGCTACATGGCTTGCATCCGTTCCAAAATTGCGCTGCGTTTTTGAATACTGGGAATGCCGCCAGAGTGTTCTGTGGACAGGCTGGCAGAAACGGCAGCAAATTTGCCGATATAGGCAAGATCCTCTTGCGTCAGTTCCGCAGGAGACTTCTTCAGTTCCAGCAATCTGGCGATGGCACTGCCGCCGAAAATATCCCCGGCGCCACAGGTATCGATGGGCTTCACCTTGGGGCAGTCCGTCACATAGCCAGCCTTTTGGGTCTTCAAAATGCAGCCCTTGGCACCCAGCGTGACCATAGCCAGCGTCACGCCGCACTCCTCCACCAGCTTATCTGCCCCCTCTTGGCAAGAGCAGCCCCAGAGGAATTCCACCTCTTCATCGCTGATTTTGACCACATCCGCCTGCTTTACGCCCCACAAAAGCTGCTCTCTGGCCTCCTCCTCACTCTTCCACAGCGGCCTGCGCAGGTTCGGATCGTAGGTAATCAGCTTGCCCTGCTGCTTGGCATAGGCCACCGCCTTCTGGGTAGTCGTTCGGACGGGCTCATCGGTTAGACTCAAACCGCCGAAATGAAACACCTTGGCCTGATCCACCAGCGCTTTGTCCACTTCCTCCCAGCGCAGTTGGGTGTCCGCACCGGGTTTTCTTGCAAAGCTGAAGGAACGATCCCCCTGCTCGTCAAAGGTAACAAAGGCCAGTGTGGTAAACACCTCCGGATCCTTCACAACGCCTTTCGTTTCAATTCCGGCCTGCGTGAGGGTTTCCAGCAGCAGATTTCCAAAGGCATCGTCACCTACCTTGCCGATAAATGCCGTCTTGGCACCAAAGGCATTGAGCGCTGCCAAAAAATTACTGGGTGCCCCTCCGGGGCTGGCCGCCATCGTTGGATAGCCCGCAGCGTCCACAGCCCTTGTGGAAAAGTCAATCAGCAGTTCTCCCAACGCAACAACATCATACATACTTCCACACGCCCTTTCTAGTCCTTGGCCGGAGGATACTCATTACAGAGCAATCGGTAAGGAGGCTCATCCTCCTCAATTTCCGGAAACCGGCCTACCGGGGGATTGAAGCGATTGTCTGTATTGTCATCATTGCACTGGCTGACTTCACCCAGCAGCACATTGCCTGTGCCGGGCTCTACATTAAAGTCATGGTACATATACTGCTGCACATGAATACTCTCGCCGGGGGTCAGGCGAATGACAGAGCCGGCAGGCACGGTGTAGGTTCGGCCATCGGTATGAACGGTAACATCTGACTCGTAGTCGATGGACTCATCCGGCAGGCTGTTATACACCTTGATGAGCACATTTCCGCCGCCGCGGTTGATGATATCCTCCGTTTTATACCAATGGAAATGGTTGGGCGAATATTGCCCTTCCTTCAGATACAGCAGCTTCTCGGCATAAACCTTGGGATACTTGTCCTGCATCCTCAAGTTGCCGTTGCGAATGGTAATGAGAGAAAACCCAACCTTGTCAAAGTCGCCCAAGCCGTAGTCAGTAATATCCCAGCCCAGCATACAGTCTCTGACTTCGTCGTACTCATGTCCGATATGCTGCCACTGTTCGGGGGTAAAATGGCAAAAGGGAGGAAGATAACAGCGATATTCCTCGCACATAGCCTCTAATTCTTTCAGTGCCTTATTAATTTCAGAACGCTTCATAGCTAAACCTCTACAGTATTCATTGACGGATTAACAAAAACGCCGGAAAACTCCGGCGTTTTTGTATTGCATTGCTTTTATTCCTTAGTCAGAACAGAAACGCCGGTATCCACGACCTTACCGCCCAGATCCTCGCCCTTCAGAACTGCGACAGCGGCCTTAACGCCTTCATAGCCCATCACATCGGGGTTCTGAGCCATGGTAGCCAGAATGAAGCCGTCATCGATCAGGCCACGGATTGCATCAGACTTATCGAAGCCAACGCAAACCGTGCTGGACTTGGCAGCCTTAATAGCATTGCCTGCACCGGTGGTGGAGCCTTCGTTGGCACCGAAGATACCAACAGCACCCTGGGTGATGTAGTTCTCAGCAATGGACTGGCTCTTTGCGGCATCGCCCTCACCATACTGGGTCTCCAGAATGGCGAAATCGGTACCCTCAAATGCGGAACGGAAACCAGCCTCACGCTTCAGGGTGGAATCGGAAGCGGCGTTGGTATTGATGATACCGATAGAACCGGAAGTCACACCCTTTGCCTTCAGCTCAGCCAGCATGGTCTCGCCAGCGGTCTTACCGGCAGCCTCGTTATCCGTGGAGAAGGTAGCCTCAGCCTCCATGTTTGCGGGGGAGTCAACGTAGATGATCTTCACACCGGCAGCAGAAGCCTCTTTCAGCGCAGAAGTGATTGCATCGGGGCCATTGGCAGCAACGATGATTGCCTGGCAGCCGGCAGCAACAGCATTGTTTACCTGCTCAATCTGCTGTGCGTCGTCCTTGGTGTTGGGAGCCATGTAGGTAACGGTTACGCCCAGCTCCTTTGCGGCCTTCTGAGCACCCTCATTCAGGGTCACCCAGTGCTGGTCAATGGAGTCCATGGTGATCAGTGCAATCTTGTAGTTCTCGGTGCCGGAATCTTTCTCCCCGTCACCCTGTCCGCCGCATCCTGCCAGCAAGCCAATCATCATTACAAGGCTAAGCAGAACAGCAAATACTCTCTTCATTTTTCATCCTCCTGAAAAGTTTTATTTATTCACACAGGACATTCCTCGTGTCCCATGTAAAATACGCAAAAATACTTTATGCCTTCTTTTCCTTCTTGCCCTTCTTAGAGCCAATCCCCAGACGGAAGACAACGTCGACCAGAACAGCACCGGTCACGATGATACCAATAACAATTCTCTGCAGACCCACAGGTGCGCCGATAATACCCAGACCATTTTCCAGAGTCTGCCACACACCGGCACCTGCAAAGGTTCCCAGCAGCAGTCCGGTACCACCCAAAGGAGACACGCCGCCGATTACGCCGGCTGCAACACCGTACATTTCATAGCAGTTACCTGCCTCCATATTACCCATGCTGGCCTGTGCACACAGGATCAGGCCAACCACGAAAGCGCAGAAGGCGCTGATCAGGTAAGTCTTGGTAATAGTGGCAGATACATTGACACCGGACAGCTTTGCCGCTTCCATGTTGGAACCGATGGCATAGACATGGCGGCCGGTACGGGTCTTATTCATCACAAAGAAAATCACAAGGAAAATGATCAGCGCGATCCAGAAGGCATTGTACATTCCCAGCGTCTTACCGTAATAGAAGAAATTCTGGAAGGCCTCACCGGCTTCCTTGCCGATACCGGAAGCAATGGCATCGGTATTGCGGTTGCCGTTGACCATGTAGCCCACACCGCGTGCGCAGAACATGGTACCCAGCGTAGCGATAAAGGGAGGCAGCTTAAATCTGCCAACCAGCAGGCCATTAATGAGGCCCACCAGCAAACAGCAGATCAAAGTAACCAGCACAGCAACCAGCACAGGAATCCCCTTGGACATCATCGTTGCCGAGATCATAGCACTCATAGCAACCACAGAGCCGATGGACAAGTCGATGTTACCGGTAATCAGAATGACGCTCTGCCCCACACCAACCAACAGATACTTCGCCATAGAACGCAGCAGATTCAAGGCATTGTTCATTGCAAAGATCTGGGGATTGATAATACCAAAGGCGATATAAAGCACGATCCAGCCGGCGAATGCAATCAGCGCTGCACTCATGCCACGGATGGCAGTGACCTTTTTTACAGATTTAGTAAGCGAATTCATTATTCCTGTTCCTCCTTAATTGGCCTGCTGTGCAAATTTGTCTTCAAATTTGGTTGCCAAAGTCAAAATCTCCGTCTGTGTAGTTTCCTTGGCCATGACTTCACCGGTAATCTGACCATCACACATGACAATGATTCGGTCTGCTATCCCCATGATCTCCGGCAATTCGGAGGAAACGAACATCACAGCGATTCCCTGCTGCTTGAGCTGATTCATGATATTGTAAATTTCGACCTTGGCTGCAACATCGATGCCTCTCGTCGGTTCATCGAAGATCACCACTCTGGAGTCACGTGCCAGCCACTTACCCACAACAACCTTCTGCTGGTTACCACCGGAGAGGTTGTCGGCATTGATTTCTACATTAGGTGTTTTGATGCGCAGATCGCTGACAGCTTTTTTGCACATCTCATCTTCTTTCTTTTTTCTTACTACGCCCACCTTATTGCACAGGATGTCCAGGTTGGGCAGCGCAATATTTTCACGGATCGGCAGTTTGGTGCACAGACCATCCTTTTTCCGGTCCTCCGGTGCCAAAACGATACCAGCCCGGATGGCGTCTGCCGGATTGTTAATCACAACGGTCTTGCCATCGAGCAGGATCTCGCCGGACTCCTTGGGATCAACGCCAAACACGGCGCGGGTCGTCTCCGTCCGTCCGGCACCCATCAGCCCTGCAAAGCCCACAATTTCGCCTTCGTAGACACTGAAATTGATATTGCGCACCATTCTGCCTGCGTTCAAATTCTTAACTTCAAAAATCTTCTTGCCCTTGGGACATTCCACTCTGGGGAACTTCTCCTTGATCTCACGGCCCACCATGTTGGTAATGATGTTATCCAGCGTAGTATCCTTAAAATTCATGGAGGTGATGTACTGACCGTCACGCATAATGGTCACACGATCCGCAATGTGCTGCAGCTCTTCCAGACGGTGAGAGATATACACGATACCGCAGCCATGCTCACGCAGCTGACCGATAATCCGAAACAGCTCGTCAATTTCCTTGGCAGTCAACGCAGAGGTAGGCTCGTCCATAATGAGAACCTTGGCATTGATGGAAAGTGCCTTGGCGATTTCCACCATCTGTTGTTTCGATACCGGCAGATTCCCCACGATCTCTCTGGGCGAAATGTCTATTTTCAGATTGGACAGCACTTTTTGTGCTTCCTCCTCCATGGCGCGCTTATCCACCATGAAGCCTTTTCTCTTTTCGCGGCCCAAGAACATATTTTCCGCCACAGACAGATGCGGGCACATATTCAACTCCTGATGAATAATCGCCACGCCCAGAGCCTGCGCCTGCTTGGTATTCAAATCTCCGTATTCCTTACCAAAGATTTCCACAGTGCCGCTGTCTCTGGTATAAACGCCGCTCAGGATTTTCATCAGCGTTGACTTACCTGCACCGTTTTCTCCTAACAAGGCCATAACCTCTCCTGAACGAAGCTCAAACTGAACATGGTCCAGCGCTTTGACGCCAGGAAAGCTCTTACAGATCCCTCGCATGGAGACAATGGTTTCATTCATATGCTTGGTCACCCATCTTTCCTCAATTTGCACTTTGCGGAGCAATTTCTCTTCTGCTTAACCACAAATTACTACAATAATATATCAATTTCTAGCGTTGTTGTCAATTGAATTGACAAAAGATCCAGAAATTTCCCTGTCATATTTTTCACATTTTATCACATTATACAATCTTGCTTTGTCTATTTTGTATATTATTGCCTACTGCCTCTTTGATAAATGGTTTGCAAAGTATCTCTTGGCGTTGTAAGATAAACTAAAACTATTTGGCAAAATTTTTAAAAGGGAGCTTTTATCATGCAAACACACATATATAATAATTGTCTGCAAGTCTCCATTGCATCGAAAGGCGCTCAGCTGATGAGCATCCGAGGAACCGATGGCACAGAATATCTCTGGCAGGGTGACGCGCGTTATTGGAGCGACCGAGCCCCCAATATTTTCCCTTATGTGGCGCGGCTCACCGACGGAGCCTATACCTATGGCGGGCAGACCTATCATATGCCCATTCACGGTTTTGCTCCTAGCGCAGAATTTTCCCTTTTTCAGCAGAGCAACGACTCCGTTACTTTCTTATTGGAGAGCAACGATCACTTTTATGCAATGTATCCGTTCCGTTTCCGCTATTTCATCCGTTACTATTTGCAGGATAATATTCTGCACGTGGAGCTAAAAGTGGAAAATGTGGGCGAAAACACCATGTATTTTGGTTTGGGCGGCCATCCGGGCATCAATGTTCCTTTGGAGAAAGGACTTACCTTTGAGGATTACTATCTGCAGTTCCCGGCGTGCAGTCTCCGCCGGGTAGAATTTACCCCTGCCTGTTTCATTACAGGAAAGGAACACCCTTTCCCTCTGGAAGAAAACAAGATTCCGCTGCACCACAATATGTTCAACGATGACGCCATTGTATTGAAGGGGGTTCCCGGTTCTGTTACTCTCCGCAGTGATGCGGGAACCCACGGGGTAACTCTCATTGCCCCCGACCAACCCATTTATGGCTTCTGGCATATGCCGCACACCGATGCCCCCTACATCTGCCTGGAGCCCTGGTCCAGTCTGCCCTCCCATCAGGATGTGGTAGAGGATCTGGAACAGCAGTCAGACCTGCTCCGTCTGGAAAAGGGAAAAACCTACGTAACCACCTGGTCTTTGCAATGTTTCTAAGCATCCGTCTCTTTGTTTTTCATGGGCGGTAAGCCAGTACACCTATCCGTATGATTAATTGAGGGATCATACGCATCTTGCAAGAGGCCAGCAAAAAACCGGCAAGCTATCAAGCTTGCCGGTTTTAATTCTATGGCGGAGCGGGTGGGATTCGAACCCACGTGCGATTGCTCGCAAACTGATTTCGAGTCAGCCCCGTTATGACCACTTCGATACCGCTCCGTATCTTATTTCCATCCCTGAGGTCACAAGGCACTCTACTAACTTTGGTATCATATCACATATTCGCGCCACGCGCAAGAAAAAGCCCTCATATTTTTATTGATCTGTGCATTAGTTTTTACAAAGGAGGTTTTCTCTTTGAAAACTGTTTTCATGTATGGTACGCAGGGACAGTACGGCAACTATTGTGCCGCCGTCGAAAACACCGGCGGGCAAGTGCTCCTCTCCCGTAATCTTTGCCGCTCCTATGACTGCGATGCTCTGCTGCTCCCCGGCGGCGGCGATATTCTCGGTCCTCTTGACGAACACGAGCGATACCTGTTACAATCATTTGTAATCACCTCTCGCCCTGTACTGGGCATCTGCCGCGGAATGCAGGCGCTGAACGTTTATTTTGGCGGTACGCTGCACCGCTACATTTCCGGGCACCAGAGCCCTGCGGGGGATCTTGTCCATCCGACCTGCGCTGGGGGCCTATTAGGCAGCCTTCTGGGACGTGAAATCACTGTCAACAGCTGTCATCATCAGGCCGTGGATTGTCTGGGCCATAATCTGGTCGTATTGCAACGCACCGAGGATGGCGTGGTAGAGGGCCTATGTCACGCCACCCAACCGATCATCGGCGTGCAGTGGCATCCGGAGCGGCAAAGCTATGGTCTGCGCCGCAACGATGCCGTAGACGCCGCCCCTTTATTTGAATACTTTTTATCTTTGTGAGGTAAACTATGGGAAACTATGTCCGTGAAGTCAATCTGGAACTGGGCTACCCCTGTGTAGATCAGGCTCTGCGCCGCCTCAGTGCCGAGCTGGACGCCTCCCGTCATCTGCGAGCGCCGGCACTGAAACTAATACACGGCTACGGTTCCTCCGGCAAAGGCGGACGCATTCGCACCGCCTGCCGCAAGCAATTGAAAGCCGAGCTGGAACAGGGACGTATTCTGGATTTTATCCCCGGCGAGCGCTTCACTATTTTTGAGGAGGCCACCCGCCGGGCATTTGCGCGCTGTTCCGCCCTCCGGCAGGACCCGGATCTGGAACGCTGCAACAGCGGTGTCACTTTTGTTCTATTCAAATAGTTCTATTGAAAAGTCTTAAAGTTTTTATAGAATTTTTATTTTTCTCTTGACAATCTCAATCATAAATGCTATCATTACAAAGCTGACGATTTGCGGAGGGCGCATGCGGGTGTAGCACAATGGCCAGGGCACCAGCCTTCCAAGCTGGGGATGCGGGTTCGATTCCCGTCACCCGCTCCAACAATGATATGCGCCAGTAGCTCAGTTGGATAGAGCAACTGCCTTCTAAGCAGTAGGCCAGGGGTTCGAATCCCTTCTGGCGTGCCACTCTTTCATGGAGTCTGAAAATCTTAAGCAGTTCCCATGCGGACATCAATGTGGTGGGTGTAGCTCAGTTGGTTAGAGCACCGGATTGTGGTTCCGGGTGTCGAGGGTTCGAGTCCCTTTACCCACCCCACAAAGAACAGGGATTGGGAGAGATCCCAGTCCCTGTTTTATTTCTCCACATAGGGGTGTAGCCAAGTGGTAAGGCAAGGGACTTTGACTCCCTCATTCGCTGGTTCGAGTCCAGCCATCCCTGCCAGTTTTTGGGGGATGGTAACCCGTCCCCTTCTATATGCTTCGTTAGCTCAGTCGGTAGAGCACCTGCCTTTTAAGCAGGGTGTCCGGGGTTCGAATCCCCGACGAGGCACCAAGAGCAAGTCATCCTAGATGGCTTGCTCTTTTATATTTATTTAAAAGAGAACCCCCAGTTTTACTGGGGGTTCTCTTTTAAGCTAGACGAGAGTGGCGCCGCTGCCGCGGCGCCACTCCACGCAACGTTTCCTATTGTCCTGTCAGGGAGCTTTGTCGTGTCCTTATAAACCGGGACAATCCATGACATCCCTGCCGTCTCTCTTATGCGTCATTGATACGTCTTAGCGCTGATCTATTAATCCAGGGCATCGTGACTATCAAACACATCGCTAATACTTCCACTGCGATCAAAGGCAGCCTCAGGCTGTGCAGTGCCCATCTGAAGTTCTTGCCACTTGGCCCGATCGATGAGCAGCTGGCGGGGCTTAGAGCCCTCAAAGGGACCCACAATGCCGTGTTCCTCCATCTGATCCACCAGACGGGCGGCCCGGGAATACCCCAGTTTCAGCCGCCGCTGCAGCATGGAAACAGAAGCCTGCCCCGTTTCGAGAACCACTTCCACGGCGGCGGGGAACAGCTCGTCACAGTCGTCACCACCTGCGGCATCAGTGCTCTGCTTCCCGCCCTTCTCGTCCTTGCGCATCGTCTCCTCAATCTTCTCCATCACCTCGGTGGAGTAGTCCGCCTCGCCTGTCTCCTTCACAAAGGAAACCACGCGGTCAATTTCATCCGGCGTAATGAAGCAGCCCTGCACACGCAGCGGCTTGCCTGCCCCCAGAGGGAAATACAGCATATCGCCCTTCCCCACCAGCTTCTCCGCCCCCTGCGTATCCAAAATAATGCGAGACTCCAGCGAAGAGGCCACCGCAAAGGCAATGCGGCTGGGGATATTGGCTTTCATCAATCCGGTAATGACGTCCGAAGAGGGACGCTGGGTAGCAATCACCAAGTGCATACCGGCAGCTCGGCCCATCTGTGCCACACGGCAGATGGACTCCTCTACCTCTTTGGCGGCGACCAGCATCAAGTCGGCCAGCTCATCGATGACCACTACCACGGAAGGCATTTTTTTGACATCCGGGTCACTGGCTTGGAGTGCATTGTACCCTGCCAGATCCTTTACTCCGTGCTCCGAGAAGAGCTTATAGCGCTTCATCATCTCATAGACCGCCCATTGCAGGGCACCTGCCGCCTTTTTAGGATCGGTCACCACAGGAATCAGCAGATGGGGGATTCCATTATAAGGGGCCAATTCCACCATCTTGGGATCCACCATAATGAAGCGGACTTCCTCCGGTGTAGACTTATAGAGCAAGCTCACGATCAGGGAGTTGGTACACACCGATTTACCGGAACCGGTGGTACCGGCAATCAGTACATGGGGCAGTTTGCCGATATCGCCCACGATATTATTGCCGCCGATGTCCTTACCCACGGCGAACGCCACCGCAGAGGAGTGCTCGGTAAAGGTCCGGGACTCAATGACATCCCGGATACGCACCGCGGTAACAGCGCGGTTGGGCACCTCAATCCCCACCACGGAGATCTTATTGGGAATGGGAGCAATCCGCACACCACTGGCCCCCAACGCCAGAGCAATATCATCCGAAAGGTTGGTAATCTTGCTGAGCTTCACTCCCTGATCCAGAATGAACTCATACCGGGTCACGCTGGGGCCGTGCACCACCTCACCGGCCTTGGCATCCACGCCGAAACTGCGCAGCGTTTCCGCCAGACGACGAGAGTTGCTTCGCAGTTCTGCACCCACCTCGGTATAGTTATTATCCCGGTTTTCCGCCAGCAGCGTAATGGGGGGATAGCGATAGCTCTCCTCCCCTTCTGCCAGCCCTTCCTCGATGGCACGGCTCACCTCTTCGGTAGCTGCCTGCACCTCCTGGGCAGCAGATCCTTTCCGACTGCGGCGCGGTTTCTGTTCCTCCATCTGCGCTTGCTCTTCCGGCGGCACTTGCTCCTGCGTCTGCGCTGCCGGAGGATTCTTCGTGCCCGTAAGCAACTCATCCGGAGTCATGACATCGTTGCTTTTGCGCTTAAAAAAGCTCTTACGCGGTGCCTCCCAAGGTGCCGGCTGCGACAACTGCGGGGCACCGGGTTCATCAAATGCATCATCTACCGGGATATCGATGGCGGCACGGCGACGTGCAGAACGCATGGGGACTGCTTTTGGCTCTTGCGCAACGGGGTGAGATTCTTGCCACAGCCGCTCTTCCTCTGCCGCAGCAGCCGCGGCGGCAGCTCGCCGCTCCTTATGGGCCTGCATCCTCTCTGCTGCCAGCTCAGGCGTAATATGGAATGCGCCAATCAGCACCACCAGCAGCAGCAAAATCAGCAGCACCGCCGTGACAATCTTCCCGAATCCTACCTCCAGTAAAACCGTCAGCAAGCCTCCCATGGCACCGCCGCAGATCTGGGTCTGGCCATCCGTCCACAACACGGTAAGCAGCTTCACTCCCAGTGCATAGGTACCACGGCATAAAAAGAGGTGGATAAGTGCCCCCGCCAATAGCGGCAGAAGCAGCGTACAAACGCTCCGTAATATCACGGGATGGTTCCGATGACGCAGCAGGTTCACTCCTGTCATAGCCAGTACGGGGCCGCAGATCCAATAGCCACTGCCGAACAGTCCCCGAAGTACCGTCGCCAAAAATGCCAGAAAAAAGGCCTCCGCATTGAAATAACTGACAAAGACACACAGGGCCAACAGCAAGCAAACTGCCGCCGTAATCTCGTGTGCCCAACGCCGTGCCAAAGACGGTTTCGAAGGCGGAGTGCTCTTACTGCCCGAACTCTTCTTCCCTTTTGAATTGGTTGTTTTCTTTTGTGAAGCGGCCATGCGCCCTCCCTCCTAAGCCGTATCTTCCGACTATATCCTAATATGTAAAGCCTTTTTACTTGATAGCGTTAAGCACCAGCGTTGCAATACCGACGGCCCAGCAGTAATAGGCAAAGAAACCAAATTTACCCTTGGCCGCAATCATCTTCAATAGACGGATGCACAGATAGCCCACCACAGCGGAAACCACAACGCCCAAAATGTACATGGGCATCTCAGCCCAAACGATCCCCTCACTGACTGCGTCGAAGATGCTCAAAATATTGGCACCCAAAATGGCGGGGATGGACATAATGAAAGAAAATCGCACGGCAAAGCTGCGCTCAAAGCCCATGAAACAACCGGCTGTGATGGTCATACCGGAGCGGGAAATACCGGGCAGTGTAGCCACGGCCTGACCGCAGCCTACCATCAGCGCCTCCCACCAAGTAGCATTACTTTCCGTCTTGCGGCCCTTACGCATCATATCGCTGACGAAGAGCAAAATGCCGGTCACAATCAGTGCCCCGCCGATAAAGATCATATTCTCACCCAGACTCTGCACCGCATCACGAATGGGCAGCACTACAAACAGGGGCAGCGTGCCCACGATTACCAGCATAATCATGCGGCGGGCAGGTGGTACCGGCGTGGGCGTGCTTCTATGGGCCAGATCCGAGATGCCACGGAACAATTCCAGAATCATCTCCCGAATCTCTCCCCAATAGGCCACGAATACGGCCACCAACGTGCCCAAATGCAAAAGCACATCAAAAAATTCCGGCACAGTACCGGCGTCCTTCATTCCCAGCAGATTCTGGGCAATGGCCAGATGTCCGGAGCTTGAGATAGGCAAAAATTCTGCTACACCCTGAATAAGGCCTAACAGCAATGCGTGTAAGTATGTCATATAGCTGTTTCTCCTGTCATTAATGATTACAAAATGTTGAATTTCGCAGTAATATTGCGCACAGTAGTAGTTTCCTCCACTCAACGGTATTAGATTATACCACAGCCGAAGGGAAAATACCACCCTAGTTTCCAACTGTACCGGCAGGTCTTGCAGTCGTGGCACATATCCCCCGGCACCCTTTTAACCGAAAAAGCGCCGTCCCCACGGACGGCGCTTTGGGTGAGTCACCGATTGCGGCAGGGTCACTCGTCCTTTTCCCGCATTGTCTTGAGCGCACTGCAAGCGGCGGCTTGCTCCGCCTCCTTCTTGCTGCGACCGCTGCCTGTGCCGGCAGGCACGCCGTTGATAGTGACCCGGGCCTCAAACACCTTGGCATGATCCGGGCCGCTGGAGCCAATCATCTCATAGTGCAGTACCTGATTGCTGCGGCGCTGTACCAGCTCCTGCAGCTCCGTCTTAAAGTCACGACGCCGCTCCTCCACAGCCTCCTCCCGCTCCTTATCCAGCAGTACATGGTGGATGATACGGGAGGCTTCCGCCATGCCGCCGTCCAGATAGACAGCCGCAAACACAGACTCGGTAGCGTCGGCCAGAATGGACGGGCGCTGCCGCCCGCCGCCGCTCTCTTCACCGCGCCCCAGCTGCAAATATGCACCGAGGCCTAGGCTCTGGGCTACCTCATGAAGGCTCTCCTCGCACACCAGTGCTGCCCGGATCCGGGTCAGGTCACCCTCCGGCAAATCCGGATGGCGGCGATAGAGCTCATCCGCCGTTACAAGCCCCAACACAGCATCTCCTAAAAATTCCAGACGCTCGTTGCTCTCAATACCATGTCCCCGGTGCTCGTTGGCATAGGAGCTGTGGTATAGTGCCGCCTGCAGCAGCTGTGGGTTGCGGAAGGTGTAGCCCAGTTTTTCTTCTAAGCTATTCATATCCTTCTCCTCTCTGCAGCGGAAAAAGGAAACCCCGCACAAACCGGGCGGGGCCTCTTTTTTCCGCTGCTGTTGTCAGCTCAATTTGTTACTCAGATAGTTCACGCAGTCGCCCACCGTTTTCAGGTCGGTCAAGTCGTCTTCGTTGATCTCACCGATATCGAATTCCTCTTCCATGGCCATGATCAGTTCCACCAGATCCACAGAATCGGCGCCTAAATCGTCCGTAAAGGAGCTATCCATGCTGATCTCGTCGGCGTTCAGCGCAAACTGCTCAGCAATCATGTCCTGCATTATCTTAAAGATCTCTTCCGTCGTCATATGGTATCCCTCCTTTCGGGCTTCGTCTTTGGCAATCATACGGCAATTGCTCTACCCTGTCAATAGGTTTTAGAGAATTATTTGCCGCTGCCCTTCATCAGCTGGATATTTTCCTCAATGTCGCGGATAATCCCGCTCTCAGCCACGGCCTTGGCCTGTCCAATCGCATTCTCAATTGCCTCTGCATTGGAAGCACCATGGGCCTTTACCACCGGCTTGGAGATACCTATAAAGGCCGTCCCTCCCACCTTATTGGGATCCAGCATTGTCTTAAACGCCCGAATTTCCGGCATCACCAGTGCTGCCGCCAGCTTGGTACGCAGGTTCTTTTTAAACATATCCTTCAGCTTATGTCCCATCAGAGAGCCGGCCCCCTCAATGGTCTTGAGCATAATATTTCCAGCAAAGCCATCGGTCACGATCACGTCGCAACCACCCTTGATGGCCTCCTTGGCCTCGATATTGCCGATAAAATTGAGATGTCCGTCCTCTCCGGCCTGCCGGAGCAGCTGCAGTGTCTCCCGACGCAAATCCGTCCCCTTGCTATCCTCGGTTCCGATATTCAAAAGACCTACACGGGGCTTTTCCAGATGCAGCATCCGCTGGGCATAAAAGCTGCCCAGATAAGCGAACTGCACCAGATACTCCGGCGTACACTCGGCATTGGCACCGCAGTCGATGAGCACCGCCTGACCCGTGGAGGTGGGGATCAAGGGTGCCATAGCGGCACGACGAATGCCCCGAATACGTTTGACCAGCAGCGTAGCGCCGGTCAGCAGTGCTCCCGTAGATCCGGCAGAGATAAAAGCATCTCCCTGCCCGTCGTGGAGCATTTGCAGTCCTACGCCCATAGAGGTATTCTTCTTGCGGCGGAACACAGCAGCAGGATCGTCACACATCTCCACCACTTCCGTGGTGTGGGCAATCTCCACACCCTTGGGCAGCGTTGTTTCACCGCAGGCCTCCACGGCACGCAGAATTGCCTCCGTATCACCGGTGAGCACCACGTCCACGCCCCAGCGCTTCTGTCCGGCCAAGGCACCTTTTACAATTTCCAGCGGAGCAAAATCGCCCCCCATGGCATCGATAATCACTTTCATTTCTTGGCAACCTCCTCTCGCATGGCATCAATGAGCGCCAAAGAACGGGCAGAAAGCTCCGCATTCTTGTTGCGCTTTCCCTTCACCCGATGATCCAGCGGAGGGATGATGCCGAAGTTGATATTCATAGGCTGGAAGGAGCCAACAGACGCATTACTCACATAGAGGCCCAGTGCGCCCACAGCCGTCTCCTGTGGGAAATCCACCGGAGGCAGACCCAGCAGGCGGCGAGCCAGCTCCACACCGGCCAAAAAGCCGGAGGCACAGGACTCCACATACCCCTCTACACCGGTCATCTGCCCGGCAAAGGCAATACGCGGTTCCTTTTTAAGCCGGTAGTAGCGATCCAGCAGGCGGGGCGAATCCAGATAAGTGTTGCGGTGCATCACGCCGTAGCGCAGGAACTTGGCATCGTGGAGCGCAGGGATCATGGTAAACACCCGTTTCTGTTCCGGCCAGCGCAGATGGGTCTGGAAGCCCACCAGATTGTAAATACTGCCGTCTGCATTATCTTTACGCAGCTGCACCACCGCATAGGGTTCCTTCCCCGTTTTAGGGTCGGGCAGTCCGCGGGGCTTGAGCGGGCCGAAGCGCAGCGTGTCCTCGCCGCGGCGGGCCATCACTTCCACCGGAATACAGCCTTCAAAGATATTCTTATCCTCAAAGCCGTGCACCTCCGCCTCCTCGGCGTGGATCAGCTCCGCCCAGAAGGCCTTATATTCCTCCTGGCTCATGGGGCAATTGATGTAGTCGGGCGTTCCCTTATCGTAGCGGGACGCAAAATAGGCCGAGTCCATATCTACACTCTCAAACGCCACCAGCGGCGCTGCCGCGTCAAAGAAGTTCAGCGGTGCCGTCCCCTCCACCAGTGCGCCGATCTTCTCCGCCAGCGCATCGGATGTCAGGGGGCCGGAGGCAACGATCACATCCCCCTCAGGGATCTCCGTAATCTCGCCTTCCACCACCGTCACATGCGGATGACGGCGCAATTCCTCCGTGACCATGCGGGCAAAGCCGTGGCGGTCCACCGCCAGTGCGCCGCCGGCCGGAACGCGGGTTGCGTCGGCGCAGCGAATAATCAAGCTGTCCATCCGCCGCAGTTCTTCTTTCAAAAGTCCCACCGCATTCTCCAATTGGTCAGAGCGCAGGGAGTTGGAGCAGCACAGCTCCGCAAAATATTCAGTTTCATGGGCAGGGGTTTTTTTCTTCGGCTTCATCTCGCACAAAGTCACATGGATCCCCCGCTGCGCCAGCTGCCATGCAGCCTCACTGCCGGCCAGTCCCGCGCCGATGACGGTTACATTCATTTCGTTTCCTCAGTTTCAGCCTTTTTCGTGGTCTTCTTCGTTGTTGTTTTCTTAGCCGCCGTTGTCTTTTTGGCAGTTGTCTTTTTTTCTGCCCCAGACTTGGTGGTTGTTTTCTTAGCCGCGGTCTTTTTGGTCGCTGCCTTTTTCTCGGCGGTCTTTTTCCCGGTTTCTTTCTTCTCCGCTGCCGTTTCCTCACCGGCAGCATCGGCATTGTCTGTCTTTTTCTTGGGATAGCCCCGCTTATCCTCCGGCAGGAAGTTGCTGCACTCGGGATTGATGCAGAAGGGCTTTTTAAAGCCGCGGCCGGACTTTTTGAACATGGTCTGACCGCAGACAGGACAGTCGTCCTTGACCGGCACATCCCACGTCATAAAGTCGCAGGCAGGGAACTTTTCACAGCCGTAGTACGTATAGCCGTTACGAGAAGTCTTTTTCAAAATGCGGTTGCCGCATTTGGGGCAGCGGCCCGGCATCTCCACCACCAGCGGCTTGGTAAACTTACAATCCGGATAGCCGGGGCAGGCCAAAAACCGGCCGAAACGCCCGGACTTGATGACCATATTTCTGCCGCACAGGTCGCACTTTTCCTCTGTTACCTCGTCGGGCACCTTCAGATAGACGCCCTCCATGTCTTTTTCCACCTGTTCCAAATTGGAGGAAAAAGGACTATAGAAGTCTCGCAGCAAACTCTTCCACTGCTTCTTGCCGGTCTCCACCTCGTCCAGATCCTGCTCCATGTGGGCGGTGAACTTGACATCCACAATGTCAGGAAAGCGCTCACACATAAAGCCCGTGACCACATCGCCCAGTGGTGTAATGCGCAGGTACTTTCCCTCCTTCACCACATACTCACGATCCAGAATGGTGGAAACGGTGGGAGCATAGGTGGACGGACGGCCGATGCCGTTCTCTTCCATGGTGCGGATCAGGGTTGCGTCCGTAAAGCGGGCAGGCGGCGTTGTAAAATGCTGCTCGCTGTCCAGCTTGTCAAGGGAAACTACTTCCCCCTCGCTTAAAGGCGGCAGAGCCGGTTCCTTCTCCTCTTTCTCCTCATCGCGGCCCTCTTCGTATACGGCGGTGTAGCCGGCAAACTTCAACTGGCTGGCGCTGGCACGGAAGCTATGCTCTCCTGCCGCCACCTCAATGCTGATACTGTCATAGACAGCGTTGGACATCTGGCTTGCTAAAAATCGACTCCAGATGAGACGGTATAAACGATACTGCTCGGAAGTCAAATCCCCCTTCACCTTCTCCGGTGTCAGCGTCACATCGCTGGGGCGAATGGCTTCGTGGGCATCCTGCGCACCGGCCTTGGTTTTATACTGGCGGTAGGCATCCGGATGGTAATTTTCCCCGTAACGGCTGTCAATGAGATCACGGGCCGCCTTCTGGGCCTCATCGGAAATGCGCAGCGAGTCGGTACGCATATAGGTAATTAAACCCACTGTGCCTTCTCCGGTAATGTCCACACCTTCGTAGAGCTGCTGGGCAATCGCCATGGTGCGCCGGGGCGTCATGTTCAGCTTCCGGCTGGCCTCCTGCTGCAGCGTAGAGGTGGTAAAGGGGGGCGAGGGAGAGCGCTGCTTATCCGAGCGTTTCACACTCCTGACGGCAAAAGGCAGTGTCAGGAGCTGGGCACGGATGGCTTCTACCTCATCGGCGGAAGCAGGTTCAAACTTCTTGCCGTCCCGCCCATAATAGTGGGTCTTAAAAACCACACCGGCATCATTTTTCAAAAAGGCATCCAGCGTCCAGTACTCTTGCGGGACAAAGGCCTTGATCTCCTTCTCCCTGTCGGATACCAGACGCATGGCCACCGACTGCACACGGCCGGCAGAGAGCCCGCGCCGGATCTTTTTCCACAGGAGCGGAGAGAGCTTATAGCCCACGATACGATCCAGAATGCGGCGTGCCTGCTGGGCATCCACCAAATCCTGATCGATGGCACGGGGGGTGCGAATACTCTCATTGACCACCTTATTGGTAATCTCATTAAAGGTGACGCGCCGCGCCTTCTCGTCATCCAGCTCCAGAAGCTGCTTCAAATGCCAGCTGATGGCCTCTCCCTCACGGTCGGGGTCGGTTGCCAGATAGACGAGGCCCGCATTCTTTGCCGACGTTTTCAGATCCTTGATAATATCCTCTTTGCCCTTAATGGGGCGGTAATTTGGTTCAAAATCGTTATCCACATCCACGCCGATCACGCTCTTGGGCAAGTCTCGCAGATGTCCCATACAGGCCTTTACCTCGTAACCCTTCCCCAGATATTTTCCGATGGTCTTTGCCTTCGCCGGGGACTCCACAATCACCAGGTCTTTTTCAGCCTTTTTCGCCATAGCTTATCCTTCCTTCTTCTGTTTCCAACAATTCCACCGTCCGCACGAAGCGCCTCGCACTCTGCTGACGGATATATCCATCGATTTCCAGTACCGTCAGCGCTGAAAGCACGCGGCGCACCGGTAAGTCCGTTTCCACCGCCACATCGTCGGTGAGTTTTCCCTCTTGGTCATTTAATATGCGCAAAATGCGGATTTGGTCGTCCGTCAGCCCCGCCGCATCCTTCCGCAAATCCAGCGTTGGCAGCTTTTCCTGCATCTTCGGTGCCCCAGGTTTTTCCGATTCGATCACTTTTTCCTTCTCCGGCAGTTCCGGCAGCTCGGTCTGATCACAGTGCAGACGATGGGGGAATCGGCTCTGGTAGCCTTCCAACACATCCCAGCCGTCCATGACCAGTACCGCCCCGTCCCGGATGAGCTGATTGCAGCCGCGGCTGCTGTCGGCATAGATGGGCCCCGGTACCGCAAAGACATCCCGCCCCTGCTCCAGGGCTGTATTGGCGGTAATAAGGGCACCACTTCTTTCAGGGGCCTCCACCACCACAACGCCAAGGCTCAAGCCGCTGATGATGCGGTTGCGCTCCGGAAAATGAGATCGCTCCGGCGGGGTTCCCGGCGGATATTCCGACAGGAGCACACCTGTGGCCGCCACATCGTCATAGAGTCGGCGGCTGCTCTCGGGATAAACCACGTCTACGCCGCAGCCCAGTACCCCCGCCGTAAAACCGCCACCGCGCAGTGCGCCGCAATGGGCCGCTGCATCAATCCCCTTGGCAAGGCCGGAAACCACGATAGCGCCCTGCCTTCCTAATTCATAGCCCAGATGCTCGGCAGCTTGGATTCCGTAAGGCGTACACGATCTGGTACCAACCACCGCCACAGCAGCTTCATCGTCAAAAAGCGGCATCGCACCCCGCCCATAGAGCAAAACAGGCGCATTGTAGATGCTGCGCAGCCGATTGGGATAGGCAGCATCCTGGGCTGTCAGGATGAAAATCTCCTTTTCGGCACACGCCTCTAAGATCTGCTGCGTTCGGTGCAGGGACTTATGCTCCAGTGCCTTCAGCTGAGAGGCCCCAAGCCCCTCTACCATCCGCAGCTGCTCCGGCTCAGCGTAATATATATCCTCCGGGGATGAAAAATGTTCCAACAGCAGCCAGCGGCTACGGTTGGTAAGCCCCATTACCGTACTCAGCCATACCCAGTATTTCAAGGCAGCCATGTTCTCTCCTCCCCTTTCTCTCTAGCGGTATGTCTCCCACAGCAGCACAGCCGCCGCTACTGCCGCATTCAGAGACTCACAGCGTCCCTCCATGGGAATCCGAATGGTCTGGTCGCAAAGCCCCAGAACTTCCTCTGAAAGGCCGCGCCCCTCACTGCCGATAGCCAGTGCAGCGCGGCTGTAGTCCACCGTGCGCACATCCACCGTATCGTGGCGCAGCGCAGCGCCATAGAGCGGAATTTCACTTCTCTTGAGTACCTGTGCCATATTCTGTGCCGTGCACAGCCAGACATCACTGCGGAAAAGAGCACCCATGGTGGCTCGCACGGTCTTGGGGCTGTAGGGGTCAGCGCAGCCGGGCAGCAGTAAAAGCCCGTCACAGGCAAAGGCATCCGCCGTGCGCAGCACCGTACCCACGTTTCCCGGGTCCTGCACGCCATCAAGTACCACATATCGCCGCCCTGTCAACGTCTGGGGTAGCTCCATCGCCGGGATGCGGCAGGTAAAAACCACTCCCTGCGGTGTTTTCATGGGCGAAACCGAGGACATCACATCCTCCGGCACCTCCACGGCACGAATCCCCTCCGGCAGCGGCGGAAGTACCATGCCGCGGGTGCAAGCCACGGTCAGTACCGATGCATGCCATTTGAGGGCCTCTTCCAAAAGTTTAGGACTGTCGCACAGAAACTCCCCTTGCTCTCGCCGATAAGAGGAGGAGCTCCCCAGTCGACGCATATGACGCAGCAGCGCATTGCTGCGGCTTGTGATCTGCTCCATGGCACCTCTCTTCCTTCAAACACTATGAACCGGCCCGAAAAATCAGCCGGCTCCTGCATCCCTTTTTTCTCCCAAGGACGCCAATGTTTCCAATCTGACGTCGCTAAAATTTGTCAACAGTATATCATAAGCCGTTAGATTTTTCAATAGAATGTAAATTGCTATTTATATATGTATCCTCTGCCCCCGCGGGGCCTTTTTCTCCGCAGTGCAAACCAAAGCAAACTGAGAACAAATTTTAAATTTCCTCTTCTTTCTATTTGCGCGGCACAGGATTTGATGTATAATGAACCCAACTTGCATGAGGAGGCTACGCCTATGTGTACAACATTCAGTTACCGACCGGGCGACCATTATTTCGGCCGCAATCTGGATATAGAATATTCTTATAACGAGCAGGTGGTCATTACGCCGCGCCGCCGCCTCTTCCGCCTGCGCAATGGGGCGGACTTTCGCAACACCTACGCTTTCATCGGCATCGCCACCGTGATGGACGACATGCCCCTCTACTACGAGGCAGCCAACGAAGCGGGGCTGGCTGTGGCAGGGCTGAACTTCCCCGGCAACGCAGTCTATTCCACGCCTAAGGAGGGGATGGACAACATTACCCCTTTTGAGCTGATCCCATGGATCTTAGGGCAGGCCAAGACCGTGGCAGAGGTACGGGCGCTTCTTTCGAATCTCAACCTCAGCAACATCCCGTTTTCCGCCGCTGTCCCTCTGGCTCCCCTCCATTTTATGTTCAGCGACAAACGGGAGTCTTTGGTATTGGAGCCCACGATAGAGGGACTGCGGGTATATCATAATTCCTTTGATGTGATGACCAACAATCCCCCTTTCCCGTTCCATCTGGCCAATATGAATAACTACCTGAATCTCAGCCCCAAAAACGGGGCCAATCAATTCAGCAGCCAGTATTCCCTGCAAAACTACGGTGTAGGCATGGGCGCTATTGGTCTGCCGGGAGATGCCTCCAGCGCCTCCCGTTTTGTCCGTACCGCTTTCCACCTTACCAACTCCCGCAGCAAGAACACAGAGCTGGAAAATGTCGCTCAGGTGTTCCACATACTGGACGCAGTGGCCATGCTGAAAGGGTCCACCATTACCGATGAAGGTAAGGATGACATCACTCTCTACAGCTGCTGCATCAATGTGGATCGCGGTATTTTCTACTACAAAACCTACAACAACAGTCAGATCACCGCAGTGCGCCTCCATAACGCCGATCTGGACGGCGACCAGCTCACGGTCTTTCCTTTACAACTGGAACAGGCTGTTCTCTATCAGAATTAAATATGCTAGCAAACAAGGGCCATGAAACGAAAGTTTCATGGCCCTTATGCATTCTCAATGTGCTTACCCCTTCTTTTCCATACAGGGACGGGGTGCTCCCTGCGCATCACAGCGGACAAACACGTCCCGAATGGATTTATGCTTACCCAGTACCATGATAACATCGTCAGGCTGCAGCACAGTATCGGCCTTTGCCAGCTGTGCCTCTCCGTTGCGGGTCTTTACCATCATTACCATCAGATTGTGGCGGGAAATCAGCTCTGACTGGCGCAGCGGCACATTTTGCAGGCTGGCGGGGACTTTATGCAGATAGATGTGAGCCACTACCATGCCACCATAATCCTCCACCAAAACCACCGGATTCTTATCTTTGCCGAACATGAGCCGATTACCGATTGCCTCGATCCAACGGTCAAATCGTGTTTTGAAGAAGGTGGATGCGCGCATCAAATGGAACAGCAGCAGCACGCCCAATAAAATGGGCAACAGTACTATCAGGGATTCCACCTCCGCCTTCCCCAGCGTCATGAAGAAGTTCACTGTCGTGGATACAATGGTAACGGTGAAAGCGTAGCCGAAGATCATGGTGGCTCTGGCCAGACGGCGGCGGATTTTAGAGGCCACCACCGCCTCGCTCTCCCTCGTTGTAAAGCCGGAGTTCGTCAAAAGGGAAATCACTTGAAACCTGGCCCGCTCTTCTGTCATCCCCGTAAGGCGAAAAAAGATGGTGATGATATCGGAAATCACGATGTAGACAATGATAAAAAGGACAAATAGGATCAAAGAACTGGTCATAGAAGCCTCCCTTTCCACAATCACGGTTTTTCTTATCATACCATGATCCCGCAGAAACAACAATCGAAGTTTGGTGCGCAGTTGCAGTCATAAAAATACCTTGCAGGGAGAATTCCCCTGCAAGGTATTTTTACTTTTTCTTATTTTTCTTTTTCTTTTTGTTGCGAGCAGTTGTGCTCTATTTCACTCTTTTTCCCTGCTGACAATGGCAAAATAGTGATTGGAGGTCAGTCGGTAGACGATAGCATAGAGTACACCGAAAAGCAAAAAGCAGGCTGCCGTAGTCAAAATCAGCAGTTTTGTATCCCAGAGGTTAAACATCAAGAGCATTTTGCGAATCATAGGAAATGCAAAGCACAAATGGACTCCCGCCATAACAAGGGGCAGGAAAAACACCGTAAGCATTTGGGAATTGACGGTCTTGCGGATGTCCCGCTTTGTCATGCCCACCTTTTGCATAATTTCAAAGCGTGCCTCATCTTCATAGCCTTCAGAGATCTGCTTATAGTAGATAATCAACACCGCAGCGACAAGAAACACAATGCTGAGCATGATGCCCAAAAAGAGCAGCCCGCCGAATAGTCCATAAAAATCAGCACGCTCTACTTCAAGACACTCCACATGTCCGGAAGACGGAACTCCTGCATCCTTCAGTTCCTGATAAATTTCCCTTTGCTCTGCGGCGGGAAGATCCAAATCAAAGGCGTAGTACCAATAATACTGCCAAATTCCGTTGCCGGAGAAATTCCCCTTCGCTTCCAGCGAAGCCACGGTTGCTTCCAGATCCGGAACAAAGACAAAGATTGTGGGATAAATGGTCATAGCCGAATTCCCGTTGTCCACAAAACCGTTCACCACGTCCTTCACCTGATACACCTCACCGCCATTTACCTGAAAGGTCGGGTTCGTGTACTCTGTACGGAACGGATAGATCAGCGCCTCACCTTCGGCTAAGGTCTGCTCCTGTCCCATGAGACGGTTATAGTCAGAAAGCGGCACGAAAAACGTAAGCACCACTTCGGAGTCTGCTTTTTCCTGAAAGCCGGTCAACGCCTCCGGATTGTTATAGAGGACGCCGTTCTGTAAAAAGCCGGAAGTCACAACGGTGCGATAGTCATATACGTTCTCCGGCGCCGCCAGATGCCGATCCAGAATCGTCTGTACGCTCCGTCGGATTTGAGTTGTTTCCTCCTCCGCCTGCAAATTCTCCAACTCCACTTCCATATTGACGTCCTTTGGATAGCGGATATGGATTGAATCTTCCATTCCGACAAACAGCGCCGTGGTAGAGCTGAGCATCACCAGCACCATGGTCAACAGAATGCAGATGGATGCAAGACCGGCGCCATTACGCTTCATGCGATAGGTCATGGAAGAAACCGAGACGAAGTGATTGGGCTGATAATAGTAGTTTTTTCTCTTTTGCAGTATGCGGCAAAGCACCACAGAGCCGAATACAAACAGTAAATAGGTGGCACAAATGACCATAATAACTGCCACAAAGAAAGCTGCAAGGGCGGTTACAGGGTCTTGAATAGTGACGGCAATGTAGTAGGCTCCACCCAGTATGCCGAGTCCCAAAAGTCCCGCCAGCCAATTGGCTTTCGGCGGCTTTTCTCCCACGCTTTCGCTGCGCAGCAGCTCCACAGGCTTACTGAGGGAAATCTGGCGCAGGGCGTTGAGGAACAACAGCACGAAGATACCGCCGAAAATCAGCAGCGTGGACAGCACACCTTCCGGTGAAACCGTAAAATCGAACCGCACTTCGCCTTTCATCATGTTGATCAGCAGCAGTTCAAAGAGCTTCGAGAGCGCAATGCCCAGGCTCGCACCGCCAAGCAGCGCGAATGCGGCTACAATCAGCGACTCCCAAAAAAGAATGCGGCTGATATTCCACTTTCCCATTCCCAAAATATTGTATAGGCCGAATTCCCGTTTCCGCCGCCGCATCAAAAAGGAGTTGGAGTAGAACAGGAACAACAGGGAAAATACGGCAATCACGCTGCATCCCATGCCCAGCATGGAACAAATGGTAGTGGCACCGGGCATATCTATCGCAGGTGAGCTGGAAAGATAATAGACGATATAGTACATTGTGACCATACCGATACAGGTAATGATGTAGGGAATATAAAGCTGCTTATTCTTGCGAATGCCCTCCCAGGCCAGCTTTGGATAAAAAAACGATTTCATTTTCTATCACCACCTGTTGCAAGCATGGTAAGCGTATCGGCAATCATTTGGTACAGCTGTTGGCTGGTGTTCTCTCCGCGGTAGATCTGATGGAACACCTCTCCATCCTTAATGAACAGCACGCGGCTGGCATGGCTGGCCGCCTTCACGGAGTGGGTAACCATCAAGATCGTCTGTCCGTTGTCATTGATCTGGGAAAAGAGGCGCAGCAGCTCATCTGTGGCTTTTGAGTCCAGCGCCCCCGTGGGTTCATCGGCCAGAATGAGTTTGGGATTGGTGATGAGCGCCCTTGCTACCGCTGTACGCTGCTTCTGACCGCCGGAAACCTCATAGGGATACTTTTTGAGCAGCTGGGTTATTCCCAGCTGTGCCGCAATAGGCTGCAGCCGCTTTTCCATTTCGGCATAGGGCTTCCCTGCCAGTACCAACGGCAAATAGATATTATCTTCTATGGTAAAGGTGTCCAAAAGATTAAACTCCTGAAACACAAAGCCCAGGTTATCACGGCGGAACTGTGCGATCTGGGATTCCTTAATCTTGGCAAGATCGTTTCCATCTAACAGTACTGTACCGGACGTAGGACGATCCAGAGATGCCAAAATGTTCAGCAAGGTGGTTTTTCCGGAACCAGACTCACCCATAATTGCCACATACTCTCCCTGTTCCACGCTGAAAGAAACGTTTCGCAGTGCCTCCACCTTGTTCCCGCCGAAGCGGGTCGTATATATCTTTTGTACACCGCTCACGTCTAAAATACTCATGACAAAAAGTCCTCCTTTGGAATTTCTGTTCTGATTATAGCAAAAGGGGAATTTGCACCGCCATAGATTCGGCTTACAAATCCCCCTTCAAATCTAACAGTTTTGTAAGAAGTTTATTCCACTTTCAATAGTCTCTGCTCCAGATCAATGGTAACGCAGGTACCCTTGTCCACCTGAGACGATACCTCTATTCCATGGCCTAAATTGGTGCAGATGCGCTTACAGAGATATAGCCCAATGCCGCTGGCCTTTTTGTCCAATCGCCCGTTATAGCCCGTAAACCCGTTTTCAAAGATACGGGGAAGATCCTCCGCCGCAATGCCGATCCCCGTATCACGAATACAGAGCTTTTTCTCCGGCTCCCAGGTGATGGAAATGCTCCCGGACGGCGTGTATTTTAGTGCATTGGACAGCACCTGCTCCAGGACAAAGGAGAGCCACTTTTCATCAGTAATGACAGTTGCATTCACCGGCTCATACTGTAAGCGAAGCTTGCGTTCAATAAACTCACCGGCAAATTTCTTCACCGCCTGTCGAATGATGGCATCCAAATCGTGGGTTTGAATCACATAATCGGTACTTTTGGAATTCAAACGCAGGAAGGCCAGTACCATTTCCACATACTGCTCCACACGAAAAAGATCCAAGGCAAGCTTTCGGGACAGCGCGGTGTCCTCGTTTTGTAAGTGCAGCCGCATAGATGCAATAGGCGTTTTGATCTGATGCGCCCAAACTGTATAATAATCGATCATATCCGCATATTTCCGCTGAGCCATAGTATGCGCATCGTTATACGCTTGGCTCATGCAGGAAATAATCCGCTGATAATCTGCGTCATCCATGCCTTCAATGTCCGGGAGACTGTTGGTAAGCACATCGGTCATACCCGAGATACTCTCTAACAGCTTATGTTTTCGCTTTACACGCCGAAAGTCCAACAGCATCACACCCATGCCAAAGAGCAGACAGAGCATGGTGGGATAGAGTACCGCCTTAATGGGCAGATGATAGAGTCTAAACGACACAGCAAAGATCCCGACAAAAAAAGCCCCCGTGGCAAGGACACGCCATCGCTCTTTAAAATACTGTACAAACAGTTTCATTCTCTGCACCTCAACTTTCTATGAGATACCCTACGCCGAACTTGGTGGTAATAAAATTCTCCAAGCCCACGGCGTCCAACCGCTTGCGCAGTCGATTTACATTGACCGACAGCGTATTTTCATCAATAAAGCTGTCTGTTTCCCAGAGCTGCTCCATCAGTTTCTCACGGCTGATCACCTTCCCTTTGTTCTTCATCAGCGTGAGCAAAATGCGAAACTCATTTTTAGAAAGAGATATTCTCTTCTCTCCATAGCTGAGGGAGTTGTCTCCGGTATTCAGCAGAGCACCCCGGTGTTCCAAAACCGGCACAGTCTCCGTAAAAGCATACGTCCTGCGGAGCATAGCTTGGAGTTTGGCCATAAGTACGCTCTGATCAAATGGTTTTGCAATAAAATCGTCGCCGCCCATGTTCATGGCCATAATCATATTCATATTATCTGCGGCAGAAGAAATAAAAATAATCGGAACTCTGGACACTTTCCGAATTTCGGCGCACCAATGATACCCGTTAAAAAAAGGCAGAGAGATGTCCAAGAGAATAATGTGGGGGTCAAACTGGGCAAATTCCGCCATCACATTGCGAAAATTACAGACACAACACACCTCCAAATCCCACATTTCCGCCTGCATTTTGATTGCTTCGGCTATCCCTTTGTCATCTTCTATGATCATTAAGCGGTACATCTTCTCGCCTCCACTTCATTTTCTTCTTTTGAGAAATTATATTATACCATACCTCACGCCGTTTTCCAACGGAGTGCAGCGAAGCCGCCACTTTCTAAAGCAGAAGAGTGCCGGCTTTACCTATTATTTTTTCCAAACTTTCTCCATTATTTTGTATAGGTGCAGCATGTACTTATGCCACCACATCAATGGAATTGAGGACATTCATAAATTCCACGCCATAATCAGGAATATGTTGGATGCTGCAGTGCAAGGTTATGGTAAGTTCCCGACCCTCCAGCGATGTCAACACGAAAAAGTGATAGAGATTTCTGGTGGGCGAAGTGGATGTATAATAGAAAGCTGCCAGATCCTTTCCAGATTTCGTCTTCTTTTTGGCAATATTACAATTCCCAAAATTTGGAACGGAGCGCTGGTACAGTGTGCAGCATTCCGCAATCCGCTTCTCTATTTCCTCTGACGCCTCCTTGTCCGTATAGGTAACGGAAATGATTGTATCGGTTCTTTCATCCACATACAAAAATCCGGTTTTGCCCCCAGAAAGTACTTGCCGCTGTCTTGTGTCTCGGCAAACTCCTCCGGGATTTGCATCGTCAACTTATTTTCATATAAACGAATATAAACGAATTTCTTTATTCATTGTAACTCGCCTTCCATTCCTTCGGTCCGCAGGAAGCCTCTTCATCCGGAATATTTGCCGATACAACCAGCTTATTTGTGTGGCAATTATAGATCTTTCACCATATGCCAGCCCACATTAAATTCCGGAAGCTGGCAGGAATAGGGGACGGCCACCTCAACCGGTAGCACTGCAGGTAGCGGCTGCCACTCCGAATTACTCTTGGTTTTTAATTCCAATTGCGGTGGAGACACTGCCAATATCAAAATCTGTCGTCACTTTTTTCTCCAGCAGCATTTCCCGCTCTACATAATTTAATTCAAATTTATATGCGAATGTATGGGGACCGACCACCTTTTCGTAAGAATACTCGTGGCCGAAGGCGTTCTCCTCTTTATTAAACTTCGTATTGTAGTACACCGTGTTACCAAAAGCTGGCTGGTGCTTCTGATGCAGCTTTAAAGATATTTTGCACACGCACGGCTCGACTTTCAAAAGAGCCGTCATAATCAGAAAAATAAAGTTTCCCCATGTCGTAATACATACGCGCAATCTCCGGATGAGTAAGATCCAGCACATCTCCATGTATTTTCTCCTTTATCTTCATCTGGTTTCCTTCCTTGAAGCACTTTAAGAAGTTCCCGGGAACCTTCCCTCATGCTCTTTAAAAGCTCATAAACAGATCAATAAAGGCTCTCTCACGTTTCTCTTTGCTCGCCCTTTTTCAGCATTGCGCAGTTATCAGCCAAATCTTTTTATGATAAACTCTTCTCTTTCCTGCCATCACAATAAACATTGTCCACAAGAAGATACGCACCCTGAGGTAGTTTGCATTTATGCAACATCTATTTTCCCATTTTCTTTCTCTGTTGCTTAACTGTATTTGAACATAAAACGACAAATTTCGTAACGAAATCATATTCATACAAAAATATTTAAAGATGCCCTCCTTTTATTCTTCAGAAGGTGAAGAGCAAAAAATGCAAGTTTCTCCGGCCCGCTTATACATTGTTTACAGATCCACCTGAAGCAAAACGCCGATTGTTCGTGAATGCAGACAGTGCATTTTTTCCATCATCGGAAAAAGACGACGAAAAGCAGTTGCCTTTCATCGTCTTTGATTCTTGAGCGCCGGGATGGACCGGAATATATCCAAGACTTGCTTGTGTCCCCTTATTCTTTTTTCCGTGTCAGGAAAGCACCAACGATGCCTCCCACAAGAGCAAACGGCGCTACCCTACTAAAGAGCCACTCAAACGCATGAAACCCAACGCCGACCACTGCCGTTTCAGGATTGCTATAGTCCCATCCCAAATAGGAACTGCCGGATACCATTAAGGCTGCAAAAACAATCACCACCACCGTACACAGCAAGATAAAAAACCAGTGCGCGGTTTTTCGCCTCATGGCTTTCTTTTGCGCCAGCTGTAAGTTGATGACTTCCAATTTTTCGGAAATAACTTTTAAGTCGTCCGCCTTTTCCTCTGCCACCGTCTCTCCCAGTATCGTACTGACGGATGTTTCCAGCGTCTCTGCTATGGAAATCAGCATAGCAGAATCAGGAACCGACAGCCCTTGTTCCCATTTTGAGATGGTTTGCCGCACCACATTTAGTTTAATCGCAAGTTCTTCTTGTGAAAGTCCTTTTGCTTTTCTGAGGGCTTTGATGTTTTCATGTAACATAACATACACTCCTTTCTCGAGTGCCCACATTATATGATGACTGCCCCGTTGCTACAAGCAACGCATATTAACATGATGCGCGCCTCCTGTCCCAGCAACGGAAAACTGTGGTCTTGCTTCACCTGAGCCCATCCTTTCAGACGCTTACCATGGCTTGGTTACGTCTCTGCAGACGTGCTTCTCGGGCGCCTCCTGGCAATGCTGCTCACCACAGCTTACCTGGATGGTTCCGCAGCTTTTTTGCCCAACATCCTCTGACGCACTCTTACGAATGCGGTACTTATACCTGCTTTGGGTACCATCCTCTTGTGATGCCCTTCCTGATTCCCGCCTGCTGTAGTGGCTGTACGGATTGCCGATCAGTTCTATGGTACTTCAGCTGCTCTCTTCGTTCGATAAGTGATCAGTCCCCCCGCTGATTGAGGGACACTTGCCTTGAAAGCGCCAACCCAAAAGAGGGATGTCTCACAAGACATCCCTCTTTTTACGCCGCATTTTACTCCTGCTCCCGATCTGCTTGGATCAGCAGCTTCAACGCCTCAATCCCCACTTCAATAGCAGAGCTCGTATCCTCACTCATGGTCTGATCAAGCCCCGCCGCCTCACGCTCCTGATTCCAAATGACATGGAAGCAGGAACCGCAGCGGCAGCCCAGTGCATTGGACACCACAAAGAGTGCGGCAGACTCCATCTCGCTGGCCTTCACGCCAAGTCGTTTCCATGCCTCCCACTTTTGCAGCAGTTCATAGGAAACAGGCATCTTTGCGGGGGAATGCTGTCCATAGAAAGCATCCTTGCACTGCACCACGCCGACCTTATAGGGTTTACGGAGATTTTTGGCCGCCTGCACCAGCGCCATCATCACTTCAAAATCCGCTACAGCAGGGTACTCAATAGGAGCGTACTCACAACTGGTATGTTCAAAACGAATAGCGCCGGTAGCCACCACCACGTCGCCGCTGCGTACATCCAAATCAATACCTCCACAGGTACCCACACGGATGAAGGTATCGGCTCCCACATTGTGGAGTTCCTCCATGGCAATAGCCGCCGAGGGGCCACCGATCCCCGTGGAACAAACGGACACCTTTTCGCCCAGCAGTGTACCTGTATAAATCACATATTCCCTGTTCTGTGCCACAAACTTGGCATCATCAAAATGGGCGGCAATGGCCTGGCAGCGGCCCGGATCGCCGGGCAGGATGCAATAGCGGCCTACATCGCCCTCGACACAGTGGATATGAAACTGTTTTTCCAATTTTTGCATAAGACACTTCCTCTCTGTTTGATTGGTTATTTCAGTATACTCCTTATCCTGTTTGATTTCAATATTGAACCTTTACCGGTAAGAAAATACAACTTTTGCAAATGTTACCCCTGTTATTTCAGCGCCAACACGCAAATACTTTCTATGGCAGAAAAATCAAATTCAACAAAGAGAGGAGAATGTTTTGATGGATAGAACGATGGCTGCCGTGCTGACTCTTTTACTGACGCTATGCCTCGCAGGCTGCGCCGACAACCAGTCAAATCGGAAATCGGCACCGGACAGCAGTTTCGGCACCACAGATCATTCTGTTGGCTCCAGCTATGAGGAGATGCTGGAAAACGGCCGGGTGCACGATACGGACGGAGATCTCACCGATGGAGAAAACGCCCAGAGCAGTCTGTGGTAAATCGGCGAAATCGGCGGAAAAAGGAAACGGCACAGCCTTTCAAAGACTGCGCCGCTTCCTTTTTTAAGAGGAGATATACCAACACTATGGTGCTGATCAAAGAATAAATCCAAGTATGATGTAGAGCACCAAGGAGGCCACTGCATATATCGCACAGTACGGTGTTTGCGTTTTGACATGGTCAATCATATCGCATCCACTTTCCCATGGTCCCTTCCTCACTGTAAAATCATAATGCCAGTGCGCAGCTCTTCCTCGAAAGCCTCCCGGTGATGTCGGGTATAGAGCCCGGGGAAACCGCCGGTGTGAATAAAGATGACCTTTTCCCCTTTGGAAATTTTCCCCGCCTTTACCATATCCAGCAGCCCGGCAAAACCCTTACCGGTGTAGCAGGGATCCAGCAGCACCGCTTCTTTCCGGGCCATCAGGCAGATGGCCTCCCGGACTTCCTTGCTCAGATTGTTATAGCCCCCGCGGGTATAGTCCTTCTCAATATCGAAGTCAGCCCGCACGGCATTACACTTGAGTCCATACGTTTCCTTCATCTCACGGAAATACTCCACAATACGCCGCTCTTTATACTCGCCGAAGGGAGAAATGGCAATACCGGTCAGACGCAGAGGAGAGTTCTCATTGCGCAGTCCGCAGTAAAGGCCCATATAGGTTCCGATGGAACCCACAGAGTCGATCACCCGGGCATCCTCCAGCCCCAGTTCCTTGGCCTGTGCCGTCAATTCCACGGCACAGTCGTAGTAGCCCAAAGCCCCCAGCGCGTTGCTGCCGCCCATGGGGATGAAGTACACCTTCTCCCCCTTTTCCTCATACTGTGCAATGATTTGGGGGCACAATTCATCAAATTGTTCGTTCTCGTCCCGTCCATCGTCCGCCTTCAGAATGACATCACACCCCATGATGCGATCCAACAGGATGTTGGCAGACACTTCACCGGGATAATCATCGATGGCAATGATAGCACACTTCAAGCCGCACTTGGCTGCCACCGCTGCGGTAAGACGGCCGTGATTGGTCTGGGCACCGCCCACCGTCACCAGCATGGTAGCGCCTTGCCGCAACGCATCGGCTACCAGATACTCCAGCTTGCGCAGCTTATTGCCGCCAGCGCCCCAAGAGGTCAGATCGTCCCGTTTGAGATAGAGTTCGATTCCCAGCTCCTTGGACAGTGTAGGCATATACTGAATGGGGGTAGGCTCTACCAAAGGCAGCTTTTCAACGTTAAATGCCATAATGATCCTCCTTTTATTTTTTTAAAGGTCGTTCTTGCAGAGGTCTGCCAAACTCTCACGGCGCACCGCCACATAGCTCTCCGTACCGCCGCGCAGCATAACAATGGGAGCACGGGGCAGGCGGTTATAGTTGGAGGCCATAGAGTAGTTGTAGGCACCGGTGGTACACACTGCCACAATATCGCCCCGCCCAATGCTGTGCGGCAGCTGTACGCCCTCCTGAATGATGTCGCCGCTCTCACAGCAGCGGCCCACCACCGAGCAGGTGAAGTCAGCTTCCTCGTTCATCTTGTTGGCGGCAAGGCAGGTATAGCTGGACTTATAGAGGGCATAGCGAGGGTTATCCGGCATACCTCCGTCAATGGATACATAGCTCTTATAGCCGGGGATGTTTTTCACGGTACCACAGGTATAAAGTGTCATACCGGCAGCACCTACGATACTGCGGCCCGGTTCCATGTGAATCTCCGGCATCTCAATGTCCAAACGTGCACAGGCATCCTTAATGGCAGCAGCCACCTGCCCCACCTTGGTATGCACATCCAAATAGGGATCGGACTCCACATAGCGCACACCATAGCCGCCGCCCAGATCCAGCTGCGGTGCCGTATAGCCGTGCTTTTTCTTCATGTCAGCAATAAACTCCAGCATGACCACAGCGGCACGCTCAAAGATATCCTCGCCAAAGACCTGAGATCCCACGTGGCAGTGAAAACCCATCAGCTCTATATGGGGCTGTGCCAGCGTAAAGACAGTGATCTCTTCGGCCTGCCCCGTCTCAATGGCGGAACCGAACTTGGAGTCTACCTTCCCGGTGGAGACAGCCTCATAGGTGTGAGGGTCGATCCCGGGAGTGAGCCGCAGCAGCACCTTCTGGCGGATTCCACGGCGGGCCGCCTCCGCCTCAATGGCCTTAATCTCCTCCACATTATCGGCCACGAAGTAGCCGATGTGATGATCCATGCCGTAGATGATGTCCTCATCCGTCTTATTATTGCTGTGAAAGTAGGCACGGCTCAGGTCATAGCCGGCCTGCAATGCGGTATAGATCTCACCGGAGGATACGACGTCAATGCCCATGTCCTCTTCACGCATGATCTCATAGATGCGTTTAAAGGCGTTTGCCTTGCTGGCATATAGAGGGCGGGCCTTATCACCGAAATGCTCCTTGAATGCCTGCTGATAGACACGGCAGTTTTCTCGAATTTTATCCTCATCCATCAGATATAAAGGCGTGCCGTATTGTTTGGCAAGCTCTACCGTATCCTGACCGGCAAAATACAAATGTCCATTTTGCCCAATCGTAATGTTTTCACAAATCATATGTATACCCTTCTTTCACGATTATAGATGGTGTTGCTCCTTTTTACCCCGATACGGGGACTGACCGCAGAGTGAAAACACCCTGCCTATATGGCGCAGGATCAAATTCATATTTTGAGGGAAGTAAATCACAGGTACGAGCGTTATGCTGCTGCAAAACAGCCAAAAGACCCGGACGGACATGGTTGGGGTACATAAGACATCGTTTTCATTGCCGTTCCTTATCATGTTCGGCTTGCGCGGAAATCGACAATGCCAGAATCAATGGCTAAAATCCGTCCTTACATAATGACGATGACCGTGTCCTCATTGATGATCTGCAAAAGTTGAATCATCACATCCTGAGGTACAGAAACACAGCCGGCAGTGGGACGACCGGTAGAGCAGTGCAGAAAAATGGCAGAGCCGTTTCCAGGCACACACCGGGTGTTGTAATCGATATTGCAAGCGTAGGCGTAAGCCACTGTCTCCTTTACCAGATGCTCGGCGCTTTTCCATTCCTCATCGGCCTCGCTCTTGCGAACCATGGTATTATAGTACTTGCTGTCTACATCATCGACCCAGTATTCATCCTCGGTAAGCTTTATATAGTCTTTGACCCCTTCAGGAGCATCCTCACAGCCGAAGGGCTGGCTCAGTGTATAAACACCAACGGGTGTGCAGCCATCACCTTCCTGCTTATGGTTCGTTACGCCATTTTTACCTACCCACGCTTGATTGGTGGATAGGACTTCCTTCCAGAATCCATCCTCATTGACCATAAAAGTGAGATCTGCCGTGCTCTTATGGCTCTTTACCAGAATAACAGACCTTGCATCCTTAATAGAGGCAATGTCTATTTTGTTAGACTCGGAGGGTTGGTTGCTCTGTGGCTTGTTGTCCGCGCATCCCGCCAGAAGCAACACAAGAATTGCCGCAGCTGCAATGATTGCCGTAAATCTCTTTTTCATAAGATGCATCCTTCCTTATTTCTCCGCCCAGTTGTAAAAATTATATTTCTCCCTGGTACATTCGGCCAGGGATGATCCCTGCCTTCCTTCAGAGGTCCAGATGTGCTGTACTCTGCCAACCATATCCATCCAGATGCTTTGTCTATGAAAATCGCTCGTACAAATGATTTACTTCCTTCATTTATTTCTGAAGGCAGTACATACCTTTTGGAGGAAGGAAAGGGGGACACGGCTCAACCACACCGTGTACCTCTCTTTCCTTTTCCCTTAGTTCTTAACGCAGGACTTTACTTTTCCTCTGCAACGGCAGTATTCCCCTTGCCGGCAATAATCTTATCCAACCAATCCTTACCGTCGGCAAAGCGGGAGACGATATAGGTCACCACGTAGTCACCGGAAGCGTTGATCATGGTTGCGGGAGGATCCACCAGATTACCGATGGCCACCAGAATGGGGAAGGCCATTTCGATCTGCTGCGGGAAGAAGATGGAGCAAATGATATACTCACCAATGTAGCCGCCTCCGGGAACACCGGACATACCCACGGAAGACAGCACCGCCACCAGCACAATGGGCACCAACTGGCTCCACTCCAGCGTCTGGCCAAACACACCCAGAACAAACGCAATCTTCAAAACACAGGAAAAGCAGGAGCCATCCATATGCATGGTAGCGCCCAGCGGAATGACCATCTCGGCCACGTCCTTGGAAATGCCGGTTTCCTCAGCCTCGGCCAGGTTGGTGGGAATGGTAGCTGCAGAGGAGCAGGTTCCCAAGGACACGATGGCGGGTTTACCAACGTGCTTGAGCATGGTTCTAATGCCATGCTTCCCGCCGCCAAACCATGCAAACAAGGGGAATGCGGTGAAAATATAGACGAAGCACAGAGGATAGTACACCATCATGGCGCGGCCGTAGGACTCAGTGATTGCAGAACCGTACGTAGCCATCAGGTCTCCAAAAATAGCGAAGAAAGCGATGGGTGCATAGTAGGTGATGATATTAACGAACTTCATCATCACATCGGTCAGTGCGCTCAGACCTTTGGCAATGATGCCGTCGGGACCGCCGGCCAAATTAGTAGCAAAGCCGAACAGCACAGAGAACACGATCAGGGGCAGCATAGCCTTGCGGCTCAGCAAACCCACGAAGTCACTGGAGGTAAAGAAGTTGACGATCATGTCGGTCATGGAAGCATGTTCGCCAATCGCCTCCGTCTCAATGTTGGACCACGCAGACAGTACGGGTGGGAATATCTTCATCAGCACAAACATGATTACAGCGGCGATCGCACCGGTAATCACAAAGGTACCTACTGTGGTTCCCATAATCTTACCGGCACGTTTGCGGCTCTTGGTGCAGGCCACGGAACTGGAGATAGAGGCAAACACCATGGGGACAACCACACAGAACATCATGTTAATAAAGATAGTTCCTAAAAATTTGATGCTCTTAGCTGCCTCCGGGAACTGCCAGCCGAAAATACAGCCCAGCACCATGGAACCGAGCATAATTGCCAGGAACGCATAGTTTTTCATAACGGATTTTTTTTCCATTGCTTTATTCCTCCTAACAGAATTGGTTGATTTTTTGGTTTTTTGCACGTTTCCCTGCTTATGTAAAGTCCTTTTGTGTACGTACAAACATTTTAATGAAGAATCAATTCCTCGTCTGTCACCTGCCCCTTCGCCACCACATTGGTGGGGCCGATGAGATATAGATTTTCAATGACATCGCCCTTGCGGTCAATGTCGATGATCAGCTGTCCGCCGGTCATATTGACCCGGACATTGCGGCCGCTGACCTTCCCCTGCAATGTCAGCACCGTCACAAGCGAGCCGGTTCCCGTGCCGCAGGCGTAGGTGAAATCTTCCACGCCGCGCTCATAGGTACACTCCAGCACCTCGTCCTCGCCGGTGATCTCGTAGAAATTTACGTTGGCCCCCTTGGGGAAAGCAGGGTGATTGCGCACTTTACGCCCCAATGCAAAAAGCTCCTGCCGGGAATAGTCGGCAAGTCCGGAAATCGGAACTACGGCGTGTGGAATCCCGGGATGGCCCAGCTCCACATAAGAACACGCATATTCTTTGCCCTCCACCTCTACCGGGTAATCCAGATGGATCACGGTGGGGTCATTGAGACGGACCTTATAGTGCCGCTCATCGATGCGCTGCCCAATGACCACGCCCGCGGTGGTTTCCACTCGCTGCACATCCCCAGCCAGCCCGATCTCATAACCATACCGGCAGATACAGCGGGCACCGTTGCCGCACATCTCCCCCATACTGCCATCCGAGTTGTAGAAAGCCATTCGGTAATCCGCATCTCCCTGCGCCCGCTCTACAAACATCATGCCATCGGCTCCGATGGACAGATGCCGCTCACAAAGCGTTTTGGCAATAGCACTGTATTGCGCCGCGGGGATTTCCCCCGCCATGTTGTTGATCACAACGAAGTCGTTCCCGGCTCCGTTCATTTTCCAAAAATCCATAGCATCGCTTACTCCTTTCTATCACAACATTCATGAGCCAGACGCTCACTTCCTTATATATGCGAATCTTGTGCCAATTACTTGTTGATAGCAAAATATTAGGAAATCTCACAAAATATTTTGCCGTATTTTGACAGATCCATCTATATCTCTTCGTAAACCCGTTCTTGCTCCCCTATTCTTGAGAATATTTTCTTATGGCTTTCATCATTTTAAAAAGAAAGTTCGGTTTTTAGAACTCCGATTCCTACTTTTAGAACCTCGTTCAAAAAACCGAACTTTCTCAATGGATGTTGTATTCCTTCAGCTTGCCATAAAAGACCGTCTTGGAGAGTCCTAACCTCTCCATGGCTGCCCCACGATTACCGCCGCACTGCGCCAATGTCCGCTGGATAATCCGCTTTTCCTCTGCTTTGAGCTGTTCTTTCAGCGTCATGCGCACAGGCTCCTGCTCAAGATGAATGTGCTCTTCATAGATGATATCAGACGCTGAGAGCGCCACGGCACGCTCCAGTACATTCTCCAACTCACGGATATTTCCCGGCCAGTCGTAGGAGAGCAGGCGGCTGAACGCCTCGCCGGAGAGACACTTATCCGGCATTCCATACTTTTCACGAATCACATCCATCAAGTGGTTAATGAGGAAGTACACATCCTCTTGGCACTCCCGCAGCGGCGGCAGCTCCACCGTAAAAGCACTGAGGCGATAGTAGAGATCCTGCCGAAAATGCCCTTCTTTCACCTCCTGCCGGAGGTTGCGGTTCGTAGCCGCCAAGATACGCACATCCACCGGGATCGTCTTTGTGGAACCCACACGGCAGAGCGTTTTATTCTGGATGATGCTCAAAAGTTTTGCTTGCATATGCAGCGGCACTTCACCGATCTCATCGAGGAAGATCGTACCTCCCTCCGCCTCTTCAAAGAAGCCCGCTTTGCCTTTGGGATTGGCGCCCGTAAAAGCCCCGCCCACATAGCCGAACATCTCGCTTTCAAAGAGGGTAGGGGTGATTGTGGAGCAATCCACCATCACAAACGGCCCCCGCCGTGGCTGTACATCCACAATACTGCGGGCTAAGAAGGATTTCCCCGTACCGCTCTCTCCGGTAATAAGAATATTGCAATCCAGCTGCGAAAGCCGATAAGCGTAACGCTTTACCTCCGCCATAACCGTGGAATTCCCGAACAGGGAGGTAAAGGCCCCACCATCGGTCAGCATATTCTGCTCGGCCTCCTTATACTTTCGCTCGGCGGCAGTAATGGCGGTATTTCGCTCTAAGATGGTGGTCTTGATATCCTCAAAGCGGCGGAACTTCACAATAGCACCGTTGCCATTTTCCTTGTCCGGCACCGGCAAAATACTGGCCATGAGGGCATACCCATTGATCTCATACTCTTGATCCTCATAACGATCTGTCTCGCCGGAGAGCACCTCCTGCAAGTGCCGCTCAAAGCGCTCTCCTTCAAAAAACTCCCGGAAATAGTATCCCATCACTTCGATCTCGCCGCCGGGACTCTTGGCGCCAAAAGAGCCGCCGCGCAGCAAGTTGCCAGCCCCCTCCTTTCTGGCAGAATATCCCTTTTCCTGCCAGAATTTCACCTCACCGTTCCTGTGATCCAGCACCACCAACTGACAGATCGACATGAAATAGCTGATGGCATAGCGTACACCGTCTACAGTGACGGACGCCTCGCTGCCATCTACTGCCACACGGATCGCCCGCCCCTGCCAGTTCACATCCAATTGCAGCGTAGAGGCATCCCTCCGCCGCAGCGCCTTATAGACGGGGCGCGGTGCCGTATCGTCTCGAAAGACACCCACCGCAGCCACCAGATCCCCTGGCTGAATCTTCTTATCGTGGATCCCCAGCACCGCCAAATCTTCCTGCTGCAGGCCGCCGTCATCGCTGCCCATGGCAGTGGTAGCCAGCATCACCAAATCCCCTGGCTCCAAACGCCCCGCATCGTGGGAATACTGGCTGTGATTAAAAAGGCCAAAGCGCTCTTTGGCTTGATGGTTCATATGGGTCACGATGCCCTCGTGGTCCAGTGTAAAAATAGCGTGGGAAGAACTATCCAACACACTCTCCAGAATATCCACAGTACCCACACGCCCCTTTCTGCCTATTTCATTTTTTTCCCGGAACAATCCCAATAGATTGTTTATTTTATAATATCCCGCCGTTCTTTGCAAGGCTGCTGCTCCGGCAAGTGAAAATTTATTGGATCACTTGGCATTATTCTGCTATATATGCTATAATAACCGTACTTTACAGCCCTTCTGCGGGGGCTAACTTCAAAACATGACAAAGGAGGGGAACAGCTTGGATATGATACTTTCACAAAAGATGGAACAAACCCTGTCCCCTCAGATGATCCAGACGCTTCAGGTCCTGCAGATGGGCTCCCAGGAGCTGTTGAACTACGTAGAGTCTGCCGCCCAAGAAAACCCGGTGCTGGAACTGGCAGATCCTCCCCGTGAGGACCAGAATCATCTGCTTGGGGAAGCCACATGGTTGGAACGCGAGGGGCAGCCGCCTTACTTTCGCCAGGAGCGGCAGGATGCCGCGGATGAATTCCCCCGTGACTGCGGTGCTGTGGAGGAAGAGAGCGAAACATTGCAGGAGGTGTTGGTGGAGCAAATCATACCTATGCACCTCCCGCCGCAGCTCCACCGCGCCGCCATCCTTCTCATTGAAAGCCTTGACAGCGCCGGACGGTTGGACGAACCACTCTTTGATATTGCCGCAGCCACCGGCGTACCGGAGCCCCTTTTGGAGCAAGCGCTGCACCTTTTGCAGCAATTGGATCCGGCTGGCATTGCCGGTCGCAATTTAGGAGAAACGCTTTGCTTGCAGCTGCGGCGTATCCACCACCCCTTGCAGCATATTGCCCTGGACATCGCCCGGAACCATCTGGAGGATGTAGCCAGATTTCACTATGGCCTCATTGCCAAAAAGCTCCGCTGTTCTCTCTCCCAGGTGAAGGAGGCCTGTGATCTCATCCGCACACTGAATCCTCGACCGGCAGCCGCCTATGCGCCTATACAAAAGACCGTCTATCTGATCCCGGATGTAACGGTACTGCCCGGCCCCAACGGCCCTGAGCTACAGTGCAACGACAGCTTTTTCCCCACGCTCCACATCAATGGTTACTACACCCGTATGCTGCGGGAGGACCCAAACAACGAAGAGGTACAGACTTACCTGGCCGGCAAGATACGACAAGCCAAGCAAGTCATCAAGGCAGTGGAACAGCGCCGCAGCACCCTGCTGCGCTGTGCGCAATACCTCCTCCACGCCCAGCAGGCTTTCTTTGAAAAAGGTCCCGGTCATCTTGTGCCTCTCACCTTGAGCGATGCGGCCCAAGCGTTGGACCTCCACGAGTCCACGGTCAGCCGTGCCATGCAGAATAAGTACCTGCAATGTACGTATGGTGCGTTCCCACTCTCTTATTTTTTCTCCCGCTCTGTAGGCAGCACCACTACCCAAGATACCTCCGCTGACAGCGCCAAAGCGCTCTTGAAAAAACTGATTGATGAAGAGGATCGGAGCAAGCCTCTCTCCGATCAAAAACTATGCACCATGATGGCACAGCGCGGCTGCGCCATCTCCCGGCGCACCGTTGCCAAATACCGGGACGAGCTTGGTATCCCCAGCACGGCGGGACGCCGAACGGGCAAATGACAAGGATACGCTTCCACCATACTCAGTAAAATCCCTTGCACGGCATCTATGCAGCGTGTTCCTTTTGCAGGCAGCAGCAGCAAAGAAAACAGGATAAAGTAAAAGGGTCTGCCGTCTGTTTTGCCCAGACGGCAGACCCTTTCCGTTGTTTGAACCGTTTTTCATGAAAATTCCAACGTTGGGAGAACGCTGCACAATTTTCCTTCCCGCCCCAACATCCGGGCGGAAGCAAACTTTTCTGCAGCTTTCACTCAACGCTCTCAGGCACAGGCCAATCCGCTGCCCTCATGGCTTGGCGTATGGATGCTGCCGTATCCTCCAGACCATGGAAGTCTGCAAACTCCCGCTCCGTCATCAATACAGCGCCCACCCGCTCCATGTCTTCCAGATTCACACGCTGGATTTCCTCCGTTTGGGAAGAACAACAGTCCGTCAGCACTGCCACATGATAATCCAATGCAATGGCATCATAGGCGGTGGTGCGGACACAATTGGGCGTGGTAGTCCCTGCCAGTACCACGGTGCGAATATCCAAGCGGCGCAGAATCAAGTCCAACTCCGTACCAAAAAAGCCGCTCCAACGGGGCTTAGTTATTATATAATCTCCCGGTTGGGGCTGCAGACCCTCGGCCCACTCCATGCCCTTCGTACCGGGGGCCATCTGTCGTCCTCCCTGCTGCCAGTCTGCATAGCGGGTCATCTCCACATCGCTGCCATCGGCGCGATAAATGCGGCGAATCCAAATCACGGGCATTCCTTTTTCCCGCGCCATCTCCATCGTACGTACGCAGGCAGGTACGGTAGCCGCAGCGCCCGCAATACAGTGAATAGAGTCCTGATCCACAAACCCCCGCTGCATATCAATGATGATATAGGCAGCGCGTGACACATTTTTCTTCATTTCCCCACCCCTTAATATCGGCGAATGACCGCCGTCACCTTGCCCATAATCCGTGCCTGGCGGCCATCAATGGGACTGTAGTTCTCATTCTCCGGTAAAAGCCAGACCTCACGGCCCCGACGGGAAAGCCGCTTGACTGTGGCCTCTTCACCCAGCAGAGCCACCACAATCTCGCCGTTGTTGGCCTCCGTCTGCTGGCGCACCACCACCAAATCATCCGGGAGGATTCCGGCGTTGATCATGGAATCACCCCGCACACGCAGCGCAAAGAATTCACCGCTGTGTCCACCGGTATCGAAGGTCAAATAGTCTTCCACACACTCCTGTGCCAAAATCGGTGTACCCGCCGCCACATTGCCTACAATGGGAATCTGGTTTTCCTGCGCTTCCTGGATTGCACTGGTCAGCGTGATGGTGCGGCCCTTACCGGCTTTCCTGTCAATCACTCCCAGTTCCTCCAGATGCTTGAGGTGGAAATGCACCGTGGAGGGAGATTTCAACCCCACCGCATCACCAATCTCCCGTACGGAGGGGGGATAGCCCTTGGTCTGAATGGTCTGGGCAATATAGTCGTATATCTGCTGCTGCATCTTTGAGAGCGTAACCATGCCGTGTCTCTCCTTTATTCATCCCTTCGGACGATTATATTTAGCAATATCATATCATAGGTCGGGGCAAATTGCAACGTTTGTTCTATTTCTATTTTCGCAAATCTGTACGTTTTTCCTGCAAATCAGCCGGATTTTCTCTTGTAATCGCCTATCACATGTGGTATAATTTTTTGTACTTTGAGAAATATGTCCACTGACGGACACGGAATACATTTTGGAGGATAATCCGTTATGATGCTTTTTGTTACGATCCTGCAACTGTTGATTGCGCTGATGTTGGTACTCATGATCCTGTTTCAGTCCGGTAAGAGCCAGGGCCTCAGCGGCGCTATCGGCGGTATTGCCGACTCTTATATGGCCAAGTCCAAGGCTAAGTCTATGGATGCCAAGCTGGCGAAGGCCACCAAATGGGTAGGTGCTTTGTTTGTTGTATTGACGCTGGTACTCAACTGCATGGTTGCTGCCAACATGTAATTGCTGATTAAAAAGAGTCCAATCCTTGCACTTACCTCTCAAATCAGCATATCTCTCATGAAAACTGTTTATACGACCGAAAGGGCTTGTTATCTGTGCAAAGCAGATAACAAGCCCTTGCTCTTTTCTTTGATTCATTTGTGGTCGTCTATTTCTCAGCAGGTTTTGCTTGGGAGCATTCCACAGGAACCATTGCTTTCATAAAAAGAGCCGTGCTCTCTCCTTTGCAAAAGGTCCGTGATCTCTCCTCTGCCACGCCCCTATGGATCGCTGTCCGTTTAGGTGGTAATCGGCGGCTTAACAAATAGGGTGCAGTTCAAATTGCAGTTCCGGCACTCTTTTATTTAATTTTCCGGTACACCTTTCCCGGCACCGCCTCTGCCCCTTTGCGGGCCAACAGCTCTTCCACCGTCATAAATTCCACCCCTTGGGCCTGCAGCTGATCTATTGCCTGCAGTGCCGCTGCAACACTGGTGTCATAGCAGTCATGCAGCAGAATGATACCGCCGTCTTCCACATGATCCATAATATGCCGCACTACCTGCTCCGTATTGCGGCACTCCCAGTCCTTAGGATCCACTGACCAACAGACCACCGGCGTATGCCACGTCTCACGCACAGTATCACTCAAGGAGCCGTAGGGTGGCCGCACCCAGTATTCCCCCGGTCCCAGCACACTGCGCAATGCCAAATCACAGCTTTGCAGTTCCTGCAGCGCCTCGCCATCACTGCATTCTTCCAAAAGATGATGGGAATAGCTATGGTTGCCAATCTGATGCCCCTCTCTGGCCATGCGGCGCACCAGTGGCGCTTGCTCCCCTACTTGCTCGCCCACCAAAAAGAAAGTGGCGCGCACCCCGCGATCCCGCAGGCCGTCCAGCAGCTGTGGGGTATACTTGGCGGACGGGCCGTCATCGAAGGTCAGTGCCATGGCAATGGGGGGCTTTTCCGCTGCAACCTGCTGCTGTGTACTATCGAGACTTTTCTGCTGACCCGCTGCCCCCAGCAACAGCACTGTCAGGAGCAGCAGGATCGTCCATTTCTTCATACAATCACCCCTTCATTCTATGCGTCCACATAAAAAAATACGCCACCCATCGGATGGCGTATTTTTCGTTTTCTCATGCCAAAGGGACCTGGATTTCCACATACTCATCTCCGATAAAGCCGGTAAAGACAGCACGCATTTCCGTTCCTTTCTCCACATCCGGCAGCTGAAAGAAATAGGTACACTTGTCTCCATTCCAAAACGAGTCGCTCATATATCCGTAGGACAATGCACCCGTGCTGTGGGTGATGTACATAATGTCCGGGGTATCGGCTGATCCGCCTTGATCGACTTCCAAGGTTACCTCAGCCCATCCATCAGACAGGTATTCCACCGCACATGTCTCTACCCTCGTCATATACCCTCGCCAGAAGAATAGATCTCCGATTTGAGCCTCATAGGCCACGTCCACCAGCTCATCTATGATGGGATCCACCTCGACCAGCCCCAGATCTTCCGGACGCTCCGGCTCCACCGGGGTCGCCTCCCGCTGTGGAGCAATCTGGATAGAACTATCCCAGAAATGCTCTGCTTGATCCACTGTGTCGTGGATCGAACGAAAAACGAAGATGCTCATGACCAGCACCAGCGCAAAGATAGCGAAGAAGATCAGCAAAAACACGGCCAACATGGGACGTCTCCCCATGCTGCATTTCCCCGCAGACGTTCTGTAGGGGGGAGAATCCCCTCTTTCGCCGGTAGACGCATCAGCAGTTCCCGTACGCCGGAATGTGTCCGCCCACGCATCATCGTCCGGTGCCTCATAGCTCCAGGTGTTGGATGGATCACCGGACTCCGTTTCCGGCTCTAGGGAGATGTCTGCTTCCTCCACAGGGGCATTAGGCTTTTCCTCAAAGCAAACCTTGCCGCCCCCTCTATGCTGCGAACCTGCACCATCCTCCCAAAACTGCTCCTCCGAGATATGGTGCACCGTCCCATCGGCATTCACCTGTTCCCGGTGCGGCAGGCGGTTAAACGCCCCGCACTCCGGGCAGCAGCCCTCTTTATAATAGTTATAGCGCTTTCCGCAGGCCTTACATGTCACTTTCACAGCAATTCCCTCCTCCAGCGTCTCTGCCATGGAACCGCTGTAATCGGCTCCACTCTCTGCCATCAGGTATCGTTGTTGGTGTTGAGTATAACATGAATCCGCCCGCACCACAAGCATTTGTGATACAAAAAGCCCTTTTCTATGACGGCTGAGTCATAGAAAAGGGCTTTTCATTTCAGTATGCTTACTTAACCAGCTCGATGATGGCAGTCTCAGCAGCATCGCCACGGCGAACGCCGGTGCGGATGATGCGGGTGTAGCCGCCGTTGCGCTCTGCATACTCAGGAGCGATCTCCTTGAACAGCTTGTTGGCAACATTCTCTCTGGTGATGAAGCTCAGAGCCTGGCGATAAGATGCCAGATCACCCTTCTTGCCCAGGGTAATCATCTTTTCAGCCAGAGGCTTGATCTCCTTGGCGCGGGTAATGGTGGTCTCCATTCTGCCCATATCCAGGAAATCAGTCACCTGCTGACGGAGCATCGCCTTGCGCTGATCGGTAGTCTTACCGAGCTTACGAGTTCCGGGCATTTGTGTTTCCTCCTTGTAAGGATATCCGCGCTATAGCGCGAAATCAGTTGTTTTCTTCGTCGGCCAGCTTTAAATCCATCATAGCCAGCTTATTGATAACCTCTTCCAGGGACTTGCGACCCAGGTTACGCACCTTCATCATCTCGTCCTCGGTCTTGTTGATCAAGTCCTTGACGGTATTGATGTTCGCACGCTTGAGGCAGTTGAAGCTGCGGACCGACAGATCCAGCTCTTCAATCGTCATGTCCAGGACCTGATTGCTCTGATCACTGGGCTTATCCACCACCGTGGAAGTCGTACCCAGCGTGTCGCTCAAGTCAGTGAACAAGGTGAAATGATCACACAGGATCTTTGCACCCAGAGATACGGCATCTCTGGCCGAAATCGTGGAGTCTGTCCAAACCTCTAGGGTCAGCTTATCATAGTCGCTCATGCTGCCCACACGGGTATTTTCCACAGTATAGTTAACCTTATATACAGGCGTATAGATGGAGTCGATGGGAATCACACCGATAGTACCAGCGCGAACACCCTTGTTTCGATCCGCAGAGACATAGCCACGGCCATGGCTCAGCGTAATCTCCATGCTCAGGGTTGCACCCACATCCAGCGTTGCAATGTGCAGCTCAGGATTCAGTACTTCCACTTCACCATCGCTCTTGATGTCGCCGGCTGTTACCTCGCAGGGACCAGTTGCTTCAATAAAGACCGTCTTGGTACCCTCGCAATGCAGCTTAGTCAGCAGACTCTTTACGTTCAGAACGATCTCTGTCACGTCTTCTTTCACACCACGGATGGTGGAAAACTCATGCTGGACACCGGCAATTTTAATGCTGGTGGCAGCAGTACCGGGCAGAGAAGAGAGCATGATGCGGCGCAGCGCATTGCCCAGCGTCGTTCCGTAGCCGCGCTCCAGGGGTTCGATCACATATTTGCCATAGGAAGCGTCCTCGGGCTTTTCAATACACTCGATCTGAGGCTTCTCAATTTCAATCATGCAGTACCCTCCTTCATTCTCGTTTCAGCGCAGATCCATCTGCGCTTAATATAGTTCAATTGCTTTATGAGGGTCTCGACCCTATTACTTGGAGTACAACTCAACGATGAGGTGTTCCTCGATGGGCATATCAATATCCTCACGGGCGGGCAGCTTAGCCACGGTACCCTTCAGGATATTCTTCTCACGCTCCAGCCACTGGGGGGCGTTCACCACCGGTGCATCCTCAGCGGTCAGGCGCTTGAAAGCAGCGTTGGAACGGCTGCTCTCCTTGACCTCGATCACATCGCCGACGCGGACCAGATAGGAGGGGATATCCACCTTTTTGCCGTTCACGGTGAAGTGACCGTGGTTCACCAGCTGACGAGCCTCACGGCGGGTCATGGCAAAGCCCAGACGATACACCACGTTATCCAGACGACGCTCCACCAGCTGCAGCAGGTTCTCGCCGGTCTTGCCGGGCATAGCGGAAGCCTTCTCGTAATACAAACGGAACTGCTTCTCCAGAATGCCGTAGACAAACTTCACCTTCTGCTTTTCGTTCAGCTGGATGGCGTACTCGCTCTTCTTCTTTCTCATCTGGCCGCCGGGGTTGCGCTTGGTCTCCTTCTTGGAGTAACCCATAACGGCAGGAGAGATGCCCAGCGCCTTGCAACGCTTAGCGATAGGCTGCATATTCTTAGCCATATTCTAATTATCCTCCTTGTTCCGATTACACGCGACGACGCTTGGGGGGACGGCAGCCATTGTGAGGAATGGGGGTCACGTCCTTGATCATCGTTACCTCCAGGCCAACAGCCTGCAGGGCGCGGATAGCGGCCTCACGACCCTGACCGGGGCCCTTCACGAAGACCTCGACGGTCTTCAGACCGTGCTCCATAGCGGCCTTGGCGGCAGTCTCTGCGGCGCTCTGAGCAGCAAAGGGCGTAGACTTCTTGCTGCCACGGAAGCCCAGGCCACCAGAGGAAGCCCAGCTCAGGGCATTGCCCTGTGCGTCGGTGACGGTCACCATAGTGTTGTTGAAGGAAGAACGAATATGCACCTGGCCCTTTTCGACGTTCTTCTTTTCACGACGGCGGCGAATTACCTTCTTGCCGTTTTTCACGTTAGCCATATTCTACTTCCCTCCTTACTTCTTCTTGTTCGCAATGGTCTTCTTAGGACCCTTGCGGGTACGGGCATTGGTCTTGCTGCGCTGGCCGCGAACGGGCAGGCCGCGACGATGACGAGTGCCGCGATAGCAGCCAATCTCGGTCAGACGCTTGATATCCAATGCCACCTGACGACGCAGGTCGCCCTCCACCACGAAGTCCTGATCAATGGCCTCACGGAGCTTAGCCTCTTCGGCCTCCGTCAGATCCTTGACGCGGGTGTCGGGGTTAATGCCTGTCTTTGTCAGAATATCCTGTGCACTCTTTCTGCCAATACCATAGATATAGGTCAAACCGATTTCGATTCGCTTATCCTTGGGCAGGTCAATACCGGCAATACGTGCCATACTTTAAAGCACCTCCACTTTCTATTAGCCCTGTCTCTGCTTATGCTTGGGGTTCTCGCAGATCACCATAACGCGACCCTTGCGACGAATCACCTTGCACTTCTCGCACATGGGCTTCACGGACGGTCTCACTTTCATTGTTCTAAACCTCCTACTTAGTACGCCAGGTAATCCGGCCACGGGTCAAATCATAGGGTGACATCTCAACTGTCACCTTGTCGCCGGGCAGAATCCTGATGAAATTCATTCTGAGCTTTCCGGAAATATGCGCTAAAATAGTGTGTCCATTTCCAATGTCTACTTGGAATGTGGTGTTGGGCAGCGATTCTACAACGACGCCCTCAACTTCGATCATATCGGATTTTGCCAAGTGTTATCCCTCCTGGTCTTGATTACCTCCGCCAATGGCGGCAATGGCTTTACGAAGCTCACTATTTGTGACTTTTTCGCTGTTTCTGATCTTTTCGGCAACCGGCGCACTACTCTCACTCACATAGGCTACGTGCTTTTTGCGCTTGCGTTTCGGTGTCTCCACCTTGCGCCGCTTCCCGTCGGCCAGTAGGAGGAAGTCCTCCTCTATACGCAGTACAAAGAAGAAGGCTCCCTTGTCCCTACCGGCAATGGATTTTACGATGTTCGATGTGGCAATGTCCATAGCTTATACCAGAGACTCTGTCGGGTCCGTCATAATCTCCGGCTCCCCATCGGTAATTACCAGGGTGTTCTCATAATGGCCTGCCAGTTTGCCGTCAGCTGTCTTAACCGTCCAGCCGTCCGGCATCTGAATGATCCCGGCGCTGCCCTCATTCACCATCGGCTCTACCGCGATGGCCATACCTCGCAGCAGGCGAGGCCCATGGCCGGGTTTGCCGTAGTTAGGCACCTCGGGAGGCTCATGCATGTGACGGCCAATTCCGTGACCCACGAACTCGCGGACAACGGAGAAGCCGTTTTTCTCCACATATTCCTGCACCGCATGGGAGATATCCGACAGGCGGTAGCCTTCTCTGGCAAACTTGAGCCCCTCAAAGAAGCTCTGCTGGGTCACGCGAATGAGACGCATGGCCTCCTCGGACACCTGCCCACAGGGGTAGGTACCGGCGCAGTCGCCATGGAAACCACCGATGTAAGCACCCACGTCCACACTGACAAGATCTCCCTCCTGCAGCACCCGTTTACCGGGGATGCCGTGGATAATCTCATCATTGACGCTGATGCAGACACTGGCCGGATAGCCATTGTAGTGCAGAAAGGACGGAGTTGCACCCTGAGAAGTGATGAACTCGTACACTGCCTTGTCAATTTCTTGGGTTGTTACGCCGGGTTTTACCATTTCCCGTGCCAGAGCACGGGCAGCCGCGGTAATTTTTCCCGCCCGGCGCATCAGTTCGATCTCATGGCTGGATTTTAAAGTAATCATACGCGCTTACTTCTCCAATGCACTTAAGATCGCCTGCGTTGTACCTTCCACAGTAGGTTGGTCCTCCACAGTTTTCAGAATCCCACGGGCCTCGTAAAAACCCTTCAGGGGCTCTGTCTCTTTATGATAAACCTCCAAACGATCACGAACCGTATTGGGGTCATCATCCTTACGCTGTACCAGCTTGCCGCCGCAGACATCGCACACACCCTCCACCTTAGGAGGAATGTTTACGATATGATAGCTGCAGCCACAATGCTCGCACACACGTCTGCCGCCCATGCGCTGAACAATCTTCTCGTCAGCAATTTCAATGGCGACTACGGCGTCGAAGCTGATGCCGGCTTTCTCCAAGGCTTCCGCCTGAGCAATCGTGCGGGGCACGCCATCCAAGATGAAGCCATTGGCACAATCGGCGTCCTGCAGGCGCTCATTGATCACACCGATGATCACCTCATCGGGAACCAGCCGACCACTGTCCATGTACTCCTTGGCCTTCAGGCCAATATGGGTACCGTTCTTGACAGCCGCTCGCAGGATATTACCAGTAGAAATCGTGGGAATATCCAGCTTCTTCTTGATAATTTCTGCCTGGGTACCCTTACCGGCACCCGGAGCACCTAAAAGGATCAGTTTCATTTCTTTACCTCGATTATTCCAGGAAGCCCTTATACTGACGCATCAGCATCTGGGATTCCAAAGCCTGGACAGTCTCCAGTGCCACACCGACAACGATGATAACAGAGGTGCCGCCGATGGACAGAGCGGGATTGCCGACGATCTTACCAATGAGCAGGGGCAGAATTGCCACGATACCCAGATAGATCGCGCCAAACAATGTTATTTTATTGAGCACCTTCTTGATGAAATCTGCGGTGGGTTTACCGGGGCGGAAGCCGGGGATGAAGCCACCGTTCTTCTTCAAGTTATTGGAAATCTCAACAGGGTTAAACTGGATGGTAGAGTAGAAGTAACTAAAGCCGATGATCATCAGGAAATAGAAAATCATGTAGAGCACCGACTTGGTGTCGATGGCCTGCAGGAAACTATACCAGAACGTGCCCTTCTCCGGAGCCTTCATGAAAGCTGCGATGGTGGAGGGGATCATGGCGATAGACTGTGCAAAGATGACGGGCAAAACACCGGACATATTCACCTTCATGGGAAGGGTGGAAGACTGGCCGCCGTACATCTTGCGTCCCACCTGCCGCTTGGCATACTGCACGGGAATCCGGCGCTCGGCATTGTTCACAAAAGTAACCAGTACAATCAGTGCTACAATGCCTACCACAACCAGAAGAGCCATCCACCAAGCCATTGTGCCGCTGACAATGGAGCTGTACATGGTGGAAATCATGCTGGGCACGCGGGAGAGAATGCCTGCAAACAGGATCATGGAGATACCGTTGCCGACACCGAATTCGGTGATCTGCTCACCCATCCACATAACGAAGGAGGAGCCGGCTACGAAGGACACGATAATCACCAGTGCAACCCAGATGGACTGCTGGTTCAGGATACCGTAGTTCTTCATCAGCATATAATAGCCCCAGCCCTGCAGCACGGCAATGCCGATGGTAGTATAACGGGTGATACTCTGGATCTTCTTCTTGCCCTCTTCGCCGCCATCACGAGCCAACCGCTCCAGTGCCGGAATGGCAATGGTCAGCAGCTGAATAATGATGGAGCTGTTGATATAGGGCTGTACGCCCAGGGCGAAGATGGTCGCCTGCGCAAAAGCGCCGCCGGACATCACGTTATAGAGGCCAAGCACGGTGGTGCTCAACTGATCCAGATACGTTTCCAAGGCTACCACGTTCACATAGGGAACAGGGATCGCATTACCAATGCGGAAGATGAGAAGGATCAGAGCGGTGAAGATGATTTTCTTGCGAAGTTCGGGGATTCCCCAAGCTTTACGAATCGTCTGAATCACCTTAGATCACCTCTGCCTTTCCACCAGCTGCTTCGATAGCTTCCTTAGCAGCCTGGGAGAAAGCAGCGGCCTGTACGGTCACCTTCTTGGTCACGTTGCCGTTGCCAAGAACTTTGTAGCCATACTCACACTTGCTCAGGATACCCTTTGCCAGCAGAGCCTCTGCGGTGACAGTCTCGCCATCCTCAAAACGATTGAGGGCGGACAGGTTGATGATTTCCAGGGGTTTTGCAAAAATGTTGTTGAAACCGCGCTTGGGGATGCGGCGTGCCAGAGGCATCTGGCCGCCTTCGAAGCCGATGCGGGTGCCGCCGCCGGAGCGGGCGTGCTGACCCTTGTGGCCGCGACCTGCGGTCTTACCATTGCCGGAGCCGTGACCGCGGCCCTTGCGGTAGGCTTCCTTGGTGGAGCCAACTGCGGGAGACAGTTCATTCAGTTTCATTCTCTCGCACCTCCTTATTCTACTTCGGTGACCTGGAGCAGATAACCGATCTTAGCGATCTTGCCCTGGGTCTGAGCATTGTTGGGCTGCACGGTGACATCACCGATCTTGCGCAGGCCCATGGACTTGGCAGTTGCGATATGCTTTTCCAGTCTGCCGTTAAGGCTCTTGACGAGCTTGATGTTCAGATTTGCCATATTCGCTTGCCCTCCTTAACCGACGATCTCTTCCACGCTCTTGCCGCGGACGCGAGCAACCTCTTCCGGGGTGCGCAGAGACTTCAAACCTTCGAAGGTAGCAGCCACCACATTGACAGCGGTGTTGGAACGCATGCACTTGGTACGGATATCCTTGATACCAGCGGCTTCCATGATGATACGCACAGGACCGCCGGCGATCACGCCGGTACCGGGGGCAGCGGGCTTCATCAGCACGCGGCCGGCGCCAGCCTCACCGATCACCTCGTGGGGAATGGTGCTGCCGGACAGGGAAACGGTGATCATGTTCTTCTTGGCATCCTCAATACCCTTGCGGATTGCCTCGGGAACTTCAGCGGCCTTGCCCATGCCGAAACCGACACGGCCCTTGCCGTCGCCAACCACCATCAGAGCGGAGAACTTCATGACGCGGCCGCCCTTAACCGTCTTGGATACACGGTTGGTATATACAACTTTTTCGATGAACTCGCTGGGTTCTCTTTCAAATCTTGCCATTTGTCAGTGTTCCTCCTCTCTTAGAATTCCAGGCCGCCCTCACGGGCGCCTTCGGCCAGCTCAGCTACGCGGCCGTGGTACACATAACCGCCGCGGTCAAACACCACGGTGTCGATGCCCTTGGCCTTGCAGCGCTCGGCAACCAGCTTGCCTACAGCACGGGCTGCAGCCTTGTTGCCACCGTTGCCCTCGATCTCCTTATCCAGAGAGGAAGCGGAAACCAGGGTGTTGCCGGCCACATCATCGATGACCTGGGCGTAGATGTTCTTCTCGCTGCGGAATACATTCAAACGGGGACGCTCGGGAGTGCCGGACAGCTTGGCGCGGACTCTCTTATGGCGCTTCAGGCGCTGAGCGTTCGTATCGGGTCTTTTAATCATATCGGCACACCTCCTTACTTCTTAGCGCCAGTCTTACCAACCTTGCGGCGGATGACTTCATCAACATACTTAATGCCCTTACCCTTATAAGGCTCGGGAGGACGCTTCTCGCGGACCTCGGCCGCAAACTGGCCGACCATCTGCTTATCTGTACCGGAGATGACGATCTTATTAGGACCGGGGACATCAATGGTAATGCCATCCACCTCGGGAACGATGACCTGATGAGAGAAACCGATGTTCATCACCAGATTCTTGCCCTCCTTGGCGACACGGAAGCCGACACCGTTCACTTCCAGCTCCTTCTTGAAGCCTTCGCTAACACCCACAACCATGTTGTTTAACAGAGCGCGGGTCATGCCATGCAGAGCGCGGTGCTCTTTGTCGTCACTGGGACGCTTTACCAGGATGGTGTTGCCCTCCTGCTCAATCAGCATTTCGGGATTCAGGTTTTTCACCAGAGTGCCCTTGGGGCCCTTGACGGTAACCACATTGCCGGCGGCCACATTGACCTCAACACCGGCGGGAACGGTAATGGGCATTCTACCAATTCTAGACATTGTTCAATACCCTCCTTACCACACAAATGCCAGGACTTCGCCGCCGACGTGAGCTGCGCGAGCAGCCTTATCGGTCATGACGCCCTTGGACGTAGAGATGATTGCGATGCCGAGACCGCGCAGCACGCGGGGCAGCTCGTCAGCGCCGACATAGACGCGCAGACCGGGCTTGGACACGCGGCGCAGGCCGGAGATGACCTTCTCCTTGCCGGCGTTGTACTTCAGGGTGATGTGGATCATACCCTGAGGGCCGTCGTCCAGCACCTGGAAGGACTTGATATAGCCCTCATCCAGCAGGATCTGAGCAATGCTCTTCTTCATGTTGGAAGCGGGAACGTCGACGGTCTCATGCTTTGCATTGTTTGCGTTGCGGATACGGGTCAGCATATCAGCAACAGGGTCAGTGATGTGCATTTAAATATCCTCCTAATTTAGAGTTACGGTCGTCTGACCGTTGAGGCAGCGAGGTATCACTGATAATTTACTGCACCGTCCGTCGGGTCGGTGTCTAATTACCAGTGACCTTTCGCCATCCTTTTATACACAGGAGCTTTGGCCCCTATTGTATCGTACGTTGTAACCCTTGCGGGTCGGGTGATTTACCAGGAAGCCTTGCGGACACCGGGGATCTCGCCCTTGTAAGCCAGAGTGCGGAAGCACACACGGCACACGCCATAGTCACGCAGGTAAGCGTGGGGACGGCCGCAGAGCTTGCAGCGGTTGTACTTACGGGTGGAGAACTTAGCGGGAGCCTGCTGCTTCAGAATCATAGACTTCTTTGCCATTGTTTTCTCCTTTTCCTTAGCGCTCGAAGGGAGCACCGACCAGGGTCAGCAGCTCGCGGGCTTCTTCATCGGTCTTAGCGGTGGTGCAGATAACCACGTCCATACCACGGATCTTGTCGATCTTATCGTAGTCGATTTCGGGGAAGATCAGCTGCTCCTTCAGACCCAGAGCATAGTTGCCGCGGCCGTCGAAGGCGTTGGCGCTGATGCCGCGGAAGTCACGAACACGGGGCAGAGCCACGTTGAACAGACGATCCAGGAACTCCCACATCTTCTCGCCGCGCAGAGTGACCTTTGCACCAACGGGCATGCCCTCACGCAGCTTGAAGTTAGCCACGGACTTCTTGGCCACGGTGATCTGAGCCTTCTGGCCGGTGATGGCACTCAGATCTTTCACCACGGCGTCCAGCACCTTGGCATTCTCACGAGCCTCGCCGCAGCCCACATTCACGACAACCTTGTCGATCTTGGGGATCTGCATGACGCTCTTGTAGCCGAACTTCTTAAAGAGAGCAGGAGCTACTTCCTCGGTATACTTTACTTTCAGTCTAGCCATGTTCTACTCTCCTTTCTTAAAGAGCGGCGCCGCACTTCTTGCAAATGCGGGTCTTCTTGCCGTCTTCGATCTTATAGGCAATCCGAGTGCCCTTGCCGCACTTGGGGCAGACAACCTGCACCTTGCTGGCATACAGAGCAGCCTCGCGCTTGACGATGCCGCCCTCCTCGCCCTGACGGCGGGGCTTGACGTGGCAGGTCACCATGTTGACGCCTTCCACCACCACCTTGGCTTCGCTGGGGATGGTGCCCAGCACCTTACCCTGCTTGCCCTTGTCCTTGCCGGACAGAACGACGACAGTGTCGTTCTTCTTGATCTTCAGATTATTCATTCTCCGGCCCTCCATCAAATAACTTCGGGAGCCAGGGACAGGATCTTCATGTAATCCTTGTCGCGCAGCTCACGAGCAACGGGCCCAAAGATACGGGTACCTCTGGGGTTATGGTCATCCTTGATCAGAACGGCAGCGTTGTCATCGAAACGAACATAGGTACCGTCTGCACGGCGAACACCCTTGGCGCTGCGGACGATAACAGCCTTAACCACTTCGCCCTTCTTCACCTGGCCGCCGGGAGCGGACTTACGCACGGAAGCCACGATCACATCACCGATGTTACCGTACTTACGGCTGGAACCGCCCAGAACGCGGATGCACTTAATTTCCTTGGCGCCGGTATTATCGGCAACCTTCAGATAAGACTCTTGCTGAATCATACTTGCGGCACCTCCTTACTTAGCCTTCTCAACGATCTCGACTACGCGCCATCTCTTGTCCTTGGACAGGGGGCGAGTCTCCATCACTTTTACGACGTCGCCTACGCCGCAGGTGTTCTGCTCATCGTGAGCCTTCAGCTTATAGGTACGGCCGACGATCTTCTTATACAGAGGATGGGCCACGCGGTCCTCGATGGCCACGACCACGGTCTTGTCCATCTTGTCGGACACGACCTTACCCACTCTGGTCTTGCGGGAGGAAATTCTCTTCTCTTCCATTTTAGTTCTCCTCCTTTTCACGGATAACGGTCTTTACGCGGGCAATATCACGCTTGGTTTCAGCGATCTTGAGAGGATTGTCCAGCTGATTGGTTGCGTGCTGCATACGCAGGAAGAACAAATCCTTCTTCAGGGAGTCGAGCTTTTCATTGAGCTGCTCAACGCTCATTGCACGTACTTCAGTTGCCTTCATCTCATTCACCTACTTCCTGGGCTTCGAGATCCTCGCGCTTGACGATCTTGGTCTTGATGGGCAGCTTGTGGCTGGCCAGACGCAGAGCCTCGCGAGCGACCTCTTCGGAAACACCGGCAATCTCAAACATGACACGGCCGGGCTTAACTACTGCAACCCAATACTCGGGGGAACCCTTACCGGAACCCATGCGGGTCTCAGCGGGCTTCTCAGTGATGGGCTTATCGGGGAAGATCTTGATCCAGACCTTACCGCCACGCTTGGTATAACGAGTCATGGCGATACGGGCGGCTTCGATCTGATTGCTGGTGATCCATGCGGGCTCAACAGCAACGAGGCCAAAATCACCGTAAGTGACTGTGTTGCCTCTCGTGGCCTTACCGGTGAGGCGGCCACGGTGTACTCTGCGGTACTTAACTCTCTTAGGCAGAAGCATTACTGAGCGCCTCCTTCTCTCTTATCTGCAGGCTTGCGGAAACCGCCCTGACGGGGGCCACGGTCACGGTTGAAACCGTTCTGGCCATCGCGGCGGAAACCGCCACGGCGATCGCCGTCACGGCGGCCGCGGCGCTCACGGCGCTCCTGATAGGGCTTGCTGGTATCCAGGGTACGGGGGGTGGTACGCAGGGCCTGGCTGAGGATCTCGCCCTTGTACACCCAGACCTTCACGCCGATGCGGCCGAAGGTGGTAGCAGCCTCTGCAAAGCCGTAATCGATATCGGCACGCAGGGTCTGCAGAGGAATGGTACCGTCGTGATAGTGCTCGTTACCGGCAATCTCACGGCCGCCCAGACGACCGCTGCAGCTGACCTTGATGCCCTTGGCGCCGCTGCGCATAGCGCGGCCCATGGCATTCTTCATAGCGCGGCGGTGGGAGATACGCTTCTCCAGCTGAGCAGCGATGTTCTCGGCCACCAGCTGCGCATCCATATCAGGGTTACGAACCTCGACGATGTTCAGCTTTACAGTCTTGCCGATCAGCTTCTCAACGCTCTTGCGATACTCCTCGATCTGCACACCACCCTTACCGATGACAACACCGGGACGGGCCACATGCAGGTAAATGGTCACAACTTCGTTGCTGCGCTCAATCTCAATCTTAGAGACTCCGGCGGCATACAGAAGCTTCTTCAGATAAACGCGGATCTTGTGGTCTTCGACCAACAGATCGCCGACCTTCTCATTGCTGGCATACCAACGGGAATCCCAGTCTTTGATGACGCCCACGCGCATGCCGTGGGGATTAACTTTCTGTCCCATAAAACTGTCTCCTCCCTTTAGTCTTTCTCAGCGACCGCCAGGGTCACGTGAGAAGTTCTCTTGTTAATGCGATAGGCACGGCCCTGGGCGCGGGGCATCATTCTCTTCAGAATGGGGCCGGGGGTGGCGAACACCTCGCTGACTACCAGCTTCTCAACATCCATCTGGAAGTTGTTCTCAGCGTTAGCCACAGCGCTCTTCAAGAGCTTCATCAGGGGCTCAGAGGCAGCCTTGGGGGTCTGCATCAGAATTGCCATTGCGGTCTGCACATCCTTGCCGCGGATCAGATCGCAAACGATCTGGATCTTACGGGGAGAGATGCGGACATATCTCAAATAAGCTTTAGCTTCCATTGTATTCTGCATCCTCCTTCTTACTTAGACTTGGTGTGACCGCGGAAGGTACGAGTGGGAGCGAATTCGCCCAGCTTGTGACCCACCATGTCCTCCTGCACGTAGACAGGCACATGACGGCGGCCATCGTGAACTGCGATGGTGTGACCAACGAAAGAGGGGAAGATGGTGGAGCTGCGGCTCCAGGTCTTCAGCACGCTCTTCTCACCGGTCTTGTTCATTTCTTCAACCCGCTTGATGAGCTCAGGGGCAACATACGGGCCTTTTTTAACAGATCTGCTCATATTAACTTGCCTCCTTACTTCTCATTACGACGCTTGACAATAAACTTGTCAGTCTGGTTCTTCTTCTTACGAGTCTTGTAACCCAGAGCCGGCTTACCCCAGGGGGTAACAGGGCCGGGACGACCGACGGGGCTCTTGCCCTCACCACCGCCGTGGGGGTGATCGCAGGGGTTCATGACGCTACCGCGAACGGCAGGACGCCAACCCATGTGACGCTTACGGCCAGCCTTACCAAGCTGGATGTTCTCGTGCTCAATATTGCCGACCTGACCGATGCAGGCCTTGCAGTTAACACGGATGATGCGAACCTCGCCGGAAGGCATACGGATCTGGGCCTTCTCGCCCTCCTTAGCCATCAGCTGAGCGAAAGCACCAGCGGAGCGAACCAGCTGAGCGCCCTTGCCGGGATGCATCTCAATGTTGTGGATCACGGTACCAACAGGAATGTTGGCCAGGGGCAGGCAGTTACCGGGCTTGATATCGGCAGCTGCGGAGGACAGAACCTTGTCGCCTGCCTTCAGGCCGACAGGAGCGATGATGTAACGCTTCTCGCCGTCCTCATACTGCACCAGAGCAATGTTGGCACTGCGGTTGGGATCGTACTCCAGACGCAGCACGGTGGCGCTCATGTCCATCTTGTCACGCTTGAAGTCGATGATACGATACTTGCGCTTCTCGCCGCCGCCGCGATGGCGGACGGTGATGCGGCCATAGCTGTTACGACCAGCGTTCTTCTTCAGAACCTCTACCAGGCTGGCTTCAGGCTTGGCATGCTTATCGATGCCGTCAAAGCCAGAAACGGTCATGTGTCTGCGGGAAGGGGTGGTCGGCTTAAAAGTTTTAATAGACATTCTCTTACACTCCTTCCGTTATTAGACCATGCCTTCGAAGAATTCGATGGTCTTGGAATCCTCAGTCAGCTGGACATAAGCCTTCTTCCAGCTCTTGCGGCGGCCAGGACGAGCAGCACCCAGGCGCTTCATCTTACCATCATAGTTGATGGTGTTGACCTTGGCCACCTTTACGCCAAAGATTTCCTCGATGGCGTTCTTGATCTCAATCTTACCGGCGCTGGGAGCCACCTCAAAGACATACTTCTTCTCAGCGGTAGCAGCCATGGAACGCTCGGTGATGATGGGGCGGATAATGATGTCGTAAACGTTAGCCATTATGCGAACACCTCCTCGATTACTGCGAGGGCTTCCTTATCCAGCACCAGATACTTAGCCTTCAGAATGTCATAGACGTTCAGCAGGTTAGCCATGCTGGTCTCCACGCCGGGAATATTGCGTGCGCTCTTGATGACGATCTCGTCCTTGGCAGCGGTAGCTACCAGAGCCTTACCGTCGGCCTTAACGGCGCTCAGGAAAGCGCGGAAGTCCTTGGTCTTGATGCTGTCGAACTTAATGGCGTCGACAACGATGATCTCGTTTGCAGCTGCCTTGGCAGACAGAACGGACTTCATCGCCAGTCTCTTCACCTTCTTATTCAGAACGTAAGAGTAGTCGCGGGGCTTGGGGGCAAAGACGATACCGCCGTGTACCCACTGGGGAGCACGGGTGCTGCCCTGACGGGCGTGGCCGGTACCCTTCTGACGCCAGGGCTTTCTGCCGCCGCCGGAGACCTCTGCACGGGTCAGAGCGCTCTGCGTGCCCTGTCTGCAGTTAGCCAGATGGTTTTTCACCACTTCGTGAACAACAGTCTTATTGGGCTCAATGCCGAAGATGCTGTCCTTCAGTTCCACAGTACCGACTTCAGCGCCGGCCATGTTCAAAACTTTGATAGTAGACATTTCAAGCACTCCTTTCCTTACTTATTACGGGCAGATGCCTTCTGGGGATTACGGCCGGAAGCCTTCTGCGGGTTGTTGCTGATGCCAGCGCCGGCATTCTTGACACGGTGGGTCTTGACGGTGCTCTTGATGACCACCATGCTGCCCTTGTGACCAGGGATAGCGCCGCGTACAGCAATGAGGTTCAGCTCGGGATCGACCTTCACGATATCCAGGTTCTGGATGGTGACCTGATCGCAGCCCATCTGGCCGGCACCGATCTTGCCCTTGAAGATACGGGCAGGGTCGATAACGCCCATGGAACCGGCGTGACGATGCACAGGGCCGCCGCCGTGGCTCATGGGAGTACGGCCGGCGCCGTGGCGCTTCACAACGCCCTGATAACCGTGGCCCTTGCTGGTGCCGGTTACGTCTACGAAGTCACCCTCATTGAAGGTGTCGGCCTTGATGATGTCGCCCACGTTCAGCTCTGCGGCGTTGTCCAGATCGAACTCGCGCAGATACTTCTTGGGAGCCACACCGGCCTTGTTCAGATGGCCCATCTCGGGCTTGGTCAGCTTACGCTCGGGGACATCCTCGTAGCCCAGCTGCACGGAAGCATAGCCTTCCTTTTCGACAGTCTTCTTCTGCACGACGACGCAGGGACCTGCTTCAATAACAGTCACAGGAATGACCTTGCCGTTCGCGTCGAAGATCTGAGACATGCCGACTTTCTTGCCGATAATCGCTTTCATGTATGATCCTCCTTAAAGGTTATTGGTCGGCATAGTTCATTCTGCATTGGGCGCAGAACGCTTGCTCTGCCGACGTGACCCTGTCCGCCTTAACGCAAGTCGGCGGACATTAGGGTTGCAAGCATTTTCATTGTGAGCTCGCGCTGTTATTATAGATGTATCTAACTTACAGCTTGATCTCGATTTCCACACCGGCGGGCAGATCCAGAGCCATCAGGGCCTCGACCGTCTTGGGGGTGGAATTGGTGATGTCGATCAGTCTCTTGTGGGTGCGGCGCTCGAACTGCTCACGGCTGTCCTTATACTTGTGCGTTGCACGCAGGATGGTGACGACCTCTCTCTTGGTGGGCAGAGGAATGGGGCCGGACACGGTAGCGTTGGTACGCTTGGCGGTCTCCACGATCTTCTCTGCGCTCTGGTCGATGACCTGATGGTCATAGGCCTTCAGACGAATGCGAATCATTTCTTTTGCCATTTGGTTTGTTCCTCCATTACTTTGTACGGTTTTCTTGTGCGAGCCAACTGCCGTACGGTGAAAAATTTCTTATACCCCGTTCCGTGCGTATCATTCAGACTCATAAGAAACACCGGCGGGCATAATCCGGCCGGTGCTCTTCTGGCGCAGCGATCTACGCTGACGTACAGAAATCTCTCAGCCGCCCGATGATCGGACATACTCCCCGAAAGTTACCGGCTCTCGCCGCAATCTCCCGGTTCATCGCATTTGTAAACGCCTCCGGGTGTACAACACCCTTCGCACGCGTACCCATATATAATAATCGACTTTCCTGCAGATGTCAATAGGTTTTTCTCTGTTATTTACGAAAAAATATTTAAATTTTCAGCGGATCGCCAAGGGTGTTTCGTGCATATTGTCTCCCCCTCCGTCATAGCGGTTTTGGGGCGTTACACAGTCCCCCAGCCCTGCCTTTTTCCGCCTCGCCTGCGCAAAAAAGGGCGGCACAGCCGCCCTCTTTTCAAAGATTAAATTAGTATGCCACGCCCCAGTAAATATCCGTAGTGCACTCCTTACCGCACACAGGGCACTTCCCCACAGTGCCGGACTGCTTGAGAGGCATACAGCGGGAGGAGACACCGGCCTTCTCTTTCATGGCCAGCTCGCACTCCAGACTGCCGCACCACTTGGTGCGGGCAAAGCCGCCGCGGCCATCCACCAGTGCTTTCACCTCTTCCCAGGAGGTCATATCGAAGGTATTCTCCTCCAGGTTCTGGGCAGCCATATGGTAGAGATTATCGTGAACCTCCTGCAGGAGCGTTTGGATACTGTCTTCCAGACCCTCCAGCGCCACAAAGGTCTTTTCTCCGGTATCACGGCGTGCCACGCAGCACTGACTCTTCTCCATATCCCGAGGGCCGATCTCCACACGCAGGGGAACGCCCTTCATCTCGTACTGGGCAAACTTCCAGCCGGCAGACTGATCGCTGTCATCCAGCTTGACACGCACCCCTGCTGCACTGAGCCGTGTGCGCAGTGCCTCTGCCGCTTCCAAAACACCGGGCTTGTGCTGTGCCACAGGCACCACCACTACCTGAATAGGGGCAATGGCGGGCGGCAATACCAAACCGTTGTTGTCACTGTGCGTCATAATCACCGCACCGATCAGACGGGTGGTGACACCCCAAGAGGTCTGGAAGGGGTACTGCAGCTTGTTATCCCGTCCGGTGAAGGTCACATCGTAAGCACGGCTGAACTTGTCGCCAAAATAGTGGCTGGTGCCGGACTGCAGCGCTTTATGATCCTTCATCATGCATTCAATGGTGTACGTAGCATCCGCACCGGCGAACTTCTCCTTGTCGGTCTTGCGGCCCTTCACCACCGGCATAGCCAGCGAGTCACGGCAGAAATCGGCATAGGTGTTGAGGATCAGCTTTGTCTCACTCTGTGCCTCCTCTGCTGTCTCGTGGATCGTATGCCCCTCCTGCCACCAGAATTCACGGCTGCGCAGGAAAGGACGCGTGGTTTTTTCCCAGCGAATCACGGAGCACCACTGGTTGTAGAGCATAGGCAGTTCACGCCAGGAGTGAAGAATACGGGACCAGTGATCACAGAACATCGTTTCAGAGGTGGGACGGAACGCCAGACGCTCCTCCAGCTTCTCGCTGCCGCCGTGGGTCACCCAAGCAACCTCCGGAGCAAAGCCCTGCACCAGTTCCCCCTCCTTCTTGAGAAGGCTCTCAGGGATCAGCACAGGCATCGCCACATTTTCGTGGCCGGTAGCCTTAAACATACCGTCCAGAATGCTCTTGATATTTTCCCAGATGGCACAGCCATAAGGGCGCAGGATCATAAAGCCCTTCACACTGGCATAGTCCACCAGTTCCGCTTTCAGGCAGATATCCGTATACCACTTAGCAAAATCTTCCTCCATAGGAGTGATTGCCTCAACATTTCTTTGATCTTTGGCCATAATCGTCTTTCATTCCTTTATATGATGGTTTTTCCGCTTTTTTAGCGGTTTTCTTCTCGAATTTTTATTTTATCGTCTCACGCCCCGATTGTCAAGGTCTGTCCCACTCACGATTCGCCGCAGTAGAGAATATCGTGCGCCACCGGTCGGTAAAAGAGCTCCCGAGCCGTTTCGAAGTCGTGAGTCTGCCCCATGATCCACATCAGCTTGGCTACCGCCGCCTCTGTGGTCATGTCGTAGGCCTCCAGCAGCCGCAGCGTACTTTTAAGGTGACCACCCACATGGTAGACAGTGAGATCGCTGCCCTCATTGGGCACCTGTGTGGTCATGACAACAATCTTCCCCTTCTCTACAGCGGAGCGGATAATATCATAAAAGCCGCCACACTCATATTCCGGCAGGCCGCCCACACCGAAGCTCTCGATGATCAATCCGTCATAGTGCTCGGCCATAAACGCCACCAGCTCCGGCCGTGTGCCGGGGATCAGCTTCAAAAGCCCTACATTGGTATCCAGATGATCGTAAAAGGTTGGCTGTTCATGGCAGTCGCAGCGGATATACTGCAGCAGATGTTCATCCTGCAGCACCGCCAGATCCGGGTAATTGACGCTGGAAAAAGCCTGAAAGCTCTTGGAGCAGGTCTTGCGTGCACGGGTACCTAAAATCACCTTGCCGTTAAAGACGATCTGTACCCCGCCGCAGCCGCGACAGGCATAGAGAAAAGCATCCGTCAAGTTGCGTTTGGAGTCGGTACTGTCAAACCAAATAGGCTTTTGCGCACCGGTCAGCACAATGGGCTTGGGGCTATCCTGCACCAGATAGCTCAGGGCCGCCGCGGTATAGGCCATAGTGTCTGTACCGTGGCTTACGACGAAGCCGTCATATTCCCCGTAATGCTCTTGAATGCATTGCGCCACGCCAAGCCAGTGCTTCGGATGGATATTGGTGCTGTCGAGGCTATAGAGTGTCAGGCACTCCACCTGACAGATTTCCGCAATGCGGGGGATAAAGCTCAAAAGCTGCTGTGGATTCAATTCCGGCGTCAGTCCCTCCGGCGTCATCTCCGAAGCGATGGTACCTCCGGTGCCAATCATCAGAATTTTCTTCATAGGCGTGTCCTCCTTGTGTCAATCACATATCCCGGTTGTCCATGGCAGCAAGGCCAAAGCGCGCCGCCTGTTCAATGGCTGCCTTCTCCCGCTCGTCTGCCTGCTCATATTGCGCCCGGAGATCCGCCAAAAATAAACCACGCAAAGAATCCTCTCCGCAGTGGAGCCACAGTTCTTCCTCTTCTCTCAGTTGCGAGCGAACCTCCAGCTGCCACGCAAAAGGCTCCAACTCCCGCTTGATGGCAGCCTCGTCTACCACACCGATGCCGGTGAGATAGATACGGCAAATATCCTGAGCGCACCCCTGCAAGGCCTCTTTTGCAGCAGTCAGCGGGTCACGGCCCGTTATATCCACGGTAATTTTCCGATAGCGGCGGCGTGCAAAGGGAACAAACTGCAGCTGCACCGCTCCCTTATCCACCGCGCCAAACAAAAATCCCTTATCGCCTAACTCGTCAAAGCCACGGCCTTCCGGACAGCCCGGGTAAGCATAGGCGGTTTTTCCCGCATATTGCACACCACTATACTGGTGAATATGTCCCAACGCAGCGTAATCAAGACCGCTCTGTGCCAGCACAGATGTCCGGATCGGTCGATAGAGGCTGCAGGGGGCATCCATATCACCATGGAGTACCAGGATCTGTACCGTGTCACCGGCTGCAAAATTTGGTTCCATGGGAAGTTCGCTGCAAGTCGCATCAGTAAATGCTGCTCCCCAAACGGTACAGCCGTACTGGGGCAGTTCCAATTTTTCCAGCTGGTTTTTTTGAAAGATGTGTACATTCTCAGGCCATAGAGCAGCACAGTAAGGACTGCGGGAGTGGTATGGGTCGTGGTTACCCGGCGCAATCACCACTTGCCCGTGAAACTGTTCCAGCCCACGAGCCAACGTCTCCGCCGTCTGACTGTAGAGTTCCTGCCCATCGAAGAGATCGCCGCTCAGAAGGAGCAGTTCGGCGCCGTGATCGTTGGCGTACTCCACCAAACGCTCCGGCAGTTCCCGACTCTCCTGCCGTCGAAGCCGCGCCTTCTCCGCCCCCAGCGCCCCGAATGGACTATCCAGATGAAGATCCGCTGCATGCAGAATTTTAACCATTGTCTTCCTCCTGCCAGCCCTTGCAAACATCCACCCATTCTACGAAGTTGTCCCCGCAGCATCTCTCCAGCTCCTCGCAGCTCAGTGCAATGGCAGAAGCCGGACTGCCCACAGCCGGATAAACCGTGGAGAAGCGGCGCAAAGACACGTCTAAATAAGTTCTGACATCCGCAGGCAAAGCAAAGGGACACACACCGCCCACAGCATGTCCAATACGTTCCACCACCTCATCCGGCGACAGCATTTTAGCCTTAGCGTGAAAATAGTGCTTATACTTGCTGTTGTCAATCTTGGCATCCCCGGCAGCTACCACTAAAATAGGTCCCTCTCCTACTTTAAAACTGAGGGTTTTGGCGATCCGTGCGCCTTCCACCCCCACAGCCACCGCCGCCAGTTCCACCGTGGCACTGGAGACTTCAAATTCCCGCATTCGGTCGGCAACGCCATAGGCCGTCAGATACTCTCTCACTTTCGCAACAGACATGATCCCTTCTCCTTTTATGAGATAGAGGGGACGGTCTGTCCCCTCTGTCTTCTTTTTTCATCGGACATCCACCCGCTCTACCGCTGTGCAAAAGCCGGTATCGCTGTCCAGCGTAAAGATAGCTCCCTCCATTTTGCATCCCCCGCCGGCGCTGCGGAATCGTCCGGGCAAACCACCCAGGAAAAATTCCACTGACTGCTCCGGCCGGATTCCCAAAATAGAGCGGGCCGGACCTGTCATCCCCAGATCCGTGATGTAGCCGGTGCCATTTTCCATAATCTGAGCGTCAGCAGTGGGCACATGGGTATGGGTGCCCCACACCGCACTGACTCGCCCATCCAAATAGTATCCCATAGCCAGTTTTTCACTGGTGGCCTGGGCGTGAAAGTCCACCAGCGTGAAATCGGGTTTCTCCGCCGCTCCTTTTAAAATGCGGTCGACCGTGGTAAAGGGATTCTCCGCCTTCCAATCCAGATCACATCGGCCAATGAGGTTGATCACGGCGATGCGGATATGGCCGCACTCATAAATACCCCACCCCCGGCCGGGAACGCGAGGCGCGTAGTTGGCGGGCCGCAGGATGTAGCGGTTCTCCTCCAGATAGTCGGCAATCTGCATTTTCCCCCACGTGTGGTTGCCCAGTGTGATCACATCCACCCCTGCGGTAAAGAGATCCTCCGCCTGATCCGGTGTTAGCCCATTGCCGGCCATATTCTCCCCGTTAGCAACAACGAAAGCAATCTCCTGCATTTTTTTGAAGCTGCGCAGATGGCGGCTCACATGGCGGAGTCCCTCTTCTCCTGTCACATCGCCCAGCGCCAGAATCCGATAGAGCATAATGTGCTCCCCTCTTCCTAATCATCAGTTACGGTATCCCTGTTCAAAAAAGCAGAACAAACACCGCTATTTTGGTATTGTACCATGAATTTCCCATAGGTGCAACGCTCCGGCCTCAGCTTATGCCCTTTCCTTTTGCCCTTCACAATGGACACAGCTATTTTTCCCACTTTTTCCACAAATGCAAAACAGGGTTACTTGCAAAGACGCTCTCCCCCCTCCATGCCTGCCCTGTGTTTCCTTCTCCTGTAAATCTGCCCCTCTACCATAAAAAGTATCCACCCCAAGGCGGACTCCCATAGGGACACAAAGTGAATGAAAGGTGCGTTTGGCACAGAAGGCCGCTATAGAAATGACCTCTGCTGAAAAATGACGTATTTGCACTTCTTTTTCTTGCCTCTCCTGTCGCTCTACTTATAAAACCATCCATTCTCTTGACAGGCGGTTGCAAAAGCACTTTCAAAAAATTATAATGCAGGCAGGAGGCGAAAAGAATGTACGAACTTGATAAAGCAAAATTCGGAGCGTTTGTGGCCCAGCTCCGTAAGGAAATGGGATATACACAGAAGGAGCTGGCAAAACAACTTCTGATTTCCGATAAAGCTGTCAGCAAATGGGAAACGGGAACAACCATTCCCGATACGGCTTTGCTGATCCCCCTTGCTGATGTTCTTGGTGTTACGGTAACAGAGCTGCTCACCGGCGAGCGCATAGAGAAGCAGGCAATGCCGCCCGAGAAGGTGGAGAATATCGTAAAAACAGTCATTACCTATACCGAGACCGCACCAGAACGAGCATGGCAGAAAAAAAGCGTTTGGGGGGCTGCGTTTATCCTTGCCTGTTTGGCAGATATGGCATTTCTGTTTCTTCTGTGGCAGCGAGGTCATCTGACGGAAGCTATTGTGACCAACGCAGCCCTCACGACACTATTCGGGGCCTATTTCTGCTTCTTTGTAACGATGAAGCTGCCGGCTTATTACGATCAAAACCAAATTTCCGGCATCCATGACGGTATTGTCCGCATGAATATTCCCGGTCTGCGTTTCAATAACAGCAACTGGCCCCATATCATCAAAACCGGTCGATTGGTGATGATGGTAAATATGCTCACCTTCCCGCTTTTGTCTATCGTTTTAGGACAGCTTATCCCGGAACTGTGGTTTGCTTCCGAGAAGATGGTTCTGCTGGTGATGATGCTGGGAGGGCTGTTGGTTCCTATGTACATCGTCGGAAAGAAATACGAATAAAAGAAGCTGCTCATCGTTTTTTGATTCGTTGGGCAGCTTCACTTTTTGCGGAGTTTTTTCGTTGGAGAGAGGCAGGCAGCGTACCCGCCTTTCTTTGTCAGCCTTGGTGCAATAGCAATATGGGGCACAAGCCCGACCCACTTTGTCAGAGAACAGAAAAAAGAGGCCGTGCCTCGGCACGACCTCATAACATCAATGTTTCATGAGAGGGGGAAATCTGTCCCTATGGAACCTCTTAGAAAGACGGATGCTTTTACTTATTTTGCGTATTCCACAACCTTGGTTTCACGCAGAACGTGCACCTTGATCTGTCCGGGATACTCTAACTCACTCTCAATACGCTTGGCAAGGTCACGGGCCAAAATGACCATCTGATCCTCGCTGACCTGCTCCGGCTTGACCATCACGCGAACCTCACGGCCGGCCTGAATGGCGTAGCTCTTTTCAACGCCGGGATACTCGCTGGTAATCTCCTCCAGTTTCTGAAGACGCTTGATGTAGTTCTCCAGATTCTCACGGCGGGCACCGGGGCGAGCCGCAGAAATGGCGTCAGCAGCCTGCACCAAACATGCCACAATAGTCTTGCACTCCACATCGCCGTGGTGCGCCTGAATGGCATGGATGATGTCCTCCTTCTCCTTGTATTTCCGGGCAAACTCCACGCCCAGAGCCACATGGGTGCCTTCCATCTCATGGTCAATGGCCTTACCGATATCGTGCAGCAGGCCTGCACGTTTAGCGGCGTTAACATCCACACCCAACTCCGCAGCCATAAGCCCGGCAATATGGGACACTTCGATGGAGTGCTGCAGCACGTTCTGCCCATAGCTGGTGCGATAGTGCAAACGTCCCAACAGCTTCTGCAGTTCCGGATGCAGGGCTCGAACCCCCGTCTCCAGAACGGCACGCTCCCCTTCGGAGCGTATGACAGCATCTACCTCACGGCGTGCCTTCTCCACCATCTCCTCAATGTGGGTGGGATGAATGCGGCCGTCGGCGATCAGCTTCTCCAGCGCCAAACGGGCTACCTCCCGGCGCACCGGCTCAAAGCAGGAGACCGTAATGGCCTCCGGTGTATCATCAATAATGAGATCGGCGCCGGTCAGCGTCTCCAGGGTGCGGATGTTGCGGCCCTCACGGCCGATAATCCGACCCTTCATTTCGTCATTGGGCAGGGGTACCACACTGACGGTAATTTCAGCCACATGGTCAGCGGCACAACGCTGAATGGCCGTTGCCACAATCTCGCGGGCGCGCTGCTCGGCCTCATCCTTGGCACGAGCCTCGATTTCCTTGATCTTGACGGCAGTCTCATGCGTCACCTCGGACTCCACCTGACTGATGAGGTACTCCTTGGCCTGCTCCGCCGTAAAACCGGAGATGCGCTCAAGCATCTCCGTCTGGCTGCGCTTGATGACCCGGATCTCCTCCTGTTCACGGTCAGCGGCTGCATGCTTCGCTGCCAGTGCCTCTTCCTTCTTCTCAATCAGATCTGTCTTATGGTCAATATTTTCTTCCTTCTGCTGCAGCCGACGCTCCTGCTTTTGCAGGTCAGCCCGGCGCCCCTTTTCTTCCTTCTCGTATTCACTTCGAGCCTTCAGAACTTCTTCTTTTGCCTCAAGTAGTGCTTCGCGCTTCTTATTCTCAGAACTTTTGATTGCCTCATTGATAATCCGCGTGGCTTCTTCTTCCGCGCTGGAAATCTCCTTTTCCGCAACACGCTTACGGTAGTGAATGCCGATAGGGAACCAAACGGCGCAGGATACGACGGCCACAATGACTGCTACAACGTAGCCCAAAGTGTCCATAATGGTTCCTCCTGTAGATGTTTGTGTATGGAAAAAAGAACTGTCTTTCCTGACAATTCCTTTGTGTAGATAATAATTGAAAGATTCCCCTAATCTTTCAATGATAATCCTTTTTAATTTTATACGCATTGCCTACGGCTGTCAAGTCCAAATCACAGTCCGCAGAAGAATTCGCCTGTCATCTTTCCTATTTCCCGAAAAAAACCGAGAAAAACGTCAGGCCGAAGCCTGACGTTTTGTCTTATTTCTTCATGGCATCCGGTGCTGTCTCCGGCGTGACGCTGTAGGCTTTAAGAATACTGCCCTCTCCCTTGGGGAACTTTACCTTCACATAGTCGCCGGTATTCAAAATCACCACATCCTGATTTTCCGCCGCAGAGATGGCGTAGTACACCTCACCGCCTTCCAATCGCAGGTAATACCAGGTATTTCCTTCCATCACCGCACTGCGGATCTCCGTAATTGTGCCCTCTGCCTCCTCCTGATCGGAGACAACCACGTCTGTATCCTCCGGAGAAATGAGTCCTTTCTCTGCCAGCATGGAACGATAGCTGGCCTCACACTCAGCCACCGTGGTGCCGGTCGCCACGATCTGATACTGGCTCACGTTGACCATGGCGTACATCTTCACCAATCCCGCCGCATCCTTCATGGCCATAAAGTAGGTGGGCTGCTCGGAAATATTCAGCAGCAGCGGGAAGGTGGCGGTATATTTCATCTGCTGTACCTGTCCCTCTGCCGAAGCCATGGCGGAATACTCCTCCGCACCGGCTACCTGATAGAAGCTTGTTTCCTTAGTGCGCTGGTTAGAAAGGATGAAGCCTACATTGGACTGGTCACTGACCACAGAGGTGACGCCGGTATACATATAGACATCATCCCCGATGGCGATATAGTTGTAGCCGCGAGTGGTCATAGTCATGCCGCGCTGACCAAACACGGAGTTAATAAAACCATTAATATACTTACCGTGGTAGTCATACTGGCGCATAATCAGATCCGCCGTGTAGACATGGTCCACCCATTTGGGCACATCCGCCACATCGTAGTACTGGCTCTCACCGGTAACGGCGTTCACCAGCACAGCCCCAATGATATCCGTACCGCCGAACAGGCCGATGGTCTTGCTGATCCGGGGGCAGACCCAGTAGGGCTGTCCCTGCTCATCAATTTCAAAAGCGGGCTTATCAAACATATAGGTGGGATAGTTGAAACGCAGATGGCGATAGAGGTTGCGGCTGAAATGCTCCGCAGTGGTATACCGAATCCCCTCGTTCAAACGCACCACATCCACATTCTGCGTCACCATGTCGATAATCAAATAGGCAGGCAGACCTGCAGAGCGGTTATTGAACCACTTGATAATGTCGCCGTAGCGCAGCGGGGTCACACGCACAGGGCGTCCACCGTAGTTAATCTGCGTGTATTCGTCTGCCACCTCGAACTGAGAGACCATATCCGCCAGCTCACCCAGCTTGCGGTTGCCGAGTTTTGCGGCAGAGTCGGCATCCAGCATAGGAATCTGGTCAAAGGAGATTTCCTCCACCTCAGCGGCAAAATCGCCGTCCTTGATTGTCAGCATATCCCGATAGCTGGAAGCACGGATGACTTCCCAGCTGAGGATAGCGCCCACCACAGCGGTGACAATCAGCGCGGCGGCCAGCAGTCCGGGAATTTTGCACTGCTTCTTCACAAAGCCGAAATACCCCTTGACACCGCCGCCTTGGAAACCGGAGGTGATCACGGCGCAGATGCAGTAGACAGCACACAGCAAGAGGACAAATACATAGAATTCCTCCGACTTCAAGTTGATGGGGGGCAAAACTGCATAGAAATAGATGGCGCCAAACACCAGTGTCACCAGCAGATTAATCAGTGTCCGGGTGATGGGGGAGCCGATGGGCTTGCGCACTTTCTTGGGACGGGATTCCTTTCCAAAGCCCTCAAAATCCGGGCTGTTCCAGTTAATATTCATAGAATGCTCCTCTCGCATTTATATTTGGTATTATAGTATATAGAACAGTCAGAAAAAAGAACAAATTGTAAATTTGCATACTCCCGTCCTAATTTTTCCATTCCTAACGAAAAAGAGTCATATACAGCGATTCTTTTTTACGTTTCTCCCTTGACGACCGCAACGGCTCCCCGCTGCAGCGTTATGTGGGCGCTATCCCCCCGCTGCAGCGTTCCGTTCAGCAGCTGCTGGGCCAAGATATCCTCTACCTGCCGCCGGATGATGCGCCGCAAAGGCCGTGCACCGTAACGTCGATCAAACCCCTCTTTGGCAAGCTGTGCCACTGCAGCCTCCTCCGCTGCCAAGTGGATGCCCTGCTCCTGCGCACGGTGGGCTGTCTCCTCCAAAAAGCCACGGGCAATGCACTCCATTGCCGACGGAGTCAGCGGGCGGAATACCATGGTCTCATCCATACGATTCAGCAGCTCCGGGCGGAATGTTTGCCGCAAATCCTCCAATACGCTGCTGCGGATACGGTCAAAATCTCCCGCACCTTCCTCTGTGCTGTCACGAAACCCCAGCGGCGCACCGGCCATAAATCGTTCATCCCCTACATTGGACGTCATGACGATCACCGTATTTTTAAAGTCTACACGACGGCCCCGGGCATCGGTGAGCACACCCTCCTCCAAAATCTGTAAAAGAAGGTTGCACACATCCCGGTGTGCCTTCTCCAGTTCGTCAAAGAGCACGACGCAATAAGGCCGGCGGCGCACACGTTCTGTCAGCTGCCCCCCTTCCTCGTGGCCCACATAGCCGGGAGGTGACCCTATCAGGCGAGAGACGGCATGACGCTCCATATACTCCGACATATCCAGCCGGATCATGGCATTCTCTGTGCCGAACATAGCTTCCGCCAACGCGCGGCATAACTCTGTCTTGCCCACCCCGGTAGGCCCTAAAAAGAGAAAAGAACTGATGGGACGGCAGGGATCCTGCAGCCCCACACGGCTGCGGCGTACCGCCCGAGCCACCGTGCAAACGGCCTCCTCCTGCCCTACCACCCGCGCACGCAGCGTATCCTCTAAGTGCAGCAGCCGGAACCGCTCATCTTCCGTGAGCCTTGTCACCGGGATACCGGTCCACTCAGCAGCCACCCGGGCGATATCGTCCCCGTCCACACTGTCATCATCTGCCGATTGCCGCCGCCAGCTCTCCCGCCGATCTGCCAGCTGTCCTTCAAAATTCTCCTCCACATCCCGGAGCTCCGCCGCCTGCTCATAGTCCTGCGACGCCACCGCCAGTTCTTTCTCCCGGCGCAGGGTTATGAGCTTTTCCTCCAAGCTTTTCACATCCGGACAGACCGGATGTGCTCTCATACGCACCTGACTTGCCGCCTCATCCACTAAATCAATGGCCTTATCCGGCAAAAAACGATCATGAATATACCGGGCGGATAACCGCACTGCCGTCTCCACCGCTTCATCGGTAATACACAGGCGGTGGTGTGCCTCGTAGCGCTCCCGAAGCCCCAGCAGGATCTCCACTGCCACCTCCTCCGTGGGTTCCTCCACGGTGACAGGCTGAAAGCGACGCTCCAGTGCGGCGTCTTTTTCAATGTAGCGCCGATACTCTTCCAACGTTGTGGCTCCTATCACCCGAATCTCTCCCCGGCCCAGCGCGGGCTTGAGAATGTTGGCAGCATCCACGGCACCCTCCGCACTGCCTGCGCCTACAATATTGTGCAGCTCGTCGATAAAGAGAATGACATCTCCGGCACAGCGCACATCCTCCACCATATTGCGGATACGCTCTTCAAATTCACCGCGGTACTTGGTACCGGCCACCATGCTGCCCAGATCCAATGACAAAATCCGCTGATCCCGCAGTTCCTCCGGCACATCGCCCATGGCAATCCGCTGCGCCAACCCCTCTACAATGGCCGTTTTGCCGACACCGGGTTCCCCCACAAGGGCCGGATTATTCTTACTGCGGCGTGAAAGGATGCGAATCGTGCGGTCGATTTCCTTCTCTCGCCCCACCACAGGGTCCAATTGGCCGCAGCGTGCCGCCTCCGTCAGATCTTTGGTATAGGCCGCCAAGTTTTTACATCGTTTCTCCTCCCGCCCGCTATTGGCGGCGGGCGGCGGTGTCGGACGCCCGCCCACACGTTTGAGCACAGTGCCGTAAAGCCGCCGACCGTCCACACCGGAAGCACGGAGAATATCCACTGCCATATTGTTTCCCTCCCGCAGCATCCCCAGCAGCAGGTGCTCTGTACCGATATAGCCGCTGCCGCTGCGAATCGATTCCCCCACCGCCAATTCAATCGTACTTCTGGCTCGCGGTGTAAGTCCTTGGAAGGATGCAGCCCCGGCACTTCCGGTACCGGCAGTGCGCTCAAGCAGCTGGCAGACCGTGTCATCACGGACGCCGCTGTCCAGCAGCACCCGATGCGCCACTCCCTCCTCTTCTCGCAAAAGGCCTAAAAGCAAATGCTCATTGCCCACATAGCCATGGCCCAACTGCTCTGCAGCCTCCTGAGCAAGCCGCAGCGCCCGGTTGGCCCTTGGCGTAAACTTATTTTCTCTCATAGTAGCCCCTTCCCTGCCCTATTGAAGGGCAAATCATTCCTGTTCCTGCGGGTTAGCCTCTGCTGACAGATTTTATACAGAAAGCTTCATTAACATGGAATATTTTCCGTAGTTTTTGCCAAAAAATCCAAAAAATACACAGGGCGGCACAATTTTTCAGAGGCAAGGTCTTGCATTATTCCATTTTCGTGCTACAATAGAATCACCAAATTTTTATGGAGGTGCTCTCATGGCCTACAAAATCGGTTCTGGTTGCGTCAGCTGCGGCGCATGCGCTGATGCATGTCCCGTTGGTGCTATTTCTCAGGGTGAGGATCATTACGAGATCGACGCCAACTCCTGCCTGGACTGCGGTTCCTGCGCAGATACCTGCCCCAACGGCGCTATCTCTCCCGCAGAATAATCGCACATGCATCCGAAAAAAACACCAGACTTTCTGTCTGGTGTTTTTTTATTGCAGCCACGCCACTTTTATTATACAATGGGGTCAGGAAAGGTGGGGATGTCTTGGAAAAAACAGATCAGCTCTGGCCCGGCGGTTTCCGCTTTCTTTTTGATGATACGCTTTTTCAACCGGGAACTGACTCTTTTTTACTGAGCTCCTTTCCCCGGCTCAAATGCGGCGATCATATCTGTGATCTGGGCGGCGGCACGGGACTGATCGGCCTGCTGCTTTTGGCACGTGAGCCGTCCGTCCACGTTACAGAGGTAGAACTACAGAGCCAAGCCTGCTCTCTATGTCGCCGGAGCGCTGCACTCAATGGCTTAGAGGACTCTCTCCAGTGCATCGAGGCGGATCTTCGCCATCTCCCTATGCTGCGCCCCGGTTCCTTCGATTGGGTGGTAGCGAACCCTCCCTATTTTACTGTTGACAGCGGCGCACAGGCAAAGACAGCGCCGCGCCGTGCCGCACGTTCGGAAGTCACCTGTACGTTGGAGGACATTTTAATATCCGCAGCACGGCTGCTGCGTTGGGGCGGACGGTTGGCGCTGGTTTTTCGCACAGAGCGCATGGCCGAGCTGATGGACGCCTGCCGTCACCATGGTTTGGAGCCCAAGCGTCTGCGGCTTGTGCAAAACACAATTGCTTCCGCCCCTGCGCTGTTCCTATTGGAGTGCCGCCGGGGCGGCCGCACCGGCTTGCAGATCGAACCGCCCCTCCTTTTACAAGGGGCGGACGGCAAGCCTACAGCGGAGCTGGATGCCGTGTATTTCAGAGATAAGAGGTAAGGATATGGCAGGAACATTATATTTGGTAGCCACACCCATCGGCAATTTGGGGGACTTCTCCCCTCGCGCCGTAGAAACATTGGCGCATGCGGACTTTATTGCCGCCGAGGATACAAGAGTATCCATGAAGCTCCTGAATCATTTTGGCATTAAAAAGCCGCTCATCAGCTATCACGAGCATAACCGTACCGCCGCCGGGGCCGCCATTACAGAGCGGCTCCTTTCCGGCGAGACTTGCGCCCTTGTCACAGATGCCGGGACACCCGCCATCAGTGATCCGGGGCAGGATCTAGTACAGCTGTGCGCTGCTGCCGGCATCACGGTGCAGAGCATCCCCGGCTGCTGTGCCTGTATTACGGCACTGGCAGTATCCGGTTTGCCCACAGGCCGCTTTACCTTTGAAGGCTTCCTTTCCGCCCAAAGAAAAGAGCGGCGCACACAGCTCCAGGCGCTGCAAAGCGAGGAACGCACCATGGTCTTTCACGAAGCCCCTCACAAGCTGCGTGCCACGCTGGCGGATATGCTGGAAATTCTGGGCGATCGCCGCATCTCTCTATGCCGCGAACTGACAAAACTCCACGAGGAGACGCAGCGCACCACCCTGCACGCCGCAGTAGAATTTTACCGAGAACATGAGCCGCGCGGCGAATACGTTCTGGTGATGGAAGGTGCTCCCCGGCAGGAGGGCCCCCTTCTCTCCATGGAAGAAGGCGTGGCTCGTGTTGTGAAACTGCGCAGTACCGGCATTGGCATGAAGGATGCCGTGCGGCAAGTCTCTGCCGACACGGGGCTGAATAAAAACGATCTCTACGAGGCCGTTTTAAAAAGTTCCCAAACATAAAACCAAAAGGGGCTCTGCACCATTGGTGCAGGGCTCCTTTTGCAGCCGTCAGTTTTCTTTCTTTAACTCCCGCAGGCATTTGCGGCAGACATTCTTCCCCTTAAATACAGCCACATCCCTAATACTGTCACAAAATATGCAGTTGGGCCGATACTTTTTCAGGACAATCGCCCCACCGTCTACATAGATTTCCAGCGCATCTTTTTCTGCGATATCCAACGTTCTGCGCAATTCAACCGGTAGAACGATTCGTCCCAACTCGTCTACCTTTCTTACAATACCAGTAGATTTCACAGCACTTCTCCTATTCTCTCAAATTCCTGTGCTTTTGTTTATTATGCACCATTTTTCCGCCAATGTCAACTATTTTACACTAATTTTAACAATGTCTGCACGAGATATTATGTATTCGCTGTGCATATAGTGCAATATAGGAGGCGATAACATGGCTTTAACGTGTATTTGGACAGGAATGGTTTTACTCTCTGTGCTCTTCGGCATAGGGAATGGCACGCTCGACAATGTGGGGCAGGCGGCATTGGAGGGAGCTTCCTCCGCCCTAGAACTGGCGTTGGGAATGGCAGGTGCCGTATGCCTTTGGAGTGCCGTAATGGAACTCATGCGCCAATGCGGCTTGGCAGATAGCCTCTCGCGTATCTTCCGGCCGCTGCTGCGGCGATTGCTGCCCCAAGGGAGCCGGGACAAGGAGACACTCTCCGCCGTATCGGCGAATGTGTCGGCGAATCTGTTGGGTTTAGGGAATGCAGCAACGCCCTTGGGGATCCAAGCCGCACAACGGATGGCCGCAGGCTGCAACGGCACAGCCACGGATGAACTGTGTCGTCTGGTGGTACTGAATACGGCCTCCATCCAGCTATTGCCAACCACCGTATCGGGCATACGGGCTGCCTGCGGCTCTGCTGCCCCCATGGATATTTTACCGGCGGTATGGCTCACCTCGCTCCTGTCTGTAACGGCAGGACTGGCAGCAGCACGGCTTTTGCAGACGATTTGGAGGGATTGATATGCATATTTCTTCCTGGGTCATCCCCGCCGTTCTGGCCGGGACGGCGCTGTACGCCCTCTTACGGAGAATAGACGGTTACAGCGCCTTGACGGAGGGTGCAATGCAGGGGCTTACTGTCATGGTCAAGATTTTGCCTTCCCTCATTGTGCTGCTGTCCGCCACCGCCATGCTTCGTGCCTCCGGGGCACTGCAATGGTTGACGGAATTGCTGTCTCCTCTTCTCTCCACGGTCGGCATTCCGCCAGAAACCATGCCCTTGCTGCTGATTCGCCCCATCAGCGGCTCCGGGGCGCTGGCTGTAGGGGGCGAACTGATGGCGCAATACGGGCCGGACTCCTACATAGGGCGGGTGGCGGCGGTGATGCTGGGTTCCACGGAGACCACCTTTTACACTGTGGCCGTCTACTTCGGTGCCGCCAACATCCGCCGCACCCGCTACGCCATTCCGGCAGCACTCACCGCCGATGCCGTCGGTTTTCTGGGCGCCGCCATGAGTGTGCGGCTGTTCTTCGGGACGTAATGGGAAAAATACGCTGCGCTGATGCCGGATATACACCCTCTTCTTATGAAAAAAGAGAGCGTATCTACATTGATACGCTCTCTTTCCATTACATCTGCTCCGGGGCATTGCAGCCGATGAGGGCCATGCCGTTGCGCAGGACGCTGCGTGCCGTGTCAGCCAGCTTCAGTCGGGCGCGCAGGAGCTGTTCCTCTTCCCCCTTGATGCGGCAGGCACTGTAGAACTTGTGGAAAGCGGCAGCCAAATCGGTCAGATAGCGGTTGATATGGCTGGGGTCGTAGTCACGAGCCGCCAAACGCACCGCCTCACAGTAGACAGACAGCTGCTTGATAAGGGCCTTCTCGCTGTCCTCACGCAGGAGGCTGAAGTCCACATCCTTGGCATCGGGCACAGTGTGTCCCTCTGTCGCCAGCGCCTTCAACAAGGTGCAAATGCGGGCATGGGCATACTGCACATAGTACACCGGGTTTTCGCTGTCCTCACGGACCGCAAGCCCCAGGTCAAACTCCATCTGGGTTTCAGGCTTGGCATTAAAGAAGTAGCGGCAGGCATCCACAGGAATCTCATCGAGCAGGTCAGTGAGGGAAATGGCCTTGCCGGTGCGCTTGGACATACGCACCACCTCGCCGTCACGCACCAGCTTCACCAGCTGCATGAGGACGATATCCAGCCGCTCCGACCCGTTAAGACCCAGAGCATCCATAGCCCCCTTCAAACGTGCTACATGACCGTGGTGGTCGGCACCCCAGATGTTGATGACCTTGTCAAAGCCGCGGACGGCAAATTTATTGCGGTGGTAGGCGATATCGGCGGCGAAGTAGGTATAAAAACCATTGGCACGGCGCAGTACGTCGTCTTTCAGACCCAGCTTCTCGATCTCCTCGTCGCTCTTGCCGGCCTTCTTCAGCTGCTCGCCAAGGATGCGGCTGGTGTTGAGCCACAGCGCGCCGTCCTTCTCGTAGGTATAGCCCAGTTCGGTCAGCTTGCCCACAGAGTCGGCCACATAGCCGCTCTCATGGAGGGAGGACTCAAAAAACCACTGATCATAGTGAATGCCGTAGCGAGCCAGATCCTTTTGCATCTTGGGGATGTTGCGGCTCAGGCCGAACTTGGCAAGAGCATCGTGACGTTCCTGCTGGTCACATTCCAAGTACTTGTCGCCTTCCTGCTCATAGAAAGCCTGTGCCAGCTCACGGATATCATCGCCGTGATAGCCGTCCTCGGGGAACTCCACGGCATCCTCACCGCGAATGATCTGAATATAGCGTGCCTCCAGGCTCTTGGCAAACTTCTCGATCTGGTTGCCGGCATCATTCACATAAAATTCACGCCACACATCGGCGCCGGACTTTTGCAGTACGGAAGCCAGCGTATCACCCAGCACGCCGCCCCGGGCATTCCCCATGTGCATGGGGCCGGTCGGGTTGGCAGAGACAAATTCCACCATGTACTTCTTGCCGGAGAGCATATCATTGCTTCCGTAATTCTCCCCCTCGGTTTCCACGGCAGCTACCGTGTCGGCAAACCACTTATCGCCCAGCCGAAAGTTCAAAAAGCCGGGTCCTGCCATCTCCACGGAGGTGAAATAGGAACCATCCAGTACCATATGATCCATGAGGATCTGAGCCACCTGACGGGGATTCATCCGCATGGCTTTGGCAGCGGCAAGGCAGAAGGTGGTAGTATAGTCGCCGTTGGAGCTGTCCTTGGGGATCTCCACAGAAGGGGTCACGGACACCTCGGGCAGCATCCCCGCAGCGTTGGCCTTTTTCAGTGCCTCCAGTGTCAACTGCAGCACCTGGTCTTTCGCGTTTTGGATCATATTGATCATCGTATTATCTCTCCTTGTCTTTCTCTATCGTAATCCGCAGACACACATCTGAAATAGGTGCGCCTCCATGCAGCATGGTGTAGTCCATGGCAATTTCCCCCGGCTTGTCCCCTTCCAGTGCCCAGTGAATATGGCGGGTCTCAATCCCCATTTCCAGAACAGCACCGCCGGAGCGCATGCGAAGTATGGTAGGACACTCCGGATTTAATTGCAGGGTATAGCCAATGGAGGTATTGTGTACTGTAATGCCCTCCCCGGTCATCTTCAAAGCGTTATTGCTTGGCTGGCCCGCCTCGTCTGTGGCGCTGTAGCGCAGATGATAGCCGTCCTCATCGTGCCGCAGCAGGCCACGACCCGTTTGGCACATCTCCTCACGCTCGCCCTGTGCGGTGATGACACTGCGGATCGCAACTTTTACATGTCCTTCCACAGCGCACCTCAATAGTTCTCGATGTTCACCGGCTCTGCCGGCGTGGCCATCGGCTCATCTAAAAACTGCACGGCAAGCTCCCTAAATTCCTTCGCATCCCCGCTGGCGTACAGGGTAACGCCGCCCACGCCGTCGCGGAGCAAATCCTCTTTTTCCAGCACGTCCGCCAATTCCCGGGCCGCCTCGGCCCCGGCATTGATGAGCGTCACCGCCGGCCCCATCACGTCTGCGATGACATCCTCCAGCAGCGGGAAATGGGTGCAGCCCAAAATCAGGGTATCCACGCCGGTGGCCTTCATGGGTTCCAGATACTCCCGGGCCACCAGCTCCACCACCGCATCCCCCCGGCGATAGCGCCCGTTTTCCACCAGCGCTACAAAGAGGGGGCAAGCACAGCTGACGGTTTGGATGGCGCTGTCCATGGCGCGCATGGTGCGCTCATAGACGCCGGAGCGGACGGAGGCCGCCGTGGCAATGAGCCCCACCCGCTTATTCCGCGTCTGCTCCACCGCCCGGCGGCAGGCAGCATCCACCACACCCAGCACGGGGATCTCGTTCTCCCGCTGCAGCGCAGGCAGCGCCGCCGTGGTGGCTGTGCCGCAGGCGATCAGCACCGCCTTCACATCCTTAGTACGGAGGAAGGCCATATCCTGCCGGGAATATCGGAGCAAAGTTTCCTCGGATTTTCCGCCGTAAGGGACACGGGACGTGTCTCCCAAGTATATAATGTTTTCAGAGGGGAGGAGCCTCCGCAGCTCCCGGACGGCCGTCAAGCCGCCCAGCCCGGAGTCAAACACTCCCACAGCCCTGTGATCCATGACAGAACCTCCCTATGGCACGCATAACACGCATAATAATGTAACTAATTTATTATACTATTGAAAAGCGTGGGAAACAAGTGCAATTTTGGAGGATTTCCCCACTTTTTTCGGTGGTATTTTCTGTCATGGTCTGCTATAATGCTGTTATTCTAGGGCAGGCAGGTTTTCCTCCCCGGCAAAACCAATCGGAGGTGGCATTTTGGAGATCAAACTGAGTGAAAAACAGTTCCGGCGTCTGCTGGATCTGGTGTATATCGGCAACTGGGTGCTCAACTCCACTCGGGGTGACGACCGCATCCGCCAGTACGATGAAGTGGAGAGCCTGCTCTTCTCCCACTGTCTCGGTCACGGCATGGCCTCCCTCACAGAGCTATACCAGGGGGAGCTGATCCCCTCCCGCGCTTTTGCCGAGGGCGGCATCCATGAGGCGATTATGGCCTACGAAGATACGATTTTCTTTGAAATTCTGGCACAGGAGCTGGCGCTGCGGGATCTGGACGATCCCCCCGTCACAGCGGAAAACTACGACGAGATCATGGAGCGGATGAATCTCTATCTGGGCGAATTTGAACTCCATGGAACGGACAACATTACAGTGGATATAGACAGCTGAATTTTTTCAGACAGTCAGCGAAAAGGCGGTGTAACTCCTGTTACGCCGCCTTTTTCTTTGCTAAAGTCAGCATTAGCAAAGATTGTTTTATTTGCTAAGAAAGATTTCACATAAAAAATACGGTTCCGCTTTTACAGGATCTCTGCCAGATGGCGGGCCACATGGACACCGCTGGCGCTGGCATGGCTGAGGGAGTGGGTCACGCCGCTACCGTCACCGATCACATAGAGCCCCTTGTGGCAAGTCTCCAGATTCTCATCCAGCTCCACCTCCATATTGTAGAACTTCACTTCCACACCGTAGAGGAGCGTATCATCATTGGCCGTACCGGGGGCGATCTTATCGAGGGCATAGATCATCTCAATGATGCCGTCCAGAATACGCTTGGGCATCACCAGACTCAGATCACCGGGGGTTGCCGCCAAAGTAGGGGTCACAAAGCTCTCGGACAGTCGCTTGTCGGTGCTGCGCTGGCCACGAATCAGATCGCCGAAGCGCTGCACGATCACGCCGCCGCCCAGCATATTGCTCAGGCGCGCAATACTCTCCCCGTAGCCGTTGCTGTCCTTGAAGGGTTCGGAGAAGTGCTTGGCCACCAAAAGGGCAAAATTGGTGTTATCCGTATGGAGGGCAGGGTCTTCATAGCTGTGCCCGTTCACGGTGACGATGCCGTTGGTATTCTCGTTCACCACCACGCCGTGGGGATTCATGCAGAACGTGCGGACACGATCCTGAAACTTGGCGGTGCGATAGACAATCTTGCTCTCATAGAGCTCGTCGGTGAGGTGGGCAAACACGGCATAGGGCAGCTCCACACGCACACCGATATCCACACGGTTGGAGTGGGTAGGGATCTCCAGATCCTGACATACTGTCTCCATCCACTTCGAGCCGCTGCGGCCCACGGAGATAACGCAGTATGTACCGGTATACTCCGCCTTGTCGGTGGTGACGGTATAGCCCCCATCGGTGCGCTTGACCTTCCGCACGGGGGTATCAAAGAAGAAGTCCACCTTGTCCTTCAGGCGGTTATAGAGATTCTCCAGCACCACATAGTTGATGTCGGTACCAAGATGGCGCACAGAGGCGTCCAGCAGATGGAGGTCGTTTTCCAGACACAGCTTTTTGATGTGGGTATTGCCGGTGGAGTAGAGCTTGGTTCCCCTGCCGCCGCAGTCCATGTTAATCTCGTCCACATACTCCATCAGCTCCAGCGCCTTGTTTTTGCCGATGTAGTCGCACAGCGTACCGCCGAACTGGTTGGTGATGTTGTACTTGCCGTCGGAAAAAGCGCCTGCGCCGCCAAAGCCGTTCATAATGGCACAGGTGGGGCACTTGATGCAGGACTTAATCTTCTCACCGTCGATGGGACAGCGGCGGCGTGACAGCTCGTGGCCGGCCTCAAATACAGCCACCCGAATCCCCGGCTTTTTCTCCATCAGCTCGTAGGCAGAATAGATACCACCGGGACCGGCGCCAATCAGCAATACGTCGTAATTCATAGGATATTCTCCTTTTTCCCATAGTAATACATACTGTATTATACGCCAAAATTACCAAAAAGCAAGTCTCTCCCTTGTCTCTTTCCCCTGAGCTTCCTGCCGCATCCGCTCTTGTACACCGGCCTTATATATGATATATTTATGAAAAATACCATGCCAATAGGAGGAACACCGCCATGAGCCGTGCCGACGAAATATTTAAAGAAAACTGCCGTGAAATTCTGACCCATGGTGTATGGGACACCGATCAGTCCGTACGCCCCCACTGGGATGACGGGACACCGGCCCACACGGTGAAGAAATTTGGTATCGTCAATCGTTACAATTTGCAGGAGGAATTTCCCATCCTCACCATCCGCCGCACCTACTTTAAGACCTGCATCGATGAGCTCTTGTGGATCTGGCAGCAAAAGTCCAACAACATCCACGACCTGCGGGGTCATATCTGGGACAGCTGGGCCGACGAAAACGGCTCCATCGGCAAGTCCTACGGCTATCAGCTGGCGGTCAAGCATCACTATCCCGAGGGGGATATGGATCAGGTGGACCGCGTGCTCTATGATTTGAAGCACAATCCCGCCTCCCGCCGTATTCTTACCAACATCTATAACTTTGAGGATCTCCACGAGATGGCGCTCTATCCCTGCGCCTACTCCATGACCTTTAACGTCTCCGGCAACACCTTGAACGCTATTCTCAACCAGCGCAGTCAGGACATGCTGGCCGCCAACAACTGGAATGTGGTGCAGTACGCCGTGCTGGTACACATGATGGCGCAGGTCAGCGGTCTTGTTCCGGGTGAGCTGGTGCACGTCATCGCCGATGCGCACATCTATGACCGCCATGTACCCGTCATTGAAAAGCTGCTGGAACAGGAGAGTCGTCCGGCCCCCGTCTTTTCCATCGACAAATCAGTACAGGATTTCTACCAATTCACACGGGACAGCTTCCAGCTGGAGGGCTATGACCCCCAGCCCTTTGAGGACAAGATCCCGGTGGCGATTTAAGGAGGACGCACTATGCAGGCAATTGTAGCCGTTGATCAAAACTGGGGCATCGGCTGTGAGGGGGAGCTTCTTTTCCATCTGAAAGCCGACTTGCAGCGTTTCCGCGCTCTTACCTCAGGACATACCGTCATTATGGGGCGCAAAACCCTGCTCTCCCTTCCCGGCAGCCGTCCCCTTCCCAAGCGGCGCAACATTGTGCTCTCGCAGAACACCAACTTTGCCCCGGAGGGGGTGGAGATGGTACGCAGTGTCCAGCAAGCCGTGGAAGCCGCAGAGAAAGACGCTTTCTGCATCGGCGGCGGCAGCATCTACCGCCAGCTGCTGCCATGGTGCCAGCGGGTCTATGTGACCAAGATTTATGCCGATGCGCCGGCGGATACTTTCTTCCCCGATCTGGATGCCGACCCGCACTGGAAGGTGGCGGAAACAAGCGAAATTTGGGAGGAAGGCGGCGTACGCTTTCAATACATAGATTATGTGAGAGTTTGATTTTCGGACACGCAGGGGTATGGGACATATCCACACAAAGATCACTCCTTCCTACGTCCCCTCCCCCCAAATGCTGACAGCACAGCTGGCAAAGACTGATCCACGGAGAGTGAACTGGGAAAGGGGCTGACTCCGGCTTGCTAGCAGCCCCGGACCTTCTGATGACGGGCATGTATGCGTGTATGGCAAACCATGGAGGTTTCTGGAAAAAGGAACACTCCCGTAACTCTCAGCAAGCGACAGAGGAGGACATTTCTCATGGCCGATTTACAGACCGATATTCGCTATATCAAGGGCATTGGTGAGACACGGGCCAACTCTTTTGCCAAGCTGGGCATTACCACACTGCAAGATCTCCTCTCCTACTTTCCCCGTGGCTATGAGGATCGCACACTGACCCGTCCTATCAAGGATCTTATGCCGGGCGAAAACGCCTGCGTAAAGGCCATGGTGGCCGCCGATCCCACGGTCCACCGTATTCGAGGCGGCAAAATGCTGGTACGCGCCCGGGCGGTGGATCGCAGCGGTTCTCTGGATCTGGTCTTTTTCAATCAGGAATACAGAAAAAACTCCCTTCATTGCGGAGAAACTTACATTTTTTACGGCAAAGTGGAGGGAAATCTTCTGCGCCGCCAAATGGTAAATCCCCTCATCGAGCAAGAGGGACACCAGCAGATTACCGGCCGCATCATGCCCCTCTACCATCTCACCGCCGGTGTCAGCCAGCTGCTTCTCTCCCGCGCCGTACAGCAAGGTTTGACTGCGTGCAGCGATCTATTGGAGGATGTATTGCCTGACGAAGTGCGGCAGCAGCATCACCTGTGTTATATCAACTACGCTTTTGAAAATATCCATTTTCCTGCCTCCCCGGAGGCGCTGGAGACAGCGCGGCGGCGATTGGTCTTTGAAGAGTTGTTCCTGTTGACCTGCGGACTGCAGCGGCTGCGGCAGCGGCGGCAGGACGTGCATGGCCCCGTCTGTCAAGCGATAGACATGGCGCCTTTTTATGAGAGGCTGTCTTTCCCCCTAACAGGCGCGCAGCAGCGGGCCATTCATGATGCCTTGGGCGATATGTGCCATGACCGGCCCATGAATCGTCTTTGTCAGGGGGATGTTGGCAGCGGCAAAACCATGGTGGCGGCGGCCTGTGTTTGGTTCGCTGCCCAAAACGGCTATCAGAGTGCCCTCATGGCTCCCACGGAAATTTTAGCACGGCAGCACTATCAAGGTCTCTCTCCCCTGTTTGCCAAGTTCGGTCTGCAATGTGCCCTTCTTACCGGCTCTACCCGAGCCAAGGAGCGGCGGGAGATCTTAGCAGGTCTTGCCGATGGCTCCATTGCTTTTTGCATCGGCACCCATGCTCTTTTGACAGAAGATGTCCACTATGCCCGCTTGGGACTTGTGATCACCGATGAACAGCATCGCTTCGGCGTTGATCAGCGTGCGGCACTGGGGCATAAGGGGGTTCACCCCCATGTGCTGGTGCTCTCCGCCACGCCCATTCCCCGGACGCTGGCGCTCATTATCTACGGCGATCTGGATGTATCTGTGATGGATGAGCTGCCCCCCGGCCGACAGAAGGTGTCCACCTTTGCCGTGGATGAGAGTTATCGTCTGCGGGTCAACAACTTCATTCGCAAGCAAGTGGCATCCGGCCGCCAAATATTCATCGTCTGTCCGCTGGTGGGCGACGGCGAGGAGGTTCCAGATGAGCGCAAGGCTGTGACCGCCTACGCCCGCAAACTGCAGGAGGAGATATTCCCCGATCTGCGGGTATCCCTGCTCCACGGCAAGATGAAGCCCAAGGAGAAAGATGCGGTAATGACCGCCTTTGTGAATCGAGAGAGCGATATTCTGGTCTCTACCACCGTCATTGAGGTGGGCGTAGATGTCCCCAACGCGAACACCATGGTGGTGGAAAACGCGGAGCGCTTCGGACTCAGCCAGCTGCACCAGCTGCGTGGGCGCGTGGGGCGGGGCAGTGCCAAGTCCTATTGCATTCTCTTCAGCGATCATCCCGGAGAGGAAACACGGCGGCGGCTGCAAGTCTTGGTAAAAACCAATGACGGCTTCAAGATTTCTGAGGAAGATCTTCGGCTGCGCGGCCCCGGTGATTTCTTCGGCCATCGCCAACACGGCCTGCCCGCCATGAAAGTAGCGGATCTCAGCTGTGATATGCGCCTTCTGGATGAAGCCCAGACGGCAGCCAAACAGCTGCTGGCAGAGGACCCGGAACTGCGTGCACCGGGGCATCAGCCCTTGCGGCGCAAAATCAATGCGCTTTTCACTCAGCACGAGGAGTCCCTCAACTAAATAAAAAAGGTTCCTGTCTGCTATTGGTCAGACAGGAACCTTTTCTCTTGTTTATGCAGCCTCTTTTTCCGTTTCCCCTTCCTCTACGTCGAGAGGAACATCAGGTTCCGGTGTCCCTTCCTGAGCTACGGGCGGCACAGGCGCTGGTGCCGCTTCCTGATTCACAGGCGGCATAGGTGCTGGTGCCAGTTCCTGATTCACAGGCGGCACAGGTTCTGGTGCAATTGGTCCAATTGGTCCGGAATCAAGCTCCGGTTCGGCCAGCCACGGATTATTTTCGTCGGGATCGGTAGGATCCCAGCCGGGATAGGTGCTATCGCCAATCTTAGGGGCAGAGGGCTTGCCCAACGGGCCGGGATCGGGGCTGTTGTAGATCTCTACGGCCTCAATTTCCCACAGATGGTCGTAGATCCACTTGGCATCTTTCACCTGCAAACGAATGCATCCGTGGGAGGCAGCCTGTCCCAGCTTGTCAAATTCGCCGGGCTGCAAACTGCCGTGGTCATACCACTCCAAATAAGGGACAGAGTGGAAGAGATAATCCCCGTCAATCTGCGTGGAGTACATCCCCTTCACGCCGTCGACCAGTCCCAGCCATTTCCAACGGTTGCCCGTCAGCTCATATTTCCCCAGCGGGGTACTGCCGTCCAGACCACTGGAGCACACCATGGCAATATATGGCACTGTATGTTCCCCGTTCTCATCCAATGTATAGACAGTTACCGTGTTCATCTCGCAATTCACCTTCACATAGTAAGGCGCCGGTGTCGGCTCCGGTTCCGGCTCAGGTGCTGGTGCTGGTGTCGGCTCCGGTTCAGGCTCCGGCTTTTGTGTAGGGGCAGGCTCTGTCCACGGCTCCGGCTCCGGTTCCGGAGCGGGTTCCGGCTCCGGTTCTGGCTTTGGCAGAGGTTTCTCTGCAGGCTTGGCATGCTGTCCCACCGGCAACTCCGGTGTCACATCTTTCTCTTTTTCTGCGGGTGTGGACATCTTCGGTCCACAGCTGCACAACAATGCCATGGCCAAAAGCATGCCAATCAGTTTCTTGGTCTGTTTTTTTCTCATACTTTTTCCCTATAACGCACGTTTTTCCTATATATCTCCATGTATTTCCCATTATACATGCCTTTTCGCCCTGATGCAACAGTTCTTTCCCTTGCCCCGGGACACAGTGCATGTTATACTGTCATCATATGTTTTGTGATGAGGAGGGCCGCTATGACACGGGAGGAACTGCGGGAAAAGGCCAATGATCTGCCGTTGGTACCCGGTGTGTATCTGATGATGGACAAGACCGGCAAAGTCATTTACGTCGGCAAGGCCAAGAAACTGAAAAACCGGGTCAGCCAGTATTTTCAAAGCGGCGCGGGCCACAACGCTAAGACGCGGGCCATGGTGGCACAGGTGGATCATTTCGACACCATCTTCGTTTCCTCCGAATTTGAGGCACTGATCTTGGAAAACTCCCTCATCAAGCGTCATATGCCCCGTTATAACATTCTTTTAAAGGACGACAAAGGCTATCCCTTTGTCCGACTGGACAGCAAGTCCTCCTATCCCCGTTTCACGCTTGTCAACCGTGCCGCCGACGACGGTGCCAAGTATTTCGGGCCCTTTGGCGGTCGGTACGAAACACGGCAGGCCATTGATGCCGTGTGTGCCGCCCTATGTTTGCCCACCTGTTCCCGCCGCTTTCCACGGGATATCGGCAAGGAGCGCCCCTGTCTCAACCACCACATCGGGCGCTGTGACGGCTTCTGCATGGAAAACGGCCCCGGTCAGGAGGAATACCGCCACCGCATCGAGCAGGCAGAGCGCCTTTTCTCCGGCAAGCTGCAGCAGCTCACCGGAGAACTGCAACAGGAGATGGAGGCCGCCGCCGAGGCACTGGCCTTTGAAAAGGCCGCCGCCCTCCGGGATCGCATCCGGGCGCTGTCCGTATTGGGCAAACAGCAGCAGGTCATCGCCGGTGTGTGCGCCGACACAGACGTGTGGGGCATCTTCCCCGGCGAAGTACGCTGCGGCTGTGCCGTGCTGCACATTCAGGGCGGCGACCTCTTGGGCCGGGAGGTGAAGGTATTCTCCGCCGCCGCAGAAGAGAACGAGTCCTCCATCCTCGCCTCCGTCCTTAGTCAGTACTATCTCGATCGGGGCGTGCTTCCCTCGGAAATTTTGCTGCCCTGCCCTCTGGAGGAACAGGACATCTTTGCCGCCCTGCTGACAGAGCAGGCCGGTCACCGGGTCACGGTGCGTGTTCCCCAGCGTGGCGAGCGTCACGATCTTCTCTTGATGGCACAGCGCAACGCCAAAGAAGAGGTGGAGCGCATGACCTCTGAAGCTGAACGCACCAGCAAAACACTGGAACTTCTTGGCCATCTGGCAGGTCTGCCCCAACCGCCTCGTCGGCTGGAGGCCTATGACATTTCCAACACCGGCAGCTCTGATATGGTGGCCTCCATGGTCGTATTTCAGGATGGGAGACCTCTCAAGCGGGACTATCGCCGTTTCCAGATCAAGACGCTGGAACATCCCGATGACTACGCCGCCATGCAGGAAGTCCTGACACGCCGTTTCCGCCGCTATTTAGACAATGACGATAAATTTAATACAGCCCCTGATCTCCTGCTCATTGACGGCGGCATGACCCATGCGCGTGCTGTGGAAGCGGCGCTGGCAGCGTTAGGGCTTTCCCTGCCCGTTTTGGGCATGGTGAAGGATGACCGCCACCGCACCCGTGCGCTGATGACCTCGGAGGGGCAGGAACTGGGCATCCAACAATGCCCGCCGCTTTTTGCTCTCATTGGCCAAATTCAGGAGGAGGTGCACCGCTTCGCCATCACCTATCACCGGGAAAAGCACCGCCGCAGTGCCTTTTCCTCTCAGTTAGATCACATTCCCGGCGTGGGCGATGCACGCAAGAAGGCGCTGATGCGGCACTTTAAGACGGTACGAGCCATCTCCTCCGCCTCGTTGGAGGAGTTGCAGCTGGCTGTGCCGCCCAAGGCTGCGCAAGCGGTCTATGATCATTTCCACAAGGAGGAGACCACGTGATAAAAACTTATGTAACCCTGGGGCCTGCCTGTTGTGATGAGGCCACTCTTGCCGCCATGCTGCGCATGGGCATCACCGGCTTTCGTTTAAACCTGTCCCACCGTTCCCTTCCGGAATGCCAGCCATGGACAGATGCTCTGCAGCGTGCCGCCGCATCGGCGGGCATTCCTCCGGAGCTGATTCTTGATCTGCGCGGACCGGAAATACGTCTGCCCCTCCTCCCCCATCCCATACAACTGCAAGACGGTGATTATTTTCTCTTCGGTGCAGGCGGCGTGGCTCTGGACGAGGATGTTCTGGCCGTCTTAGCGCCGGGACAGGAAATTCTTGTGGATGACGGCGCTGTGGTATTGACGGTACAAGACAGAGACGAGCACTCCGTCCGCTGCCGCTGCCCCCAAGGCGGCCTGATTGAGAGCCGCAAAAGTCTGACCCTGCCCGGTGTACAGCTGCAGCGCAGCGCCGTATCCCCCGCTGATGCGGCCGATCTGGCGGTGGCAGCGCACTACGGCGTTACGGCGGTGATGCAGCCCTTTGTCCGCAGTCGCCGTGATCTTTTGCAGCTGCGACAGACGCTGGCAGAGCAGGGGCTTGCCCATCTCCATATCTTTGCCAAGGTAGAGGATGCACAGGGCATAGAAACGCTGGAGACATGGATGGATTTGTGCGATGTAGTAACGGTAGCCCGTGGCGATCTGGGCAGCAATCTCCCCTTATGGGAGCTGCCCCGCGCGCAAAAGCGAATTGCCGCCGCGTGCAGAGCGGCTCACCACGATTTTCTGGTGGTGACCCACTTACTCCAGAGCATGATTCACAGCCCTGTCCCCACACGGGCAGAGGTCACGGATATCTACAATGCCTGTCTCGATGGTGCAAGTGCCCTGATGCTCACCGGAGAAACGGCGCTTGGTGCATATTCCATGGCCGCCGCAGAAATGCTCCTGCGGGTAGCAAAATGCGGAGAGCAAGACCGGTCATAAAAAATAGGGAACGGATTTCTTTAAAAAATCCGTCCCTGCTTTCATATATGCCTTTGCCGCCCGTGATTCCGAACACCAGCATTTTGATCATGGCTTGCCACGAGTGATAAAAAATCCGACACCTGACGGTGTCGGATTCATTTTATATGGTTGGATTACTCGCCAAAGTTATTCTCCACCAGCTCCACCAGAGCGGCGACAGCTTCCTTTTCATCGGAACCATCAGCGATCAGTGTGATCGTGGTGCCCTTCACAATACCGAGGGACAGAACACCCAGCAAACTCTTGGCATTGACGCGGCGCTCCTCCTTCTCCACCCAGATACCACATTTGAACTCATTGGCCTTCTGAATAAAGTAGGTTGCGGGCCGGGCATGCAGACCGACCTCGTTCTTAACGGTAATTTCCTGAGTATACATGAAACAAGCTCTCCTTCATACGCAGCATTTTTTGTGATAAAAGCGAAATCGTTAGGTAAAAAATTTCGATACTTCTATTATATCTAAATAGGAGAATAATGCAAGATTTATTCCTATAAAATTTTTAGAATGCGCCACATTCGCCAAAGAAATTCAGCATTTTCCACAAATTTTCTACTTATTTCAGTTCTACCACCGTCACGCCTGCCTCTCCTTCGCCGTATCGACCCAGCCGGAAACTCTTCACCGCACGATTTCTCTTGAGAATTTCGTGAACCGCCTTGCGCAGTGCGCCGGTACCCTTGCCATGGATAATAGTGACTGTTCCCAATTTTGCCATCACGGCACTGTCGATATAATTCTCCACGACACTCTCTGCCTCCAGTGTTTCGTACCCTCGAATATCCAGTTCCGAAGCGGCACGGGCCCCCAGATGAAGCTTTGGTGCTGCGGTGGCAGCGGCATACTGGCGTTTCTTTTTCTCCTGTGCCGCTGCCCCTTCAATGAGCCGCACTTGGGATGCCTTCACGGTCATTCGCATTTTTCCCGCCTGCAGCAACAGTGTCCCGTCGTTGTTGACACCCACCACGGTGGCAGCCGTCCGTACACCGGGCAGTTCTGCAAGATCCCCTACCTGGAAGGGGCGGCTGGGCGACAGCTCCGGCTCCGCCACCTTTTCTTGGAGATGGAGGGCATCCTCCGCCGCTTTCAAATTGCGGCGCACCGACGCTTTGGCATCGTTGACGGATTGGAAATTCGCCTGGCGCTGCTGCTCTTTTCGCAATGCGTCCAGCTCGGCAAAAATCTCCTCGGAGCGCTGCTGGGCATCCCGTACGATCCGCCGGGCCTCACTCTCCCCCTTGCTGCGGGCGTTGGCCTTGGCCTTTTCCATCTGCTCCCGGAAGGTGCGTGCCTTGCGGGCATCTTCCTCCCGCTGCCGCCACAGTCTGTCGGCCTCCTGCTGTGCCTTCTCCAATCGCTGGCGCTTCTCCTCCAGCTGGGTAAGCACATCCTCAAAGCGGATGGACTCGCTGTCCATCTGCGCTTTGGCCGCCTGAATGACCGTCTCGTCCAGTCCCAATCGCCGTGATATGGCGAAAGCGTTGGACTTGCCGGGAATACCGATGAGCAGCCGATAGGTGGGCCGCAGCGTCTGTACATCAAATTCGCAGGAGGCGTTTTCCACCCCGGCGGTCGTCATGGCAAAGGTTTTCAATTCTGCATAGTGGGTAGTCGCCGCTGTCAGCGCTCCCTTGCTGCGTGCATTTTGAATAATAGCAATCGCTAACGCCGCACCCTCCACAGGATCGGTACCGGCACCCAGCTCGTCAAAGAGGATCAGGCTGTGCTCGTCTGCCTCCTTCAAAATCTGCACCGTATTGGACATATGGGCCGAGAACGTGGACAGACTCTGCTCAATACTCTGCTCATCGCCCACATCGGCCAGTACTCTCTCAAAAACCGGTACGGCGCTGCCATCATCCGCCGGAATATGGAGACCGCACTGCGCCATCAAGGCCAGAAGTCCCAGCGTTTTTAACGTCACCGTCTTACCGCCGGTGTTAGGGCCGGTAATTACCAGCGTATCAAACTGTTCTCCCAGTTCCACCGTAATAGGCACGGCCTTGGCCGGATCCAGCAGCGGATGACGGGCGCGGCGCAGTACAATGCCGCCCCGCTTGCGCACCTCCGGACGGGATGCGCTCATCTGATAACTCAACTGGGCACGGGCGAAAACCATGTCCAGTTGTACCAAAATATCGTAGTCCCACAGAATATTGCTCATCTGCGCAGCACATTCTGCTGACAGCTGCCGCAAAATCCGGTCGATCTCCTTTTCTTCACGAGCCTGCAGCTCCCGAAGCTCGTTATTGGCCTGCACCACACCCATAGGCTCCACAAATAGGGTAGCCCCGGAGGAGGAGATATCGTGGACAAGGCCAGGGATGCTTCCCTTATACTCGGCCTTTACCGGCACCACGAAGCGGCCGTCACGCTGGGTGATCAGCGCCTCCTGCAGCACCTTTCCATAGGATGGTGAGGCAATCATCCGCTGCAAAATCTGACGGCCCTTGGCAGCCGTCAGCCGCATTTTTCTCCGGATATCTGCCAATTCACTGCTGGCGGTGTCGGCAATGGTCTCTTCATCCAGAATCGCACCGTGGATCTTATCCTCCAGATAACGGTTGGTATGGAGGGAGGAAAACAGGTGGTCAAGCACTGTAGGCTCTCCCTTGCGCTCGCTGTCATATTCGCTGACCCGGCGGCTGGCCGTCAAAAGCCCCGCCACATCCAGCAGTTCTCTGGTATTGAGCATTCCCCCATGATCCGCCCGGTTAAGTGCCGTCGCTACATCCTTCACTCCCGAAAAGGAGGGGCTGCCGTGAAGGCCCAAACGCTCCTTTGCCGCGTCTGTCTCATCCAGCAGCTGCCGCACCTCCGTCACATCCGTCACGGGCCGCAGTTGAAGACTGCGCGCCTTGGCGGCATCGCTGACCGCCTTGTGGCTCAGTAATTCCAGCACCGCCGGCAGTTCCAGCGTGCGGATGGATTTTTCAAACATTTCGCTCATATTGCTACTTCCTATTGTCTCTGCCGTGCATCAGGTGTCCAATGCCACGGACTTATAGTAATTCAGTGTCCTAAAACTCCGCTCCAGCTGCGCCGCCGCAAAAGCCTCGGCGGCGTGGCCCAAAAGAGTCATCTCCTGCGGCGGCAGCACGAAGCTGTACAGCCGCTTGGGCGGGCAATTCAAAATATGCTGCATGGCTGCCAGCGCCCCTTGGGTCAAGGGCAGGGACAGTCCCCCCGGCTCTTTGCATTTGCCGCAGTGAACCACACCACGCACCACATCCAGCATAGGGGCTTCCGGATTGGGACAGCCACACACAGCACACCCATCCGCCAACGGTTCAAAGCCGCTCAAAGCCAACAGCCGCAGTTCAAAAGCTGCCTTTACCTGCTGTGGATCTTTTCCCAGTGTTCCCAACGCATAGAGTGCATTGAGAAGCAGCGGCACGATCTCTGACGCGTCCTCCCCCTCCTCCGTGACGGACTCCGTCAACTCGGACAGATAGGCGGCAAGGCTCAGCAGTACCAAATCCTGCCGCACTCCGTCAAAGAGTTCCAGCGTAGAACCGGCATCCAGCAAATACCAGTTGCCGCGCTGAAAAATGGTCAGTTCCGAATATACCAGTAACTGACTGGACGCCGCCAAACGGCTATTTTTTCGCCGTGCTCCCCGGGCAATCACAGGAATGCGGCCCAGCTTCGGCGTCAGAACCGTCAGGATCTTGTCCGTTTCCTTGGTCTCCGTCTCCCGCAGGACAATGCCATTGATGACCATTTTCCCAGTTTGCATTATGTAAGCTCCTTCATAGGACAGGGACGGCCTTAGCCGTCCCTGCGGTTGCTTTCGCAATAGTAAAGATAGGCCTCCGGCGCGCCGGTCTCCAAAAATAATTCCCAGTAGTCCTTTGCATCCATCCGTGCCACCTCCTACAAGTAGGATGTGCATATGATAGACAGATATGGGCGGGAGTTTCTACAAAAAGTGGCAGGTACTTCCTGCTCATTTAAAATGCATTGTGCTCTTTTCCGCCGCTGGGCGCGCACTCTCGTGCGCAGGAAAACTGGCACAACATTTTCCTTTTATGGAAGATTACTGCTCGTGGTAGCCGTGGGTGCGCATGAAGTTCACGTTGTCTTTTTCGGAAAAGTGACAGCCCACTTTTCCGAGTGGACTGCGGCGCATTACATGCACTCACTGTCCGCACATCGGACAGTTCGCACACTGATGCGCCGAGAAGTGTTTTTTTCGACGTACACGCCGCCGCAAAAAACAAATTTTACTTTTTTCGCCGCCATGGCGGCGAACTCTGTGAGACTTTTTTACTGCTCGTCGTAGCCGTGAGTGCGCATGAAGTTCACGTTGTCTCGCCAGTTTTCCTTGACCTTGACCCAAGTTTCCATATAGACCTTGGTGCCCATAAACTTCTCAATATCCTGCCGGGCCAGCGTACTGATCTTCTTGAGCATATCGCCGTGCTTGCCGATGATGATGCCCTTATGGCTGGCTTTCTCGCAATAAATGGTCACATCCAGATCAATGATGCCGTTTTCACGCTCCGTAAAGCGGGTCACCTCCATGGCCGTACCGTGGGGAATCTCCTTTTCCAGGCACAGCAGCATCTTTTCCCGCACGATTTCGGCACAAACCTGTGCATCCGGCTGATCCGTAGTCATGCCGTCAGGGAACAGCTGGGGGCCTTCCTGGGCGTACTTGCTCATCTGCTCCATCAGCTCGTCCAAGCCGTCGCCGGTACGGGCAGAGATAGGGATAATCGCCTCAAAATGATTGTAATACGCATTGTAGGCGGCAATGACCTCCAAAAGCTGCCCTTTATTCTCCACTGTATCCACCTTGTTGATGCACAAAATGACGGGAATCTTCTCTTCGGCAATACGGCTGAGCAAAATCTTCTCCGGCTCACCCACATGGGCAATCGGCTCTACCAGCAGCAGTGCGGCCTCCACTTGAGCAAGGCTCTCCCGCACCACCTTCACCATGTAGTCTCCCAGACGGGAACGGGCTTTATGCAGACCCGGCGTATCCAGCAGCACGTACTGGGTGTCGTCCCGGTTCACCACGCCGTAAATACGGTTACGGGTGGTCTGGGGCTTGTTGGAAACGATGGCGATTTTCTCGCCCACCAGAGCATTGGTCAAGCTGGACTTACCCACATTGGGCCGGCCGCAGACCGTGATCATGGCAGTTTTGGTAATGTTACTCATAGGTGATCCTCAACTTTCTTTGAGCATAATATTTTCTTGCGCCATATGGCGCGTACAAACATTTTACAGCAGCAACCTCCTGCCGCAGGGACAACGCATTTACTCTCCCAAGTACGGCGGCTCATGAATTGATCAGCACACCCAGCAAAAAAACAATGGCAGCAAAAAGCACACATGCCTTCGCCTTGCTGCTGGCTGCGGTTTTTTCATCCTCACTTCGAATGGCGGTAATGAAGCAGGCCGGAAACAGCAAGGCCAGAACTGTGGCCGCCAAAATAGCAATATCAGCCATCATCTCGTCATTTCCTTCCTCTTTTACCGTTCCAGTGCCATGGCAGCCATCACTGCCTCCTCCCGTGCGCGCATCTGGGCTTTCATGGCACCTTCGTCCAGATGGTCATAGCCCAGCAGGTGCAGCACCGAGTGCGTCACAAGGTAGGCAAGCTCCCGCCGCTTGGAATGGCCGTACTCCGTGGCCTGTGCTTTGATGCGCTCCATAGAGAGCACCATGTCGCCCAAGGGCAGCAGCCCTGTGGCCGGGTCGCACAAGTCCAAAGCCGTTGCCGCCGTGGGCGGCTCACCTGGGGTAAACGCAAACTCCGGGAAGCTCAGCACGTCGGTGGGACGGTCTACCTTCCGCATATCCAGGTTAATCTGATGGATGCCCGCATCATTGGTCAGCAGCACATCCACCTCGCAGCCCAGATCCACGCCCTCCATCGAAAGGACGGTGCGGATGGTCTTGCGGATGAGAGCACAGTTGCTGTCACTGGAGGCACCGGGGACGTCCGCCGTCACCGGAATATAATGCCGCTTTGCCATGGCTTATTTCCCCTTTCCACTGCGGCTGGCGCCGCGATTTTCATACTTGGCGTAAGCCTCAATAATGCGCTGCACCATCACGTGGCGCACCACATCCTGCTGGGAAAGTTCGCAGATCCCCACGCCCTCCACACCACGCAGTACCTTCATCGCCTCCTTGAGGCCGCTGGGCTTATCACCGGGCAGATCAATCTGGGTAATGTCACCGGTGATGACCACCTTGGAGCCAAAGCCCATACGGGTGAGGAACATCTTCATCTGCTCACGGCTGGTATTCTGGGCCTCATCGAGTATGATGAAGCTGTCATCCAGCGTGCGGCCGCGCATATAGGCAAGAGGCGCCACCTCAATGTTCCCCCGCTCCAGATATTTCTGATACGTCTCCGCCCCCAGCATATCGAAAAGCGCATCGTACAGCGGGCGCAGGTAGGGATCGACCTTGGACTGGAGGTCACCGGGCAAAAAGCCCAGCCGCTCCCCCGCCTCCACAGCGGGGCGGGTCAGAATGATGCGGTTGACCTGCTTGTCCCGGAAGGCGGCTACTGCCGCCGCCACCGCCAGATACGTCTTGCCCGTACCGGCAGGCCCTACCCCGATGGTGACCATCTGACTCATCACGGAGTCCACATACTGCTTTTGTCCGATGGTCTTGGGCTTTACAGGCCGTCCCTTGGAAGTAATGCAGATCACATCCTGGGTCAGCTCCGAAATCCGATCGGCCTGCCCGCTGCGGCAAAGGCCAATCACATAGCGCACATGCTGCTCGGTAATATTCTCACCACGTCCGGCCAGTGTCAGCAGCGCCTCTACCGCCTTTGTCGCCAACATCACATTTTCCACATCGCCGCTGATGCACAGCTCGCCGGAGCGGTTGGCGGTAGACACCTCCAACTCCGACTCCAGCAAGCGAATATTTTCGTCAAAGGAACCAAAGAGGTTGATGGCCTCCTCCATTCTCTCAATACTGACGCGCTGTTCCATAGAACTCCTCTTTTCAGACAAATAAATCCTTACGGCTGCGCCGCCGGCAGCACCACTTGGGTGCCGATCTCTTCGACACATTCCGCTTTGAGCGTTACCAGCAAACAGCCATCCCGCTGCGCTGCGGCAAATCGGGTATCCGTAATACTGCTGCCGGGCGGCAACTGCTGCTTCAAAAGTGCCAGCGCTGCCGCCTCCCCTTCCTGCCGTGCTTCTTCCACTGTTTTTTCCTCGACTGCGTCGGTATAGCTGGTAGTACGCTCCGTCACCCATGTGATGGGCAGGCGAAATCCGCCGGGCAGCGTCCATGGGGTGTAGTGTATTATTTTATCACAATCCGCCCCTGCCATGCTACCCTTTCCATATAATTTTATGCGGTTTTTTCCGAAATCTATGGCATAGCGCACGGAGGTATCCGGTGCTTCTCGCCGCTGTCCCTCCAGCGGCACAAGCACGGACAGTTCATGCCATGTTCTGGCCTTCACCTGCCCCATCCCATGGAGCAGCCGCACACCGGATCGCCCGGTGTCCATGACGCCGGAGATCAGCAGCTGTCCCTCCGTGACGGTGCTGCCCACCTGCACCTGCGCCACACCGTCCAGCGCCCGCACCTCGGTTACAAGGCCTGCACACCGAGCCACCACATTGCTGACCTCATGCTCCTCCACACGGCGGGGGGGACGCTGGCGCTCTACGACCTGTACATGGGCCACACAGCCTTTCACATTCACCGCCATCCACGATACGTCGGGCAGCTGCAGCAGCACATGGTTGCGCATATCCTCTTGATTGACGTCCATACCGAAAGACCCCACTTGCAATCCATAGTCCTCCAGCGCACGGAGGATGGTCTCCGTAGGCACGGTATGGTTGCCGCTGACACGGAATTCCCAAATAAAGAGGTTGCCGGTCAGCATGATCAAGAGAAAAACAATCAGCGCTCCCAGCAGCACATATCGGCGGCGAAAGCGCAGCAGCAGGATGGGTGCGCCCCGCTCTGTCAGCGGGGTGAGCGTGCATATCGTCTCTCCCGTCACTGTTTGGAGCTGATGCAGGCCGCGGCGGGTGGTACTCACGGTGAAGGTGGCTGCATCCTTCCACTGCAAATCCCAGAAGGGAATCTCATGGGCGGCACAGAGGTTTACCACACGTTCGGGGCAGGGGCTCTCCACCTGCAGCCGCACATTGCCGCGGAGGAAATTAACGATCCGTCGGTACATTATAACACCAGCTCCACTTTCTCAATATATCCTCCAATGCGCAGCTCACCATCCGTCATGGCCAGCAGCTGCAGATCCCGGCCTGTAAGGCACACTGTCATACTTCCCCCGCCGATTTCTATAGCCTCCGGACTATAGGACAACACGCCCTTGTGCTGCACCATAAAAAACTGACGGTTGCCCACAAGCTCCATGCGCGGCACACCTGCCGTCAAGTCCCCGGGCAGATCCATCCGTTCCATAGCCTCCAGCCCTACCTGCGATAAATTCCGCATACCCATGCACCACCTCCATACGGAACACTTTATGCATGAAACGGATAAAACTTGCCTGCGTGGTCTTGTTCTTGCAGGGGAAGCATAGCCTTTGATGAGGGGAGGGACATCTATGAAACGCATACTCAGCACCATAGCAGCGTTGGGACTGCTCCTGTTACTGCTGTGCTCTGCCTCACAGGCAGCTGAACTCACACGGCAGGCGCTTCATTTATGCGCTGTCTCGGTACTTCCCGCTCTATTCCCCTTAATGGTTGCCTCCTCTTTGCTGGTATCACTGGGCTGTGCCTCTGCCGCCGGACGGCTGCTGTCTCCAGCCATGGAGCGGCTGTTCGGCTGCAGCGGCAGCGGAGGTACGGCACTGCTCTTAGGGCTTTTAGGCGGCTATCCCTTAGGCGCACGGACAATAGCAGCGCTCTTGCGCAGCGGCGAAATTGATCACCCAGAGGCACAGCGGCTCCTCACTTTTTGCAACAATGCAGGCCCCGCCTTCATCATTTCCATGGTGGGCAGCCTGTTCGGAAGTGCCAAAATCGGCCTTTCACTTTATCTGATCCACGTGACTGCCGCCCTGCTCTCAGGGATGATACTCTGCCGTAAAGTACCGCGGCAAAGGAGCATTTCTGTCCCCGTCACAGCCACCGAAAAGTCTTTTTCCTCGGCGCTGGTAGAGTCCATCAGCAGCGCCGGGCTGACCTGCATACAACTTTGCAGCTTCATCACCTTTTTCCAAGTAGTCCTGCAGCTTGTCAGCAACAGCACCCATATTTCCCAGCCGCTGGCACTGGGGTTCATAGAAATGACCTGCGGTGTAGTCCGCCTTGGCCCGGCGCCGGGCGATTTCATCGCAGCTGCTGCCCTTCTGGGCTGGGGCGGATGCAGTGTTCACTGTCAGACAGCGGCAGTGCTGGCAGATACCGGTCTGGCCATGGCTCCTTATCTCCGGGCAAAGCTTCTTCATGGGCTTCTCTCGGCAGCCTTAGCTGCAGCTGCGGTGCTTCTTTTCTCTTGATATAAGCGTTTATCGCGTAAAAAAAGACGGCCGGAAGACCGTCTTTTTTCTTGGATCTATTTTTATCGCTGTCCCTTGTCGTAAGGAATGCCCTCTGCCTTAGGCGCGCGAGACTTCTTGGAGGTGAAGGCCAGCACAATCAAAGAGATGATATAGGGCATCATATTGTACACCTGACTTGGAATGTTCAGTGCAGCCATAAAGTCAAGTCCCATGTACACGTTGGACAGGGCACGGAACAGACCGAACAGCAGTGCCGCCAATGCGATACGGATGGGCTTCCACTGGCCGAAGATCATCACCGCCAGAGACAGGAAGCCAAAGCCGGCCACGCCGTACTCAAAACGCCACTCGGACACGCCGGCGGTAATAAACACGATACCGCCCAGACCGCCCAGAGCGCCGGAGATCATCACACCGGCCCAGCGCATCTTATAGACGTTAATACCCACACTATCCGCTGCCTGAGGATGCTCACCGCAAGCCATCATGCGCAGCCCGAAACGGGTCTTGTAGAGTGTCACATAAGCAAAGATCAAGGCAACTAAGGTGACCACCATGAACCAGCTAAATTCAAAGCCGCCGATATTCACCAAAAACGCCTGCTTAGGCCCTGCATACTGGATCACGGAGGATACGTCATCGGGGTTCGCCGCCGTATTGATTGCCTTGACGATGACGGTGGCTGCCGCCACACCCAGCATATTCAGCGCCGTTCCTACAATGGTCTGGTCTGCCTTAAAGTTGATGCAGGCCACCGCCAGCAGCATGGAATACACCACACCCACCAGGGCAGAGACAACCAAGACTGCCAGAATCATAGCGATAGCGGGGCTGCCGTCAGGCATATGGCGCATGGTCAATGCACCGCCCAGAGCGCCCATGATCATGATGCCTTCCAAACCCAGATTGATCACGCCGGAGTGCTCGGCGAAGCAGCCGCCCAAGGCCACAAGAATCAGCACCGAGGAGAAGGTCAATGTATATTGCAGCAGCAGTATCATTACTGATCGCCTCCTTTCTCCTCAGGCGCATCTGCCTGTGATGCCTGCTCTCCAAGTGCCGCTTTCTCCTCGCGCTTGGCAATGCTGGCATTAATGGCATACTTCATAAAGAGCACGAAACCGCACAGATAAATGATAATAGCCGAGATTAGATCGGAGATCTGTGCACAATACATCGTCTTATCCACATACGCACCACCCACGGTGATATGCTGGATAAAGAAGGAGGACAGGATGGCCCCCACCGGATGCAAACCACCCAGGAACGCAGCCGCAATCCCGTTAAAGCCCATGGGGGGTACGGAGGAAGTGCTGCACTGCCACTGCTCATAACCGGTAAGGTACAGCATGGCAGCACCCATGCCTGCCAGCGCTCCGCCGATGGCCAGTGTCAGGATAATGTTTCGCTTTTCCGCCATACCGCAGTATTTGGCCGCATTTTTATTGTTGCCCGTTGCTTTTAACTCGTACCCAAAGCGAGTTTTTTCCAGTACTACCCACACCAGCACCGCACAGACAATCGATAGAGGAATGGCCAGACCCACATACTGGTTGTTGTTGAAGAGTTTCCCCAGTCCCAGCGATGGCAGCAGAGCGCCTGGATTCTTGGAGGTCAGCAGATATGTATACGGGCTGGTTTCCTCTTTCACCTGCGTCAGCAGCATATTCACCAGATACAAGGTAATCCAGTTGAGCATAATGCCGGAAATCACCTCGTTGACGTTGCAATAGGATTTCAAAACGCCGCTGATGGCTCCCAGCAGCGCACCGGCAGCCATCGCCAGCAGCATGCAGACCCACCAAGGCATATTCCAAGCAAGAGCCGCATACAATCCCACGCCAATACCGGCACAATACTGCCCGGCAACGCCGATATTGAAAAGCCCCACCTTATAAGCAAAGAGGATGGACAAAGAACACATCAAAAGCGGCGCTGTCTTGACCAATGTATTGCCCAGATACTTCATCTGCATGGAGGCTTTACTATAGTTCAGGAAGTTCTTCACCACCGCAACGATTGCCTGTCCAGCGCCGGCAGGATTAATGAACAACAGCACGATATAGCCCAGCAGCAGTCCCAACAACACACACAGCAAAGACGCCAGCAGTGTCTGCACGCCGCTGCTTTTCAGCGGATTTTTCTTCTTCATGCCTTCACCTCATCTCTCTTGGCACCTGCCATGTAGAGGCCCAATTCCTCCTGCGTCGTGGTCTTGGGATCCAATTCACCGACGATCTCACCCTCATACATGACCAGAATACGGTCGGGCACATCCATTACCTCGTCTAATTCCAAGGATACCAGCAGCACCGCTTTACCGGCGTCTCGCTGAGCCACCAGCTGCTTATGGATATACTCGATGGCTCCCACGTCCAGACCGCGCGTAGGCTGAACAGCCACCAGCAGTTCGGGCTCCTTGTCGATTTCACGAGCCACAATTGCCTTTTGTTGGTTTCCGCCCGACATACTGCGCGCCGCTGTGATGGGTCCTTGGCCGGAGCGCACATCGTATTGGTCAATCAGCTTTTGCGCATACTTCCGGATGTTATCCCGACGCAAAAAGCCCAGCTTATCCGTAAATTCCGGTTCAAAATACCGCTGCAGCACCAGATTGTCCTCCAGCGAATAATCCAATACTAAGCCGTGCTTATGACGATCCTCCGGAATATGACTCATGCCCTTGAGGCTGCGATGACGGATGGACGCCTTGGTAATATCCTCACCGCAAAGAGTAATCTTGCCGGCGGAGAGATGCTCCAGCCCGGTCAAGCCATAAACGAACTCCGTCTGTCCATTGCCATCGATACCGGCAAGGCACACAATCTCGCCCCGGCGCACCTGCAGCGACACGTCCTTGACCGCGTTATTGTTGTGATTTTTGGAGGGCACGGTCATATGCTGCACGTCCAGCACCACTTCTCCCGGCGCACTGGGCTTCTTGTCCACGTGGAAATTGACGTTGCGGCCCACCATCATGGCAGACAGCTCCTCCATGGTGGTATTGGCTGTCTCCACGGTGCCGATATACTTGCCCTTGCGCAGCACCGTGCAGCGATCGGCCACCGCCATGATCTCCGCCAGCTTATGGGAAATGAAGAGGATCGACTTGCCCTCTGCCGCCAGATTCTTCATGATCACCATCAGCTCGTCGATCTCCTGCGGCGTCAGAACTGCCGTGGGCTCGTCGAAAATGAGGATCTCATTATCCCGGAAGAGCATCTTTAAGATCTCAGTGCGCTGCTGCATACCCACGGTAATATCCTCAATCAGGGCATCCGGATCTACCTGAAGACCGTACTTCTCCGAAAGAGCCATTACCTTCTCCCGAGCAATCTTTTTCTGTAAAAATCCACATTTTGTGGGTTCTACACCCATAATAATGTTATCCAGCACAGTAAAGCACTCCACCAACTTAAAATGCTGATGCACCATGCCAATGCCCAGTGCATTGGCATCGTTGGGGTTCTTGATGGAGACTACCTGTCCATCCTTTTTGATGACACCCTCTTCCGGTTGATAAAGGCCGAAAAGCACGGACATCAGCGTGGACTTGCCCGCGCCGTTTTCGCCCAACAGCGCATGAATTTCTCCCTTACGCAGCTGCAGCGTAATGTTATCATTGGCGATGATACCTGGGAACTTTTTTGTAATGTTCAGCATTTCAATGGCATACTGAGTTTCCAAGTTAAACGCCCTCCTTCCGTTTTCATGGCCCGCACGCGACTCTACGGGGACGGAAACCATGTGTAGAGTATAGTATACTATATTTCCTAACATAAATCAAAGTTTATTTGTGGAAATCTCACGGAAAATTAGTCCAATATACGTAAAAAAAGAAGACGGGTTCAACCCGTCTTCTTTGAAAGCTTTAAAAGCGATTAGCCGCCAATACGGCCCTGATCGTTCACGGTCACGTTGGTGGTGGTGGGCATAGCACTGATGTCATCAGAGACAACGATCTTGCCATCCACCATATCCTTCACCATAGCGGCATAGTCGTCCTTGGTGAACTGGTCGTTCCACTGGGTGCTCTCCATGGGGATCTGCACATAGTTCAGCTCGGGATTCTCGGCGCTGACCAGACCCAGAGTTTCCACCTTGCCGGAGTACTTTCCCCAGTTACCGTTGACGATAACGTCGGTCAGCGTATCAAAGGTAGCAGGATACAGGCCCTTCATGGCAGAGGTCAGAGTACGGGAGTTGTCAGGATCTTCAGCGGACTGGGCAATCACGGCTGCCTGGTCAGTATCAACGCCGATGACCTTGGTGCCCTCGACCTTCTTGGAAGCCTCAACAGCAGAGCTGTAGATGCCGCCGCCGCAGGCAAACACCACCTGAGTGCCGCCGGCATACCAGGTATCCATCACAGCAGTGATGTCGGGGTTGCCGCTGAATGCATTACCATAGATGAAGTTCAGTTCGACTTTCTTATCCAGCTCCTTGGCAGCGGCATCCATACCCTGGATGTAGCCGTAGCCGTAACGCTGCACAGCGGGAACGGCCATACCGCCCAGGAAGCCCAGCTTCTCATAGCCCAGCTTCACAGCAGCGTAGCCGGCCATGTAGCCGCACAGCTCTTCCTGATACACGCAGGCATAGACGTTGGCAGCAACGTGGGGCTCGTTGGCAGGATCGATCAGATCGGTGCGGTTGCCCTTATCATCGTGGTTATAGAAGTTGTCCTCGATGTCAAACTGGCTGACGTCCAGAGCGATGAACTTCACCTCGGGATACTCATCCTGCACCTCAACAATGGCGCCGGCAAAAGCGAAGCCGGGCATCACGATGACGGTGTAACCCTCATCGACAGCCTGTTCAATCATAGCCACACGGTCAGCGGTGTTATCGCCAGCGGGCTTTTTGTAGGTGAACTCCACATTGTTCTTCTCGGCAAATGCCTTGCAGGCCTCGTAAGTGGTCTGGTTGAAGGACTGGTCGGTGATGTCACCATAGTCGGTGATCATCGCAACCTTATCGGTTACGGTTTCCTTGTCCTTGTCCCCGTTATCCGTGCCGCCGCAGGCGACCAGACTCAGGGCCATAATGAGAGCAAGAATCAGTGCAAGAAACTTTTTCATAATTCTCAATACCTTTCCTTTCATAAGTAATGGACATAAATCCATTTATTGTATTGTAACAAACTTTTTCACTAAAGGCAAGGTTTTTTCCTGTCTAAATGCACTAAAGCAATAAAACCTCACAAAAATTTCCACAAAAATAGGGCAGATGCAGGTACATCCGCCCTATTCTCCCTATTTTACTTGCTTGCCATCTTCACAGCCGTTTCCAGAGCAATCTTCATCATATTGGTGAACGTGTTCTGTCGGTCATCGGGACTCAGCTCCTCGCCGGTGACCAGATTGTCAGAGATAGAGCAGATGGCCAGTGCTCTCTTTCCGGTATAGGCTGCGTTGCAGTAAAGTCCTGCAGCCTCCATTTCCACCGCCATCACGCCCATCTTCATGAACCGATCATTGCGCTTTGCAGCGTCATAGAAGGTATCGGACGAATAGAGATTCCCCACAGGCATCTTCACACCCAGTTCCTTGGCAGACTCCACCGCAGCCATCAACAACTCGAAATCGGCAATGGGGGCAAACGTACCGCCCAGCTCATACTGGTCTGCGTAGTTGGAATTGGTGCAGGCACCCATACCGGCCACCACACTGCCCAGCTCCAGATCGGCGCGCATGGCACCGGCGCTGCCCACACGGATGATATTCTCCACATCGTACTGGGTAAAAAGTTCATAGGAATAGATCCCGATCGAAGGGATGCCCATGCCGGAAGCCATCACGGAAACAGGGACACCCTTGTAGGTGCCGGTGTAACCCTGCACACCGCGGACATTGTTCACCAGCTCCGGATTGTCCAGAAAGTTTTCCGCAATAAATTTAGCCCGCAGAGGATCGCCGGGCATGAGCACAGTTTTGGCAAAAGCGCCCTTTGCAGCGCTGTTATGAGGGGTAGGCATACAATTTATTCTCCTTTTCTTATTCTTCCATGGCTTTGACAGCCTTCACAATGCGGGAGGTGCCCAGACGATCTGCTCCCAGCGCCAAAAAGTCTCTGGCATCGTCCAGATTTGCAATGCCACCGGCCGCCTTGATCTTGACATGGGGAGCCACATTTGCCTTGAAAAGGGCCACATCTTCCCGGGTAGCTCCGCCGCCGCCAAAGCCGGTGGAGGTCTTGATATACTCTGCGCCGGACTCACTGACCACGCGGCACATCTCCTTCTTCTCCTCATCCGTGAGCAGGCACGTTTCGATGATGACCTTCAGCAGCTTGCCGCCGCAGGCCGCCTTGACCTGACGGATCTCGTCGAGCACCTTGTCATAAAGGCCATCCTTGACCCAACCGATGTTGATGACCATGTCAATCTCTGCCGCGCCGTTTTCCACAGCATCCCGTGTCTCGGCACACTTGGCTGCCGTGGTGGAATAGCCATTGGGGAATCCGATCACCGTGCAGATGGGCAGTTTGCCCGCCACATAGTCGGCAGCCTGCTTCACATAGGAGGCGGGGATGCATGCGCTGGCGCAGCCGTACTTGATACCGTCATCGCAGATGACGCGAATTTCTTCCCACGTAGCCCCCTGCGTCAGCAGTGTATGATCTACCTTGGCGAGGATCGCCTGCAGTTCCTGATTCATATTTCATACTCCTTTTGGGTTGTTTATTTGACCGTTGGATTTCATAGAGTGTATCACAGTTTCGGTCATATGTAAACAAAAAAGCCGCATATCTACATAATTCAGCCACATATTGCAGAAAAAGCCTTGCCTCCCCTCCCTCTTGACGGAATACACTTTTTGTACTATGATAATTCCAGAAGTTCATATGGAAACGTCTTTGGGGCAGGGTGCAATTCCCGACCGATGGTACAGTCCATGAACCTCCGCTGCAGCGGAGGCCGATCCGGTGGAATTCCGGAACCGACGGTATAGTCCGGATGAGAAAAGACGAAATCCTTTTTTGCGGGGATTCGTACCTTTTGGTGCGCCTTTCTGCCTGCCTGAAGTATTTCCCGAAGCTGTTTTCCTGTTGGCTTCGGGATTTTATTTTGGGAGGCCCGAAAATGAACACAGAAAAAACCGTGCCAATGGCATCTGCACCACAGCGCACACACCACAGGCAATCCGTAGAAATACGCCGCCTGAGCATGGCCGCCATGCTGGGTGCTGTAGCCTTTGCGCTCATGTACTTTAACTTCTCGATCCCCATCATCTCTCTTTTTGCCCAGTTTGATCTCTCCGCCCTGCCGGAGCTGTTGGGCGGCTTTATCTTAGGCCCCGTAGGTGCCGTTTTGATTGTGGTGGTAAAGATCACCCTGATCCTGGTATTCAAAGGCACCACTTCCATGTTCACCGGCGAGGTGCAGAATTTTCTGCTCTCCATGGCCTACGTCCTGCCCGCCGTTTTTTATTACCGCCGCCACCGCACTAAGAAGGGTGCCGGCATCGGGCTGCTGCTTGGCAGTTTGTGCAGCATTGTGGTGGCCGTTTTCACGAACCTCTACCTGATCTTCCCCGCTTACATCTATCTGAGTACCGGTCAGTTGAACTGGGACAACATCATCGCCATGTGCCATGATGTCAACCCCTGGATCAAGGACATCCCCACCTTTGCCGCCTTTTCCGTGGTACCTTTCAACATCGTTTCCCGGACACTCACATCGGTATTGGCTTTTATCACCTACAAAAAGATCAGCGTCCCGCTGAAAAAATTGATCCAATAAGGAGAGCTTTTTTATGAATTTCAGCAAAAATAAAGACATCACCTTTGACCAGGCTGTGGACATCATGTTCCAAAAGCTGGGCGACTGGAAGATTATGGCACTGGCCAGCTCTGTCAACGACTACGTGATGGTGCGCAATGTCAGCTGCCTTTTCTATGATAACAAAGTCTATTTTAAAACGGACAAGAATTTCCGCAAGACACAGCAGCTGTTCCAGAACCCGCAGGTGGCCCTGTGCTGGAGCGGTGTGCAGATCGAGGGGCTGGCCGCCAACAAGGGGCTGGTCATCGACGAGCCGGATCGCCGCTTTGAGACGCTCTACAAGAAGTTCCTGTGGGGCAGCTACAACAAGTATTCCCACGAGTCAGATGAAATTATCATCGAAATCACCCCCAAGTTTGTGGAGGTCTGGGACACCAGCGAGGACAACTATGCCTTCCAGCTGTTTCTGGACTTTGATAAGCACACTGTGGAAGTCAAGCAGTACGATCAGCGTTGATCAGGCACATCTTTTGGAGGTAACACCGTGAGTTTTCCCGCCCCTTCCCCGACCCAGCCCCCTATCGCGAGTCGGCTCTTTTCCAACTATCAAGAGTTTTTGCAGCTGCAGCATCTATATAACGCCGCCATCCGGGAAATCCAGACGCGGCTGGAGGTGTTGAACGACGAGTTTCGTGTCACCTATGAGCGCAGCCCCATTCACCACATCGAAAGCCGATTAAAAACCACCGAGAGCATCGTGGAAAAGCTGGAGCGCAAGGGGCTTCCCATCACTATTGAGACCGCCAAGGCACGGCTCAACGACATTGGCGGTATCCGCATTGTGTGCAACTACATTGACGATGTATATGCTGTGGAGAAGATGCTCCTGCGGCAGGCGGACATCGAACTTGTGAAGCGGCAGGACTACATTGCCCAACCAAACTACAACGGCTACCGCTCTCTCCATCTGGATATGCGGGTACCGGTCAATCTTTCTTCCCGCACCGAGTCAGTGCTGGTTGAAATCCAGATCCGATCCGTAGCCATGGATTTCTGGGCAAGCTTGGAGCACGACCTCCGCTACAAAGCGGACAAGGCCACTCTGCCGGAGGGGATCAATGAAGAGATGCTCCAGTGCGCCGATGAGATTGCCATCATCGACCGCAAGATGCAGGATATGTATGACCGCATCCAAGCGGCCAAATAATCCGCAAAAAGGGGACACCGCCCGAAAGCGCCCTGCATAGGGACAACTTAATACCGCACAGAGCGTCACAAAGTGGGAGATGGGGAAGCACAGAGCGTGTTTCCCCATCTCCCGGTATTTTTGATGAAATCGGGGTGTACGAATTCGTACACCCCGATCAGGAGGTAAGTGTAGGCCTGTCGCTCCCCTCGCGGGGAGCGACGTCCACAGCCGCACACTCTACCTCTGGCTCCCGCTCATTTCAATCCACGCTCCCCTCGCGGGGAGCGACAAGCTGCACATTGTCAGGGCCATCGTGGACGATGAATTTCAATCCACGCTCCCCTCGCGGGGAGCGACATCGTTTTGGGAGCGTCATCAAAAACTATCTCTATTTCAATCCACGCTCCCCTCGCGGGGAGCGACAAGGTCTTTTAGTCGGTGATGCCCTTCATCGGGATTTCAATCCACGCTCCCCTCGCGGGGAGCGACTCGAAAGCACCGTTTCGCTCCTCGGTCACGATGCACATTTCAATCCACGCTCCCCTCGCGGGGAGCGACCATCCCCAAGGGTCAGGTATACGGCACTGCGAGAATTTCAATCCACGCTCCCCTCGCGGGGAGCGACCATGTTTGATCGGATGCTGGAAGAGTGCCCGGAAATTTCAATCCACGCTCCCCTCGCGGGGAGCGACTTACAGATTTACGCTATGCAGTAGCAAGGACGCTTATTTCAATCCACGCTCCCCTCGCGGGGAGCGACCATCATACTACCTCCACACTATCGGTAAATAATATTATTTCAATCCACGCTCCCCTCGCGGGGAGCGACATTCTAATGCCATGTCTGCTTCAGTCATCATAGAGCATTTCAATCCACGCTCCCCTCGCGGGGAGCGACACCAGTCGGGAAGAAATTCCACATTGACGGATACATTTCAATCCACGCTCCCCTCGCGGGGAGCGACCGCAAATATGCACAAAACATACCTGCAAACTTGCACAATTTGCATAGTTCTTGCTATGTTACATTTACCATAAAATCCTCAGGCAGAATATTCTGCCCTGAAACGTGATGAAACGGGCCTGCTTTTTGGTGCGAACCCATAGGCGTTTTATGTTTGCTTCCTCTTCGCACACTTCAGATCATCAGTGTGTCTTCCGGCATATAAGTAGCCTTACAGCCAAAGTGTTCCATCTTGTTCTCGTAGTGCTTTCCCAGGTAGTAAAAGCGCAGACTGTCTTTTTCTAAGTCCATAATGGACAGAAGTTTGGCTTGCAGCAGCTTGCACTGTGCCGAATCCAGCAGACATTCAAACACCGAACACTGTACCCGCTGCCCATAGTTTACGCACTGCTTCGCAATTTGCCGCAGCCGTTTTCTGCCTGCGGCATCTTCTGTATTCACGTCATAAGTAATTAAAACCAGCATAAGCCACACTCATTTCCATAAAAAGGGTGGGTACTCATCCAAATCTCCCCGCAGATATCGAGCCATGAGAAGGGCTTGAAGAAAGGGCACCAATCCCCACGGAACTTTTTCTCCCAAAAGCGGATGCGTCATGGTTTCCTTTTTGTGCGCCTGCCATCTCTGCAGGAAGGTACGCCTTGCATTGTCGCCCAGATAAACACCGCCGCTCTCCCGGTATTCAAAATCTGCCTTTTTGAAGATTCGATTGTTGATACAGGTGAGGACAAATCGATCCGCTAGGCAAGGTCGAAATTCTTCCATTAGATCCAACGCAAGGGAACTGCGGCCCGGCCGATCCCGGTGCAGGAAACCAACATAGGAGTCCAGTCCCACACTTTCCAAAGCCGAAGCACAGTCGTGCGCCAACATACTGTTTGCAAACGAGAGCAGAGCATTGACCGGATCGAGAGGAGGCCTCCGGTTCCTGGTTGCAAACGAAAATACGGCGTGATCCCCTAAGATCATCTGGTCAAATACGCTGAAGTAAGCGGTGGCGCCCGCTCCTTCCAGACCGCGCAGGCCATCCAGATTTTGCTCAGCTATTACTTGCGGCAAAAGGTCTTTTAACTGCGTAGAAACAGCGGAGAGCCGATCACTATCTACACGAAGTCCGTGATCCCGACGCGTCCGCTCTATACACCAGCGGGCATTGTGAAGTTTTCCGAAAATCATTGTCCGAGCAATTCGGCAGCTCTGTACGGCGTCGTCTGCAATTCGATATTGGGCGCGGCGCAGCAGGACATTTCCATTGGCTTCCCCAGAAACCCGGGCCAAAAATTTTCCGTGAGGTGAGCAGAATGAGAGGGAAATTCCACGTTTGGCACAGGCACCCATCAAAGCAGGGGAGGCTCCTGCATAGGAAAAGGAGAGAATCCCGGAAAGTGTATGCAGGGGATATCTGGATACTACCTCTTTGGCTCGATTGGCAACTACATTTTCTCCATCCAAGGAGAGATAGATATCTTCAGAAGTGACATACAGTGTGTTGAGCAAATGTCTCATTCTTCTTCCTCCTCCATGGCCTGTCGTAAATATGTAGCTGCGTGTTTTCCACGCATCAGAACAGGTAAACAAAGTTGCTTGAGTGAACAGGCATTACACCCTCTGGCAGGTTTTACCTTGGGCGTATATCCGCGATGATAGAGCTGATGCATTTCCCCCAATAAAGTACACACTTGCTGACGCAAGCCATCGCCGAACGTTACAGAAACACGCCGCCGGGTCTCTCCGTAGAAAAGGGCTCCTTCCAAAATGGAGCAGCAGAGCATTTCCTCCAGACACATGGCTTGGGCGCAGAGCTGAAGCTCATCCGCCTGATGCTCCTTGGGTGCGCCGCGCTTATATTCCACAGGAAAGGGCTGCCACAATCCTTCTTCTCCATGGAGCGAGATTCCGTTCGGGTCGGCATGGAACTCCACCACATCACAGGCCCCGGAAATGCCCAAACGGGAAGATACCACTGGGAGCCCTCTCAATATCAGGGTATCTCCCCGGCGTTCTCTCTGTTGTTCATTATGGGCGTGTTGATGGAACAGTTCCCCGTCCACAGTACGAAAATTTTCCTGCCATTGCTGTTCCAGATGAATGAGCGCCCACTGACGTCGGCAGAAAGCAAAGTGTTGGAGTCCGGAAAGCTGGAGGTAGTCCTCCTCACGATAAGTCATCCCATCCGCTGACAGGTAACACCAGCAGGCAAAGAGGACTCGTCCACTGAGACGATGTAGTCCTGATAGGAACGGGCAGGAGCCGGCGTATCTGCATCCTTTCGTTCTACCTTCACCGAATCAAAAAGTTTCCAGGCAGGGGCACAGCCCAGTTCGCTGTCGTGTTTAAACACAATGAGTTCCCGCACCGCCATTTTGCCACGGGCAGCAGAATGGTCGTGTTCGAACATATTCAGGATGGCCTCCCAGAGAAGAGAAAGATCCTCTTCTGAAAAACCGGTAGTCTTGCGGGCTAAATTGGCCGAGATATAACCTTCACAGCGGTAGAGGCCGTAGGGGACGATATACTTGCGCCCCATCTCCGTCCCCTTTTTCTCTGCATCAGCCTCCGTGGTAATGGCCACACGGGTGATGGTGACCTCCTGAGGTACCACCGGCTCCACACTGCGAGCAAAACTCAGCTGCACCGGACCTCGCACCTGACCGCAATTCAGTGCCGCTTTCACAAAGGTGGTCATGACGGCACCGAAGGTGCGGATATCGTAAAAGTTGCCGCACATCCAGTCCCGGATCTTCCGGTCCAGATCAGGTTCAGCTTTCTTTTTCTCTTTCACGTTTTTCTCCGTGATATCCAGTTGGGCGTACGCCTCCCCATCGCTTCGATTCAGCGGCACGCCGTCTTTCACATAGATGCGGTAGCCGGTGGCGTCCTCCTTCACGGTCTCCACATAGTTGCGGATCTTCCGCTTGAGGCACACATCGGCCACAATGCCAAGGCCGGTCTCCGGGTCCACACGGGGCATATTGCCGGCATCGGGGTCGCCATTGGGATTGCCGTTTTCCACATCGAAGAGAATGACAAATTCATAGCGGTTCTTGATAGGCTCAGACATGTTACTTTTCCTCCTTTTTCTCAAAGCGACTCTGGTTCTGGTGGTAATAGCCCAGCTGGAAGGAGCCCTGCTGGGGCAGATTCAAGCGCGGGGGATAGCCCTCTCCCAGCTTGGAAATCAATGCGGAGATCTGTTTTTCGTAGTACGTGCGCAGACCGGTATCCAGCTTTTTCAGATGCTTCTGTGCCAGATTCACCAGCACGGGAAACACGATGGCGGGGGTGGCGGACGCCGAATTGAAATACTTGTCCTTGATGGTAGTGTTGATACCGGGGTTGGCACTGGACTGGATGGATTCCAGCAGGGAAAAGAGCCGTCCCAGGTTGTAGGGGACATTGGAGCTGTCTGGATTGAGAGACACGGTCAAAACCTCCTTTGGTACGTCAGGATGTGTGTTTTTCAGATAGTAGGCCTTAAGGATGGCGGCCCGGCCACGAGTAACGCTGTGCTCTGCCCGGATGCGCAGCGCGACACCGTTGAGCAGAGTGGCCGGGTAACGGGTATTGGTGAGAACAGAGCGCAGCACCTCGCCGGCCATATTGTGCGTCGGGGTCTTGTCCCTGCTGTTGTGATTGACGGTCTCGTCCAGCAGTTTCCAAAGCGGGAGGGCGTCAAATGTATCATAGGCAGGTTTGACAATCTCCAGCCGCTGCTGATGGGCCTGGGCGTTGCGGAGAAAAGCTCCAAAACTGTTGCGCAGGAAAAGGCGCACCGAGAGACGAGCGGCATTGGGGGCGAGTCCCAGAATGTAGAATTCCATATTGGGGTCCAGCCGTGCTCCGTCCAGCTCCACTATATTTCCGCTGCACAGACTATGCAGCGCACCCTGTAAATCTGTCAGCGTATAGGTCGGTTCCTGTCCAAAGAACATCCAGCCCATCATATTCTGGTAGATATCTCCGCCGCATTTGGCCCAGCAAACCACGGTGGCGTCTCCCATCCGGTAGACATGCTTCCGGTCGGAGAGCAGGTGATTGAGGGCGGTGGTATAGGCGAAGGCGGCATATTTACTGGTGGGTGCGTTATAATTTTGCTCTTTTCCATAAGAGCAAAAGGAAGGAGCATTGAAGGACACCAGAGCTGCCCCGCTGGACTGAGCGCCCTGTACGTTTTTTATGGAGGGATGGATGCTCTCCACCGTTCCACGTTCCCCGGTGACTAGGCAGACCATCCGGGGACCATCCTCTTGCGCCTGATAGTGCTTGTCCCAGGCTTGCTGAATCAGTGTGTCCAGATGAACAAAGGTCCCATTATATCGAAAGACAAGATTACCGCCGGCCATGATCTCCTCCCAGCAGGAATCCAGCGCAGGATGACTGGCAGCTTGCTCCGGCTGCCATGTCCGGAAGAAGGCCAGCACAGCTTGGGATGCAGGGCTGGCCACCTCTCCCAACAGACTCTCGTGAAGGACCTTGCACGCATGGAAGCAGTCCAAGGACCGCTGGGGCTTCCCCTTGTTGTCCACACCCAGCAGATAGCTGGATGTATCACAGAGAAAATTAGCTGAAATCCCACTGGAGCGCTTCACTGGGGCCGGAAGTCTCATAAGCTGGGGCGCCAGCACTGTCTTTTTCCCCTTCGGTTGTTCTGTCTGGACAGAGACCACCTGCTTCAGTGCCCCATCTGCTCCGATGCACAAGGCACAGGTGACTTTGACATCTGCCCAACCCGGTGGAGAAATCTGTCCGCTGTCTGCCAGGGTGCGATAGTATTCCGTCAGTGCCTGCAGGATCATCGCCGCACCTCCTCACTGTCCCAGGGCGGGACATTGAGCACCCCATCCCGAAGCACGCCCCGGAAAAAGAGGGGCGTGATGTTCTCCAAATCGGAATAATCCATGTCCCACAGCATCCAGCCCAGATCCCTCTCTCCCTTTAATTCCTCCGGGCAGGACGGGATGCCCTCACACAGACGGAACTGGGCGGGAAACTCCCGGCAGCCGAAGCAGGGCTGGTGATAAAACTGCCCTCTCTGGATCCGTCGCTTTACAATGTCCTGGAATTTTCCCGGATTGTCCCCTGAGGCAGCCTGTTCCGTCATCTCAAAATGGGCCTCGATCACATAGTGCACTTTCCGCAGCAGCAGGGCGGCCCGCTGCTGAATGTCCTCTGAAGTACTGAGATACAGTTCTCCCTTCCCTCGCTCCATCACCGTGCGGGCGGTGCGGGCGGAAACGGTGGATTTGACCTCGTTGCGCCGCAGATTGGTGAAGCGGATGGGGCTGCAGACGTAGATGCGGTCAATGTGCCAGCGCATACCGGGATGCCAATAGATGGCCTCGATCAGCCCCCGGGCCGCTGAGGGGGTCATCACGTCATAACTGACCCGCTCCACCTTCATCTCCGGGCGCGTAAAGAGGGCATATTCCCCCCAGACCTCCAGTTTTATGGACATGGGCGTCACTCCTTTCTGGATTTTATTTTTTGCTCTAAAACCAATAGTAATATGCTCTATACTTAAGATGAAATATTGACTTGGTGAATATCCCGCCGCTTTTTTAGATAAACAATCCCTTTCCGCTGTCGGCCTCCAGAGAAAGACCGGTCTCATGGGAGTAAAGCCCCTCATGGAGCAAGATGGCTGCACCGTTTTCCAGCACCTCAAGATCTCCCGCCGCCAGATCGGAAAAATGCTTTTCATAGACGGACACCCCATACTGCCCCAGCTTTCTGAACAGAGTCCGTCCTCCTGCACCGGAGCGCAGCTGCGCCACAAGTTCTGCTCCTTCCCCCCACGGAATATAGACCGTCCGGGTGGGAGTGTCGATGAGATGAAAGCGCTCCGCCACCGTGCGGAACGGGAAAAATTCTGACTGGATGAGTGGTAAGATCTGCTGTTGATCCTGTGCTTCCTTTCCCTTCAGATCCAGCAAGTCCGAAAAATAGTCATGGATGGCAGCGTGGGAGGCAATATCCGTATGGCGGGACATGGCCGCTTTTCCTGCGCCGATAGCGGTGGAAAAGAGCGGCGGCGCTTTCTCCTCCCCTTCAAAAATATAGACTATGCTCTCCTCCGCAGACCGCCTGCCTTCCCGGTTGCACCGTCCAGCAGCCTGCAAGATGGAATCCAGCCCGGCCATCTCTCGAAATACCGCCGGGAAGTCCACATCCACGCCCGCCTCAATCAGAGAGGTGGACACCACCCGGCAGAGCAGTCCCTCTTTTAGACGGCGGCGGATCTCCGTGAGCTGCTCCTTCCGGTGGCTGGGGCACATGAGGGTGGATAGGTGGAAACTGCCTGCCCCATCCAGTCGCCCATATACCTCCTGGGCCGCCTTTCTGGTGTTGACGATACACAGGACCTGCCTGTGGGCGTTGAGTTGTGCGGCCAGATCATCCCAGGTCAGACCGCCCGTCTGCTGAAAGGACACCCGGCGGAACGCCTCCCACCGGCAGGTATCGGGCGGGCACAGCTCCCGCACGGGAACTTGGGGAAGAAATTCACGGAAGACCGGCGTCAGGGCGGGCTGTGTAGCCGTGCAGAGAACAGCGGAGATCCCGTAATGAGCCACCAACTGAGAAATAGCCCAGACGCAGGGGCGCAGATAGGCGATGGGCAGCATCTGGGCCTCGTCGAAAATCACCACACTGCCGGCAATATTGTGGAGCTTGCGGCACTGGGACGAGCGGCAGGCGTACAGAGATTCAAAAAACTGCACCGCTGTGGTCACCACCACCGGCATATCCCAGTTTTCCGTTGCCTTAGCCAGGCGGATAGTGCGGGGACTGGCCTCCCCCTCCGGATCATAGAGCATATTTGAGTGGTGTTCCAGCACGTTTTCCTCGCCCAATATCTCCCGGAATACCTCCGCCGTCTGTTCAATAATGGAAGTATAGGGAACGACATAGATCACCCGCCGCAGATCGTGCCCTCTGGCATGAGCCAGGGCAAAGGCAAGGGAGGCAACAGTTTTTCCCCCGCCGGTAGGCACGGTAAGGGAAAAGAGGCCCGGTGATTGCGTTTCTCCTTCATGGATACACCGCTCCAAGATCTGACAGCGCTGGCGGTTCAACTCCCCTTTTGGCGGGAACCAGGCCGATGTGTAGCGCCGGAGTTTGTCCCACAGCTGTTGCATGGACGCTTCGTTGGTCTCCCGGCTTCGGCCTTCCATAAAGGCCTCTGTGTCCAGAAAGTCTGCGTCCACCAGGCAAGAATAGAGCATCCGGGTAAAAAATACCCATTCCAGCCCCGCCTGCCTCATGAGAAAGTCCGGAATGACCGCCTGGGGCAGCGTCACCTCTTGCTCCCAGCACTCATAAGGTTCCAGCTTTCCTTTCTCTTTCCGTTGAATGCGCCCTAAAAAAGTAGTCTGGTCCGGCCCATCCGTCTGGCTGCCGCCGTCTGGCAGCCCCCCGTGGTGGCCGGCCACTGCAAAAGCGGCGAAAAGCTGCCTGCGCCGCCAGCACTCCGCTGCTCCCGCAGTAGAGTGATCCACCTGTATAGGTGCGCCTTTCAGCCGTTTTTGAAAGCCCTGAGAATATTTCCCAATATCGTGAGCCAAGCCGGCCAGTTCCGCCTGTTCCTCGCCGCCAAATGGTCGGGCAAAGTCTTTGGCCAAGGAGGCTGTTCCACATAAATGTTCAAAAACGGTTTGTGTCTGTCCTGTGGCTGAAATATGAGCCAAGTAAGGAGAAGGTTCCATAATGATCCCCCTTTCGTCTTGTGGAGCTGTCAGTATCATTACATAAATTAGGGACAACAAACGGACAATATTTGGTGATACACCAATCAAAAATCGTGGTTTTACTATATCAAAGATGATAAGTCAAATTTATTCAGTGAATATGCATATATATTTTCATCATCATATCACTTCATTGTGCAAAACGCAACATTTCTCTTCTGATTATTTTCCCATTTTGCGGAGACACCTGCACCGTTTCAGAACTAAGCCGCAATATAACATTTCATCCATAACTTGCGTATGGAGAGGAAGATCCATATACTTTTATTGTATAAGATGATCTCTGCCATGGAGAACAAAGTACCAGCGCACAGGAGCCTGCATAAAAAAAACGGCAGAAATGGCCGAAGCAATCCTGCCGGGGTTTCCCGCACATCCCAAGCTGCCTCTGTGAAAGTGGAACAGAGGCGTGTCCCCTTTTGTGTCATCTTTCGGAAAAAAACAGTTGCATCTTTTCTTAGATATACTATAATATGTGCAACAAATATTATTAGGAGGCGCCTATGCATCGGATCAGCAAGGAAAACTATTATCTGGATATCGCCGAAACCGTTATGGAGCGGGCTACCTGCCTGCGTCGGATCTACGGGGCCATCATTGTGAAAAATGATGAAATCATCTCCACCGGCTACAATGGCGCTCCCCGCGGTCGGAAAAACTGTGTGGATATGGGCTTTTGCACCCGTGAGGCATTGAAGGTCCCACGGGGCGAGCGTTACGAGCTGTGCCGCAGTGTCCACGCTGAGGCCAATGCCATCATTTCCGCCAGTCGCCGCGATATGGTGGGCGGCACCATCTATCTGGTGGGCCGAAACGCCCAGACCGGCGAGTTGCTGGGGGATGCCACCTCCTGCGCCATGTGCCGCCGCATGGTCATCAACGCCGGTCTCACCCGGGTAGTGATCCGCCGGACACCCTCCGAGTTTGAGGTGGTAGATGTACAGGAGTGGGTGGACGGCGATGATCTGGCAATTCCTGGAGAGCACTGCAGCTGCTAAAAACACGTCGATTATAAATACATTTTGTAGTTTTTAGTAGAAATATTTCTATCCGTATTCTATATGTGCCTAAAATCACCCCCAAGGGGGAGCAACCCAAGGGAGAAGCCCAAATGGTTACGCCCCATAAGGAAGTTTCTACGGAAACCTTCCTCGGAATTCTTTATTTTGCGTCGCCTCGGATTGTCGGGCAAAAGGTTTCCGTGCTTTCTACATTACTTCCTTATCTGGCCTATGTATTTGCACTCCTCCCCTGGGCCCTTTATAAGCGCCTCTCTTCTTGCGTTTGCCAATCCCTCATCGTCGAACTGGGTATATAAAAAATAATAAAACTGATTATTTTCATAGACCCAGATCTGCACTACTCTAATAGCAAGAATAACTATGGGAGGCGTACCTGATGAAAACTGCAACTACCCAGCGTGGAAGAGCACAAGAGCTGGCGCTGAGCGCTCTGTTCATCGCCTTGACCTATGCAGCTACATGGCTGCTGAATATCCGCCTTCCCTTCATGGGAAGCGGTGGATTGATCCATTTGGGCAATGTCCCTCTGTTCGTTGCCGCCATGCTGTTTGGCAAAAAGATCGGCTTTCTGGCAGGTGCCTTTGGCATGGGGCTTTTTGATCTTATGAGTGGCTGGACAGCCTGGGCGCCTTTTACCTTTTTAATTGTGGGCGCCATGGGTTTTGCTATCGGTTGGATCTCGGAGCGTCAGCCGTTCCGTGTGATGTTTGCCAACGACATTCTCTGCGTGATAGCGGCACTTATGATCAAGATTGTGGGCTACTATTTTGCAGAGGTCATCCTCTTCCACAACTGGATTGCTCCCTTTGGTTCCATCCCCGGCAATTTCATCCAAGTAGGCGTGGCCGCTGTGGTAGCACTGATTCTGGTGCCTCAGCTGCGCCGAATTGTAAAGTATCGCATTGGAAAATCGCAGGATAAAGGAGAGCGTTGATATGTATCAGATCATGACAGCCGGACCTACGCAGGTCCGTGAAAATGTGAGAATGGCCCGCAGCCAGATGTGCACCAATCCCGATCTGGACAAGGCGTTTTTTGACTTCTACAAGGAGACCTGTGCGCTCCTGTCGAAAGCAATGCACACGGAAAACCGCGCGCTCATTCTGGGCGGCGAGGGAATTCTGGGTCTGGAGGCCGCGTGCGCTTCTCTGACCGAACCGGGTGACCGGGTTCTGGTCATTGATAACGGCATTTTTGGCCGTGGATTCGGCGATTTCGTAAAAATCTATCAAGGCCAGCCGGTGCTCTATACCACCGATTACCACAACCCTGTGGACTTGGCTGCGCTGGAGGCCTATCTGGAAAAAGATCACGATTTCAAGTACGCCACCGTGGTACACTGTGACACCCCCAGCGGTGTATTGAATGATGTAGAGGCGATCAGCTGCCTTTTGGATCGCTACGGGATTTTGACTGTGGCAGACTCCGTAGCCGGTATGTTCGGTGAGCCACTGGATCTCTCCCGCAGTAAGATTGACATTCTCTGCGGTGGTTCTCAAAAAGCACTGTCTGCGCCTCCGGGATTGACCATGCTTTGGGTCAGTGACCGTGCCTTTCAGGTGATGGAACAGCGCAAAACACCCATCGCCTCTTTCTACGCCAATATTTTGGCTTTCAAGAACTACTACGAGGATTTCTTCTTCCCCTACACCATGCCCATCAGCGACATCAACGGTCTGCGGGTAGCACTGGAGAATTATCTGGCAGATACCACGGTCTATGAGAGGCATCGGGTCATCGCCGCGGCCTGCCGCAAGGCACTGACCGCCGGCGGGATCAAGCTCTATCTGGACTCCGGCTGGTCCAATACCGTCACGGTGCTGGAAGTGCCCCAGGGGATCACCGATGCCCAGCTGCTCCACGGCATGGAGAACAACTACGGCATTATGATTTCCGGCTGCTTCGATGTGCTGGCCGGAAAGGTGGTGCGTATCGGTCACATGGGTGAGAACGCCTACCCGGAGAAGGTCGCCGACACGCTGGCCGCCCTTCAGGGAACCTTGGAAAAATTAGGTGTACCGGTGGCATGCGATATGCGCGCTGTCTTTTTGAGCACTCTGGAACAATAAAAAATGGGGACATACGATTTTGTATGTCCCCATTTTTTCGTGGAAAAGCGGATAACTTGAACACTATTTGTATTTTTATTTCAAAATATTTCTATTTGTATTCGATAAGTACATATTTCTCATGGGGCAATTCACCGCTACGGGCGTAAGTTATCCCCAACCACTGGATGCAGCTGTGTACCACTCTTATCATCCCATACGCTTATACAAACTCCGGTGCACGCTTTCTTACAGCGTCATCGCTGCTCCTCGGTAAAGAAAAAAGACACGGCGTACGCCGTGTCTTTTTAATACGCATTTGGTTCGTAACTTACTCAGTCACGAAAGGCAGCAGAGCAATCTGACGGGCGCGCTTGATGGCCTCGGTCAGCTGACGCTGATGCATAGCGCAGGTACCAGTGGTTCTGCGGGGCAGAATCTTGGAGCGCTCGGAAATAAAGCGACGCAGCTTAGCGGCGTCCTTGTAATCGATATACTCGCACTTATCTACGCAGAACTGGCAAACCTTTCTCCGCTTGCGGTTACCGCCGCGGGGGGCTCTGTTTTCGCGATCCATAGCCATGGAAGGTTCCTCCTTTAATCAAAAATTACAATGTGCTTCACGCACAACTCAGAACGGCAGGTCGCCGTCCTCCTCATCAATCTCGGCAAATGCGGACGGGCCGCCCACAGGAGCGGAATAACCGCCGGAGGGCGCACTATAGCCCCCGCTGGGAGCTCCGTAAGCCGGGGCACTGTCGTAGCCGCCGGACATGCCATCTCGCTTGGAGTCGCCGAAATAGATGTTGTCGGCAACCACTTCCGCACTTCTGCGGTTGTTGCCGTCCTTGTCTTTCCAGTCACGGATCTGCAGACGGCCTTCCACAACGGCCATACGGCCCTTGGTGAAGTACTTAGACACGAATTCTGCTGTGCTGCGCCAAGCCACCACATCAATGAAATCCGTTTCCTTCTCCCCGGACTGGGACTTAAAATCCCGATCCACGGCCAAAGAAAAACTGGTCACGGCGGTGCCACTTTGTGTGCGGCGCAGCTCAGGATCACGCGTCAAACGACCCATGATGAAAATTTTGTTCAGCATTGCGCGCCTCCCTTACTCGCCCTTGCAGACGATCATAGAACGCATGATGCCCTCGGTAATACCCAGGATACGATCCAGCTCCTTGGGGAACTCGGGGCCGCTGGTGAAGCTCATCAGCACATAGTAACCCTCGGTCTTGTAGTCGATTGCGTAAGCCAGCTTGCGCTTGCCCCACTCGTCAACGACCACGTTGGAACCGTTCTGCTCAGCCAGAGTCTGGAACTTTGCTACGGTAGCAGCAATAGCCTCCTCACCCTGTGCAGGGTCGATGATGTAAACGACCTCATAGTTGGCAGAAATTTTAGCCATACTTTTGCACCTCCTTTTGGACATTTGGCCCTCATTTCTCGAATGAGAGCAAGGATTTGCTCACAAAATGCAAGCCTTATTATTATATAAGATTTTCAATAAAAGTCAAGCCGTATTTCGATTTTTTCTTAAAAAAAGAAGAAAAAACGGAGGAAATCCTCCGTTTTTTTATCTCTCCGGTTTTTCCAGCGCTTTCTACCGCAGTTTCCGGCAAAAAGAAAGGAGAAGTCCTTATTTTCTGCAAACAAGGCCGAACGAACTTCGTTCCGCCCTTGTTTTTCTGCAGATCCATCAATTGGGCAGGTACAGCCATAGCTCTGTCTCCGGGAGGGCAAGACCAGGCACAGCTCTGTTCAGTGCCGCCGCTTCTTCCCCTGTAAGGGTATAGAGCGGAGTGCCCTCCGCATCTGTTTTGTCTGCCGCGCGCACCTGCTCTGCCAGCCAGGAGCGTACTGCCTCCGTCTGCTCCTCTGTCAAGGTATCGCTCACCACCGTACCATCGGCACTCTGACAGCGGTAGGAGGCCGTCGCATCGCTGCCGCTGTAAGACTCTTGGATTTCCCGGGCCATAGTGCCTGCCGGGGGCGCATCGGAGCGCTTTGCTGCCCCTACGCCAATGCCTGCCACCAGCACAAGGCAGGCCGCAGCCACAGCCACGGGCATCCAGCGGTGCGGGCTCTTTCTCCTGCTCTGCGGCGTTGCACGTACCTCGGACATAACACGCTCTCTAAATCCTGAGGGCGCCGCCACCGGCCTGCGCAGCTCCTCCAATGCCTGATACCAATGGCGGCAGGCAGGACAGGTTTCCATATGGCGGCGCAATTCGCTGCGTTCTTCCTCCGGCAGCGTGTTGTCAAGCAACGATTCAATTCGGTCAAAATCACACATCAGCGATTTCCCTCCTCTCCATATCGTTTGACGGAAGAAGCGTCAAAAACGTTCCCCTGCTGTAAGAAAATTTGCCGCAGCTGTTTTTTGGCCCGGTTCAGCCGGGATTTTACCGTGCCGCTCTCCAATCGGAGCATCTTCCCAATCTCCTCATAGCTCAGCTGTTCCATCTGGCGCAGCAATAAAATCTGGCGGTGCTCCGGTGTGAGACACAGCAGGGCCTTGTGCAGGCTTTCCCGCACTTCCCCGGCCTCTGCATCCTCTTGAGGGGTCCCCTCCGCCGCCAGTTCCGACTGCTCCTCCACCGGCGTGGTGTTGCGGTGGCGTTTTTCACGGCGCAGAAAATCTACCGCCGCATTGGAGGTGAGCTGATAGAGCCACGAGGAGAACTTACTCTCGCCCCGAAAAGAGGGCAATCCGCGCCACGCCGCCAAAAAAGCCTCCTGAGCCACCTCTTCGGCATCATGGGCATTGCCGCACATCCGCAGCGCCAATCGATAGACGCTATTTTGATAGCGCCTCACCAGTTCCTCGAAAGCCGCCGGATCTCCCTTTTTAGCCTGCTCTACGATGGTCCGTTCATCCATCATTTCAGATCCCTCTTAATCCCCTCTGTCACACGGTACACATCCTCCAGCGTATTCATACGGACAATCTGCTCTTTATAATAATTGGCGTGAGCCACACCCTTGAGATACCACGCATAGTGGCGCCGCGCCTCCAAAATGGCGATGTGCTCCCCCTTGTCCTCCACCGCCAGTTCAATCTGGCGCACAGCGGTGTCGCACCGCTCATGGAGCGGCGGCAGGTCTGGAATTTCTTTTCCTTCCAGCGCCGCCTTGGCCTGTGCAAAGAGCCATGGATTTCCGAAGCAGCCCCGGCCGATCATCACCATGTCCGCGCCGGTGGCGTGGAGCAGCGCCACGGCATCCTGCGCAGAAAATACATCCCCGTTGGCAATTACAGGGATGTGCAGCGCCTCTTTCACCTCCCGGATGGTGGTCCAGTCGGCGGCACCGGAATACATCTGGGCACGGGTGCGTCCGTGGATGGCCACCGCCGCCACCCCCACCTGCTCCAGTGCCCGGCTCAGCTCCAAGGCATTGATGCTCCCCTTGTCCCAGCCGCGGCGCATCTTGACGGTGACCGGCACGGGGCAGGCCTTCACCACCGCCTCGGCCACGCGGGCAGCCTTGTCCACATCCTTCATTAAAGCACTGCCGTCGCCGTTGGACACCACCTTGCCCACAGGACAGCCCATGTTGATATCCATAAAGTCCGCTCCGGAGATTTCTGCCGCTATACAGGAAGCCTCCGCCATGCATACCGGATCGCTCCCAAAAATCTGAACAGAGGCGGGATGCTCACCGTCAAAGAGTTTCAAAAGGCCGCGGCTCTTGCGGTCTTGATAACATAACGCCTTCGAGCTGACCATCTCCGTGGTGGTCATCCCAGCGCCCTGTTCGGCGCAGATTTGACGAAAGGCCAGATCTGTGACACCGGCCATAGGTGCCAGCGCCAGACGGCTGGAAAGAGTGACATTGCCTATTTTCATGGAAAATCCTCCGAAAATCTCTACATTCGGGGATATTATACCACATCATCTACTGCAGAACAACGAAAAAAGAGGGAGGCGAACAGCTCTGTGCCGTCCGCCTCCCCAACGTGAGAAGAGAAAATATAACCCCTCAGATCAGATACACCAACAGCCACATAAGGCCGATGGCAGCGCCGCCCAGAATGGCTGCCAGCCAAGGCGGCAGGGAAATTTTCCTGTGCGGTGATACGCCGTGTGTATGGGCATAATTCTTGGCGATGCGTACTGCCTGCTCTACGATCTGCTCTGATGGCACGCCGCTTTCGTCCGAAACTGCGTCATTACGAATGATAAATATTGCCTGTTCAAAGATGTGGGGATCGGGCGAATCCACCACGATAACCCGCCGGGAAATGCCTCTAACCAAGAAATATACCCTCCTCCTGCCGTTTGATATCATCAGTATTTCCCCGGCACAGAGAAGTTATACGCCTGCAAAGAAAATCAAACCTCTGTCTTCCCCACACTGCCCGGTGACGGAAGCTGTACTACCAGTACCGCACAGTCATCGCTTAATCCCTTGCGGCTGCGGGATTCCGACAAAATCAGCCGTGTCAGCTCCGCAGCGTCGCCGCCGTTCCAGCCGGCCAGCAGGTTTAATAGCCATTCATCGTTATTTTCATCGACAATCCCGTCGCTGACCATGACAAAATAGCTGCCGCCGCGCAGGGACAGCCGCGTCTGCTCCGGCGGGCGATCTCCCTGCTGGAGTCCGGCCGGTAAACTGGCGGCGGTAAAGCGGCTGACGGTACCAAAATACTTCAGATAAGAAGGTGCTGCACCATATTTATAAAGGACAGCATTGCCATTGCAGCGCTGTAATTCCAAGAGATCCACCGTGGTAAAGCCACCGCCGTCCTCTCCCCGCAGTGCCAAGGCGGCATTTAAAGTTTTGAGCGCCGGGGCCGGGTCAATACCGGCCTCCAAAAACTGCTTTAATAGCCGCACCGTCATGGCAGCTTCCCGGTGTGCCCCCGCTCCACTGCCCATCCCGTCGGAGAGGAGCAGGTAAAGTATTCCCCCCACCTCAAAAACATCCAGCTGATCGCCGCATACCTCTTCACCGTCCTTAGGCCGCAGTGCAGATCCGATGCGATAGCCTAACGGCTGGCAGGCCATGGCTTCCACTGCATCCGCAGAGGCCGCGCCAGAGAGCATCTCTCCCATCTGCGCATATTGCTGACGTGCAAAGCTCCGTGTCTCCTGCAAGCGTCTGCGATACTGCTGGCGCTGCAAAAAGGCCCGTAATTCTCCGTTGACAGCCAGAAGGAAAGAGGAAAAATGAACACAGCGGGAGGGAAAATACGCAGGAAAATCCTCCGCCTTGGCCTCCCCCTGCTGCAGCATCTTAGGGCAGGCATCATTGAAGGCGTTATAAGTGGCGTTGTAGTTTTCATGCCAGCAATAACTGCTGAGAACGCAGTTGCGGCACACCTGTTCGGCAGCACGATCAAAGATGACGGAGGGGTTTTCCGGGGGTACAGGCTCTGTGCCGCGAAAGAAACTGTCGTAAAGATCCCGGAAGGCGGCCGCCGACTTCTCCCAGCGATTCTTTTCCCGTTCCGTTTTCTCTGCCTTGGGCGGTGTTGATGCCCGCCGCCCCGCCGCCCTTCTGGGAAGCACTATATGTAGAGTCATACCCAAGAGTGCCTCCCAGAGATAGGCCAGCGGCATATCCGCTCCGAAGAGAATAGGTGTCAGCGCCGCACTCAAGCCGAACCCCAGTGCGGACAGCACACGCTGCTGTGGAAACACGGCTGCCAGCCCACAGCCCCCGGTGCAGAGCACAGTATAGATGGGCTGGGGATGAACGCTTGCCATATCTGCGGCCAGTCCCGCGCAAAATCCCAGCACAGCCCCTTGGGCGGGTGTCAGTTCGGTCACGCAAAAAAGCAGCATAGCCCCCAGCACAGCACGTCCCAGCGAAAAATCATTTTTTGCGGTGATGCCCATGACAGAAAGAGCCAGCGCAAAACCAAGCAGCACCCCCATCTCCCGCTGTAAATCCCCACGCTTTTCCTTTTTTGCACCGCTGCCGCGGCTCCATAATTGCCCCAGCTCCGGCCACTTCTCAATAAGAAAGACGCTCAGCATCCCCTGCAGCGCTAACGCCAGCAGAAATGACGCTGTATGAAAGAGGGGGCGGCGATACAGATAGATTGCCTGTACCAGTGCCGTCAGTACCCCACTGAGCGCAGGGCGGAACAAGGGGTGGCGATAATACTTCGTATCAAAAAAGCAAAGACTCCCCGATACAATCAGTGCCGCAGCCGCCAGATGCCGCAGGCCCGGCTGGAAGTCCAAAAAAAGCCATGCCCCGGCCGCATTTCCCAGCAGGCAGAAAAGTGCCGGAAAACCTGCCCCGGCGGCAGTTGTCAGTGCCAGCGAGAAGGGCGCATAGCTGCCGCCAAGCCGTGCGGCGGTCAACAGAAAGGACAGCAGCAATAATCCCAACCACCCGAACGCTTTCTTGGGCGGCGGAAAATGCGATGGACGTTTCATGGACAAGCCCTCCTTTTGCCGCCATTGTACCCTTAGTTTGCAGAAAAAGCAGTCGGGAAATAGAAGAACATAAAAAAATCACAGATTCTTCCCATGAACCTGTGATTTCCCTCTATGATCGCCGTCAAAACAACAGCCCTGCTGCCCCCATAGGCAGCATCCATGCGTTTTTCCAAAAAAGATGTGCAAAAAAGGAGATGCGCGGATTTTTCAACATCCGCGCATCTCCTTTAATTTTCCGAAAAATAGGCGCAGGCCGCCTCAATATCCCGGTGAATCTGTTCTTTCAGTTCCTGTGCCGTGGCAAAGCGGATCTCGCCCCGCAGACGGCGATAAAACTCCAAGCGCAGCTTCTTTCCGTAGAGATCCCCGTCGAAGTCCAGCAAAAAAGTCTCCACTGTCACATCACCGCTGTCGCTGACCGTCGGGCGGACGCCCACGTTGGTGACACCGGCACAGCTGCTTCCATCCGGCAAAAAGACACGGGTGATGTACACACCGTACGCCGGTACCAAAACATTCGGCGGCACCGTCAGATTTACCGTGGGAATGCCGATAGTGCGCCCGAAATGCTGCCCGTGGCAGACCGTATGGCTCAAGCAGTGACGGTGGCCCAAAAATTCTGCGGCCCGCTCCATCTCTCCTGCTTCCACCAGTGTACGGATATAGGTAGAGCTGACAGTAATGCCGTCTTGCTCTACCTTTGGGATAATGTCGCAGCCGATGCCCAGCTCCCGGCATTTTGCAGCCAGCAATTCCGGCGTCCCCTGATTTTTATAGCCAAAACGGTGGTCGTGCCCCGCCACGAGATGGACAGCGCCGTTATCTCTCACCAAAAGTTCCGTGATGAAATCTTGCCACGAACAGTGCATCATCTTGTCATCAAATGGGGCAAAAATCACCTCATCAATCCCGTAGATTCGCTCCATAAGCTCCCGGCGATCCTCTGTGGAATTAATGAGGTAAACCGGCTTGCCGGTGACCACCTCTTTGGGAGGCCGATCAAAGGTAAAAACAGCACTGCGGGCATGCAATTCCTGCGCCCGCTGGGCGGCGCAACGCAGCAGCGCCCCATGCCCCCGGTGCACGCCGTCAAAAAAGCCCAGTGCAATGACAGTTGGTTGTTTCAATTCTCTCACGCTCCGAAAAAGTTTTTGAGGGCGGTCATCACACCGCTCTGCAGACGGCTCAAACACAAAAAGGAGCCATCCATTCCATAGACCCGATAGATGCCGTCCGCCAACGGTTCAAGCACCGTGAAGGAATTGCCGTTGCGGCACAGCTTTTCCACCCTCTCATGGCGAATCTGATAGGCAGGGCTGTCGGAAAAAAGGCTGTCCACCGGACGAAGAAGGCGCTCCCCCTCTGCCTGCACCGTTTCCAGCGTCACGCTGTCCTCCAGCGTAAAACCGGCCGCCATAGTCCGCCGCAAAGCGCTCATACAGCCCCCGCAGCCCAAAGCCTGGCCGATATCGTGGCACAGTGTCCGCACATAGGTTCCCTTGGAGCACAGGATGCGCAGCTGGTAATCCCCCGCCTCGTCTCGGTTCAAAAGCTCCAGCTCATAGATGGTGACCGGGCGGCTTTTGCGCTCCACTTCCTGCCCCTTCCGGGCCAGCTCATAGAGTTTTTTGCCCCCCACCTTGATGGCAGAGAACATGGGTGGAATCTGCTGCTGCTCCCCGGTAAACCGGGACAGGACCGCAGCCACTTCCTCCGCGGTAACATGCACCGCCCGCTCTTCCAGCACCTCACCGGAGGTGTCCTGCGTATTGGTCACAAGGCCCAGCCGGAGGGACGCCACATACTCTTTCCGTCCGTTTTCGGCAAAGCTGACAGCCCGGGTGGCCTGCCCCACAAAAACCGGCAGCACCCCGGTGGCCATGGGATCCAATGTCCCGGCATGCCCCACCTTCTTCGTTTTCAATATGCCCCGCAGCTTGGCACACACGTCCATGCTGGTCCAGCCTGCAGGCTTGTCCATAATGATGATTCCGTTGGCCATATATGCTCCTTATTGCGAAACCACCGTCTCCACAGCGCGGAGCACGGCGCTTTTCACCTCATCCAGGCTTCCCTCTACCGTGGCGCCGGCTGCGGCCTTATGACCACCGCCGCCCAGCTGGCGGCAGACCTCGCTGGCGTTGACCCGCGCGCCGGAGCGCACGGAAATCTTCACCTTGCCGGGGCACAGCTCACGCAGCGTAATACCACAGTCGACGCCCTCCACCTGGGGGGCTAAAGAACTCAGTTCTTCAATGTCTGTCTCTGTGGCGTGCATCTCCTGACGCAGTGCCAGGGGGATCTTCATAATGACCACTCGGTCGTGATCAAAAAGCTCCATCTGTGCTACCATCTGCGCCTCCATTTTAAGGCGCACCTTGCTCTTGGTGCGAAAAAGCTGCTGATTGACCGCACTTACATCAATGCCCGTCTCCATGAGAGCCGCGGCGATGCGGTGGGTTTTGGCAGAAGTATTGCTGTAGACAAAGCAGCCGCAGTCCGTGGCGATAGCCACATAGAGCGGCAGCGCAATGGCCGGGGTGATCTCCGTCATTTCCGTCAGGATCTCATAGACAATCTCGCCGCAGGCGGCTGCCTCGGCATTGAGGCAGGTCTCCCGGGCGAAGTAACCGTGCGAAGGATGATGATCCACCGCCAACGCAACGCAATCTGCATAGGCCGAAGCATTCTCCGGCAGCAGATCTGCCACAGCCACATCAATACTGATCACATGGTCCGGCTGGTATCCCTCCGGTGCCCAGCAGGGAGCGGCATAGGGCAAGTAGGTCTCTGTGATTTCCGGGTTATAGAGGAGGTAGGCCTCCTTGCCCATGGCCCGCAGACCCAGACACAAAGCCGCGGCGCTGCCGATGGTATCCCCATCAGGGCGCACATGAGTCAAGAGCAAGATTCGGTTCATGGCACACAGCAGCGCTGCGGCTCTCTTTGTGTCAATCATGTGCTCTCCTCTCACTGCTCATCATCCAGCACGATATGCTCGTTTTCGGGATTGGGCGGCTTGACATGGCTCAGCACATCCAGAATATGAGCCCCATGGGCAATAGAGTCATCCGCCATGAATTGCAGTTCCGGGGTATAGCGCAGATTCAGCCGCTGTCCCAACTCCCGGCGCAGATAGCCGGAGGCGGACTTGAGCCCGCGCATGAGTTCCTTTTCGCCGGTGCGCTCCATGGCCGTAATATAAACCCGCGCATAGCGCAGGTCGGTGGTGGTATCCACATGGGTGATGGTCAGCATGGACTCAGAGACGCGGGGATCTTTGACGGTACGCAGAAGCTCGGAGAGCTCCCGTCGTATTTCATCGTTGATACGGCCGATACGGTTAGATGCCATCTTTGATTGCTCCTTTCCGGGATAAAATATCCGTAAAACAAACACCGGGACGGGCGTACTCGCCCGCCCCGGTGTGCAATGGTTACTGTTGAACTTCTTCCATGGTAAAGGCTTCAATGATATCGCCGTCTTTGATATCGTTGAACTTCTCGATACTTAAGCCGCACTCGTAGCCGGAGGCAACTTCCTTCACCGAATCCTTAAAGCGCTGCAAAGAGGCCAGCATACCCTCATGAATGACAATACCGTCACGCACCAGACGGATCTGGCAGTCCTTACGCTGCAGCTTGCCGTCCTGCACGTAGCAGCCTGCCACGGTGCCCACACCGGAGACCTTGTAGGTCTGGCGCACCTCCGCATGGCCCAGCAGAACCTCACGGAACTTGGGCGCCAACATACCCTTCATGGCGGCCTCAATCTCGTTGATGGCATCGTAAATCACGCGATACATACGCATATCCACGTTGGCACGGGCGGCGCTGTCGCGGGCTGCCGTATCGGGACGGACGTTGAAGCCCACGATGATGGCCTGAGAAGTAGAGGCCAGCATCACGTCGGACTCGTTGATGGCACCGACGCCGCCGTGAATGACACGGACGCGCACCTCTTCGTTGCTCAGCTTCTCCAAAGAGTTCTTCACAGCCTCCACGGAGCCCTGTACGTCGGCCTTGACAATCAGATTCAGATTCTTCATCTCGCCGGCTTGGATCTGGCTGAACAGATCCTCCAGCGAAACTTTGGTCACAGGTGCATTAGCACGAGCCTTTTCCTCTTCCTTGCGCTGCTCTGCCAGCTCACGTGCCAGCTTTTCATCGGCAACGGCGTTAAAGACCGCACCGGCGGTAGGCGCTTCGCTCAAGCCGGTGATCTCCACGGGAACAGAGGGGCCGGCCGTATTAATTTTCTGTCCCTGATCGCTGACCATGGCACGAACACGGCCCACGGAGGTACCGGCAATAATGATGTCGCCCTGATGCAGCGTGCCGTTCTGCACAAGGAGGGTGGCCACGGGGCCGCGGCCCTTATCCAGCCGTGCCTCGATCACCGTACCCTGTGCCGCGCGGTTGGGGTTGGCTTTCAACTCACTCACCTCAGCGGTCAGGGTCAGCATCTCCAGCAGATTCTCTACGCCCATACCGGTCTTGGCGGAAATGGGGCAGACGATGGTCTCACCGCCCCACTCCTCGCAGACAATACCGTGCTCGGTGAGCTGCTGCTTGATACGATCGGGGTTGGCGGTGGGCTTATCCATCTTGTTGATGGCCACAATGATGGGGATCTCAGCAGCCTTGGCATGGTTGATGGACTCAATGGTCTGGGGCATAATGCCGTCGTCGGCAGCCACCACCAAAATAGCAATATCCGTGACCATGGCGCCGCGGGCACGCATAGAGGTAAATGCCTCGTGGCCGGGGGTATCCAGGAAGGTGACCGGCTTGCCCTTCACCTTTACCTGATAAGCGCCGATATGCTGGGTAATACCACCGGCCTCGCCGCTGGTGACATGAGCGTTGCGGATATAGTCCAAGAGGCTGGTCTTACCGTGGTCAACGTGGCCCATGACCACCACCACAGGTGCCCGGGGCTCCAGCTCCTCTTCGGCATCCTGATGGTCGTCGATCAGCTTCTCCTCAATGGTGACGACCACCTCACGCTCTACTTTGCAGCCCATTTCCTCGGCAATAATGGCAGCCGTATCGAAATCAATCACCTGACTCAAAGAGGCCATAATGCCGTTCTTCATCAGGCACTTAACCACCTCAGCGCCGGTTTTCTTCATGCGGCTGGCCAACTCACCCACAGAAATCTCATCGCCGATTTCCACGGTGACAGGGGTCTTTTTAATCATCTCCAGGCGCAGCCGACGCATACGATCGGCCTCCTCCTGTTTGCTCTTGTTGCTCTGGGGGACGTTGCGTCTCTTATTGCGGAACTTCTCCTTCCCGCCTTGGTTATGGTCCCGGCGATGACCGCCGCCGGTGCGGCTGTCTGCCATCTCCTGCAGCTTTTCATCGTACTTATCCAGATTCACGTTGGTGGCCTTGCGGGTATCCACCACACGGGTCTCCGGCACACGGGACATCGGCTTGCGCTCCGGCTGATTGCTCTGCTGGTGCTGCTTGGGCTGATTGTTTTGCTGATGCTGTGCCGATTGATGCTGTGCAGGCTGATGCTCGCTGCGGGAGCCGGACTGCTTGTCGGCGTTCGCGCTGTCCGTTCTCTCCGGCTTCTTCTCTGCGGGCTTCATGCCCTCAGCGAAGATCTCCTGAATTCCGGACACCTGATGATGCTGGGTCAGATACTCAAAAATCAAGGACAGTTCCCGGTCATCCAGCACCTGCATATGGTTTTTGGGAGTCTCGGCGTACTTGGTCAAAATTTCCACGATCTGCTTGGTGGGCAGGTCAAAATCCTTCGCCACCTCATGCACTCTATATTTGTTGACTACGCTACCCAAATAAAGCCACCTCCATCTTATGATACGGCAGGGCTGTACCTCACCGTCTGAAATTCCTTACTTCTTCTTTTTTACAGAGCCCTTTCCCTTCTTCACCGGCCGGCTGCCCGCAAAGCGGGCCGTTTCTGTCCGAGGGCGGCGCTTGCCTAACGGGCGCCGCTGGCGGGAATGGGATTGCGCGGGAGATTTCTCTCCTGTTTTTTTCTCCGCAGCCACAGGTGCTGCTTCGGCTTCTTTTTTCTTCTTTTTTCCACTGTGCAGATTTTTCTCATGCCGCAGCTTCTCCTGCCGCCGCTGCGCCGCCCGCTTGGCTTTGGTTTCCAGCTGTCCGGCAGCGGCGCTGTAGTGCTCCGGGTCCAATGCCGCCAGTTTCTTCACAATGGCCTCGGCAAAGCCGATATCCGTAATGGCAGCCATTGCGCAGCTGGTGCGGCCCAAGGCACGCCCCAGCTGATCCTTATCCACCGCAACGGTGAGACACAGGCAGGCGCCGGATGCAGCAAAGGAGACTGCACGGCGGACTGTACTGGCACCGGCATCCTGTGCCAGCAGGATCACGCGGGCGTGCTTAGCTCTGGCGCAAGCCCCCACCGGTTCTTCCCCGATGGCCACCATGCCTGCCTTCTTGGCAAGGCCCATCATTGATAATATATGTTCCATCATGCCTTTTCTATCTGCGCTTCCAGCGCATCATATACCTCACCGGGAATGGCGACATCCAGGGCCCGCTCCAGCGCACGCGCCTTGCGCGCCTTTTGGAGACACTGCACTTCCGGGCACACATAGGCACCACGCCCCGCCTTCTTCCCCGTGGCATCCAATACAATTTCCCCCTCCGGGGACTTGACCACTCGAATCAGTTCCCTCTTATCCCGCATGGTGCGGCAGCCCACACACTGGCGCTGGGGGATCTTTTTCACCTTAGGCATATCCGACACCTCATCTTTCTACCTTACTCCTGATAGGAGGCAGGCTTAATATCGATCTTATAGCCGGTAAGGCGGGCGGCCAGACGGGCGTTCTGCCCCTCCTTGCCGATAGCCAGACTCAGCTGATCGTCCGGCACCACCACACGGCAGGCCTTTCCTTCGTCAGCAAGCTGCACCTCCACCACATCGGCGGGTGCCAGCGCAGCGGCGATAAACTCTGCCGGATCCTCGCTGTACTTGATAATATCGATTTTCTCGCCCTGCAGTTCCTCCACAACAGCGTTGACACGCTGGCCACGGGGGCCGACGCAGGCGCCGATGGGATCTACATTCTCGTCGGCCGACCAAACCGCCATCTTCGTACGGTTGCCAGGCTCACGGGAGATGCTGCGGATTTCCACCGTGCCGTCGAAAATCTCCGGTACTTCCAGCTCAAAGAGGCGCTTGACAAGTCCGGGGTGGGTACGGGAAATCACTACCTGCGGGCCGCGGGTGCTGCGGCGGACTTCCACCAGATAGACCTTGACCAGCTGACCCTCCACCAGTTTCTCTCCCGCCACCTGCTCATTGACAGGCAGCACGGCCTCCGTAGACTCCCCACTGGGGCCGACGATACGCAGATGCACGTTTCCATAGCGGGGATCGATGCGGGTGACAGTACCGGTCAGAATCTCATGCTGCTTTGAGTTGAACTCATCATAGACCATGCCGTGCTCTGCCTCGCGCAGTCCCTGAATGATCACCTGCTTGCCGTTGCCTGCGGCAATGCGGCCGAACTCCACATTCTCAACCGGCAGATTTACAACGCCGCCCACCTCATTCTTGGCAGACAAAGCCTTCGCCTCCGCCAAAGAAATTTGGGTGCCGGGGAACTCCACTTCTTCCACGATTTCCTTCTGTACAAACATCTTTAAGTCGTGGTGCTCTTCGTCCACATCCACAATCACGTTTTCCACGCCCTCGTGATCGCGCTTATAGGCGGTGGTCAACGCCTGAATGATCTTCCCCATCATGAAGTTCTGAGGGATGCCGCGCTCTTTTTCCAGCATGGCAAGCGCCGCAAAGATTTCTTCACATTTCATATCCGATTCTCCTATTCTCTATTCAAAGCCTTGTTCTATCTCTTAAAATACTACCCGCAGGCGTACCAACGCCACCTCCGCTTTTGCAAAGCGAAGCGTCTGTGTGCCCATCTCCAGCAGCACATCGCCGTTCTCATATCCCACCAGCGTACCGGCAAACTCCTTGCGTCCGTCCCGGTTCTTGTATGTCTTGACAAGCACAGGACTGCCCATGAAGCGTTCAAAATCACCGGGCCGCTTCAAAGCCCGCTCCGCACCGGCGGAGGACACCTCAAAGATATAGCTTGCCTCAATAGGATCGGCTTCATCCAGCAAATCGCTGACCTCACGACTGACAGCCTCACAGTCGAGAATGTCAACGCCTCCCTCTTTATCCAGATAGAGCCGCAGATACCATTGGCCTGCTTCCCGGACGTACTCCACGTCCCACAGCTCACAGCCCTGCCGCTCTACGGCCGGGGCAGCCAATTCTGCCACAAGATCGGTCACCTTTTTCATATCAAGCCTCACATTTCAAACATTTTAAGGATCGAAATTTGCCCAAGAAAAAGAGCGGACTTTTCAAGTCCACTCTCACATCAACTCACCTTACTATGGGTCAGTTTACCACAATCGTCCCATCATTGCAAGGTTTTTTCCGGGAAAATCCCGTCGATTTTGCTTCTTTTTCTAAAAAACAGACGTGGTAGGCCATCTGCGATGCCTCTTTTACGCACTTTTGCCCCCACATAGACGCCGCAGGAGACAGGCAAGCAAAAATGCGGCCAGATTGATCAGCACCACCGTGGCACCTACAGGCGTACCGATGAGGTATGATCCGGTCAGCCCCACACAGAAACACAGCACGCTTAAAATACCGGCGCACAGCACCACCGAGCGGAAGCGCTTGAATATTCGCATGGCAGTAAGCGCCGGAAAGATCACAAGAGAGGAGATCAGCATGGCACCCATCATCCGCATTCCCAGCACAATGGTCAGCGCCGTCAAAACCGCCAGCAGCGTATTGTACCAACCCACCTTCACACCGGTGGCTCGTGAAAAGCTCTCATCAAAGGTGATGGCAAAGAGTTTGTGGTAGCACACCACAAAAAGAAGCAGCACTGCTGCGCTGAGCACCACACTGAGCACCACATCATGGCGGTTCATAGCCAAAATGCTGCCGAACATATAGCTGTCCACATCCGTAGTCATGCCCGTGGTCAAACTGGTAACGGTAACACCGATAGCCAGCGCCGAGGCCGAGGCCACGGCGATGGCGGCATCCGCCCCGATGCGGCTGCGCTCCGTCATCCGCAGCAGCAAAAGTGCCGCCACAATGACCACCGGTATGGATACCGGCAGCGGTGCCCATCCACAGGCCAAAGCTACACTCAGTGCACCGAAGGACACGTGGCTCAAGCCGTCGCCAATCATGGAATATCGTTTCAGCACCAGCGGCACGCCCAAGAGTGCCGCACACAAGGATACCAGAATCCCCACCACAAAGGCCCGGACAATAAAGGGATAGGTCAGCATTTCCAACAGTAAGCTCATGCCCGATCACCTCCAAACCGCTTGCCGTAGGGCGAAGCCAGATATGCCTCTGTGGAACCGCAAAACCACTGCTTCTGCCCTGCATGGAGGATGGTGCCTGCATAGCGCAGCGCATTTTGTATATCGTGGGTAACCATAACAATCGCGATGCCCTCTTTTTTATTGAGGTATTCCAACGTTCTATATAAGTCCTGCGCCGCCGAGGGGTCAAGCCCCGTCACCGGCTCATCTAAGATCAGCAGTTCTCCGGCGGCGCACAAGGCACGTGCCAGCAGCACACGCTGCTGCTGGCCGCCGGACAATTCCCGGTAGCAGCAATCCTTTATCTCCAGAATTCCCAACTTACCCATATGCATCAGTGCCTGCGCTTTTTCCTGACGGGTATAGAAGAATCGTCCACGCCGTGCGCTTAAAAAGCCGGAGAGCACCACCTCACTGACAGTCGCCGGGAAATCTTTCTGCGCCCGGGTCTGCTGAGGAAGATAGCCAATAGCGCCGCAGCGCAGGGAATCATCCAGCACCACCTTACCGCTGAGGGGTTTCAACAACCCCAGCAAGCTCTTGAGCAGCGTAGATTTTCCGGAGCCGTTCTCCCCTACGATACACAGATAATCGCCGCTGCGGACAGAGAAGGTCAGGTGCTCCCAGACAGGCCGTCCTTCATAGCCCAGTGTCGCGTCCTCACACGCGATCAGTGTTTTTTCTTCCATCTCAGGAAAGGCCCTCCTTCAAAGCGTCCACATTGCGCCACATCAAACTGAGATATGTCTCCCCACGGTCAAATTCCTGTCTGGAGACACTTTGGCAGGAGTGGAGCGTCTCCACCCGCGCCCCTGTAGTCTCAGCAATGGCATCGGCAATCTTTTGACTACTCAATTCAATCGTATAGACCACAGGAATCTGCTCGTCATTTACCTTATCAATCAGATATTTCAGCGTCTCCAGCGACGGCTCCGTATCCCCGGCGCAGCCATGGAAAGCTGCCCGATACTCTAAATCATAGGTCTTGCAAAAATAGAGCATGGGAAAGCGATCCCCGAAAATCAGCAGCTTCCGCTCCCCCGCCGCCACAACCTGCCCAAACGCCTCATCCAGCGCATCCAGCTCCTGCAGATATGCTTCAAGGTTGGCCTCATAGTCCGCTTTATGGGCAGGATCCGCCTCACTCAGCGCACTGCAAATCGTACGGCACAGCTCCTTGCTGCCCACGGGAGACGTCCAAATATGCTCATCGTACTCAATATTGTCCCGATGCTCATCCGCTGCATGGGCATGGTCGTACTCCATCGCATCCCCGTGATCAGGGTCATGTTCCTCGTCATGATCGTGGTGACGCTCCTCCTCCATGCCCTCTACGATCTCCTCCTCCAGCGCCTGCGTATGATCCATCATGCACGCTACAACCGGAATCTCTTCCCCCGCCGAGTCCAGAATCTCTGACACCCAGTATTCACCATGGCCGCCATTATAAATCAGCACATCGGCACGGGATACTTTGATCACATCCAGGGGAGTCGGCTCAAAGCTGTGGGTCTCCCGTCCGGCAGGCACCAAAAGCTGTACATCCACATACTCTCCCCCGATGGCACGGGCAAAGTCATAGTAGGGAAACAGGGAACACACCACGCGCAGCCGCCCGTCTGTCTCTTTCTCCGCTGGCTTGGCCGCGCAGCCACAGCCCAATATCAGCAGTGCCGAGAGCAGCAAGCAAAAAATCTTCCGTCTCATTTCTTCTGCTCCTCTGTCCCTTCGGCGCAGGTCTGACACAGCCCATAAAAAAGAGTGCGCTGGGGGTTAATTTGAAAATGGTGTGCCTCATACATATGCGCATACAGGGGTGCCAAGTGGTCACAATCCATGTGCTCTACTTTGCCGCAGCGCTCACACTTCATCAAAAAGCAGTCATGCCCCCGCTGGCGGCAGTCGCAGAACTGATACTGCGCCCCTTCGTCGGTGACAATCTTGTGTACCATTCCCTGCTTTTCCAGCTTTTCCAGCTGTCGATATACGGTGGTCAGCCCGATGGCCTCCCCCTGACCATGCAGCCTCTGCGCCAATTCTGCAGCGGTAGCGCAGCCATGGGCGCAGCTCTCGATGCAGGCAAGCACCGCTCGCTGCTGTCGGGTAATATAGGATACAGACATACAATGCCTCCAAATTAAAATTGAAAACCATTTTCATATTATAGCAAATAGGTTCATGATGTCAAGACTTTCCTGTTCCGCTGTCCGCCTCACCCATCTTTTCTTTTTAGGAAAATAATTCTTATAAAGAAATCTTTTCTGCTCCCAGAGAAAATTAGTTATACTTCGCAACGTCCTAAATTAATCGCATTATTTATATATCGTTTTATATTATATATATCATCAATTAATATGTGCATCATTGTGTTATTTTTTGGATTTACTCATAATTGCAGTTGGCCCCCTCTTCCTATATACTGTATACATGTTTTTCCGAAAAGCAGCCCTTACTCCGCTGCATTGTGCAATCATTTTTCCTTTCCGGCGGATATTGGTTTCTTTACGATAAACATTTTGTGAGTTTGTTGAAAAGGAGAGAAGTGACGTGAGTGAAAGAAAAGGGTTTAAAAGTACGTTTGGTTTTTTGATGGCCGCTATCGGCTCTGCCGTGGGACTGGGCAACATCTGGGGTTTTCCCAATAAGATGGGCAGCAACGGCGGTTTTGCTTTTTTACTGATTTATCTCATCCTGGCCGTTTTGTGTGGCTATGTGGTGATGGTCGGTGAGTTGGCCATCGGCCGCAAAACCGGGAAAGGCGCTATCGAAACCTACCAGATTCTCAGCCGCAAGTTTAAGTGGCTGGGCTGGATGGCTACGCTGTCTCCTTTTCTCATTTTGTCATTCTACTGCACCTTGGGCGGTTACTGTCTGAAGTACGTGGTACTGAACTTCGGCAATCTTATCAATGCCTCCTGGGGCACCAACGGTCTTTCCGGCGGAGAAGTTTTCTCCACCTTTATGACCAATCAGACCGAAAGCGTCATTTACGGCGTGATCTTCCTGCTCTTGAGCGTGCTGATCGTCATGGGCGGCATCCGCGGAGGCATCGAGCGATTCTGCACCGTGGGTATGCCGGCACTGGCTGTCATGCTCCTGATCATCATCATCCGCTCCTGCACCCTGCCCGGTGCGGCGGAAGGTCTGAAGTTTATGTTCGTGCCTAACTTCGCTCCCTTGAAGGAAAACTTCTTTGGCGTGCTGGCAACTGCCGGCGGGCAGATGTTTTTCTCCCTGTCGCTGGGAATGGGCATTATGATTACGTATGGTTCGTATCTGAAAAAAGAAGACAGCATCACCAAAAATGCACTGACGATCGTGATTTTTGATACGATCGTAGCTCTGATGGCCGGTTTGGCTGTTCTTCCCGCCGCCTTTGCACTGGATCCCGATGGTTCCAAGGGTGGTCCTTCCCTGTTGTTCGTCACACTGCAAAACGTATTTGACAACATGGGACCTCTGGGTGGTATCTTCGGCATCATCTTCTATGCCTTAGTGGTGCTGGCTGCCATCACCTCCTCCATCTCTCTGTTGGAAGTGATCGTGACCCATTTCACCGATACGGCCGCTTCCAAGGGCAAGGGCAACAAACGCAAAGCCTACTCTCTGATCGCCGCCTTAGCCGTGTCCGTTTTAATGGTGCTGGTGTGCCTGGATGGTCTGGGCAGCAACGGCCTGTGGGTTCCCGGTAAGACGATGGTGAACGGTGTTTGGACCGTCACCGCCCCCTTCAGCGACTGCTGGCTGAACTTCCTGGATATGCTCTCCGAGGGACTGATGATGCCGCTGGGTGCCCTGCTCATGTGCCTCATGATTGCCTATGAGCTCAAGCCCCATGTGGTGCGGGACGAAGTGGAGGCCTCCGGCCAGAAGATGAAAATCTACGGCTATTTCAAGGTCTGCATCTCCGTCATCACTCCTTTGCTGATGCTGTTGGTCATTGGCGGTCAGATCAAAGAATTCTTCTTTTGATCCTTTAATTCTATAACACACACTCTTTACCATAGAAAGAGCCGAGGAGGAAACCTCGGCTCTTTCACCTTTTGTTGTGCCATGCAGGGACAACCCTGCTTTTTATCTTACATCAACATCTGCAGCGCCCCCGGCAGATTACGGATCTCCACCCGCGGCGCACTTGGCGCGAACTCACCGTCCAGCGACCAGGGAATATTCTCCGTGGTGGTCAGTGTCACCTCCGACACATGACGGAAAATGACGCTGGGGGAATCATACTGCATCCGTGTCAGCGCCAGCAGCAGATTCTGCAGATCTCCCGGTGTTTTCGGCATCCGCAGCAGCAGCAGCTCAAAGCGTCCGTCATCCATCTGTACCAAGTTGGGATCCAGCTTCACAAGTCCCCCCAGCGAAGTGGAATTGCACACAGCGCCGAAGATAAACTCACCGCTAAATTCCTCCCCATCGGCTTCCACACGGCAGCGATACGGGCGCAGGGAATCCAAATCCTTTACTCCCTCCAAAATATAGGCCAGATGCCCCAGCATATTCTTGGCGGCTTGCGGAGCCGAATAGGAGGAACGGGTAAAGGCGCCAAAAGAGGCCACATAGGCAAAATAGCGGCCATTGTGCGTTCCCAGATCCAACGGCCGGCACTTTCCCTCTTCCATCATCTTCCGTGCGCCAAAGGCAGGGCTGAGGGGCAAATGCAAGCTGGCGGCAAAATCATTGGTGCTGCCATTGGGCAAATAGCCAATCGGCGGCCGCTCCTCCAGCTGCATCAAGCCAGACACCGTCTCATTGAAAGTGCCGTCACCACCGGCGCAGACCACCAGATCGTAGTCTCCGCCCTCCTCCGCCGCAATTCGGGTCGCATCCCCCGTCCCCTCCGTCAAGCGGATGCGCAGCAGATAGCCGGCGTTGGAGAAATGGACACAGGCATCGAAAAGCGGGACAGATGATTTTGTTTTTCCCGCCCTGGGATTGACAATAAAAAGCAGTTTCCTCATGCTGTAGACCTCTTATTCTTAAAAACGATTCCCTCGCTTTTCTTCTTGAATAAGCATTATAATATATGGATCTGCCGATTGCAATATCCGTTGGTTTGCTCTTGCAAACGGATGTATTTTTCGATATGATAGAAAAAAACGCACAGGAGGAATAGAGTATGCGGGACAAGGCATCTTACTGGAAATGGGGACTGACTGTTTTTCTGACAGTCTGCGCCATTCTGGTGTTCTTTGATGCGCTATTTATGAAAAGCACCCTCTGGAATTTCTTTTCGCAGCTCACCAGGATTCTCTCACCGGTGTTGTACGGCCTAGCGCTGGCATATCTGCTCTCCCCCATCATCAATTGGTTTGAAACCCTGATTTTAAGGTTGGCTGAAAGGCGCAAGCCGCAGCAAGGCCACGTCATCTCCCCCAACAGCCCTTGGCTGCGTGCAGCAAGTATCTTCCTGACGTGGTCTGTGGTGATCTTCATGCTCTATCTGCTGATGAGCGTCTTGATCCCTCAGCTGGCAGACAGCATTTATACCCTCATCAGCAACACGGAAAATTACTATAACACCGCTTACAACTGGATCACCTCCCTGCTGGAAAATAACCCGGAACTGTCGCAGCAGGTACTGCGGATTCTGGATGTGTTCCATACGAACTCCCAGACGTTCCTGTCCCAAGAATTGCTGCCCCGCCTTCAGGCTCTGGTGGCCTCCCTCACCGACGGCATTTGGAGCGGACTGTGGGGTGTATTGGTCTTTGCCAAAAATCTGATCATCGGCATTATCATCTCCGTTTATTTGATGGCCACCAAAGAAAAAAGCATGGCCCGCTGCTGCAAGATACTCTACAGCGTGTTCTGTGAAAAGGACGCCCGCCTCATAATGCACGGCGCCCGCACCACAAACAAGATTTTCAGCGGCTTTGTCCGCGGCAAGCTGCTCGACTCCCTTATTATCGGCATTCTCTGCTTCTTCGGCTGCTCCGTGCTGCGCATTCCCTATACGCCCCTCATCAGCGTGGTCGTGGGTGTCACCAATGTAATTCCTTTCTTTGGGCCTTTCTTGGGCGCTATTCCCAGTGCCTTTCTGATCCTGCTTGTCAACCCGCTCAAGTGTCTCTACTTTGCTATTTTCGTACTGCTGCTGCAGCAGCTGGACGGCAATGTCATCGGGCCCAAAATCTTGGGCGACTCCACAGGGATATCCAGCTTTTGGGTCATTGTGGCCATTCTGGTGGGCGGCGGCTTCTTTGGTGTCACCGGTATGTTCCTGGGCGTCCCCGTATTTGCCTGTGTGCAGGCTCTGCTCCAGTTTTTAGTAGACCAGCGCCTGCGTAAGCGTCATATGCCTCTGGAGGCCAGCGCCTATGTCCACCGAGATCAGGAAGCCTCCGGGCAGGAGAACGGTGCAGCTTCTTCCGCTCCTCCCACAAAGGAGCAGTCTCAAAAGCAGCCATAACCCTCCCCCTTGCCCCCACGTCCTTGCAACACAAGTTGCAAGGACTTTTTTCTTTTCTCTCCGCCACGGCACAGCATCTTTCATCCATACTTGACTTTTTCTTCCAGTTGATGTATAAATAAATAGAAATCTTATAGTGACGGGAGCTTGTTGTACAGGCTGAGAGTAAGGTATAGCCTTAGACCGATAACCTGATTTGGGTAATGCCAACGTAGGGATATGCAATGATGTTATGCGGAAGGCGCCTGAGAGAGCCTTCCGTTTTTATTTCTTTTGAAAGGATGTGAACAGCACTTCCCCGCAGATGCGGGGCGGGTAGAAGGGGAGCGCCTTGTGCCTGTATAACAGCGATGGGAAGCCGTGTTCCGGCGTGAGAGGAAGCCAGTAAGCTTCGACCGAAATTCTCAGGCAAGGGGAGAATCCCTTGTACTCTTTGAGAACGCTGTGTGCTTCGTTCTCATATCAAAAGGAGATTGAATAAGATGAAAAATCAAAACACGAAAAAATTGGCTCTGGCAGGCGTTTTTTGCGCCATTGCCGTGGTAGGCAGCTTTTTGTCCTTCCCTATATTTGGCAGCAAATGCGCTCCCGTCCAACACATGGTCAACATTCTCTGTGCCATTACTCTCGGCCCTTGGTGGGGCGTGTTAGTGGCCTTTTGCGCCAGTCTCATCCGAAATCTTTTGAGCCTCGGTACCCTGCTGGCTTTCCCCGGCAGTATGTTTGGCGCCCTGCTGTGTGGTCTGGCCTTTTGGAAAACCAAGAATACCTGGCTGACCTACCTGGCCGAGGTATTTGGCAGCTCTGTGCTGGGCGGTCTGTGCGCCTATCCCGTTGCCATCCTCTTCATGGGCAAATCCGCCGGAGACATCGCTTTTTATGTTTATATCGTCCCCTTCCTGATCTCTACTGCAGGAGGCGCTATTCTCTCTGCTGTCATTGTAGAGTCTTTGAAGAAATGTAACGTCATTCCCCAGCTGAGCAAATAAAAGGACACTCTCCACAAACGTATGTCTTTCCATCTGTACATACTCTCTGTCCCTCCATGCGCTCAGCAATCATGAACTGCTCCACAGCTGCGCCAAATAAGCGCCCCTGCCCACTTCCGCAGGTGCCGCAGGGATCTAACGTGAAATGCGGACCACTGGCGGATCTCCTCCGGGGGTGGCAAAGTCAGCTATGGTATCTATAGCAGTGATGCGGTATATCATTTGCCGCGGCAAACCTTTGCAGTGCCGCAGCAAATATAAAATAAAGTAAGGATGTGTCGCTATGAATTGCACAAAAGAAACGATGCTGCTGTACGCTGTGACCGACAGATGCTGGGTAGGCAAGCAGACATTAATGGAACAAGTAGAATGTGCCTTAAAAGGTGGTGCCACCTGCATCCAGCTGCGGGAAAAGGAGCTGGGGGATGAAGAATTTCTGGCAGAAGCTCTGGAGATGAAAGCGCTGTGCAGAAAATACAACGTGCCCTTTCTCATCAACGACAATGTAGAAGTAGCCATTCGTTGTGATGCAGACGGTGTCCATGTGGGACAGATGGATATGGAGGCCGGAAACGTGCGTGCCCTGCTGGGCAAGGATAAGATTATCGGGGTCTCTACCCAGACAGTAGAGCAGGCTCTGGCAGCTGAGGCCGCCGGTGCTGACTATCTGGGCGTGGGTGCTATGTTCTCCACCTCTACCAAAGAGGATGCACGCACCATGCCCCACTCTGTGGTGCAGGAAATCTGCCGCACGGTAAAAATTCCCGTGGTGGCCATTGGCGGCATCAACAAATCCAATATTTTAGAACTCTCCGGCTGCGGCGTAGACGGTGTGGCGCTGATTTCCGCCATCTTCAGTTCCGAGGATATCGAAAGTGAATGCAAGGAACTGGCTGCCCTTTCCAGCCGCATAATACGGCGATGATCCGAGGCGCCATCTTTGACGTGGACGGAACCTTGCTGGACTCCATGTCCATCTGGGGAACCGTTGGTGAAGACTATTTGCGTTCTCTGGGCTGTATCCCCCACGAAAATCTAACAGAGACATTCAAATGCTTCAGTCTTTATGAAGCAGCCTGCTATTATCGCTCTGAGTACGGCATCACTCTTTCCGTCGAGGAGATTTTAACCGGGATTAATCAGATGATCGAGCAATATTACTTTACCGAAACCCAGGCCAAACCCGGCGTAGAGGCATTTCTCCGCACCTTGCAGGAACACGGTGTAAAAATGTGCATTGCCACGTCTATTGATACATATCTGATCGATGCCTCCCTGGAACGCTGTGGGATCCGTTCCTATTTTTCAGAAATTTTTACGTCTAACGCCGTGGGACACGGTAAAAGTGAACCCCACATTTATCGGGCCGCACAAGCGTCCCTGGGAACTCCTATCGAGGAGACCTATGTTTTTGAGGATGCCTTTTATGCGGCCAAAGCCGCTGCTGCTGTCGGATTTCCCATTATTGGCGTGTATGACCCCTCAGAAACCCAGCAAGCAGAGCTGAAAAGCCTCTCTGAGGTGTATTTGCAGGATTTCAGAGACACCGCATCCATCAGCGCTCTTTTGTAATTGTTGCACCAGCCCATTAGGGGGCTCCCGGCGTCGTGTTTGCATCTCCCTATGGGCCGACCGTTCCCCGCTATCCCCACACCGGGGCAGATAGCCGGGGCAGCATCAGACGCCATGGATGCCAACCGTGCTGCGGCTCCCGGCACAATGCAAAGGCGGGGAGAGAATCCCACCCTCCCACAAAAAAGTATGTTTAGGACACGGTGGATAACCGTCCCCATTTTCAGGCACTCGGACTCCAGAGTCCGAGCGCCTTTTTTTACGTTTCATTTTGCAGTATATTTTTGTTGACAGCCGCTTCCTCCCATGCTATACTTCTAATTGACAAATATAGTTGTCAAAATGACAAATAAAATAGTCAATCATAGGAAGGAGGAGTTTTATGCCGCTGGAAAACCGCTTGAAGGAACATCGCGCTCGGCTAGGCGTCAACCAGCAGGAGATGGGGCGCTTGGCCGGCGTGTCCCGGCAAACCATTAGTCAGATTGAGCGCGGAGACTACTCTCCCTCTGTAACGTTAGCACTAAAGCTGGCAAAGCTGTGCGGCGTGACAGTGGAGGATATATTTGTATATAAGGAGGACATCATACATGAAGACCACGCCTGAAAAGAGCGCTAACCGAAAAGCTCTTCCAAAATTTATGATCATATTGCTGCTAAGTGCACTGGTGGGGGGCCTCGCCGGTCTTGCTGTGGGCTATATGGACGGTACAGCTCTGCCGGAAACCATCCAGGCCAGATGTACCGGCATTCTCTCCGCCATTATGCCGTGGTCCATTTGGGTCAGCAGCGCACTGCTGCTGGGCGCAGGCCTATGGATCTACCGCAAATCCCGCACCATGTTTGATCGCTGGGACGGAGAGAAGGAGACCATTCTAGACCAAGCGGAGGAACGACTCAGCTGGTGTGTCCTGCTGACGAATCTTTCCACGGTCCTAAACTTTTTCTTCTTTGGCGCGGGAATGCAGCCCCTGTTAAGCCCTCCCAGATTCCCATTATTTCTGCTCTCCTTTGTTCTCTCCACGGCAGGACAGATTTTCCTAAGCCAAAAGGTGGTAGATCTAACCCGGAAAATGAACCCGGAGAAGCAGGGCAGTGTCTATGATATGAAGTTTCAGAAAACATGGTTTGCCAGCTGTGATGAGAACGAGCAGCGCCAGATTGGGCAAGCCTCCTGCAAAGCCTTCCGTGCTGTCAACTACACCTGCACGCTGCTGTGGGTTGGTCTGGTCCTGCTGAGTATGATGATGGATCTCGGCGTTTTGCCCCTCTTTTTGGTAACGCTCCTCTGGGGAGTCAACCTGACGGCATTTGTCTTGGAAGCAATCCGCTTGGGACGTCATAAATAAACCCTCCCCCAAAACGATACCCCCTGATGTAGTTCTATGCTCCTACATCAGGGGGTGCTGCACTATGGTCCCGTTTTCTCAATCAGTTCAATATCTGTTGGCGCACTTCTTTCTCTCTATGTGCTGCCTGTGCCCTAGGATGCTGCGTTTTAATCGGCACATGGGCTCCCTATTTCTGTTGGGTCAAGGATCAGCGCAGGCACATTTCCTCCTCGGCACCGCTTCGGCTGTCAGGCGTCTTTTTCTTTTTACGCTTCCACGCATCTGCAACAGGGAGTTCTACGGAAAACACCATTTTTAATATCCATACAAACCCCATCAGCACCAGAATGGGAATTATACAGCAAGTTACGATCATCACCGCCAATGCTTCAAACAGGTTACTGACAACCGTCTCCGCTCTTTCTAGCCAGTCAGAAAGCGTTGTTTTCACCGTGCTTCCCATATTTACTGTCCAGTCTTTGAATGTCTGATACCAATTTTTCTCTCCGCTGTCTTCCGGTGGCTGTTCGGCAAGCCCGCCCAAATTCTCCGTTAGATCTTTGGCCGTTTCAATTGTTGTCTCAATGGACGCTTGATATGTATCTTCTATCAAATCAGACACTTTGATGCCGGACGGGATAATAATGAAAATAGCCAGCGCAAATATAAGCAGCTTTCGCGCAAGTCGTGCTACTGCCTCCTTAGCTACGATGACATGCACCACATAGAGCACACACGCAATCGGGATCAACACTTTAAAGGCCGCATATCCCGTAATCGTTAATAGATACTTCTCTAAATAAAGTGCGCACAACACAATCAAAAAGCCGGAACTTACATCTGCCAATTTATCTGCAATAGGCGTGGCTACATCTCCGGGCAACAATGTCACCAGGGCCGAGGCTGCTGTGGCCGCCGTGGTCAATTCAAGAACTGTCTTTTCTTTTTCTTCCAATGCCTCAATTGAGTTTCTATGGAATTCTGTGGAAGCGGCGTAGTTGGCCACAGGAAAAAAGGAAATAACACCGACAAGAATCGGTATCATTATCAGCAGGATCATTCTCTTCTCTTTTAAAAATCGCATCGTTTTCCTCCCGCCCCCCGAAATCACATGCCGTCACTTACAGCTGCAGCAAGCGTCTGTTTTTACTTCCCTAAAGTACGCACTGGCAGGCGTTTTATGGGCAATAACGCCTCCATAACTCTCACAACAATGACTTCGCGGCAGCTTCTTTTGTATTTTATGCCTCATTTCTAACATAAGTATAACCGTGTTGTACATTGCAATGCCCAGCGCCACGCAACCTAATGGGCAAAAATCTCTTTTATCCGCCCCCCTCGGTGCACCTCAAGCCGCCCTTTTCACAAGTCCGATTAACCGAAAAAGTTTTCGCCCACCGATTGATCCCATGCGAGCAAGGGATGCATGACTTTCTTTATGCTATTGAGGGCAGCTCTGTCTCCTCTATGAATCCATGCAAAGTTTCTTCCATACGCTGCAAGTATATACCAAAGTTTCTGTCCACTACACGTTTGTATATATGATGTATGTGAAATGATATATCCCAATGCATTTAGTAGTAGTCGTATAAAATGATATATGCTATAATTATGCCAATAGATAAGGAAATAAAATAATCTGGAGGTTCAGCATGGACAGACTGGGAGCAAAAACATTAAAAATAATTGTATTTATTGGGGTATTTGTCTATTTTCTATATCACGGCATCAGTCATGGAACTTTTGGCATCAACACTGTAACAGGTGGATTTCTGCTGGCTTCCATTGCTTATTTGTTCTCTTCCCTATTCGGTCTTGTATTAAATCTTTCCGGGAACTACATAATAGCGGTTGTGGGAACAATTGGGCTCATTTTTTTCTTTTGTTTTAAAATGGATGAAGTTGTTGCCAAAACCTCTTGGCTTTCAGAAGACGGAATGTCTGTCATTTTAATTATTCTTGCCGTATTCTGCTTAATCAGAGATATTATAATTATCAAAAATATTCTTGCTGCACGCACTGTGCAGCAGGAGGAATTTCCTATATCATCTGCAGAAAAAGAAAAGTCTGACAGCGTAATACGCAGTCAGATGAAAGCAGACCCGCAGTCTGTTTTGAACGTCTCTAACATGTTGGAAAACCAATGGGGACGCAAACCGACTTATGAAGAAATTATGGATTGTATAGACCATATGGCAATATAATAAAAACCAATAAATAGACTATCCCAACGTTTTCCCCTTCACAGGGGTAATCTCGGGTGTGAATGGAACTCCGGCAGAGATTGCTTCGGTAATTTCTGCCGGGGTTCTTTTATGCAGATTTCTGTGTATGAAAGGCATCCAGTTTTCTGTTGGCCACCTTTCTTTGCGTAGCAGGGCATATTTTACACACCCCTAATTTTGCGGTACCAGACAGAACATTTACAGCGTTACAAGATGGCTGACTGTCTCGACGTAATCTGGTATCATACGCACAATTCCCCTTGGGTGCGCCCCCTTTTTTACCGGATGAAATCCTTGGTCGCTTCATCAAAATGGATTCTTCGGATATCCACCCGCCTCAGGTAGGAAAAGATGGCCTCCATAACCATACGCCCGTTCTCTGATTTGAGCGCATAGAAAATGGAGGTAAAGTGACGAACCAGACTTTCGGGCGTGTCGATGTCAACAGCGCAGGCGTAGCGATTGATGAAGTAGATGGAGCGGTGTATCTGGTTGAGATTCGTCTTATATGCGTTGCACAGATACGGATTGGCGCACATATTACAGAGCTTGTCCAAAAATCCTGTCTCCAGACGGAATGCCGCAATCAGCAAGTTGTGCGTGGGCATGGCATCCCAGGGGATGCGCCTAAACTGCTGTAGTATATGCCACAGCTCAGCCATGTTCTCCTGCGTGGCATTCTTGGTTGCCTCGTATCCTATGGAGGGCTCCAGTGTGCTGCGGAACGTCATGATATCACGGACGAAGGTGTAATCAGGGGGAATGACGGCGTACTCATTTTTGTCCGCGCGGCTCAGGAGTCCGTTCTCTTCCAGAATAGACAGTGCCCGGCTGACCGATGTGCGGCTGACATCCAGGACTTTTGCCAGATCCCCGTCCTTAAAGGTACTGCCTGGGGCGTACTGCTCGGTAATAATCGCGTTTCCCAAAACAGTGGCAATCGTGTTGTACAGGAATGCAAATGGGTTGCGTTCCTGTTCTTTTTTGAATGCATACAATAGCTCGTTGTGTTTCATGATGGCTGCCTTTCGGATCGGAGTTTGTTTTTTTATAAAAACAAGTATCTTAGGATGTGCGTTGCAATGCATAATTATAACAAAAAATAACGGCTTATTTTCGTGCTTTTGCACAGTCATGCGCAAAAAATGTCTTTTTGCGGAAACACCACACAAGAAATGTTATAGTTCTTTCGCAGCAATTATGCAGAGTCACATATTGCCATTTTATGCAGAACACACGTAGAAGTCAAGGAAACTTACGGAAAATACAAAGGGGGTTTTGTTATGGGAAAAATTGTGATAGACACACGAGTATGTAAGGGATGTGGATACTGCATCAGTTTCTGTCCTCAAAAAGTACTCCATTTTGGAGAACAGAGAAACAGTTGCGGATACGGAAACAGGTGTCCCGAAATGATCGAGGGAACGAAGTGCGTGGCCTGTAAGACCTGTGCGATCGTCTGTCCCGATTCCGCAATCACAGTGTATAAGTAAAGGAGGTTTAGAAATGGGCAGCGAAAACAAAATTGTACTGATGGGCAACGATGCCATGGGCGAAGCTGCAATGCGCAGCGGCTGCAAATTCTTCGCAGGCTATCCCATCTCTCCGCAGACACAAATTTTAGATTATTTGGCAAAGCACATGCCCAAGCGCGGCTGCACTTTTCTGCAGGCCGACAGTGAGCTGGGTGCTATCAACATGGTGATCGGTGCTTCCATTGCCGGTGAGCGCGCCATGGTTGCCTCTTCCAGCACTGGCCTTGCTCTCATGTATGAGGCCTTTGCCGCAGCGGCTAACGGCGGATTCCCCATGCTGATTGTGGATGTGACCCGTGAAGGCGCATCGCAGACCGGCATCAAGGCATCCCAGAGCGATTACAATATGCTGACGAAGTCCTTCGGTGACGGCGGCCTTCGTGTTCCCGTGCTCAGCCCCTCCACGGTACAGGAGCTGGCAGAACTGGTGGGTCTTGGGTTTGACATCGCAGATCGCTACAGAACCCCTGTGGTCATCATGACCGAGCCTACCACCGCTCAGACGATTGAACCCGTGGACTTTAGCAAAGTGATCCCGGACAAGCACTATGATAAACGGATTTATACGCCTTCGGGCCGGGATACCCGCCCTGTTCCGGGTTCTTTGCGCGTGGAGGACAGCCCCCATGTGTTTACCAACGAATACGGTCCTGAAACCATGCAGATCTACAACATGCGCCATTTCCAGGAAATCGACGAAAAGTGCCAGGAGATCGGCCGTAAGGAAATGATCTGTGAGGAGTTCATGACCGAGGATGCAGAATACATCATTACCGCCTTCGGTGCTCCCGCCCGTTACGGCATTGACGCTGTCAAAGAGCTGCGCGCTGAGGGCTACAAGGTGGGCATGATTCGCCCGGTTATGCTCTATCCCTTCCCCGAAGAGTATTTCACCAAGCTGGATCCCGCCAAGATCAAGGGCGTGATGAGTGTGGAGATGTGCATTCCCGTGGCGTTCTACCACGATGTACGGGAATATGTGCCCGATGCCATCCCCGTAAAGAGCTGTGCCACCGCTGGCGGCGTCATTGCAGACTGTGACAAGATCGAGGAAGCTTTCCGCGATCACTTCGGAAATAAGTAACGGAGGTGTAAACATGGAAGAAATCGTATATGAGAGATCCAAACTGCTCCACCCGATGCTTACCTACTACTGTGCCGGATGTCAGCACGGTATTGTTTCCAAAATTCTGGTGGAACTGGCAGAAGAAATGAACATCACTAACAACATGGCCATCTGCTTTGGCATTGGCTGCTATGTAGCCGGTACCATGAATATTGATTTGGACATGTTCCCCGCGCTTCACGGCCGTGCCTGTGCTGTCGCCACAGGCTTCAAGCGGATGCGGCCCAACCAGCTGGTATTGACCTATCAGGGTGATGGCGACTGCGCCTCTATCGGTCTGGGTGATACCCTGCAGGCAGCCGCCCGCGGCGAAAACTTCACCACCATCATGGTCAACAACCAGAACTACGGATGCACCGGTGGTCAGCTGGCCCCCACCACGCCGTTGGGCATGGTGACCGCCACCACCCCTTATGGTCGAAATTCTGCGGATCAGGGCTATCCGCTTCATATGGCCGAGCTGGTCAGCCAGATGGACGGCTGCCGCTTTGCCGCACGGGGCGCACTGACTACCCCCGCTCAGATTCGTAAGGCTAAGGAATATATCAAGCATGCCATCGAGCTGCAGCAGCAGGGCCATGGCTATACGTTCGTGGAACTGCTCAGTGCCTGCCCCTCTACATACAAGGTGCCCTTTGACAAGGTGCGGGAGTACCAGGAGCAAAATGTGTTCCCGATCTTTAAGCAGGGCATTTTTAAGGATGAGTGAGGAGGCTGGATTATGGAAAAAACGTTTTTCATCTCTGGTATCGGTGGTCAGGGCGTCCAGGTTCTGTGCAAGGCTCTGGCAACTGTGGTAGACGACTGCGGCATGAATGTATGCCTGTATCCCTGGTATCAGGGGCAGCGCCGCGGAGGCGCCACCTATGGACGCCTGATTATCTCTGACGAGCGCGTAGGCGCTCCGGAGAAGCGGCAGTACGACGTTGTGGTGCTGCTGGATGAAGCATCCCTGCGGGACTATGGCAACAAGCGCAAGCCCGGCGGAACGGTTATCGTCAACTCGGATCTGATTGATTCTGTTCCCTTTGACGATGTGACGGTGGTGGGTGCCCCCTTCACCAGCACGGCTGAGTCCACCGGAAACGATCGCTGTTTCAATCTGGTGGTCGGCGGCTTCTTGAGCGCCTATACCAAGATTGTTCCCATGGAAGATCTGCGTAAGGAAATGCTGAAGCGGACTGCACGCAGCGATGAGCAAGCTGAAATTTATGGAAAGGCGTACGATTTGGGCGCCGCACTTGTAAAGGAGTAAAAAAATATGAAAATTGCAATTCTCGGAGCAGGAGCCACCGGTTGCAATGTGGGTGGTCATCTGAAGCTGGCCGGTGAAACAGTATATCTGATTGATCCTTTCCAGGCTCATATGGATGCCATTCGCGAACGCGGCCTGGTATGGCATGACGGTGCTGACGGCAAGATTTTTGACCCCATTTTCTTCGATGGCGCCGGCGACAATGCCAAGGAAGTAGGCCCCTGTGATGTGGTGTTTGTTCAGACAAAGAATCCCTTTACCAAAGCCGCCATTGAGGGACACCGGGAGCTTTTTGATGATCACACTACTGTGATCACGCTGCAAAATGGTTTGGGTACCACGGATACCCTGCTGGAGTATTTCCCCGCAGAGCGTATCGGCTACGGCATTCTCTACAGCGGCGGTCAGATTCTGGAGCCCGGTCATATTCAGATGCTGCACTCTGATCGGAACATCCTGTTCCGCCGCCTGCAGGGCGAAAAGACCCCCCTGTACGACGAGCTGCTGGCAGCGTTCGAAAAGAGCGACTTCCCCAGCTATTACAGTGATGACATCGATCAGATCATCTGGACAAAGGTGGGCGTGAACTGCTTCTGCAATATGACCTGCGGTCTTACCCGTCTTACCATGCAGAAGCTGCTGCGTCATGCCAACGGCAACGCACTGGTGGAGCGCATTGTCGACGAGGTAGTGGCCGTGGCACACGCCAAGGGTGTGGAAATCCGAGCAGAGGATATTCTGACGGCTCGCACCATGGCGCTGAACGCCCACAGCGAAAGCTATCCCTCCGGTGCTCAGGACGTGATGCACAAGAAGCTCACTGAGGTCGATTCTCTCAACGGAGCTGTTGCACGTTACGGTCGGGAGCTGGGCGTTCCCACTCCTGTAAATGAGACCATTGCAGATCTGATCCACGTCATTCAGGACACCTATGCAGACCAGTTCTAAGGGAGATGGGCTCACATGTTGGATAAATTATTCAAACCTCAAAGTGTTGCACTGATTGGTGCCAGCGACCGAGCGGGCAGTTTCGGTTGCTTTGCGGCACAAAGCATGATTCAGAGCAAAGACAAATATAGATTCTACTTCATCAACCAGCGCAAGCCGGAGCTATTCGGTATTCAGACCTACCCCGATGTAACCGCCCTGCCGGAGTGCCCCGACGTGGTTCTCATTGCCACTCCCGCCAGCACAGTGAATGCTCTGCTGGTGGAGGCGGCAGAACGCGGCACCCGGGACTTCATTGTGTACTCCAGCGGCTTTGCGGAGGATCACCGCTGCAACGGAAGTAATCTGGAGCACGAGATGGAGGAGATTGCCCGGAAGTACGACCTCCACATTGTCGGTCCCAACTGCTGCGGTATCTTCAATAACGTGGACGAGCTCTCTCTTTGGGGCAGCAACGGCAGCTACCAGTTCAAGCCCGAAACCGGTGCGGCCGTTCTCGGACACAGCGGCGGGTATACCATGGGCGGCCTGGATCGGCCGTGGGTCAACGTTTCCTATGGTGTCTCCGGCGGCAACGGCAGCATCGTTTCTCAGGAAGAGATGGCGGAATACTGTGTGGATTCCGATGCCGCCAAGGTGCTGTGCATGTACATGGAGGGCATCAAGAAGCCCGAAACCGTGTACCGCCTGTTCAAGAAGTGCGTGGACAAAAAGGTTCCCTGTGTCACGCTGAAATCCGGACGCAGCAAGAAGGGCGCTATTTCCGCGTCCTCCCATACCGGAAATCTGGCAGGCTCCTATGAGATGTTCCGTGCGGTGTTTGATAAGTACGGTGTCCTCTCCCCTGACGGTGTGGAAGAATACTACGGCTTGGAATATGTGCTGGATACATTGGGTCGGAATCTTCCTAAGAGCAACCGGTTTGCCATCGTCTGCCGCTCCGGCGGTGAGGCTACCATGAGCGCAGACCTGGCGGAGCGATACGGACTGATCCTGCCGGATCTGGATCAGTCCACCAAGGATGCCATCAATGAGATGATGCCCGACTTTGGTACCGCCAAGAACCCGCTGGACATGACCGCCGGTTTGCTGGGCGATCAGCAGAAGCTCTCCCGGACATTCGAGCTGCTGGCTGCGGATCCGAACATCGACGGCATTATTGCCGCCTTCGACTTCACCGCAAATCAGGTGGTCGCCGGATATGATATGCATGCATTTTTGGGCTGTCCGGTGCTGAATTGCCGCGAGAAGTATCCCGACATTCCCCTGTTCATGATGCCGCAGTACGAGCAGGAGCGGGATCTGACCTGGCGCATGAAGCTAAAACAGGCAGGTGTGCCCATCCTGCCCCCCGCCGAGATTGGCTACAAGCTTATGGGCACTCTGGTGCGCTACATAGAGTACGATCCCAGCACCAAGCGTTTGGAATGGGCTGTGCCTGATCACTTCCCCGAAAATGCCAAGCCCCTGACCGAGTATGACAGCAAGGTGGAGCTGGCCAACGCAGGAATCCCGGTTCCCAAGCAGTGCATCGCCCGAAGCCAGGACGAGCTGGCTGCGGCCTGCGCCGAGTTCGGCTATCCTCTGGTGCTGAAGATCAACTCCCCTGACATTCTCCATAAGACGGAGGCGGGCGGTGTTCGCCTGCGCATCCAGAGCTTGGAGGAAGCAAAGGAAGCCTTTGACGGCATTCTGCGGGACTGCCGGGCATTTAATCCCCAGGCACGGCTGGACGGCGTGCTGGTGCAGCAAATGGCAAAGGCCGGCCGCGAGATTATTCTGGGTGTGAAGAATGACCGCCAGTTGGGCCCCATGCTTCTCGTTGGCTTGGGCGGCGTGTTCGTAGAAGTGTTCAAAGACACCAGCCTGGTGCCCTGCCCCATTAGCCATGCAGAGGCGCTGGAGCATCTGCAGAAGTTGAAATCCTACAAGCTGCTCACCGGTTACCGCGGCAGCGCTCCCTGCGACATTGAGGCACTGGCTGATCTGATGGTCAAGGTCTCCGAGTATGCCGCAGAAAATAAAAACACCCTGAAGGAAATGGACATTAACCCCGTCTATGTCTATGAAGAAGGTGAGGGTGTCTGTGTAGTGGATGCCCTGATCGTAAAAGAATGAGAAATCCCCAGCAATCTATCATAATGAAAAAAATATTATAAATTCTAGGGAGGAACACAATGAATAACGTGAAGAATGCAGCAAAAACCTCCGCGCTGATTGGCGCTGCGTTCACTTTTATGACCGGTTGGTTTGGCGGCGGTTGGGCCACCGGACAGCTGGCAGGTAAGTATGGCGCTCGTTTTGGCTGGGCCGGACTGTTTGTGCCCATGATTGGTGTGCTGCTGATTATTTTTGCAACAACCTGGATCGTTCTGGAATTTTCCAGACTGTACAACGTTTGGGACTATGCCAACTTTATGGGCTGCTTCTATGGACATCCCATCTTCAAAGGCATTTTTGACGTGATCCAGATTCTGGGTCTGCCGCTTACATTTGCCGGATGTGTCGCAACCTTTGCAAGCACATTGGAGGAGTATGTGGGTGGTGCATACATGATGTGGGTTGGCGTTTTTGCCATATTGGTCATGGTCAGTGTCATGTGGGGCACAGCCATTCTAAACAAAATCTCCACGGTGATGGGCGTCGGTATTTTGATTCTGTTGATTGCCATTTTCGCATTTATTATCAAGAGCGGCTATGGTGCCAACGTATCCGAAATGGTGGCCAATCGAGTGATGTACGATAGCTACGGCTCCACATTCTTTAACGGCGCCATCGGCCTGTATATGCTTTCTGCCGGTATGGCATTGTCGGTTCTGCCCTGCTTCGAGCCTATCCAGACCCGCAAGGATGTAACAAAGACCTGCCTCTTTAACCTTTTGTTCGTCAGCGTATTTATTGTGATTGTTACCTTCAATATGCTGGCCTTTATGCCCCAGTCCGTGCAGGAAGCCGTCCCCATGATGTACATCATGAAGACCATGGGTGCCACTTCCTGGATGATGCCCATTTATGTGGTTGTGGTTTTGCTGGCTGTACTTTCTACGGCCAACGCCATGTGCACTGGTTATGGACGCCGTTTCATGAACTTCCAGTTCGTCAAGAAGATTAACAGCAGCGATCAGAAGAAGATGATTGTCATCAGCCTGCTGATTATCGCCATTTCCAGCTTGGTATCTATGCTGGGCATTACCAATATCTTCTATACCGGCTTTACCATCATGTCTTACATGAATACCCCGCTGGTTGCTCTGGGTGTTCCTGTGGTGGGTATCTGCAAACTCATTCAAATTCGCCGCCGCAATTGCAGCTTGGAGCGCGGCGCTTTCGAGAACAAGTCCAGCTGGTTCATGTTCGATAAGAACGCGCAGTAAACAGGTCTCTTTACTCTGCACCGCCATAGCTGGTTTTTCCGGCTATGGCGGCGTCAGAACTTTTGCCTGACCTGTCAACAAAACGATTAGGAGGATTGTCGTGCTGCTGAAAACACTGAAAGTCGGTGCAATGAAAACCAACTGCTATCTGGTAGCAAATACGGAAACGCTGGATTGCGTCGTGGTAGATCCGGGCGCAGAGGTAAATACCATTCTTGGGGCATTGGACGAAGATCACTTGCAGCTGCGTGCCATTCTGCTCACGCACACTCACTTCGATCATTTCGCTGCTATGTGGCCCCTGCGAGACCGGCGTCCCGCCCCCGTCTATGTGAACAAGCGGGATCTGGACCCCATTGTCAACATCGGTCCACAGCGCTTTTGCCCCCCACCGGACACGCACTTTGTGGACGAGGGTGACGTGATTGAGGTGGCAGGGATGGCCTTCCGTGTTCTGGCTTGCCCGGGCCATACTCCCGGCAGTGTGTCCTATGTGTGCGGCGATATGCTGTTTTCGGGCGACACACTCTTTCACTTGGACAGCGGCCGGTGCGATTTCCCCTGTAGCAGTGCGGATGACATGGTGGCTTCTCTGCAGAAATTGCGGGAGCTGCCCGGCGATTATCGGCTGCTTCCCGGCCATCTGGAGCCGTCTCTGCTCTCCGTTGAACGGGCAGACAATCCCTTTTTGCAGCCGAATCTCCAATTTGTCCAGCCGATGGAGGACGAAGAAGAGCCCTGCTTCGGCAAGGTATAGCTCCGTGCCCCCTTTGTTATTCCATTTTTTAATTGTGTCAAACTTTTTTATTACGATGGAGGTATATGCACTATGAGAAGTGACAAAATGAAGTCTGGTTCCGACCGCTTTCTGTCCCGCAGCCTCATCTCTGCGGGTGGTTTGAGCGAGGAGCAGATTGATAAGCCCCTGATTGGTGTCCTCAACTCCTACACGAACTTCTTCACTGGACATGCTCACCAGAAGTCCGTGGAGCGCGCCGTGATGGACGGTATCCTGATGGGCGGCGGCACCCCCTGCGTGGCCAACACCATTGCTCTGTGCGATGGTATCTGCGAAAACACCCCCGGCATGCGCTATCCCCTGGTCAGCCGTGACGTCATCGCCAACTCCGTGGAAGCGTTCTGTGAGTGTCACAGTCTGGACGGTGTCATCTGCATCGGCAGCTGCGACAAGATCGTCCCTGGTATGCTCATGGCCATTATGCGCATGAACATCCCCGCCATCTTCATCTCCGGCGGTATGTCCCTGCCCCCCGAGGAGGGCTATGACACCGGCGAGAACTTCGCCAACATGATGGCAGCCGGCGTCACTGGCACCTACGCTGCCAAGAAGAACCCCTGCGGTCCTACCCCCGGATGCAACTGCGGCATGGGTACTGCTGTTTCCATGCAGATGATGTCCGAGGTTCTGGGCGTTGGTATGCTGGGCAACTCCACCATTCCCAACTGCTACAACGAGCGCACCTGGCTGGCCCAAGCCGCCGGTAAGCGCATTGTGGAAATGGTTCACGAGGACTTGAAGCCCAGTGACATCGTCTCCAAACAGTCCTTTATCAACTGCCTGCGCATTGACATGATGATGGGCTGCTCCACCAATACCACGCTGCACCTGCCCTCCATCGCCGCCGAAGCCGGCTACAAAATTACGCTGGACGACTTCGCTTGGGCCAGCCGTAACACCCCCCAGATTGTGAAGCTGTATCCCAGCATCAGCCCCCACAACGTTCTGGACTTCGGCCGTGCCGGCGGTATGCGTGCCGTCATCAACCAGGCCATTGAGAGCGGCTATGTGGACGGCAGTGTTAAGACACTGTACGGCCCCACCCTGGGCGAGATGGTGGCTGGTGCCAAAGTCCTCAATACGGACATCATCCATCCCTTTGACAACCCCTATACGGAAGAGGGCGGCCTGGCAATCCTGTATGGTAATCTGGCTCCCGAAGGCTGCGTCATCAAGACTGGCGGCGTGCTGCCCGAAATGCTGGAGCACTCTGGCCGCGCCATGGTTTATGACAGCGAACACGACTGCTATGAGAGCATGATGCGCGGCGAGGTCCAGGCCGGCGACTGCGTGGTCATCCGCTACGAAGGCCCCGTGGCTGGCCCCGGCATGCGTGAGATGCTCACCATCACTCACTGCATCCGTGCACTGGGTCTGGATCGCAGTGTCTCTCTGATCACCGACGGCCGCTTCTCTGGCGGTTCCGTGGGCGGCGTGATCGGCCACGTTTCTCCCGAGGCTTGCAAAGGTGGTCTCATCGGTTTGGTGGAGAGCGGCGACACCATCGCCTACAGCATTCCCAAGGGCACCATCGAGTTGCAGGTCAGCGACGAGGTTCTGGCTGAGCGCCGTGCCAAGTGGGTGTGCCCGCCTCCCCGTGTCCGCACCGGCCTGCTGGCACAGTATGCCGCATTGGCACTGCCTGCCACGCAGGGCGCCAGAATGTGCGGTGATCCCTCTTCGTTGGATGATCTGGAACCCATCCGCGGTTAAAGATGCATAACCATTAGACGAGCAGCGGGGCAATTCCCAAGGATGTGGATTGCCCCGCTGATTCTCTATATAATATGGAACGGCTTCTAATAAGAGAGCGGAACCGTCTTCTGCCCAAGGCGCCGGCGAAAAACAGCGGCATGTGTGGCTTTTTTTCGCTGGTTGGCGGACTGTTCGTAAACGGCAGAGATCCCCGGGCTGCGGCCTGTGTCCGTCTTCTGCTGCTATTCCTCAGCCCGCTATTCCATTTTATGGTGTATCCGAAAAAAGTAGATTTTCAAAGGAAAAGAGCTATCCGGCTCTATTTCCTGCACCATCAGATTTAATGATATTCAAACAGGAGGATTCTTGTATGAGACTATCCAACAAAGTTGCCATCATCACCGGCGGTACCCGAGGGATCGGGTACGCCACCGCAGAGGCATTTTTGCGTGAAGGTGCCAAAGTTGTTATCGCCGGCAGCCGTCGGGAGACCACGGAGCAGGCGGTGGCGAAACTGCAGAAAACACTGCCAGAGGCTTGTGTGTCCGGTATCTGGCCGGATCTGGGCAGCCTTACCTCCGTCCGAGAGGCCTTTGAAGGTGTCGCTAAGATGTATGGTCGGATCGACATCCTGGTAAATAACGCCGGCGTATCCGAAGCCACCGCCTTTGAAAACTATACGGAAGAAATCTTCGACAAGGCCATGACCCTGAACGTAAAGGGCGTCTTCACCGCTGCCAAAGCAGCCACAGAATACATGCTTCCTCAGGGAAGCGGCGTGATCCTGAATACTTCTTCTATGGTCAGTTTCGGCGGCACAGGAGGTGGTATCGCTTATCCCACCTCCAAATATGCAGTCAACGGCTTTACCGTCACGCTGGCCCGGGAGTTGGGTCCCAAGGGAATTCGGGTGAACGCAGTGGCACCCGGCATCACGGAAACAGATATGATTCGCGCCCTGCCCAAGGAAATCATGGCACCCAAGATCGGCAGAATCCCTCTGCGGCGATTGGGACAGCCCGATGAGATTGCCAACGCCTTTGTATTTCTGGCGTCTGACGAAGCCTCCTACATTACCGGCGAAGTACTGCGGGTGGATGGGCTGGCCAGCAATTAAAATCGCCCTGCACCACTGTGCCAACTTGCGCAGAGGGACAGCACAAACGCATCTTCTCGTATTTTTCAAAATACGTGTGTCCCTATGTGAAATGCATAAGAGATATATAAAAGCGCTGAAATCTTGCGATTTCAGCGCTTTTATGGTAAAGTGGGGGCTGCCAGCAGCGGACTCATGCGTCCATGTGGGCCCCTGTGCGCCGCTGTGCGCGGCTTTCAGAAAAAAGCTGAGAAAACACACCCATTCAGTTTGAACCGTCCCTCATTTGTTAGCGAGCAGGATATGCGATCTGACAAATGGGGTGATTTTTTATGTCCAACGGAATAGCAAACAAACGATACGCACCGGAATTCAAAAAGATGGTAGTGGTAACTATAAGATCAGAGAATCTTAGCTGCGGGGAAGCAAAACGAAGATACGACTTACCCAATAAGAGAGCGGCAAACTGGGAACGATAAAAACAATACCACGCTTCCGCTCTCACACCCTTACACGCTCTCCCGTCTTTTCTCCCATGCAGATTGTGTTGTTAGGGTTGTGTTGTGTTGGGATGGCATTTGTAAAAGAGTTATCCACTCCACGTATCAACGTGGAGTGGATCTTTGTAACTTAAATTTACTGATGAGCACCACAAATGGTACATTTCTGACCGTTTTTCACGTTTTCTGTCCAAGCGTCTTTGACCTTGACTGTTTCAGTGCCATTTTCAATTTGGATTTCTTTGACTGTGTATGCACTGTCACAAACATCAGTACAATGGTTGCCACATTCTTCTACATCATTAAACTGAGCACCACATTTCAAACAGACATATTTTGCTATCCATTTGTAGATGGGACGCTCTTCGTACTCAGCCTCATGCTGGATTTCTTTGTAGTCGTCTGTCCAGTTATGATTTCCATATTCTGTGGTTTCAGTTTTGGTTTTGCCACAACTGCATTGCTTTGTGACGGAACCTTGATGCTTGCAATCACCAGGAGTGCTGGAGACAATGGTTGTGTAGTGGCAGGTGTGAACAGGTGCCGTAGGCTTTGTCTGATGGCTTGAGGCAGCATTGTTGCCTGTCATTGGCTTACTGTTGGCGCTGGAACCGGCGTTGGTGCTGGGCTTGTTGCCTGCATTGCTGGAACCGCTGTTGCTACTGTTGTTGGCGAGCGGCGTGGCAGGCTTACTGCTGGAACTGCTGTGGCTCTGCTGTGCAGGCTTGCTTGTAGACGGCTTGCTGGAACTGGAATTGGTATTGGAACCGCTGCTGTTCGGCTTGTTGGCGCTACTGTTGACACTGGAGCTGCCACTGAAGCTGCTGTTTGCAGTATCGCTGCTGTGATCAGCATTCGTGGCAGACTTGTCCTCATCCTGCTGTTCCGTGGCAGGCTTCGTTGCCTTGTTGGTTTTCTGAGCAGAGGTCTTTGTACCCTCGGTGGTTTCTGTGACCTTCGTGGAGGGAGTTTTCTCTGCGTTATCGGAGCCGCATCCGCTGACCATCAGCGCAAGAGCAGCCATGACAGCCATCAGACTGACAAGATATCTTTGATTCTTTTTCATCCTCTACCCTCTCCTTTCAATAACCGCAGAATGCCCCCATATGCAGGGGAATTTTGTGCTCTCATTGTTCTATACCACATTATAGAAAAAGGGTGTTACGAAGTACGCATTAATCTGCAAGTGTGGCTTGCCGCCAGCACAATATACCACATGAAACATGGCAAACCGATTACCACTACTTTGGATTCAAAAAAATCTCAAAATATCCTGTTTTTCGGTCTGTAGCTATCTCCTGTTTCACTTCTAATTATACTCAAAAATATGTTATTTGCAAGATATGTCCGCGGATTGAGTGTTTCAGCTGTCCCAAACGTAAGCAAATAATATTTTTCGTACATAATAGCTCCCGCCATTTCAAATACGGTGCCGATTATGAAAGTACCCCTAACAAGGATTTCCTTGATTTCTTTGAGCGGTACGGAAACCGCACAAACATACCGTATCGGAAAGCCGGGGAAAACCTCTACAGGAAGTTCCATGAGGAGCGGCGGGGTAAATGTCAACATACGACAGTGAGCCGGAAGCGCTTCGGCAGCTTCGGAATAGGAACCCTACCGCAGAAGATATCGTAAAAACATGCACCAGCAAGTCAGAGAAAAGAGATTCTGTAGAATTTGACTCCTTATAATAAGCAATAAAGGAAAAGATCCCCCATGCGATTGTTACGGGGTATCTTTTCCGTTCCGGCAAGGCTCATTGGTAGTAAAAGCAAAGTGCCACAGCAAAGATGAAACGTGCCGGAGAAAAGCGAAAACGCTTCTCTCCGGCACTTTCTGATCCTTTGCCCGTATGGGTCACGGTGTAGGGCAAAGGCTGTATTCCTCTTTTTGCCCTGTTTTTTCCATGCCCATTTTTCCCCGCTTTTTGGGGCTTATGCACAGCAAAACACCCTGAAAGCAAAACTTTCAGGGTGTTTCATGGAGCTGCTATCCAGATTTGAACTGGAGACCTCATCCTTACCAAGGATGCGCTCTACCGACTGAGCTATAGCAGCATTTGGCGACCAAGAAGGGGCTCGAACCCTCGACCTCCAGCGTGACAGGCTGGCGTTCTAACCAACTGAACTACTTGGCCATACAGCTTCAAAGATCTTAACGAACTCGAGCCTGCTAATCATATCAGAAACGAAGCTGATTGTCAATAGAAAAATCGAACCATTTTGACATTTTTACACAACACTCGTACCTGACCTAGTTATGATACTATAGTGAAACCATTTTGTCAAGTATTTTCTTCGGTAGTCTGAACACTATCTCCATAAAGCTGTAAGTAGCGTCAGACGCTCTGTTTGTACATCATCCTGCGTTTCAAAAGTACGCATCATCTTCTCAGCGAGCATGAAGAAAACTCACAAAGCGTTTCATAAATAAAAGAGTCACTCTTGTGACTCTTTTACTGTGCTATGGCAGGGGCAGAAAGATTCGAACTCTCGACACGCGGTTTTGGAGACCGCTGCTCTACCAGCTGAGCTATACCCCTATATGGTGGGCCTTCGGGGACTCGAACCCGGGACCGGACGGTTATGAGCCGTCTGCTCTAACCAACTGAGCTAAAGGCCCTTGTTATCGGATCTCACTTAGGCTGCTAAAGAAATATGCCGCCGCTATATGGCGGCGGCACATCCGTTCTTGGCTCCCCCTGTTGGGCTCGAACCAACAACCCTTCGGTTAACAGCCGAATGCTCTACCATTGAGCTAAGGAGGAGTGTTGGCGCTACCTATCTTCCCGGGCCGTCTCCAGCCAAGTATTGTGGGCAGAAG